>DATNIE010000037.1:0-12736 GCA_035604595.1 Steroidobacteraceae bacterium | reverse complement strand
GATAACAGGCTTATTCCTCCCAAGAGTCCACATCGACGGAGGAGTTTGGCACCTCGATGTCGGCTCATCACATCCTGGGGCTGTAGCAGGTCCCAAGGGTTCGGCTGTTCGCCGATTAAAGTGGTACGCGAGCTGGGTTCAGAACGTCGTGAGACAGTTCGGTCCCTATCTTCCGTGGGCGTTCGAGAATTGAGGGTGAGCTGCTCCTAGTACGAGAGGACCGGAGTGGACGTACCTCTGGTGTTCCGGCTGTCACGCCAGTGGCACTGCCGGGTAGCTATGTACGGACGGGATAACCGCTGAAAGCATCTAAGCGGGAAGCCCCCCCCAAGATTAGTTCTCGCTGGGGACTTGATCCCCCTAAAGGGCCGTCGAAGACTACGACGTTGATAGGCTGGGTGTGTACGCGCAGTAATGCGTTCAGCTAACCAGTACTAATTGCCCGTGAGGCTTGACCATATAGCCCCAAGCTGTTTGCAGCCTGGTGGCGGTTTCTTTTGATTGCGACACCATGAAGTGTCTTCACGATTTCCGGATTGCAGTGACCTGCGCGCGGCTTCGGCTGCGAGCACGTTGCTGAACAAGTTTCCCTGGTGGCTATAGCGAGCGGGAACCACCCGATCCCATTCCGAACTCGGAAGTGAAAACGCCCTGCGCCGATGGTAGTGTGGTCGTAGGCCATGTCAGAGTAGGTCGCTGCCAGGGTCCCAACAAAGGCCCCGAAGACTTCGGTCTTCGGGGCCTTTCTCTTTGCTGCGCCGGTATCATTCGCACATGGCCTGGTTCAAGAGCCCCGCCGGACCGGTACAGCCGTCATCCGACGTCGGCGTGCTGCTGGTCAATCTCGGCACGCCGGGCGCGCCCAGCTACGGCGCGATCCGTCGCTTCCTCCGCGCGTTCCTCGGCGATCGGCGCGTCGTCGAGGCGTGCCCCGCATACTGGTACCCGATCCTCTACGGACCGATCCTGACACTCCGCCCGCTCAGGACCCGCAAGCTATACGCGGCGATCTGGACCGAGGAAGGTTCGCCGCTGCTGGTTCACTCGGCGCGGCTCGCCACCCGGCTGCAGGCGGCTCTCGGGCCTGCGGCCGGGGTGCGCGTCGAGCTGGCGATGACCTACGGCGAGCCCACGATCGAGGCTGCCATCGCACGCCTGCAGTCGGCCGCCATCCGCCGACTCGTGGTGCTGCCGCTTTATCCGCAGTACTCAGGCAGCACCACGGGATCGGTGTTCGATCGCGTGATGCGAGAGCTCGAGCGCTGGCGGCGCCTGCCGACCATCAGCTTCATCGCTGACTACTGCACCGAGCCCGCCTACATCGAGGCGCTTGCAGCCACGGTGCGCGCGAGCTGGGTGGCGCACGGTCGCTCGCACCTCGTGCTCTCCAATCACGGCATTCCGGTCAAGTACGTCGCCGCCGGGGATCCGTACCGCGACCAGGTCGCGGCGACCACCCGTGCACTCGTAGCGGCGCTCGGTCTTGGAGCAAACGACTATTCGGAGAGCTTCCAGTCGCGCTTCGGGCGGACTACCTGGCTCGAGCCCTACACCGACGACCGGCTCGTCGAACTCGCCCGCAACGGGGTCGCGGCCGTGACGGTAATCACGCCCTCATTCGCGGTCGATTGCCTCGAGACGCTCGAGGAAATCGGTGTGGCGTCCAGAGCCAAGTTCCTGGCCGCCGGCGGGCGGGAGTTCCACCTCGTGCCCGCGCTCAACGATTCCGCCGCCCACGTGGCGGCGCTCAGCGCCGTCCTGCGGCGGACCGGTCTCTAGGGCGGCAGCGGCTACACTGGGATGCGTTTCCGAATCCACCGGCGCTCCCCGTCCGAACCTCCGGTAATGGATCGATGGCCGACCCGGTGCTGATCCGCATCGCCCGCGGTGAGCCGGCCGCGGTCAGCGAGTGCATCGACGAGTTCGGTTCGCTCGTCTGGGCGCTCGCCCGGCGTCTGTCGCCGAACCGCGCCGATGTTGAGGACGCGGTGCAGGAAATCTTCATGGACGTCTGGAAGAGCGCCGCGCGTTACGACCCGGCCCAAGGCCCGGAGAAAGTGTTCGTCGCAACAATCGCCCGCCGGCGCCTGATTGACCGGCTGCGCCGCCATGCGACGCGGCCTGCGTTCGAGCCTGCCGAGGAGCTCGAGACCATCGGCTTCGCCGAGCCCGGCACCCGGGGTGAGGTGTCGATCGAGGCCGAGCGCGCCGCCTACGCGGTCGCTCAGCTCAAGCCCGAGCAGCAGCAGGTCATCGAGCTCGCCGTGTTGCACGGCCTCTCGCACAGCGAGATCGCTGCGCGCACGGGGCTCCCGCTCGGCACGGTCAAGACGCAGATGCGACGGGGCATCCTCAAGGTGCGCGAGCTGCTCGGGGTCGACCTCACTGTCGACACTGGCGGTGGCGTATGAGCACGGCCTTCCTCGCTGATGAGGCCCTGGTCGACCTGCTGATCGAGCAGGCGACGACCGGACTCGGGCCGGCCGAACAGGACGAGCTCGCGCGTCGCCTCGCGCTCTACCCGGACGCCGACCCTGGAGCGGTCGAGCGTGTCGTCGTGACACTTACGCTCGCGGCGCGGCGCGAGGACGAGCCGCTTCCCGGAGCGCTCAAGGCTCGCCTGATTGAGCAGGGAACAACCTGGCGCGCGGCCACCCCGATCATCGACCTCACGGAGCGGCGCAGTGGCGCTCAGCGGGGGTCATCGACCAGCCGAGTCCGGTGGCGGAGGAGCCAGGCCGGCTGGTGGGCCGCTGCCGCCGCACTGGTTCTCGCCGTCGCCGGCTGGTATCCGCGGCTTGCAGCGCCGCCGCGCCCGCCGGATGCGCGCGAGCTGCGGGCGCAACTGATTGCAACGACCCCGGGACTCATCCGCTGGGAGTTCGCAGCGACCACCGACCCAGCCGCGCATGGCGCCAGCGGCGATGTCGTCTGGGATCCCGTGTCCCAGCGCGGCTACATGCGGTTCGCGGGGCTAGGGCCCAACGATGCCCGGCGGAGCCAGTACCAGCTGTGGATCTTCGACGCCGAGCGCGATGATCGCTTCCCGGTCGACGGCGGGGTGTTCGACATCCCGGCGGGTACAGGGGAGGTCGTGATCCCGATCGCGGCCCGGATCCGCGTCGGCAAGCCCGTGCTGTTCGCGGTCACGGTCGAGCGCCCGGGCGGGGTTGTGGTGTCCGGGCGCAAGCGGGTCGCGGTACTGGCGAAACCGACGCAGACCTGAGCCGGCGACACCGGGTGACGGGGCCGGGACGGCCCCTTTGCTAGACTCGGTCGTCGGTCAGGGACTCCCATGCTCGAGCTCGCCATCAAGACGCTGGTCGCGTATCTCGTCGGCTCGCTGATGGGCGCGCTGCTGCTTGGGACATTGAAGGGCGTCGATATCCGCGCGCTCGGCAGCGGCAACGCCGGTGGCACCAATGCGCTGAGGACCCAGGGCACGTGGTTTGCGCTCGGGGTCGTGCTGATCGATGTGACCAAGGGCTGGTTCGCCGCCGGGGTCTTGCCGGGGCTGTCCCTCGCCGGTGTCGAGATCGACCCCGCGGTTGATCGCGCCTGGCTCACGGTCTGCTGCGGCGCCGCCGTCACGCTCGGGCACGTCTATCCGGTGTGGTACGAGTTCAGGGGTGGCAAGGGAGCGGCCACGCTGATCGGTGTGCTGCTCGGCATCGCCCCGCGCACGCTGCTGCCGATTCTGATTGTATGGCTGTGCGTCGTCCTGCTCACCGGCTATGTGGGATTGGGGACGATGCTGGGTGCGCTCGCGCTGCCGGTGACGGTGTGGCTGCGCGGACCGTACGAAACGTCGCTGCTGACCTTCACGGTCGCGATGGCGCTGCTCGTCGTCTATACGCATCGCTCGAACATCGCACGGATGCGGGCCGGCACGGAGAACCGCGCGCGCCGATTGTGGCTGCTGCGCGGATGGTCGGCGGGGCCCTGATGACGCGCCGGACCGCGCTCTTGCGGCTCATGGCCGACGGCACGCTGCACTCGGGCGAGGCGCTCGCCCGCGAGCTCGGCGTGACCCGCGCCGCGGTCGCAAAGCAGGTGCGTAGGCTTGCCGAATGGGGACTCGCTGTGGAATCAGTGCCGCGCCGCGGCCACCGGCTGCTGGCGCCCCTAGACCTTCTCGACGCCGAGCGCCTGCAGGCGTCGCTGACGCCCCTCGCCCGGGCACGCCTCGAGCGGCTCGAGCTCGTCGACGAGATAGCCTCCACCAACTCCCACCTGCTCGCGGCCAACGGGCTGCCGGCGGGGCGCTGGCGTGCGTGTCTGGCCGAGTACCAGAGCGCTGGCCGTGGTCGCCGCGGGCGCGGCTGGATCGCTCCCTACGCGAGTGGCCTGTGCCTGTCATTCGGCTGGTTGCTCGCGGACCCGCCAGCCGGGCTTGCGACGCTGAGCCTGGCCGCGGGCGTGGCGGTCCTGCGGGCGCTCACGGCACAGGGCGTCACGGACCTCACGCTCAAGTGGCCGAATGACGTGCTCAAGGACGGCCGCAAGCTCGGCGGCATCCTCTGCGAGCTGAAGGCCGAGGCGGCCGGGCCCGCCTACGTCGTCGTCGGCATCGGACTCAATGTTCACCTCCCGGCGGCCGCTCGCGCGGGTATCACGGCGGGCGGCGGCCTCGAACCCGCCGACCTGGCGACCGATGAGCGCGGATCGCCGCCCTCGCGGACCGCGCTCGCCGCCGCGCTCCTCGATGCGCTGGTTGCGATGGCCCTCGAGTTCGAAGCGCACGGCTTCGCGCCGTTCTGGCGGGAATGGAGCCGCGCCGATGCGCTTCGCGACCGGCCGGTGCGGGTGCTCGCCCACGCCTCGGAGCGCGACGGGGTGGCGCGCGGCATCGATGCGGACGGGGCACTCTGCGTCGAGGTCGGCGGGCAACTCGAGCGCCTCGCCTCGGGCGAGGTCACGCTGAGGGCCGTGGCATGACGCTGCTGATCGATGCGGGCAACACCTTTCTCAAGTGGGCCCACCTCGAGGGCGAGGTCGCCGGCACGGCGCACTCCGTCGTGCATCACGGCGTCGATCCGGCCGAGTGGCAGGACGAGCTCGCGGCGATCACTCCCCGGCCACGGAAGGTCGTGGTCGCGAACGTCGCCGGCGCCGCCTTCGCCGCGCGCCTGCGCGACTGGGTGTACACCACCTGGCAGCTCGAGCCGCAGTTTCCAGTCGCGACCCGCGCGGCAGCCGGCGTCACGAACGCCTATGTCCGGCCGGAAGCGCTCGGGATCGACCGGTGGCTCGGCATGATCGCTGCATGGCACGAGGCGCACGCGCCGCTGCTGTGCGCGAGCGCCGGGACCGCGTTCACGATCGATCTGATCGACGCGACCGGCATGCATCGCGGCGGCTGCATCGTTCCCGGCGCGCGGCTGATGCGCGAGTCGCTGCACGCGCAGACGAGCGACGTCGCGGCGGCCGCGCTGCTCGATCCGCCGGCCGTCGACGGCGGATTCGGCGTCAACACCGCGGGGGCGGTACAGCAAGGCGCGCGGCTCGCGCTCGCATCGCTCGCCGACCGAATGGCGCTCGTGCTCGAGAAGCTCGCCGGCACTGCGGCGCGCGTGTTTCTGACGGGGGGTGCGGCGCCCCAGGTGGGTGCCCTGATGACCCGGCCCGTCGAGCAGGTGCCGGATCTCGTGCTGCGTGGCCTCGCGCTGCTGCTCAGGAGCGAGCAGGCGTGAGGACGCTGCTGCTCGTGCTGCTGTTCCTCAACGTCGTGTTTTTCGCCTACGTGCGCTTTGTCGGCGGAGCGGGCGAGGCACCGCCTGCGATCGACCAAGGCGTTTCGGTACCCCGGCTTGCGCTCGTCGGCGAGACGCATCTCGCGGTGCCCCGCTGCCAGAGCCTGGGGCCGTTTGCCGAGCAGGCGGCTGCAGAGCGGGCGTCCGCGTGGCTGCTGACCGGGCAGCACGTCTCGCGACTGCGCTCGGTCGAGGTGGCCGGCCCCACCGACTATTGGGTGGTGATCACGGCGCCGACAGTCCGGGAGGCCACCAGCATCGCGCGGCGGCTGCGGGCGGCGGGCGTGAGCGATCTCAAGATCATGCCGCCCGAGGCCGGGGCGACCGAGGCCACGGTGTCGCTTGGACTCTTCAGCGATCGGGCGCACGCCCAGCGACGGGTCACGGAGCTCGGGCGATCTGACCTCAACCCGGTGATCATCGAGCAGACGCACGCGGTTGCAAGCTGGTGGCTGGATGTCGACCTGCGGCCGCGCGAACCCGTGCCGGATCCCGCCGAGGTCGGCAAGGCAGCTGGCGATATCACCGGGCTCACGGTGGTCGCGTGTCCGGCGAGTGGGCCGGCACCAGGCCCGGTCCCTGGTCCGGCGCCGGAAGCCGGGCGCGGCGATGGCCCGGCACCGGCATCGAATGCACCCTCTGAACCCCTGGGGGCGGCTAAACTTCACGGCGCGCCGGCGTAGCTCAGTTGGCAGAGCAACTGATTTGTAATCAGTGGGTCGGGAGTTCGATTCTCTCCGCCGGCACCAATGAAAGGCGTGAAAGAGAAGTTTGGGGGCTCGCGGACTCGTCCGTCACCGCCAAGTCACGATCAGACGACGGGACGGACGGCCGGTAGGGTTTCCCGTCAACGTTGTCGATGCCGCCGAGGCATCAGCGGGCGCGGGTCTTGGTGGAATGAGCGGTCAGCGGACTCAGAACTTCGCCGCCGGCGGCATCACCAGCGGAATTTCGGTACAAAGGCCGCGGACCGTAATCGTTTCGCCGCCCGAGCTGGCGTCATTCTGATACTCGCCAGTTCGTCGATCAATGCTGGCGCCCATGGACGTGCTGTCGAGCCCGAAAGCGTCGAGGCTGTAAGCGTTATCGGTCACTAGCGCGATGCGGCTCCAACTGCTCGTCTGCCAGTCGAAGTACCGGCCCTTCGAACCACGAACCTCAAACGTGAACTGCAACGCCTTCTTCTTGTCGCCTTTCGCCTTGTCGCTTTTTGCCTTGTCGGCGAGCACGTAATGCTCAGTCACATCGCAGCGAAGAGAGAACTGACGAACGCCTTGGGACTCATCGCACACCGCAGCCTTGCTCGCGAGGCACGCGCAAGCACACACAACCAACACAGCGGCCGCTCGCTTCGCGCTCATTGTCTCACCGGCTCGTGACGATACCGTCTGAGTATGAAGTCTCTGCAGCCTTCACCTCAACTCTCACACCTGCACCCAGCCGCAACGCGCTTGACGTGCAGGCGCCCGGTTCCCGGCGCCACGTCAAGAAACGCGGACCGCTCCAACGGAGCCGTCGCCCCTCGATTGCTCCGACAGGCACGCGACATCATCTCCCCGCGCGGCCGGCCGCCGGGCAGGCTGTCCGTGACTGTCAGGCTTCAAGCGAGAACGGCGTGAAGTTCGTCTGGCGGTCGTAGAAGTCTTCCTGCTCGGCGCGCTTGAGGAAGCCGACGACCTTGTAGGTGAGCGGCGTGGCGATGATCTCCCAGCCGCTCTTCAGAACGTACTGCGTCGCGGTCACCTGAATGAGCTGGTCGGTGCTCCACAGGCCCCAGAATGCGATCACGTAGAACAGCGCGGAATCGACCAGTTCACCGCACAGCGTCGAACCCACGGTCCGGGTCCAGAGCCATCGCCCATCGGTCCAGATTTTCATCTTGGCGAGCACGTAGCTGTTGACGAACGATCCGCACCAGAATGCGATGATCGAGGCCGCGACGATCCGCGGGGTATTGCCGAAGATCGTTTCGACCGCCGGCTGCTTCGTCGCCCACCAGTCCGCCGGCGGTAGCGCCACGATGGTGGCGGCCACGATCGCGGCGAACACGAGCGCGCCGAATCCCGCCCAGACGCAGCGCCGATCGCGCGCGTAGCCGTAGACCTCCGTCAGGATGTCGCCAAAGATGTACGAGATCGGGAAGAACAGCACGCCGGCCATGAACGTGACCGAACCGACCACCGGCACGTGCAGGGTCGACACCTTCGCCGGTCCGATCAGGTTCGAGCACAGCAGCACGCAGACGTATGCCGCCATGAAGAAGTCGTAGTACTTGAACGTGCGCTGCCGTGGCGGGGCCGCGGTGCCGGCGGTCGTCATCGTTTGCCTGCGTTAGCGGTGTGCGCTGGCCCGGAAATAAAAGAGGCGCCGAGCCTTGCGACTACGGCGCCACCGACATGGAACGTGGTTGTGGCTGCGCCCGCCTTCAGCGGCCGACGTAGCTCTCCATTCTGAGTCCGGTGCCGCCGCGCGACACGTGCGCGACGATGGCGGTCCGGCGGTGAATCTTGGTGATGGCTCCGAGGTTGATCGCGAACGCGAGCTCGACCACCGAGCCCTTGTGCAGCCCCAGGTTCTCGGTCTCGACGAAAACCCCGTTGGCGCTTAGGTTCCGGGCGCGGCACAACTTGCCGCGTCGGCCCGGAATCTGCACGTACACCGTGGTACGCGCCCGGTGGCGCGTGTGCAGCCGTCGCTCCATTGGTATCCCCGTCTCCGACTTGTTCTTTCGACCCCAGAGCTGCAATCAGTATGCCTCAGCCCCTGCGGCGACCAATGCATCGCCGGGCCTCGCAGCGAAAAAAACGCAGCGCAGCATCCGAATCGCAGGCCAATTCGGCAAAAAAGAACGATATAAGTCATATAGTTGCCGAATTGTGGCGTCCGTGGCACATGCGCGTCGCAGGACCTAGGGGTAATACCGGTCTTGACAGGCTTGCCGGTTCGGCCTAGCGGCGCGATCCGGCCCTCGGGCGATGTAGTGGCGTGACGGGCGTGGCGGCCACCCGCCGCCCGAGCGCCGATCGGCGTTGCGCAGCGATCGGTGAGTCCGGGGCAGACGGTTGAACTCAACCGGGATGGGCGCCACATTGACCAGGCGTGGATGCCGACACCGACTGGGTCGAGGTCTTCCGATCGTCGGTGCCGGCGGCCTGCGACGAGCGGGCGCTCGTGTTGCTGGCGGTCGGCATCACGGCCGTCACGAGTGCTGCCGAGGATGGGTTCAGTCTGCTGGTCAGTGCTCCCGACGCCGCACGTGCCACGCGCGAGCTCGACCGGTATGCGCTCGAGAACCGGCCGCGACCGCGGGCGGCACCGCTAAAGCTGCACCCAGGCGCCATCAGCGGTGCGGGGGCGTTCATTCTTGTGCTGTTCGTGTGCGGCGTCGCGAGCACCCGGTCCTTCGGCGGGCTCGACTGGTATGACCTCGGCGTGCTCGACGGCGTTCGCCTGCGCAGCGGCGAGCTGTGGCGTGCGGTCACGGCGCTGACCCTGCATGCGGATCTTGCGCATCTACTGGCGAATGCAGGGTTCGGCACGCTGTTCGGCGCGCTTGCGGGCCGGGTCTACGGCGCGGGGGTCGGCTGGCTCCTGATCCTGGTCGCAGCAGGGCTCGCCAATCTCGCGAATGGTGCCGTCATGCCCGCCGGCCGGCTCTCGCTCGGCGCCTCGACGGCCGTTTTTGCAGCACTGGGCGCGCTCGCCGTGCATCGCTGGCCGGCGGCCACCCGCCGCGCGCGCGTCGGGCTGCGCGGCGGCAGCATCGTGGCGGCACTCGTGCTGCTCGCGCTGCTCGGAACGGGGGATCAGCACACCGACATCGCCGCCCACGCGCTCGGCTTTGCGAGCGGTGCGCTGCTCGCGCTGCCGCTGCGGCGCTGGCCGCCCCCGCCGGGTCGCCCACAGCACCTTGCGGCCGGCCTAGCGCTGCTGATCATCGCCGCAAGCTGGGGCGCCGCGCTCGCGGCGGGCTGGTGGCAGTCGTGAATGCCACTCGCGAGGCCGGGCGAGGAACGCGCGGATCGGGACCCTGGCACCGCCCGCGGCCTACGACCGGTCGACCCAGGCCATCTGGGACTCGGGGCAGCGTGCCCCGGCGGCGGCTCCGCGCGGAAAGATCTCCTCGAGCGCCATCAGGTCGCAACTCCGAAGGGCGAGCGTCGCGGCCGCGACGTTCTCGGCGAGGTGCACCCGGCGGCGCGTGCCGGGGATCGGCACGATGTCAGGTCCCTGCGCCAGCAGCCAGGCGAGGGCCAGCTGGGCTGGCGTGCAGCCCTTGCGCGCGGCAAGCCGGGTGAGCGCTGCCGCGAGCGATTGGTTGTGGTCAAAATTCCCGGCCTGAAAGCGCGGGTAGGCAGCGCGCGAGTCGCCTTCGGCGGCGTAGTCTTCGGCTCGCTCAGCAGCGCCGGTGAGGAACCCGCGGCCGAGCGGGCAATAGGCGACCAACCCGACGCCGAGCTCCCGGCAAGCCGGCAGGACCTCGCGTTCGACGTCCCGCTCCCACAACGAGTACTCCGTCTGCAGGCTGGCAACCGGGTGGACGGCCACCGCGCGCCGCAGCGTCGATGCACTGACCTCCGACAGGCCGATATATCGCACCTTTCCCGCCCGGACAAGTCCGGCCATGGCTCCCACTGACTCTTCTATAGGCACGGCGGGGTCGAGGCGGTGCAGGTAGTAGAGGTCGAGGTAGTCAGTTCCGAGACGTTTCAGTGATCCGTCGCAGGCGAGCCGGGCGTTCGCAGGCGTGCCGTCGAGGCCTGCGATCCGGCCGTCGTCGGCGATCTTGAAACCGAACTTGCTCGCAATCACGAGCCGCTCGCGCCGGCCCGGCAACAGTCGCCCGAGCAGCTCTTCGTTGCGCCACGGCCCATACACCTCGGCGGTGTCGAAGTGGGTGATGCCCTGCTCGACCGCCGCCTCGAGCGTCGCGAGTGCCTCGGCCGGATCGCGGGCGGCGGCATTGCCATAGGCGTAGCTCATGCCCATGCAGCCGAGGCCGAGGCTCGAGGAGCGCAGCCCGCCAATCCCGAGAGGTCGAGTCTCCATCAGGCGGCACTGTAGCGGCAATTGTCCGACGGCGCGGGTGGCAGCGCCGGCGTCAGCCCGCTGCGAAGGTCATCGCCGGGGCCTCCTCAGTGGCGATGCCCGCGGGATTGGGGCGAACGGAGGCTCCGGACGGGGAGTTTGGGAGAGCCTCGACGCCAACCGGGGGCAACCGGCGTCCAGCGACCTGGCGATACCCCCCGAAGACCCGCGAAAACGTTGACACAATTGGCCCTGGACCCGAAAATACGCGGCTCATTTGCCGGAGGGGTACCCAAGCGGCCAACGGGAGCAGACTGTAAATCTGCCGGCTTATGCCTTCGAAGGTTCGAATCCTTCCCCCTCCACCACCTGACGTGGTGCGGCGACCGGGGTGTAGGAGTTGCGGGTCCACGGGCAGGGTCGGCGGACGGCGCGACGAGCGGGGCAGCCGGGCGAGGCGGGTGTAGTTCAATGGTAGAACCTCAGCCTTCCAAGCTGATGGTGTGGGTTCGATTCCCATCACCCGCTCCAGCTGCCGGCGCGGCGGGTGCGGGACCGGCCGGCAGGATGTGGCCTGGGGGACGGGGCGGATCGTGGGCAGTGGGAGGAACCCCCGTCGGGACGCAGGCTTAGGCCCATGTAGCTCAGTCGGTAGAGTGCGTCCTTGGTAAGGACGAGGTCACCGGTTCGATCCCGGTCGTGGGCACCAGACAGAGGCATCGCCGCGCAGCGGCGATCGGACGAGCAGGAAGGGTTCCAAGAGTGGAGTGTCGGCCCCGCCCGGCGGGGTGAGCTGGACCGGGGCGAGGCCCCGATAGAAGGAGAGCTGCCGTGTCGAAGGAGAAATTTCAGCGTACCAAGCCGCACGTGAACGTGGGGACGATAGGGCACGTGGACCATGGGAAGACGACGCTGACGGCGGCGCTGACCAAGGTGATGGCGGAGAAGCACGGTGGGCAGTTCATGGCGTACGACCAGATTGACAAGGCGCCGGAAGAGAAGGCGCGAGGGATTACGATTTCGACGGCGCACGTGGAGTACCAGAGTGATGCGCGGCATTACGCGCACGTGGACTGTCCGGGGCATGCGGACTACATCAAGAACATGATTACGGGTGCCGCGCAGATGGACGGGGCGATATTGGTGGTATCGGCGGCGGACGGGCCGATGCCGCAGACGCGGGAGCACATCTTGCTGGCCCGGCAGGTGGGTGTGCCGTACATCGTGGTGTACCTGAACAAGGCGGACATGGTGGACGATGCGGAGCTGTTGGAGCTGGTGGAGATGGAGGTGCGGGAGCTGTTGTCGAAGTACGATTTTCCGGGGGAGGCGACGCCGATTGTGCGGGGATCGGCGCTGAAGGCGCTGGAAGGGGACATGAGCGAGATTGGGGTGCCGTCGGTGATCAAGCTGGTGGCGGAGATGGACAAGTACATTCCGGTGCCGAAGCGGGCGATTGACGGGCCGTTTTTGATGCCGGTGGAGGATGTGTTTTCGATTTCGGGGCGTGGCACGGTGGTGACGGGGCGCATCGAGCGGGGCATCGTCAAGGTGAACGACGAGGTGGAGATCGTAGGCCTGCGTCCGACGATGAAGACGATCTGCACGGGTGTGGAGATGTTTAGGAAGCTCCTGGACGAGGGTCAGGCGGGCGACAACGTGGGGGTGCTGCTGCGGGGCACGAAGCGTGAGGAGGTCGAGCGAGGCCAGGTGCTGGCGAAGCCGGGATCGATCACGCCGCACACGAAGTTCGAGTGTGAGGTGTATGTGCTGACGAAGGAGGAGGGCGGGCGTCACACGCCGTTCTTCAAGGGTTATCGACCGCAGTTTTACTTTCGGACGACGGACGTGACGGGGAACGTGGAGTTGCCGGCGGGGACCGAGATGGTCATGCCGGGGGACAACATCAAGATGACGGTCGAGCTGATCAGCCCCATCGCGATGGAGGAGGGCGT
>DATNIE010000036.1:0-24041 GCA_035604595.1 Steroidobacteraceae bacterium | reverse complement strand
CGAACTGCGCTTTGCGGAAATCAAGACGCTCGGCGCGCGGCTCGCGCTCGATGACTTCGGGACCGGTTACTCCTCGCTCGCCTATCTGCACCGATTTCCGCTCGATGTCATCAAGATCGACCGGTCGTTCATCCAGCAGCTAAGTGCCGACGGTGGCGAAGAGGCCGATGAGGCACGCGCGCTCGCGAAAGCGATTCTGTCGCTCGCCGACGCGCTCGGGCTCGACACGGTCGCGGAGGGTATCGAGACCGAGTCGCAACGTGAGGCGCTGGTCAAGCTCGGCTGTACAACGGGTCAGGGCTACGCGTTCGGGATGCCCATGCCGATGGCGGAGCTGATGACCTGCCACGCCGCGCGGCGCCGCGAAGTGCTCGCCGAGAACCTGACCGGCCCGATCGACTTTACCGCGACCGGCCGGTTCATGCGGACGCGCTCCTGACACGCCCGGCTGCGACCCCGTCGCGGGGCGCGCCTGCCGCTCCGTCAGCCCGAGCGGCGCCCCCGCCCAGCAGACTCGCCCCTCGCCCCTCACGATAGCTGTCGGGGGCGTCGTGCGCGTGCCGCCCGACCCCGAAAGGCGCAAACTGCAATGGTCGCCGCGTGGCACATCGCCGTGTCGGGACGAGCGGATCCCCGGTGACGAATGGCGGACCTGTTGCGCTCGCCCGGGACTGGCCGCGCGACCGAGGTGCGCTGACCGTGCACACACCGCCAATGTGTCAGATCTCAGCCACCACGCTCCGCAGACGGAGGGTGCCTCGATGTCGACGACGCCCGCGATGAGTACTGGTGGTTGCCTCTGCGGCGGAGTCCGCTACGCCGTGCGCGGCGCGCTCCGGGACGTGATCGCCTGCCACTGCTCGCAGTGCCGACGGACCAGCGGTCACCACGTTGCCGCGTCGGGTGCCCCGTCTGCAAACATAACGCTGCTAAAGTCGGACACTCTCGCGTGGTATTCGTCCTCGGACCGCGCGGAGCGGGGATTCTGCAGCCGCTGCGGCGGCAACCTGTTCTGGCGGCCGACCACGGGCGAGCGGGCCTGGACCAGTATCATGGCCGGCACGCTCGATCCGCCGACACATCTGAAGATCCGGCAGCACATCTTTGTCGCCGACAAATCGGATTACTACACGATCGCGGATGGCGTTCCGCAGACGGCGGGAGATTCGACATGACGCTCTGGCCAGCGTTGACGTCTCAGTAGGAGAACCCGATGGCGACGCGCAAACCGCCCCGCAGTCCGGCCCGATCTGGCGGCAACAAGACCGCTGCCGCAGCCCGTCGTGCCGCGCGCCGCCGGCTGGCGCCGGCCCGCACGCAGCGCGGCCTGACCGCCGGCGAAATCAGCCTGGGACTCGAGCACGCCGATGTCAGGCCCCTCGTGGAACTCATTCGGCAGGCGGATGGCGTGCCAGTCGGGGCCTATCGGGATCCGCTCGGTAGCCGGCCGCTGGTGCTCGCGACGCTGCCGCTCGGCGCCGTGCAGCCGACTCCCTTCCAGCGCGACCTGTCGCCCACCCACACCAAGCGCCTCGCTGAAAAGATCGACGAGGCCCGTGCTTTCCTCGATCCCCTGATCGTGGTGCAGGGCCATGACGGACGATTCTGGACGCCCAACGGCCGGCATCGTCTCGCCGCGGCCAAGGTGCTGGGCCTGCGGCAGATCTCGGTCCTCGTCTCGCCGGACGAGTCCCTCGCCTACCGGATTCTCGCCCTCAACACGGAGAAGGCCCACAACCTCAAGGACCGCAGCCTCGAAGTCATCCGGATGGCGCGCACGCTCGCGAAGCGCGAGCCGCGGGCCAAGGAGTCGGACCTCGCCGACCAGTTCGAGGCGGCGGAGCTCATCACGCTGGGGATCGTCTACGAGTCGGCACCGCGGTTCGCCGGCGGTGCGTACAGTCCGCTGCTCAAGAAGGTCGACCGCTTCAGCGACCGCACGCTGGCGGCCAGCCTGCGGGAACGCGTCGGTTACGCGGACCGGCTGACGGCCATCGACGCCGAGGTCAAGAAGATCATCAGCGCGCTTCAGCAGCGCGGCTTCAAGTCGCCTTACCTTCGCAGCTATGTCGTGGCCCGCATCAACCCGGTGCGGTTCATCAAGCTGAAGTCGGGCGATACGCGGCCGGTGATGCCGATCGGTCAGGCGCTGACACGCATGACAGCCGCCGCGAAGGCGTTCAAGCTCGACTCCGTCTCGAACACCGATCTCGCGTGGGTGGCGGTCGGCGCGGGCGCCAGCGAGTAGCACTCCGGTTCGATCATCGCGAGCCGGCGGACGGGGGTATCTGCATGGCACACGTCACGGTCATCAGCGAGTTCAAGTACATGCAGCAGGTCGTGTCCGGCCGTCATCGCCTGACGGCGGACGAGCCGGCCGCGCTCGGCGGCGGTGACTCGGGCCCCTCTCCGTACGAGCTGCTGCTCGCGAGTCTCGGAGCCTGCACGTCGATCACGCTGCGCATGTATGCCGGGCGCAAGGGCTGGGAACTCGGCAAGATCACGGTCGGGCTGCGCTACGCGAAGGACGCGGACGACAAGGAGCGAGTCGACCGGCGGATCTCTTTCGGAAAGCCGCTGACGCCCGAGCAGAAGACGCGCCTGCTCGAGATCGCCGGCAAGACGCCGGTATCCCGCACGCTCACCGGCCGGCTCACAATCGAGACGATGATCGTCGACTGAACAGCGCGGCGGCGCGGCCCGGGTCAGCCGGCGGCTGGACCGCTAGTCGAGCCCGTTCTCCGGGCCGCTGACCATGCCCCCGCCATCGAGCACGAGAGTCTGCCCGGTCATGAAACAGCCGGCGCGGGAGGCAAGGAACACCGCGGCGCCGGCGATGTCCTCGGGCTCGCCGATGCGGCGCAGCGGGTACTGCCGGACCAGCTGCTCGTGGAGCTTCGGATCGCTCCACAGCGCCTTCGCAAAATCGGTGCGTACGACTCCCGGGGCCAGGCAGTTCGCCCGGATATTGTGTTGCCCCCACTCTATGGCAAGGTTGCGCGCGAGCTGCATGTCGGCTGCCTTCGAGATGCCGTAGGCACCGAGCTTGCCGTTGCCTTTGAGGCCCGCCACTGACGAGACGATGACGATTACCCCGTCCCGCCGCGCGGCCATCTGCGGCACGACCATGTTGCAGAGCCAGAAATTACTGCGCACGTTGCTGTTCATGATCTTGTCGAACGCTTCGTCCGGCATGCCGAGGGCCGGACCGAAATACGGATTGACCGCCGCATTGCACACGAGGATATCGATCCGGCCCCAGCGCGCCAGCGTCGCATCGACGAGCGCCTGCAGATCGCTTTTGCGCCCGATGTTGCAGGCGACCGCCAGCGCCTCGCCACCAGCCGCTGTAATCTCCGCCGCCACCGCCGCACAGGCATCCTCCTTGCGGCTCGACGCCGTCACACGCGCACCGTGGCGCGCCATTTCCACCGCAATCGCCTTGCCGATGCCCCGCGTCGACCCGGTGATCAGCGCAACCTTTCCCGACAGATCGAACATCGACACGATGAGGCTCCTCCAACGTGGGCCGGGATGCAGGGCCCCGGCGGGTGCTAAAAACCGCGCCGGCTCGGCGCGAACGGCAGCGTGCTCGTCAGGCCGCCATCAGCGGCGAGTGCCTGGCCGTTGACGAAGGACGACTCCTCGCTCGCCAGAAACAGCGCGAGGCGCGCGATCTCCTCGGGGGCACCGGCCCTTGCGAGCGGGTTCAGCTGCCCGATCCTGCCCTCGCTCCCGCGCGCGCGCCTGCTCAAACAGGGGCTGCGTCATCGCGGTCTCGATGAGCCCCGGACAGATGGCGTTGATCCGGATCCCGGTCCCGTAAAACTCGTTGGCGACCGTCTGCACGAGGCTGATGACCGCAGCCTTGCTCGCCGAGTACGGTATCGGTCCGGCATTGGCTCGCAGCCCCGCAACCGAGGCGGTGCACACGATGGTCCCGGAGCCCTGGGCCCTGAAGTGCGGCGCAACTTCCCGAATGGCGAGGAAGGGCCCGATCAGGTTGACCCGCAGCACCTTGAGCCACGTCTCGACCGTCTGGTCGGCGAGCGGCACGAGGGGACCGGCGATGCCGGCATTGGCGAAGAGCACGTCGAGGCCGCCGAACGCCTCGATTCCGGTGGCGACGAATGAGCGCACGTCTGCCTCCGATCCCGCGTCGGCGCAGATTCCGCGCGCCCGGCCGCCGTCGCGAACGATCGCGGCGACCGTCTGATCGACAGCTGGCCCGTCGATATCGATCGCGAGCACCGCCGCCTGCTCGCGCGCAAACAGCTGTGCGCTCGCCCGGCCGATGCCACTGCCGGCGCCGGTGACGATCGCCCGTTTGCCCGCGAGCCGGCCGAGACCTGTGCTTTGCATCGCGCGTCTCAACCTGCGGTGGCGCGCGCGCCGCTCGCAGGCGCCGTGCTCGCGGACACCCGCGGCGGCACGCCGAGGGCGCGCCGGGCCGCCACGTACTCCCGCGCGAGTCGCGCCACGAGCTCGGCGGCGGGTACGACCGCCTTGACGGCGGCAAGCCCCTGGCCGGCACCCCAGATATCGCGCCAGGCTTTGTACTCCTTGCCCCGGGTCGAACCGAAATTCATCGTCGTCGGGTCCGACTGCGGCAGATGATCGGGATCCAAGCCGGCATTGACGATTGACTGGCGCAGGTAATTGCCGTGTACGCCGGTGAACAGGTTCGTGTAGACGATGTCCTCGGCGCGACTGTGCGCCACGGCTTCCTTGTGGGCCGCCGATGCGTTGGCTTCGAGAGTCGCGATGAACGCAGAGCCGACGTAGGCGAGGTCTGCGCCAAGCGCCTCGGCCGCGAGGATCGACCGGCCATTCGAGATGGCCCCGGCCAGCACCAGCGGCCCGTCGAACCATTCCCGAATCTCGTGCACCAGCGCGAACGGCGACAGCGTGCCCGCATGGCCGCCCGCCCCTGCCGCGACCGCAATGAGCCCGTCCGCGCCCTTGTCGATCGCCTTGTGCGCAAAGGTGTCGTTGATGATGTCGTGCAGCACGAACCCGCCATAGGCGTGGATGCCGTCGTTGACCTCGCGTCGGGCGCCGAGCGAGGTGATCGTGATCGGCACCTTGAAGCGGGCGCAGACTTCGAGGTCGTGCTCGAGCCGGTCGTTCGAACGGTGCACGATCTGGTTGACGGCAAACGGGGCCGGCGGATGCGCCGGGTGCGCCGCGGCGTGCGCGTCGAGCTCACTCGTGATCTCCTCGAGCCAGTCTTCCAGTTGCGCCGCGGGCCGGGCATTCAGTGCCGGGAACGACCCGACGATTCCGGCCTTGCACTGCGCGATCACGAGCTGCGGGTTCGAGACGATGAATAGCGGCGCGCCGATGACCGGAATGGACAGTCGGCCGGCGAGAAGCGGCGGCAGGCTCAAGCGTGCGGTGCCCGCGGCGGCAGGTATTTCCTGACCTCGAGCCGGGCGATCGTCCGGCGATGCACTTCGTCCGGGCCGTCGGCGAGTCTGAGCGTACGCACGTGCGCGTACATCGCCGCGAGCCGCGTGTCCTCCGACAGGCCCGCCCCGCCAAAGCCCTGTATCGCATCGTCGAGGACCTTGAGCGCCATGATCGGCGCCTTGACCTTGATCATCGCGATCTCGGTCTGCGCCGTCTTGTTGCCGGCCACGTCCATCATCCATGCGGCCTTCAGCGTCAGCAGGCGTGCGCACTCGATGTCGATGCGTGCATCGGCGATCCGCTCCTCCCATACAGAGTGCTCAATGATGCGTTTGCCGAAGGCCTTGCGGCTCATCAGGCGCTTGCACAACAGTTCGAGCGCGCGCTCGGCGACACCGATCGTGCGCATGCAGTGATGGATGCGCCCGGGTCCCAGCCGCCCCTGGGCGATCTCAAAACCGCGCCCCTCGCCGAGGATGATGTTCTCGGCCGGCACCCGGACATTCTCGAGCAGCACTTCGCCGTGGCCGTGCGGCGCATCGTCGAACCCCAATACCGGCAGCATCCGTACGTTCTTGACCCCGGGAGTGTCGGCCGGAACGAGGATCTGCGACTGCTGGTGATGGACATCGGCCGCCGGATCGGTCTTGCCCATCACGATGAGGATCTTGCAGCGCGGGTCGCCGAGGCCCGATGCCCACCACTTGCGGCCGTTGATCACGTACTCGGCGCCGTCGCGGCGGATGCTGGTCTCGATGTTGGTGGCGTCCGACGAGGCGACTGCGGGCTCGGTCATCAGGAACGCCGAGCGGATCTTGCCGTCGAGCAGGGGTTCGAGCCACTGCTGCTTCTGTCGTTCGCTGCCGTAGCGCTCGAGCACCTCCATGTTGCCCGTGTCCGGAGCCGAGCAGTTGAACAGCTCGGCGGACCACAGCACCCGGCCCATCACCTCGCACAGCGGGGCGTATTCGAGGTTCGACAGGCCCGCGCCGCGCGTCGATTCCGGCAGAAACAGGTTCCACAAACCCGCCGCGCGGGCCTTCACCTTCAGTTCCTCGATCACCGGCAGCACCTGCCAGCGATTGGCGCCGAGCGCGCCGAGCTGTGCGTCGTAGACCGCCTCGGCCGGATAGACGTACTCGTGCATAAAGGCGTTGAGGCGCGCCATCAGGTCGGTCGTTCGGGCGCTTGGTGCAAAATCCATGAGTCGGGCTCCTCTGAGCGCGCATCGCCGGGCGCAGCCATCTTGCATCCTCAGTGTACCCAAGGCCGCGGCCGGCCGGCGTCCGGGTCAACCGATGGTCGGTGTACGCTGGTACCGATCCGCAGTACCCTCGCCCCCGGGAGATCGTCCCAGGGCTACGGCCAGGCTCCCCGGCAATCTCGGTGAGGCGCGCTCCATGACTGCAACCGGAACCCCTCACACCGCGCACAGGATCTGCCCCCTGTGCGAAGCCTGTTGTGGGCTCGAGCTGTCGCTCGACGGGGACCGGATACTCGCGGTACGTGGCCACACCGCGGACGTGTTCAGCCACGGCTACATCTGCCCGAAAGGGGCCGCCGTGCGCGACTTGCACCACGATCCCGATCGACTGCAGAGGCCGCTCGTCAAGCGTGCCGGACGCTTCGAACCCGCGTCGTGGGCCGACGCCTATGCCGAGGTCGAGCGGCTGCTGGCGCCGCTGCTCGAGAGGCACGGGCGCCAGTCCGTGGGCGTCTACCTCGGCAACCCGGTGGCCCATAAGTACGGGCTACTGCTGTACGTGCCGTTGCTGGTGCGCGCGCTCGGTACCAGCAACGTTTTCAGCGCCTCGACCCTCGACCAGATGCCCAAGCAGCTGGCCGCGGCCCTGATGTTCGGTGGCGGGCTGACCATTCCGGTTCCGGACATCGACCGTACCGATTACCTGCTGGTGCTGGGCGCGAACCCGGCAGCTTCCAACGGCAGCCTCTGGACTGTCCCCGACTTCCGCGGTCGGGCACGCGCGCTCAGGCGCCGGGGCGGGCGCCTGGTGGTGCTCGATCCGCGCCGCAGCGAGACCGCCGAGCTCGCGGACGAGCATCATTTCCTGCGGCCGGGCTCGGACGTGTTCTTGTTGCTTGGCCTGGCGGCGACGCTGATCGAGGAGAACCGCGTTCGCCTGGACCGGCTCGGCAGCTATGTCACCGGGCTCGACGAAGCGATCGCGGCGGTGCGAGTGTTTCCGCCCGAGCGCGTCGCCGCGGCGACCGCCCTTCCGGCGGCGACGATCCGCCACATTGCCCGCGCGCTGTCGGACGCACCGCGCGCCGCAGTCTACGGCCGTATCGGCACGTGCACGCAGGAGTTTGGCACGCTCGCGAGCTGGCTCGTCGAACTCCTCAACGTCCTGACCGGCAACCTCGACCGCCCTGGCGGAGCGATGTTTCCGAAGGCGGCCGCGTTCGCGACCAACACGCTGCCTGCCGACGCCAGCCGCCGTCCGTTTGCGACCGGCCGGCGACGCTCGCGCGTGTCACAGGCGCCCGAGGTACTCGGCGAGTTTCCGGCGACCTGCATGGCCGAAGAGATCGAGACGCCCGGCGAGGGCCAGATCCGCGGCATGATCGTGATCGGCGGCAATCCCGTGCTCTCGGTCCCGAATGGCGGACGCGTTGCGCGGGCGTTTGAGACGCTCGAGGCGCTCATCAGCCTCGACATTTACCTCAATGAGACCAGCCGCCATGCGCACGTGATCCTGCCGGGCGTGTCCCCGCTCGAGGAGTCGCATTTCGACGTGCCGTTCCCGCAACTCGCGTACCGCAACTGCGCCCGCTACTCGCCTGCCGTCTGGCCGCGTTCTGCCGCCCAGCCGGCGGAGTGGCACACGCTGCTCCGACTGATCGCGATCGCCCAGGGCTCGCGCGTGAGTGATGATCTCGCGGTCCTCGATGACGCAGCCTACGCCGAGCAGGTGCGGCGGAACCTCCCGCCGGAGCTGGCGACGGCGCTGCTCGCACGCCCGACGCCCCGGCAAGGGCCGGAGCGACTGCTCGACCTGGCGCTGCGGCTGGGGCCGTACGGTGACCGGTTCGGACAGGCGCCCGGCGGGCTCAGTCTCGCGACGCTGATCGCACATCCCGAAGGCATCGACCTCGGCGCGCTCTCACCGCGGCTCCCGGAGCTCTTACGCACGCCGTCGGGAAAGGTCGAGCTGGCCCCGGCGCCACTGATCGCGGATCTGGCGCGCGCCGCCGCGCGCCTCGACGAGGCACCGCCGGATGTCGTCGTGATTGGACGCCGCCAGCTCGCATCGAACAACAGCTGGATGCACAATCTGCCGACGCTCGCCAAGGGTCCCGTTCGCTGTACGGTGCTCGTTCATCCACTGGATGCAGAGCGCTTCGGCCTCACCGCCGGCGGGCGAGCGCGGCTTACCGCGGGCGAGCGGTCCATCGAGGCACCGGTCGAGGTGAGCGACGAGGTGATGCCCGGCGTCGTCAGCCTGCCGCACGGCTGGGGCCACGACCTGCCCGGTGTTTCGCTGCGGGTCGCCGAGAAACGCCCCGGCGCGAGCCTGAATGCACTCCTCGACGATCAGCGTCGCGATCCGCTCTCAGGGAACGCCGTGCTATCGGGTGTCGCCGTCGTGCTCGAGGCTTGCGCGTAAGCAGCGGCTCGGTGTGCGCGCCACTACGCCCCAAGGGCTTCGTCTAACACGCGGATATGCTCGGGCCCGATCCCGCAGCAGCCGCCGACGATTGTCGCGCCGCGCCCCAGCCAGTCCTCGACCCACTTGCGATAGCCGGCTGGCGTCAGATCGGACCGAATCGCGCTGAGACCGCTGTTCGCTGTCGCATCCGCCCGCTGCGGCGCAAACGCGTTCGCGTAGACGCCGATCGCGATCCCACCGTCACCGACGCGGCCGGCGGCCGTCAGCACGTCCCTGGCATGGTCGACCGCATCGCCCATGACCTCGGGCTGGCTGCAGTTGAACAGCACCGCCGTCGCACCGAGCCCAATCGCCGCCGACACGGCCGCATCGACCGGTTCGCCGGACCTGAGCAGTGGCGGCCCGCGAGTGGCGCGCTCGTCCTTGAGCGTGAATGACAACCATAACGGCCTCGGGTCGCGGCCGAGCACTTCGCGCACGAGCTCCGCCTCGGCGATCGCGCTCAGCGTCTCGGCCTGCCAGTGATCGATCGACGGCCCGAGTGCCTCGGTCAGGGTTGCGAGGATCGGCCGCGCGAGCTCCGGCTGGAACCAGTCGGCGCGATATGAACCACAGATCGGGGGCAGCGAACCCGCAACTCGGACGCGCGTCCGTGCCGTGTCCGCGACGGCGCGCGCGAGTTGCCCAGCGAGCGCGGCGAGGCGCGCGCCGTCCGTCGCGAAGCACTCTGCGCCGATGTGGAATGGCACGATGGCGTAGCTATTGGTCGTGATGACGTCGGCGCCTGCCTCTACATAGGCACGGTGCACGCGCGTCACGAAGTCGGGTGCCTCGATCAGTGCGAGGGCCGACCATTCGGGTTGCCGGAATGGTGCACCGATGCGCATCAGCTCGCGGCCAGTGCCACCGTCGAGGAGCGTGATGCCGGAGCGCCGGGCGCTGCCGGTCGTTTTGCCGGCTGCCATCAGAGGGCCACGGGGGTGGGCTGCCAGCGATCGGGTCTCCGCGACATCTGATCGGCTGGGGGCGAGTGGCGTAAGTGCTTCATTGCGAGGTACAGCGGGGCACCCTGCCGGATTTGGCCGCCGGGCGGCAGCGTTCGGTGTCGGGGGGTTGCGTTTACGCAGGGGAGTCAGGGTGATCGTATCATTTTATTCAATAATATCAATTAGTTATTAAATGTGATGCAGTGCAGCGACAACTCAATGCTGCAATGCGATAATAACAGCTTAAATCACTAGGAGACTTCCATGGAACTGATATATCTGTCGGGCCTCGCCGCGGTGGCGGTGTTCGCCTTCGAACTGTTCGATTTCGCGGGCTGACCGCGACTTCGGCTCCCGATGACCGGCGGCAACGAACTGCCCACCCTTCACCCAGACGCGGTTTGGTGGCCCTTGAGGTCTCACTAGCCTCGTCGTGGGACGGCCGCACGGCATGACCGTCTCCTCACAGGCTATCGCCGCGCGAGCAGGTTGCGAATCTCTTCGAGTAGCACCTCCTGCCGCGGCGGAGCAGGCGGCGTCGCCGGCGCGGCCTCGGCGGGCGTCTTCTTCAAGCGGTTTATGCCGCGGATCGCGATGAAGATCACGAACGCAATGATCAGGAAGTCGACGACCGACTGGATGAATAGGCCGTATTTCAACAGCAACGGCTCTCCCTTGAGGTTGGAGCCGATCTGAACGGCGAGTTTCGAGAAGTCGTTCCCCGCCGTCAGCACGCCGACGACCGGCATGATGACGGCCTCGACGAGTGACGACACGATCTTGCCGAATGCGCCGCCGATGACGACACCGACCGCGAGGTCGATGACGTTGCCACGCATGGCAAATTCCTTGAACTCAGAGGCAATGCTCATCAGTCGCTCTCCCTGTCGTTGCTGTTGTTGAGCGCGTCGAACGCCATCCGCTCGACACTCCCCATCGGCCCGGGATCGAGGGTCGCTGGAACGCGCCGTCGTATCAACCTCTCGAGCCCCGCACCCCGTGTCTGGTGAGGTTACGAGAGGGCCTCCCGTACCGCAATGCGGCCGCATCATGCGGCCCGGAGCGGGTCACGGCAGATGCCGGAGTACCGCCTAACGGCTGGCCGGCTTGGGGCGCTGGTACTGCCAGTTGCGCGATTTTCCCTGGGACAGCCATGTGAGTGCCGTCGCCAGGCGCCGGGCCCGCGTGTCAGGCCGCTTCGCGTCCCTGAGCCACTCGATGTACTCCCGCTGACCGTAAGGGCTCAGGCGCCGGTACGTCGCGAGTGCAGCGCTCCTCCCCTTCAGGGCGTCCAGGAAATACGCGGTCGGCTTGGGCGGCGGCCGGCGGCGAGCTTTGGGGCGGGTCGGCGAGGCGTCCCTGGCGTCACTGAGCGTCATGGCCCTGCGAATCAATGTCTTGAGCAGCCGCCGGACCGGCAGGTCCTCGATCGAGGTGAGGCGCCCGAAGTGGCCCATGGCCTCGACCGATTGATCGTTCGCGCCGGTCATGAGCTGCGCCTCCTTCCAGAACCCGAACGCGCAGTGGTGCTTGAACGCCGCCATGCGGCACAGGATCCCGCCATACAGGAAATGCGGCATCTGCCACTTGATCGTCTCCTCGACGGTCGGGCAGGCCTCGTGCACGACCGCGCGTAGATGCCTGAGGATCGGTTGGGCAAATTCGGCTGACTTCGCGATGTAGGCGTCGACTCGCGGATCCTGCGTGCCCATGGCTGCTTCCTGTGCCCGGCTCCGCCCAACGATACCAGCGCGCCTGCGAACCGCGAACACCGGTGAGGTCGTTTCGAGCCGGCGGCGACCTGCGGTAGGCTTGTGCGACTGGGAGGTCGCCCCATGCACGCATCGCCTGTCACTCCCCGCCCGCCGCTTCCCCCGTTCACCCGCGAGACGGCCACCGCCAAGGTCCGGGCCGCAGAGGATGGCTGGAACGGCCGTAATCCGGACAAGGTCGCGCTCGCCTATACGGCGGACAGCGTGTGGCGCAACCGCGCGGAGTTTTTCCAGGGACGCGCCGCGATCGTGGCGTTTCTCACCCGGAAGTGGGCGAAGGAGCTGGACTACCGGCTGATCAAGGAGCTGTGGGCGTACACAGATGACCGGATCGCGGTGCGCTTTGCCTATGAGTGGCACGACGACTCCGGCCAGTGGTTCCGCTCCTACGGCAACGAAAACTGGGAGTTCGACCGGGATGGATACATGCAGCGGCGCATCGCCTCGATCAACGATCTGCCGATCGTCGCGGCCCACCGCAAGTACCACTGGCCCGCACCGGGACCTCGGCCGCTCGATCACCCCGGCCTGTCAGAGCTCGGCCTCTAGTCGAGCGCCGGCGGCGAGCGCCATGCATCGACGTCGATCCTTCAGGCTGCGATCGCCAGTGCGGGAACCTCGCCGTGCGTGACAAACGGCGCACGCCAGCGCCGCCTCTGCGGTTCATCCAGCGTCTCGATCGGCGCGTCGACGCTGATTGCAGCGGCGGACGTCGGCGCGCTGCAGGCGGCGAGCGTCATCGGAGATCCGGATGATCGTCGTCCGCGACCGGGATCGGCGCGGCCGCACGCAGCTGGGCTGGCTCGACAGCCGTCATACGTTCTCATTCGGGGACTATCACGACCCGAACCAAATGGGTTTTCGAAGCCTGCGGGTCATCAACGACGACCGCGTGATCCCGGGCGCCGGATTTGGCACGCACGGGCATCGCGACATGGAGATCATCTCCTACGTGCTCTCCGGCGCGCTCTCGCACCGCGACAGCCTCGGGACCGGCTCGGTTATCCGGCCCGGGGAAGTTCAGCGCATGTCGGCGGGCACCGGGATTACGCACAGCGAGTTCAACCACAGTCGTTCGGAACCTGTTCACTTCCTGCAGATCTGGATCCTCCCGGAGTCGACGGGAATCGCGCCCGGCTACGAACAGACGGAGTTCCCCCGCGGCGAGCGGACCAATCGCTTCCGACTCGTCGCGGATCGCCACGGCACCGACGGTGCCCTGACCATCCATCAGGACGTGCAGATGTTCGCAGCTGACCTCGAGCCACACCACTCGCTCACGCACGCGTTCGCGGCCGGCCGCTTCGGGTGGCTGCAGGTTGCGACCGGAGTGGTGTTGCTGGAAGGGGGTGAACTGCGCGAGGGCGACGGGGTAGCCATCAGCGCCGAGCCGTCGATCACGCTGACGACCCCTGTGGGTGCCGAACTGCTGCTATTCGCGCTGGCATGAGCCGAGCGGGCCCGGAGCAAGGTGAGCCGCGCCCTGCGTCCGGCAATCAGTGCGAGTGCACCGTGAGCGGCCCGGGAAAATCGCGCCGCGTGAGCCCGCCTCCGTCCAGCCAATCGCGCGTCGATGCGCGGCCCCGGTCGATGAGTTCCGCGCCGTGCGAGTAGTCGTAGGAGGAGTGCCCGACCGGACAGAGCGGTGGGACGATGTGGATAGCGACGCTCGCCGCATACCGGTCGAAATCCTGCCGCAGCTGCCGCGCGCCGAGGAGTGTGATCGCGTGCATCGCGCGGGCCAGCGCGTGCCCGGACACGCGCGTTGCGGCGCAGGCAAACCCGGCCGGAAGCACAATGAGCCGCGTGGCTCCCAGGCGGATCGCCGTCGAAATCGGGGTATTGGCCGCGACTGCGCCATCCACGAGCCAGCGATCGTTGACCGACACAGGCGGGAAGACGCCGGGTATGGCGACGCTCGCGAGCACCGCCTCGATGACCAGCCCGCGCGAGACCACGACTTCCTCTCCCGTGATGAGCTCGGCGCACACGATGTATAGCGGAACGGACGCGCCGGCGAAGTCGCGATAGGAGAGCTGATCGGTCAGCAGGCTTCGCAGTCCCGCGAGGCTCGCAACGTGATCGCGCACTCCGACGACGCCAAGCAGCGAGCGCCAGGAAAGTCCGAGCGCCCGCCGGGTCGTGATCGTCCGCCACAGATCCGCCATCTGCTCGACCGTACGGATCGACGGCTCGCGGGCAAAGAACGCCGAATTGATAGCGCCGGCCGAGACGCCGACGATCAGGTCGGGGCGCTCACCGGCGGTGGTGAGTTCGGCGAGCATGCCGACCTGGACCGCACCGAGGCTCCCGCCGCCCGCGAGCACGAATGCCGTCCGGGTCGCGGCGCTGTCAACCACGATTGCTATTGCTGCTCGCCGGCCGCGATCGGTAGCCGGCTCGCGAGCAGGCGCTCGAACGCATCAGCGCCCGCCTCGCCCGCATGCAGCTCCCCGATCCGCGTGGCCAGCAGCCGTCCGGCGGCGTCGTACAGGTAGAACGCCGGCCAATAGCGATTGCCCAGCGCTTTCCAGTAGCTGTAGTCCATATCGACCATCACCGGATAGCGAATGTCGAGGCGGCGTACGGCCGCGGCAACCTGGGAGCGATCGTGCTCCTCAGGCAGTTCAGGGGTGTGGACCCCGACGATCACGAGCCCGCGGCGCTGGTACGCGCCTTCGATCCGCTGCATCCATGGGAGCGAGGCGAGGCAGTTGCTGCATTCGAATGCCCATACCTCGACCAGCACCGGATGGCCGATGAGCTCGGCCGTCGTGAGCGGCGCCGAGTTGATCCAGTCGCTCGCGGCAGGGTGCGTGAACGTCGGCAGCTCGCGCGGCGCATCGGCACCCGCGGTCGGGGCCAGGATGAAAAGCATGGCCGCCGCGAGCGCGCGTACAGGCGTCGGGACCCGTGGCCACGCCCGATGTCGCGTCGCAGCATCCATCCGCACTGATCGGGCATCGTCACGGCACAGCCCAGAGGCGTCAGATCCTTGCATGCACCCTCCTCGCCTCCTCCGGGGAAGAAGACCGGAGGTGGCGCGCCGTGATTGCGAGGCGTCCACCCTCGCGCCGACGACGGACCGCCACGGTAGGATCGAGGCCGTGGACCCGGCACGTTGCCGCGTGACTCCGAGCGTGAACCGCAGTTCGATTCGAACGCAACTCAAATCCAACCTGGTCGCAATTGTGAGCGTCGCGATCGCACTCGCGAGCTTCAGCTACACGACGTGGCGCAACGAGCGCAGCGAGCATAACCGAACGATGCGTCAGGCCGCTTTCCAGCTGTTGACTGCGCTGGGCGAGATGCAGCAGCTCGTCTATCACGCCCACTACGACCACGATGCCGAGCGCGGCAACCCCCGTACCGGGTGGGTGTACGTCGACACGATCAATGATTTCAGCGCGACGATGCCCGCCCCGGTGCCCGCGCGGGCGGAGGAGCTGCTCGTGGCCTGGCGTGACCACTGGGAGAACCTCGGTCGCAAGGACACGGATGCGGAGGCTATTTCCGACGCGGTGGATCGATGCCGGTCCGCGGTTGTCGAAGCGATCAAGGCGCTGCACTGAGGCGATTGCCGCAGCGCCTGAGGTGGGGACGCGACGAGCCTGTGGCGCGCGATCTGTGAGCGCGTCGTAAGCGCACAGCTGACCTGACGGCGGCCGCATCTCGCCGGGCCGTTCTGTGTCGTCAGCCGATCACGTTGAGCTCGCGCAATGGCCGGTTCTCGAGCAACCGGCTGACGCTCAGGTCGGACAGATCAAGCGTTGCATAGCGGCCGGTCAGAATGAGTTCCGCGATTCCGCGCCCGACCACCGGCGCCTGCTGTATTCCGTGGCCCGAAAAGCCATTCATGAAGGCCAGATTGTCGATCGCCGGATGAAGACCAAGGAGTCCGTTCTGGTCGAAGCTGTTGAACTCGTAATACCCGGCCCAGGCGCGCTCGAGCTTCGCGGCCTCGAAGGCTGGGATCCTGGCGGCCAGTGCGGGCCACAGCTCGGCCTCGAAGGGCCCGAGCTCGGCCTCGAGCGGTGCATCGTCCGGATCCTCGCGGGGCGGCGGCGCGCCGATGTAATTCGGGCCTTCCGGCCGGATCCAGAAGCCCGACCGATCAATGATCAGAGGGAAGCCCTCGAGAATCGCGCGACAAGCGATCACGTACACGGTGCGCCGGCGGGCGTACACCGGAAGCTCGATGCCGGCGAGCCGCGCCACGGCGCGTGCCCACGGGCCCGCGGCGTTGACCGCCCAGCCGCAGCGCACAGGCGTCGCGTCGCCGAGCTGCAGTTCAGTCACATGGTGCCCCGCGAGCGAAACACCCTGGACGTCGCCGCGGACAAACCGGGCGCCCTGGCTGCGGGCCTTGCGGGCAAACGCCGTCAGCAGCGAGTAGCCGTCGAACCAACCCTCGCCGCGTAGACCGAGCGAGCCGGCGGCGATCCCGTCAAGGTCCAGCCACGGGAAGCGCGCCGCCAGTGCCGCCGCGTCGAGGAGCGCGACATCAGCTCCGTGCGCGCGCTGGATCGCGTGCGCTGCGCGCAGCGCTTCCATGCCCTCAACACCTGCGAGATACAGGTACCCCCGTTCGGTGAGAGCGATGTCAGGCCGGTCGCCGTTCACCTCGAGCAAGTCGCCCGCGCGCCGCAGGAAGTCCATGCTCTGCTGGGAGATCCGGATGTTGACCGCGGTCGTGAACTGCTGCCGGATCGAGGCCGCCGACAGCGCGGACGAAGCCGTCGTGTACGCCGGATCCCGCTCGATGACCGTCACCGACACGGTGGGATCGAGGCGCGTCAGCCAATAGGCCAGCGCAGACCCCATGACCCCGCCGCCGATGACGGCGATGTCGGTCTGCATCGCCTGTCGTACTCCCGCGTAGCGTTCCGCCCGCGCCGAATGGTACCCGAACGGCCGCGCGCCTCGCGGACACTCGTGACTTCAAGGTACGATCCGGATAGTGGCGCGACGGGCCGGGCGGCGATCGCCGGGCCACGGCGCTGCCGTCGGTCGCGCCGCTCTATGGACCTCGCGACCGCGATCGATGACTTGCCACGGTAGCCAGCCGGACATCCGACCCGCATGATCCATCCGACCGCGATCGTCGAGGACGGCGCCACTCTCGGCGCTGACTGCATCGTGCACGCGCATGCCCACATCAGCCGGCACTGCGTGCTCGGCGAGGGGGTCGTGGTGCATCCTTTCGCTGTCGTCGGCGGAGATCCGCAGGACCTCAGTTTCGACACCTCCCGCGCAACCGGCGTCACGATCGGCTCGCGGACCGTGATTCGTGAGCATGTGACAATCAGCCGTGCGACGCAGGCTGGCACAGCGACCGAGATCGGCAGCGACTGCTTCCTGATGGCCGCGAGCCATGTGGCCCACGATTGCCGACTCGGCGAGCACGTGATCCTGGCCAACGCCGTGCTGCTGGCCGGTCACGTGAAAGTCGGCGACCGGGCGTTTCTGGGCGGCGGCGCCGGAATCCACCAGTTCTGCCGTATCGGCGAGAGCGCCATGGTCGGCGGCCTCGCGCGGATCACGCGCGATGTCGCGCCGTTCATCATTGTCACGGAGCGCGATGAGGTGACTGGCCTCAATCTAGTCGGGATCCGGCGGCGGGGATTTCCGGCCGCGACAGTGTCGGAACTCAAGCGTGCCTTCCGCGAGGTGTTCGCGCCGACCGGCGACCTGCGCGCGCGGGCGGCCGCAGCCATTGCGGGCGGCAGCTACCACAGCGCCGAAGCCGCGCGCTTTCTGGACTTCTTCCGCGCCGGGAAGCGCGGGTTCATCCGGCCGCGACGCGCCGATTCGGCCGAGGGCGCCGCGGACTGAGACCGCACGGTCCGTTGGCTGGCCGATGGGCGGGGCAAGGATCAGGCGGAATAGGACTGCGAGGTGGTCGCGCCGCCGTGGCCGGTCCAGTCCGTGTGGAAGAACGCGCCCCGGGGCTGGTCGACCCGTTCATAGGTGTGCGCGCCAAAGTAGTCCCGCTGCGCCTGCAGCAGATTAGCGGGCAGGCGCTCGGTGCGGTAGCCGTCGAAGTATGCGAGCGCCGCTCCGAGACACGGAACTGGAATCCCGAGCCGGACGGCCGCGACGATCGCGCGGCGCCAGCCTGTCTGGCGCGTCTGTACGGCCTCGCAGAAGAACGGGTCGAGCAGCAGGTTCACGAGACCCGGATCGCGGTCGAAGGCCCGCTTGATGTCGGCGAGGAACGCCGAGCGGATGATGCAGCCGCCGCGCCAGACCAGCGCCACGCTGCCATAGTTCAGGTGCCAGCGATTGGTCGCGGCGGCCGCCCGCATCAGCTGGTAGCCCTGCGCATAGCTGACGATCTTGGCGGCGTACAGCGCCTCCCGCAGGTCGGCGAGGAACGCGGTCCGGTCCGCCGCGAACCTCTCGACCTGCGGGAGGATGCGTTGGGCTGCAATGATCCGCTCTGCCTTGGCCGCCGACAGAAACCGGGCGAACACGGCCTCGCCGATGAGGCTGAGCGGCTGGCTCTCATCCAGCGCCGTACTCACCGTCCACTTCCCCGTGCCCTTCTGTCCGGCGGCATCGAGAATTCGATCGACCGTCGCGGTCCCGTCCGGCTCGTTGAAGCCCAGGATGTCGCGCGTGATCTCGATCAGGTAGCTGTCGAGTTCGCCGCGGTTCCACTCGGCGAATACGTCGCGCATCTCGGGATTGGTCATTCCCGCGCCGCGGCGCATCAGGTCGTAGACCTCGCCGATCAGCTGCATGTCCCCGTACTCGATGCCGTTGTGCACCATCTTGACGAAATGGCCCGCCCCGCCGTCACCGATCCACTCGCAGCATGGATCACCCTCCGGCGTCCGCGCGCAAATCGCCTGGAACACCGGCTTGATCCGCGGCCATGCCGCCGCACTCCCGCCCGGCATCAATGAGGGCCCGTGCAGCGCACCATCCTCGCCGCCCGAGACACCGGACCCGACATAGAGCAGGCCGAGGCTCTCGATACGCTGCAGCCGGCGAATCGTGTCGGTGTATAGGCTGTTGCCGCCATCGATCAGGATGTCGCCGTGATCGAGCAGCGGTACGAGCTGGTCGATCAGCTCGTCGACGGCCGTGCCCGCTTTGACGAGCATGATGATGCGGCGCGGCCGTTCAACCGCGGTGACCAGCTCCTGCAGCGTCGCGGCCCCGACGAACTGCTTACCCTTGCCGCGCCCGCCGAGAAATGCGTCGACCCTGGCTCTGGTCCGGTTGTAGACACAGACCGAGAACCCCCGGCTCTCCACGTTGAGCGCGAGATTCTCGCCCATGACGGCTAATCCGATGAGACCGACCGAGGCAGTTCCGGCTTGCATGCTGTACGTCCCGAAGAGTTGGAAAAGCGGTGCGTCGCGCGCGGCGGCCGTCAGCGACCACCGGCGGTCGGCCCCTTGAACACGCGGCCGTCCTTCATCACGAATGCGACGTCCGTCAGCACCGCCACGTCGGTCGAGGGATCCCCGCGCACCGCCATCAGGTCGGCGTAGGCGCCTGGTGCGATCACCCCGATCTGTCCTTGCATGCCGAGGAGTTCCGCGGCCTTGACCGTCGCCGACTGGATGGCCTGCATCGGGGTCATCCCGAACTCGACCTCGCGCGCAAACTCCTGGGCGATCGGCTCACTCCACGGGAAACCGCCGACGTCGGTGCCGAACGCCATCCTGACCCCCGCCTTCAGAGCCTTGGCGAACGACACGCCGTGCACGGCTGTGCGCTTGCGGTCGCGCTGCCCGGAGGGCGTGTCGGGAGGATCCCAGTCGTAGTAGTAGACCGCGAGCGTTGGTACGTACCACGTGCCCTGTTTCAGCATCTGCGCGATTTCCTCGTCGGTGATCTCGAGCCCGTGCTCGATCGAATCACAGCCTCCGTCGAGCGCGCGTTTGAGGCCGATTCCGTTGTACGCGTGGCAGGCGACCTTGTGTCCCCAGCCGTGGGTCTCATCGACGATCGCCTTCAGCTCCTCTACCGTCAGCGTCGGTTGCGACACGAGGTTGCCGTCACGGTCGACCCACGAGCGATGCGTCATGTAGACCTTGATCCAGTCGGCGCCCTTGTCGAGCTGCTCGCGGGCAGCCTTGCGGGCCTCGATCGGGCCATCGATCAGCTGCGAGCCCTTGGGCACCGTGATCTCGGGCGCATAATCCTCGAGCGGGTAGCCGCCGGTCGTCGAGATCGACACGGTCGAGACGAACAGCCGCGGCCCGGGAATGATGCCCGCTTCGATCGCCTGCTTGATTCCGACATCGCCGTAGCCGGCGCCTTCCGTTTCGACATCCCGCAGCGTCGTGAATCCCTGTTCGAGCGCGCGCCGTGCCGACACCGCGGCTCGCACCACCCGAAATGACAGCGGGCGCTTCAGCAGCTGGGCGTCATAGCCGCCTTCGGCCGGAACCTCGCCCTGCAGAAAGATGTGGGTGTGCGTGTCGATCAGCCCGGGCAGCAGTGTTGCGGCGCCGAGGTCGATCCGTTCGGCATCGGCCGGCAGATCCTTCGCGTCGCGGTCCCGGATCGCCACGATGCGGTTGCCGCGGATCACGACCGCGACGTTCGCCCGGGGTTTGGCGGCAAGCCCGTCGATCATGGCGCGCGCGGTGATGACGATCGGCCGCCCGACGGGCTCCGCCGCCCGTGCGGGCAGCGCACTCATGGCAATGAGGAGGCCGCACAGCGCTGTCAGGCGTCTCCGGTACGCGTGCGTGTTCATAAGGCATCCTTCCGCGTCGCGAGTAGTGGCGGCCATTCGTGTGAGACCCCTTCGTACAGACTCACGGTCTTCTCCAGCCTCGGCGTGCCGTCGTGCACGGCGATGGCATGCGGCTCGCCGGGCTCGTAGCCCGTCCACATCGACACCCCTGCGTAGGCGCCATCCTTGCGAAGCACGTAGTACTTCATGTCGAGATACTGCAGCCGCTGCTGGTCGCCGCCGTAGTTGCGAACGATCCGCTTCAGCACATCCATGCCGGCCTCGAGCGGCGTCATGCCTTTGCGCATGTTCTCGACGATTGTGTGGGCACCTGCGACCTTGATGTTCTCCTCGCCGCTGCCGGTCGCGCCGGCCGAGCCGACGTCCTGGTCCGTATAGCACCCGGCGCCGATGATCGGCGAGTCGCCCAGCCGTCCCGGGAGCTTCCAGGCGAGTCCGCTCGTCGAGGTGCAGCCGGACATCTCACCGTTGGCACTCAAGGCCGAGCAGTGGACCGTGCCGGTTGGCGGGAACAGCACCTTGCGAATCGCCGCCAGGCGCGCCTCGGGGGCGATCCCGAGACCCTGCGCGACAGCCTGCAATCGCTCGATGTAGGCGGACGCATCGCCCGCGCGCAGGCGCGCGCGAAGCCGCTCCTTCCAGCTGGGGTCCGCGAGCCCAGGCCCCCACCAGTCGGAGTGCGCTTCTTTCCACAGCAGCCAGACCTTGCGCGAGGCGTCCGTTAACAGCTCCTCGCGTTTGAATCCGCGAGCCACGGCAAAGCGCTCCGCTCCCTCAGCCACCAGCATTACGTGGCCGGTGTGCAGCATGACCTCGCGGGCGAGAAGCGAGACGTTCTTGATGTTGCGCACCCCACCCACTGCGCCGGCGCGGCGCGACGGACCGTGCATGCAGCTCGCGTCCAGTTCGACGACACCGTCCTCGTTCGGCAGGCCACCAAGGCCCACGCTGTCATCGTTCGGGTCATCCTCGGGGCCACGCACGACCCGTAGTGCTGCCTCGAGCGTGTCCGCGCCGTCGTGTAGCTGGCGGTAACCTGCCTCGATGTGGGCATAGCCGTTGGCGGCCGATACGATGACCGGCAGTCCCGACGCGCGCATCGCCTGCCGCGGCTCGATCGCCGGGCCGGCCGCCGCGGCCATGTCAGCACCTCCCACTGCGCCAAGCGCGATCCCCGATACGAAATCCCGCCGCGTCAAGCGCATGTGGCACCTGGGTCGTTGCTGCCGATGAGCAACTGTAATGCACACAGCGGTTGACCGCACAGCACGGACTCGGTACGGGTGCAGGACTGATGCGCGGCCCGTCCGCGACCCGCCCGCGAATGGCTGCACAAGAATCGGAGCGTCGGCGACGCGGCGCGCGCGTAAGGTTCGAGTCCTCGGTCCACCCCGCGAGGCCTACAATGAGCACTCCCGACACGATTAAGGCGCCGATGCCTTCCGAAGCGACGATGCGGCGCGCCCTCGCGGCGCGCGATGCGCACTACGACGGCCGGTTCGTCTACGGCGTCGTCACGACCGGTGTCTACTGCCGGCCATCCTGTGCCTCGCGGCCTGCAAAGCCCCAGAACGTGCGCTTTTTCGCCACCCCCGAGGCAGCCGAAAGCGCCGGTCTTCGGCCCTGCAAGCGCTGCCGCCCGCGCGACCCTCAACACGCCATGGCGCGGCGGATGCAATTGCTCGCCCGTTACATCGAGGCGCACGCCGATCAGACGCTGCCGCTCGCGCGCCTTGCGAACCAGGCCCATCTGTCGCCGGCGCATCTGCAACGCACGTTCAAAGCCGCCCTCGGCGTGTCGCCGAAGGCCTATCAGGACGCTGCGCGCCTCGGGCGCTTGAAGAGCGGACTCAAGGCGGGACGCAGCGTTCTCGACTCGATCGCGGATGCGGGCTTTCAGTCGACCAGCCGTCTGTACGGCACGGCGACGCGCAGCCTCGGCATGACTCCCTCCGCCTACCGCGCCGGCGGTGCCGGGGAAACCATCGCCTACGCCTGCCGCGACACGGTGCTCGGCCCGCTGCTGATGGCCGGCACTGACCGCGGCGTGTGCTTTGCGCAGTTCGGGCCTAGCGAGACGGCGCTGACGGCCCAGCTGCGGGAGGAGTTCCCCAAAGCGACGCTGGTTGAGTCCCGCATGGCGACCTCGCGAGAACTCGATGCCTGGATCAAAGCGTTCGAAGCACACGTCGCTGGCAGCGTGCCGCGTCCCGACCTGCCGCTCGACCTGCGCGGCACGGCATTCCAGATCAAGGTGTGGCGGTTCCTGCTGCAAGTTCCGGAGGGTGAGGTCCTGAGCTACAGCGAGCTCGCAGCCGGGATCGAGGCGCCGAAGGCCGTGCGGGCCGCGGCTTCCGCCTGCGCCGCCAACCGGATTGCGGTACTCGTGCCGTGCCACCGCGTGCTCCGCGGCGATGGGGGACTCGGCGGCTATCGGTGGGGGCTCGAGCGCAAGCGCGCGCTGCTTGACCAGGAGCGGGCACGCCGCAGCAGTTGAGGGTCCCAGCAACGGAGCCCGCCTCCCGGCCCCGCTGGGGCTCACGCGGCAGCGCTGGCAGCTTCTGTCAGCCGCCGTTGCGCGTGCGGATCTGCAGCTCCTTGCGGCGATAGTCGATGATCAGCGTATCGAGCAGCCCGAGCACGTCCATCCCGATCAGGATCGCGGGCTCGCTCGTCATCTTCCAGTGCTGGAAGATATACATGTCGGCCGTCGTGACCTGCATGTCGCTGATCGTCAGATCCCCGAGCGAGATCGGTGGCACGTGAATCCGGTCGCCTTGCTGTACGTCGAGCGTAGCGCCGGTGATCTCGTCCGAGACGACCTTGCCTTCCCGGTAGCGGCGGGCCAGCGCCTCGCGCAATGCGACGTTGGCGATTGTCGCCTGGCCGCCCGTGTCGATGATCGCCTTGGTCGGGACGGTGCCGATTCGGGCGTCAGCAACCAGCAGCAGACCGCGCACGATGTGCACCGGGATCGTGACGAACCCGAGGCTGGCGTGCTCATTATGGGACTTGAAGATCGTGATCTTGTCGTGCCGAAAGTCGATGAAGATGCGCTTGTCGAGGAGCCCCTCCGTGCCGAGGATCCCTTCGGCACCGCCGAGCGCATCGATCACGATCGGCAGGCGGCGCGACTGCAGTTCGAGGTCACCGACGATCAGGCTGTCGACTGCAATCGTCGGTACTGTTGCCGAGCCCGTCACACCGAGCAGCATGACTGCGCCGCTGTTCGCGAGCGGAATACCGAGCGCGGCGGCCACCCCGGCGTTCACGGCAGAGTGACTCGCGCCCGTGTCCAGAACCAGCCGGAACGGGCCCTTGCCATTGATCATCACCGGTGCCCAGATGCGCCCGATCTTGTCGTGGCGGGTGGGCGCGACGTAGCGGGGCTCGGGGGCCTCGACGACGATGTCCGGGATCGACTCGGGTGAGGGAGCGGTGACGAGCGGCGGGGGCTCCGGGACCGACAGGATCGCCGGCGCATCGACTCCCCCGACGCACAACATTGCCGCCAGCA
>DATNIE010000035.1:0-42353 GCA_035604595.1 Steroidobacteraceae bacterium | reverse complement strand
CGGCGGGTCCCGTACCTGCTGGTGGCGGGGGACCGGGAAGTCGAGTCCCACTCGTTGGCCGTGCGCACGCGATCTGGCAAGGATCTCGGCGCCATGCCGCTTGAAAAAGTGGCGGCGCTGCTCGGATCCGAGATCGCGAGCCGCGGCCGTAATTGTTTGGAGGATTGACCTATCTCAACTACCAAGCGCGTACGGCGCAACGACGAGATCCTCGCGCCGCAGCTGCGGGTGATAGCAGCCGACGGCAGCCAGGCAGGTGTGATGACGCGGGCCGAGGCGCTCGCGCTCGCGCTGTCCCAGGCACTGGATCTCGTCGAGGTCTCGCCGACCGCGGAGCCGCCGGTCTGCCGGGTCATGGACTTCGGCAAGTTTTTGTTCGAGCAGAACAAGAAGGCGCACGCGGCCAAACGCAAGCAGAAACAGATTCAGGTCAAGGAAGTGAAGTTCCGCCCCGGCACCGACGAGAACGATTACCAGATCAAGCTGCGCAACATCATTCGGTTTCTGAGCGAGGGCGACAAGGCCAAGGTGACGTTGCGGTACAGAGGCCGGGAGCTCGCCCACCAGGAAGTCGGGCGCCGGATGCTGGACCGGCTGGTTCAGGACCTCGCGACGCACGCCGTCATCGAGCAGAACCCGCTGATGGAAGGCAAGCAACTCGTGATGATGTTCGCGGCGAAGAAGAAGTAGTTCTCGCCGAATGCCGATTCGCGGGGCGGCACGTTTTTCGCGCCGCGCCTCGGTGAGTAGCGCGCGGATGCGCGACAAGTGACCGGTCGGTCATCGCCAACTGCGGTGCCGCCCGAGCCCGCCCCGAGCCCGCGCGGCCCCGTGCCGAGCGGTGCGACAGGGTTACAAACGCCGGCGGCAGACCGTCCGGCAGGAGACCGACGGTGCCCAAGTTGAAGACCAACCGGGCTGCGGCGAAGCGTTTTCGCAAGACTGCGAAAGGCTTCAAGCGCGGCCAGTCCCACAAGCGTCACATCCTGACGAAGAAGCCCTCGAAGCGTAAGCGCCAGCTGCGCTCGGGGAAAATGGTCCATGAGACCGACTTCAACCGGGTCGCGCAGCTGCTGCCGAACCATTGAACGACGCTACCGTTTAGGAGAGTGACATGGCACGAGTCAAGCGCGGCGTCGTCGCAGGACGCCGGCACAAGAAGGTCCTCGGCAAAGCCAAGGGTTATTTCAACGCGCGGAGCAAAGTATTCCGCGCCGCGAAGCAGGCCGTCATCAAGGCCGGGCAATACGCGTACATTGGGCGCAAGCGCAAGAAGCGCGACTACCGCTCGCTGTGGATCCAGCGCCTCAATGCCGCCGCCCGCGCGCACGGGCTCAGCTACAGCCGTCTGATCGCGGGCATCAAGCTCGCGGGACTCGGGATCGACCGCAAGGCGCTCGCGGATCTCGCCGTCAACGAGCCGGCGGCGTTTGCGGCCATCGTCGAGCAGGTCAAGGCGGCGGAGCCGAAGAAGGCGGGCGCGGCAGCCTGACGCGGACGGAGCAGACTTGAGTCGGCCGGCGGGCGGCGCGTGGCGCCGCGGCCGGACGACCCCTCGAGCGGAGCACCCTTGGATCTGCAGAGCCTCGTCGCGAAAGGTCTCGCCGAGATCGCGGCAGCGCCGAACGCTGCGGCGCTCAACGACGTGCGGGTGCGCCTCCTCGGCAAGAAGGGCGCCATCACCGAGCAGCTGAAGGGGCTCGGCGCGCTCGCATCTGCCGACCGCCCGGCCGCGGGGGCCCGGATCAACAAGGCGAAGCTCAGCCTCACGGCTGCGATCGAGGCGCGCGCGGCGGTGCTCGAGCGCCAGGCGGTCGCAAGCGAGCTCGCGCGCGGCGCGCTCGACGTCACGCTTCCAGGACGCGGTCAGCGCCCCGGTGCGCTCCATCCCGTCACCCGCACGCGCCTCAGGATCGAGGAGATCTTCCGCCGCGCCGGCTTTGCGGTCGCCGAGGGCCCGGAGGTGGAGGATGACTTCCACAACTTCGAGGCGCTCAACATCCCGGTCGACCATCCGGCGCGCGCGCTGCACGATACGTTCTATTTCAGTGACGGCCGGCTGCTCAGGACCCACACATCGCCGGTGCAGGTCCGGGCAATGATGACGACGCCGCCACCGCTGCGGCTGATCAGTCCGGGCCGGGTGTACCGCCGCGACTCCGATCAAACGCACACGCCGATGTTCCACCAGCTCGAAGGGCTCGTGATCGACGAGAACATCAGCTTCGCGAACCTCAAGGCGATGCTGCGCCGCTTCGTCTCGGAGTTCTTCGAGAAGCCGCTCGCGATCCGCCTGCGGCCTTCGTATTTCCCGTTCACCGAGCCCTCGGCCGAAGTCGACTGCCAGTGCGCGCTCTGCGATGGCGCGGGTTGCCGTGTCTGCAAGTACAGCGGCTGGCTCGAGATGCTGGGCTGCGGCGTCGTGCACCCGAACGTGCTGAGGAATTGCGGGTTGGACCCCGAGCGGTGGAGCGGCTACGCGTTCGGCATGGGGATCGATCGCTTCGCGATGCTGCGCTACGACGTCAATGACCTGCGGCTATTCTTCGAGAACGACCTGCGCTTCCTGGCGCAGTTCGAGCGGGCCTGAACCGGTGAAGGTGAGTCTCGCCTGGCTGCGGGAATGGGTCGAGGTCAACCCCGACGTCGCCGCGCTCGCGCACCAGCTGACGATGGCGGGGTTCGAGGTCGAGGGGACGAGCCCCGCGGCCCCGCCGTTCGCCGGCGTCGTGGTCGGCGTGGTGCTCGCTAGCGAGCGCCATCCGGATGCCGAGCGGCTCACGGTCTGCACCGTCAAGGGCCCCGCCGAGGCGCCGCTGCGGATTGTGTGCGGGGCCCCGAACGCGCGGCCCGGGCTCAAGGCGCCGCTGGCGCTCGTCGGCGCGACGCTCCCGGGCGGGCTCGAGATCAAGCGCACCAAGCTGCGCGGCGTCGAATCCGAGGGGATGCTGTGCTCGGCCCGAGAGCTCGATCTCGGGGATGCGGCCGACGGGCTGCTCGAGCTCCCGGTGAACCTGCCGACCGGCGCGGATCTGCGCGCGGCGCTAGACCTCGACGACACTATCCTGGACATCAACCTGACGCCGAACCGGGGCGATGCGCTGTCGGTGCTCGGCCTCGCGCGTGAGGTCGCGGTGCTGGGCGCGATGCCGCTTCGGATGCCGGCGATCGACGCGGTCGCACCGCGAAGCGCCGACACGCTGCCGGTGAGGCTCCTCGCCCCCGCGGCCTGCGCCAAGTTCGCGGGCCGCATCATCCGCGGACTCGATCGGGCGGCGCCGACGCCATGGTACGTGCGCGAACGCCTGCGCCGCGCGGGTCTCAGGAGCCTCGGGGCGCTGATCGACATCACGAACTACGTGATGCTCGAGCTCGGCCAGCCGATGCACGCCTACGACCTGCGCCGCCTCACCGGCCACCTCGAAGTGCGCTACGCGCGCCCGGGGGAATCGCTGACGCTGCTAGACGGCAGCCAGATCGCGCTCGATCCGGACATGCTGGTGATCGCCGACGCGACGACCGCGGTCGGGCTCGCCGGGATCATGGGCGGGGAGAAGAGCGGGATTGCATCCGATACCACCGACGTGTTCCTCGAGTCCGCGTGGTTCCAGCCGGCCGTGATCGCCGGACGCGGCCGCCGGCTGGGACTCGTGACCGATGCCTCGCAGCGCTTCGAGCGAGGCGTCGACCCGGCGGGACAGGAGCGTGCGCTCGAACGCGCGACCGCGCTGCTGCTTCAGATCGCCGGTGGAACGCCGGGGCCGTCCACAGTCACTGTCGCCGGCGAGCACCTGCCGCGGCGTGACCCGATCACGCTGCGCCGAGCGAGCCTCAGGCGCCTGATCGGCATCGACGTCCCGGCCGACCGGGTCGGCGCGATCTTGGCCGCGCTCGGCATGCCGCCCACCCGCGGCGATGGCGAGCTCACCGTCACCCCGCCCAGCTGGCGCTTCGATCTGACGCAGGAGGCGGATCTGGTGGAGGAGGTCGCGCGGATCTACGGCTACAACGAGATTCCGGATATCGACGCGCCGATGCCGCAACGGCCCGCTGCGGCGCCCGAGGGGCGCGTGCCGCCCGAGCGGTTGGCGCTGACGCTCGTCGACCGCGGCTACCACGAGGCGATCACCTATACGTTCGTCGATCCTGTGGCGCAGCGCCGCCTGTTTCCGGACACGCCGGCGCTCGCGCTCGCAAATCCAATCTCGGCGGAGCTCGGCGAGATGCGCGTGTCCTTGTGGCCGGGCTTGCTGAGGGCGGTCGGCGACAATGCCCGACGCCAGCAACCACGCGTGCGTTTGTTTGAGTGCGGCACGAAGTTCATACTGCAAGATACTGTTCTTAAAGAAATTAGTTCTATCGGCGGGGTCGCCTGGGGTGACGCGCTCCCGGAGCAGTGGGGTGAGCGGAGGCGCGTGGCAGACTTCTACGATGTGAAGGCCGACGTCGAGGCGCTGCTCGAAGCGAGCGGGCGCGCGGACGAGTATCGGTTCATCGTCGAACCCCTTGCCTGCCTGCACCCGGGGCGCAGCGCCCGGATTTACCGCGGAACGCGCAGCTGTGGCTGGCTCGGAGAGTTGCACCCCGAGCAGGCGCGGGCGCTCGAGCTTGCGCCACCGCCGATCCTCTTTGAGCTCGAATTGGACATAACCTCGGACGCCGTGCTGCCGGCGGCGCAGGAATTGTCCCGGCTTCCGTCGGTGCGCCGCGATCTCGCGATCGTCGTAGACGAAGCCGTCACTTTCAGCCAGTTGCGTGAATCTGTTACTGTCGCGGCGTCGAGCCTGTTGCAAGAACTCAAAGTTTTCGACGTGTACCGGGGCAAAGGGATAGAATCCGGTAGAAAAAGCGTGGCCTTAGGCTTGATTTTTCAAGATAAATCGGCGACCCTCACGGAAACGGATGTAGACGCTGCCATGGCAGCGGTCCGCGGGCGACTGCAGCAGGACCTGAAAGCGACTATTCGCGACTGAGCACGAGTCTAAGCACGCATGGCACTCACGAAGGCGGAAATGGCCGAGGCACTGTTCGACCAGCTCGGACTCAACAAGCGCGAAGCGCGCGAGCTTGTCGACCTGTTCTTCGAGGAAGTGCGCGCGGCGCTGTCGAACGGCGAACAGGTGAAGCTCTCGGGCTTCGGCAACTTCGACCTGCGCGACAAGAATCAGCGGCCCGGACGCAACCCGAAGACCGGCGAGGAGATCCCGATCAGCGCGCGGCGCGTCGTGACGTTCCGGCCGGGCCAGAAGCTCAAGGCACGCGTTGAGGCCTATGCTGGAACCAAGCAATAACGCCGAGCTGCCGGCGATCCCGGGCAAACGCTACTTCACGATCGGCGAAGTCAGCGATCTGTGCGGTGTCAAACCGCACGTGCTGCGCTACTGGGAGCAGGAGTTCCCGCAGCTGAAGCCGGTCAAGCGGCGCGGTAATCGCCGCTACTACCAGCGCCAGGATGTGCTGGTGATTCGCCAGATCCGCAGCCTCCTGTACGACCAGGGGTTCACCATCGGCGGCGCGCGCCAGCGGCTCGCGGGGGATGAAGCTCGCGAGGACGTGTCGCAGAGCCAGCAGATCGTGCGCCAGGTCCGCGGCGAACTCGAAGAACTGCTGAAGTCGCTGCGCCGCTGAGGGCGCCGCACCCGCGGCCGTAGCCCTGCGCCGGCGCTTCCTTTAGAATTCGCGCGCCAAAGTTGTCTGCCGCGGTCAATGCGGCGATCCGTCCGGTCGGGGCGTAGCGCAGTCTGGTAGCGCACTTGCATGGGGTGCAAGGGGTCGCGAGTTCAAATCTCGCCGCCCCGACCAATCAACACGAAGACCGCATGATGCCGGCCGCGATCCGATCGCCCGGCAGCCCGGGTACGCGCCACGTGCCGCTGTCGCCTCGTACGGTTGGCAGCGGGGCGCCGAACCGCATGCGGGGCCGTGAACGGCCGCGGTCCCGCAGCTCGTGTCATCACCGGGCCGTAGAGACCGCCATCGAGTTCACGACCCGCGTCACGCCCGGGACCTGAAGTGCGATCGACTCAGCATTGGCGATCTCTAAGCCGGAACTCACCACACAATACAGATACACCACATGATCCAGCGTCTGCACCGTGATTGCATGTGACTCGAGGTCCCAACGTTCTCTGAACCGCGACCGTACCTCGGCAGTGAGCTCCGCGTCACCGGGACAGCCGTGAAAGCCGCATTTCTCGTATGTGTTGTATAGCGCACAGCCGGACAGAGCGCCGGCCAGCGCCAGGACAAGAGCCGATGCGCAGAGTGATCTGTGCAGGCTGATGTAGGTATGAAAGATCATGCTGGAGTATTGGGGCAGGACAGCGGTCGTGACGGAAGGCCTGCGTCCACGGATGCTCACGACTTCCTCGGGCAGGGCAATGTTCAGCGATCTGAACGCCTCTGCTGTTTCGCTTGCCATCACCGTCTCCTCCCAGAAGCGACTGCTAGCGACGACGGTAGCTGACCGGCCACTCGGCTGACAGGTTAGACGCTGTTAGGCGCGATTAGTGCCAGCCTGCCGGTTCAGGTCTCCAAGGGACAGGCCGATGGCACTGCGCATCGCGCGGTGCAAACTTGCCGTCCGCGACACGGGTTTCGATGCAACGATCTCTGCCGGGTGGCGGCTTATCAGAGCCATTACCTTGCGTTAGCCTCCCCGGAAGGCCGCTTGGCAGTGGCGTGTGCTCTGTTCGTTCGGGCGAACTGACCATCTTGCTGTCCGAGGCTCGGCCCGCGGTTCCTCGCGGACAGCCGGGCATCGCGCGCACAGGCCCGCCGGTCGGCTCAGCGGGGCGCGCGATGCCCGGCTGCTAGACTCAGACCTCAACCCGGACGCTTTCTGGCAGAGGTCTTGAGCTCCATGTACGAATACCGCGCGCCGCGCCGTGACTTCCAGTTCGTCACTCACGAAGTGCTTGAGGCCGAACACACGCTCGCGGCGCTTGGCCGTGCGGACGTCAACCGGGAACTGATCGACGGTATCCTCGAGGAGGCCGCGCGCTTCGCCGAGACGGTGCTGTCACCGCTCAACTGGCGAGGAGACTGGGAAGACCCGACGTTTGCCGATGGGCAGGTCCGGACCGCACCGGGCTTCCGGGAGGCCTACCAGCAGTTCTGCACCCACGGCTGGGCCGGGATGGGGGCGGATCCGGCCTTCGGCGGTCAGGGGCTGCCCGCAATCGCGCACATCGCGGTCGGCGAGATGCTGTGCGGCTCGGCGATGGCCTGGCGCATGGCTAGCGGCCTGTCCGAGGGGGCCGTGCTTGCACTGACCCGGCACGGCAGCGATACGCTGAAGAGCCGGTATCTGGGCAAGCTCGTCTCTGGCGAGTGGACGGGCACGATGTGCCTCACCGAGGCGCAGGCCGGCACCGACCTCGGGTTGCTGAGAACCAAGGCCGAGGCCGCAAGCGATGGCAGCTTCCGGCTGAGCGGCACCAAGATTTTTATCAGCTGGGGCGAGCACGACATGGCGGACAACATCGTCCACATGGTGCTCGCGCGGCTGCCGGATGCGGCGCCCGGAACGCGTGGCATCAGCCTGTTCCTGGTGCCCAAGCTGATCGACGGGAAGCCAAATGGAGTCCGCTGCGACTCCATCGAGCACAAGATGGGCATCCACGGCTCGCCGACCTGCGTGCTGACATTCGAGCAGGCGACCGGCTGGCTGATCGGCACGCCCGGCGGCGGGCTTGCCTGCATGTTCACGATGATGAACCACGCCCGCCTCGGGGTCGCGCTGCAGGGGCTCGGCCTCAGCGAACGGGCGCTGCAGGCCTCGGTGCGCTACGCCTTCGAGCGCCTGCAGGGGCGCTCGGCGAAAGGACCGGTCGCGCGCGACAAGGGCGCCGACCCGATCGCCGTCCACCCCGATGTGCGGCGCATGCTGCTGACGCAAAAGGCGCTGACCGAGGGCCAGCGGCTGCTGGCGTACTACGCGTGTCTGCTCGAGGACATCGAGCGCCTCGCGCCTGATCCGGCGGAGCGCGAGCGCGCCGGTGCGCTCCTGGCACTCCTCATCCCGATCGTCAAATCGCTGCTGACCGACACCGCGATGGAGACCACCAGCCTCGCGATGCAGGTGCACGGCGGCACCGGGTTCATCCGCGAGACCGGCGCCGAGCAGTACCTGCGCGATGCCAAGATCACCTGTATCTACGAGGGTACGAACGGGATCCAGGCACTCGACCTGCTCGGTCGCAAAGTGCTGGGCACCGGCGGGGCCAGTGTCAAGCGCATGGCCGAGGAGATCGCCAAGACTCTGACCGGCGACCTGCCGGCGGCGCTCGCGCCGTGGGCCGCCGCGCTCAAGGCCGGGGTGGAGGAGTGGGCGGCACTGACCCGCCTGGTCGGCGAGCGGGTCGCGCTGAACCCCGAGGAATTGGGCGCCGCCGCGGTCGACTATCTGAACTTTGCGGGCTACCTCTTGGTCGGCTGGTGCTGGCTGAGGAGCGCTGCGGTTGCCGAGGCGCGGCTCGCGGCGGGCACCCCCGAGCGCGCCTTCTACGAGGGCAAGCTCGCGGCGGCGCGCCTGTACTTTGAGCGGCTGCTGCCACGGACACAGGGTTACGCGCAAGCCGTGCGCGCGGGAGCCGCGACACTCCCGGCACTGACACCGGAGCATTTCGCGGCCTGAGTCTGCGGGTTCTCCCCGTTGCATCGCGCTCGCGGGCGACTCATGATCCAAACTCGGCGAATGACACGAGCCTGGCCGGCACTCGAGGAGGGGGTCATGCGTTTCGGCAAGCGCACGCAGCTCGGATTACTGGCACTCGCGATGGCATTGGGGTCGATCGCGGCCCTCGCGGGCGATGCGCGCACCCTGTCCGACGACAAGTGCGTGGCGCAGTGCGACGAGCAATCCGACAAGTGCATGATCGACGCCGCCAAGGACGCCTCGAAACAGCGGCAGTGCGACTCAACGTACGATGAATGCTTGAGGAAGTGCGGCTGAGCGTCCCGCCGTTCGTCCCGCCGGATTACCGAAGGCCCCGCGTGCGGGGCCTTCGCGTCTCGGACCCCGGCGAGAGCCGCCAGTTGCAGTCTGGCCTTTTTTCTGTATAGTTCGGTGGCTTCGCAATTGCAAAAAGCTTCAGATCTTGTTGATCTGACTAGGAATTTTCGAGGCACATCGGGCCATGAGCGAACGCGACCAAGAGCACTTCGAACTCGACGAGGAGTTCCTCGCCGATGCGGAGGCGGAAGAGCCGGACTACGACCGGCTCATCGATCGCGTTGATCGCAAGAAGGTCCAGCCGGGCAAGAAGGGCAAGGCCGCCTGGAGCAAGCTCGAGGATGTGCTCGCCGAGCGCCGCCTCAAGAAAGCGCTGCAGGATTTCGAGGACGACGCCTGAGCGTCTAAGTCCGCCGCCGCGGTGCCACCGGGCGCCGTTTCTTGCCGCCGGGCCCGGATCGGGCCGTCTCTCCGCGAACAGCCATGGCCCCGACACCCGCCCCGTTCGTCGTCCTCAAGTTCGGCGGCACCAGCGTCTCCTCGGCCGCCAACTGGCACCGCATCCGTGATGTGCTGAAGGCCCGCCTCGCCGCGGGCGTGCAGCCGGTCGTCGTCCACTCCGCCCTGTCCGGGATCACGGACCGCCTCGAGCACCTGCTCGACCTGCCGGCCGGCCGCGGCTCCGAGGCCGTACTCGCCGACATCGAGGCCGTGCACGCCAACCTCGCGAAAGACCTTGGAATTCCCCTCCCGCGGGGTGTCCGACGGGAGCTGATCGAACTGCGGCACATCGCCACCGGCATTGCCCTGCTGCACGAAGTCAGCGATCAGATTCGGGCGCGGGCGATGGCGACCGGCGAGCTGATGGCGACCGAACTCGGCGCGGCATGGCTCGCGACCCAGGGCCTTGATGTCGAATGGGTCGATGCGCGCACGGTCCTCCTCGCCGAGGCACGGCCCGGCGCATCGACCAAGGCGAACATCCTGTCGGCCACCTGCAATTACGCCCCCGATGCGGCGCTGCAGCAGCGCCTTGCCAACCCGGGCCGGGTCTTCATCACCCAGGGATTCATCGCCATCGATGCCGCCGGACACACGGTGTTGCTCGGGCGTGGCGGCTCGGACACCTCGGGCGCCTACTTCGCGGCCAAGCTCCAGGCGGTGCGCCTCGAGATCTGGACCGACGTGCCGGGCATGTTCAGCGCGAACCCGAAGGGAGTTCCGAACGCGCGACTGCTGAAGCAGCTGCACTACGACGAGGCGCAGGAGATCGCCTCGAGCGGCGCGAAAGTCCTGCATCCGCGCTGCATCCAGCCGGTCCGGCAGTACGGGATTCCGCTCTACGTCTATGCGACGCAGACCCCGGAGCTCGAAGGCACGCACATCACCGCGAACCCGGCCGGCGGGGATGCGGCGCAGGTGAAGGCGATCGCGATCAAGAAAGGAATCACGCTCATCTCGATGGACAGCCCCGGCATGTGGCACCAGGTCGGATTCCTCGCCGACGTGTTCCAGGTATTCAAGCAGCGCGGGCTGTCGGTCGACCTCGTCTCGACCTCCGAGACGAACGTGACCGTCTCGCTCGATCCGGCCGCGAACACGCTCGATGATCCGGCCATCGCCGCGCTCAGTGAGGCGCTCGCGGGCCTGTGCCGGACGCAGGTGATCGGCCCGTGCGCGGCCCTGTCGCTCGTCGGCCGCAACATCCGCGGCATCCTTCACGACCTGGGCGAGGCGCTGGCGCTATTCGAGGAGCAGCGCATCTATCTCGTCAGCCAGGCAGCCAACGACCTGAACTTCACCTTCGTGATCGACGAGGAGCAGGGCGACCGGCTGGTGTTGCAGCTCCATGAGCTGCTGATCCGCGCGGCCCCCAACGACGTCGTGCTCGGTCCCACCTGGGAGCAGCTGCACGCGCTGGACGGCGCGCCAGCCCCGGCGCCGCCCTGGTGGCGCGAGCGGCGCACGGCGCTGCTCGAGCACTTTGGCAGCCGCGACTCGGCCTACGTCTACGACATCGCGACGGTACGTGCCGCGGCCGCCGAGCTGCGTGCGCTCGGCGCGGTCGCGCACGTGCATTACGCGATGAAGGCCAACCCGCACGGCGAGCTGTTGCGCACGCTCGCGGCTTCCGGGATCGGCTTCGACTGCGTCTCGCAAGGGGAGATCGAGCACCTGCTGCGCGAGGTGCCGGCGGTCGATCGCAGCCGGATCCTGTTCACGCCCAACTTCGCGCCCCGCGCCGAGTACGAATGGGCGATCGCGCAGCAGCTGCGCGTGACGCTCGACAACCTGCATCCGCTGCGCGAGTGGCCGCGGCTGTTCGCCGGCCGCGAGCTGTTCGTGCGGATCGACACCGGCCGCGGTCACGGCCACCACGCCCACGTGCGCACCGCGGGCGTGCACACCAAGTTCGGCGTGCCGCAGTTCGAGGTCGAGGAACTCGAGCGTCTGGCGCGCGCGGCCGGCGCGCGCATCGTCGGGCTGCACGCCCACACCGGCAGCGGCAATTTCTCCATCGACACCTGGATCGAGGTGGCCGAGGCCCTGGCGCGGATCGCCACGCGCTTCACGGAGGTCACCGTGCTCGACCTCGGCGGCGGCCTCGGCGTGCCCGACAACCCGAGCCGCCTTCCGGTCGATGTCGGCGCGCTCGGCCGGGCGCTCGACCGGTTCAAGGCGCGCCAGCCGGCATTCGAGCTGTGGCTCGAGCCCGGACGCTACCTGGTCGCGGCCGCCGGCGTGCTGCTCGCGCGGGTGACGCAGCTCAAGGGCAAGGGCGCGGTGCAGTACGTCGGGGTCGCGACCGGCATGAACTCCCTGATCCGCCCGGCGCTCTACGGCGCCCACCACGAGATCGTCAATCTCACGCGGCTCGCGGAGCCGGCGACCGAGACCTACGAGATCGTCGGTCCCATCTGCGAATCCGCCGACGTGCTCGGCCACGAGCGACAGCTGCCGGTGACCCGCGAGGGCGACGTGCTGCTGATCGCGACGGCCGGTGCCTATGGTCACTCGATGAGCTCGCGCTACAACCTGCGCGAACCGGCGGAGGAGTTGCTGCTGTAGCCTTGGACTCACCGCGGGGTAGGAGCGTTCGATGCGGGTAGGAATCGTGGGCTGGCGGGGCATGGTCGGGTCCGTGCTCATCGAGCGCATGCGCGCCGAGCGGGATTTCGAGCTCGCCTCGCCGGTGTTCTTCAGCACGACCCGGGCCGGCACCGCGGCACCCGACGTCGGCCGCGCTACGCCGCCGGTGCGCGACGCGAGCGACGTCGGCTCGCTCGCCGAGATGGACGTCATCCTGAGCTGCCAGGGCGGGGACTACACGACTGCGATACACCCGGCTCTGCGGGCAGCGGGCTGGACCGGTTACTGGATCGATGCCGCCTCGGCGCTGCGGATGCGCCCGGAGGCCGTGATCATCCTCGACCCGGTCAACCGGCCGGTCATCGATGCGGCGCTCGCGGCCGGCCGGCGCGACTTCATCGGCGGCAACTGCACGGTCTCGCTGCTGCTGATGGCAGTGTGCGGCCTGCTCCGCGAGGACCTGGTCGAGTGGGCGACGGCGATGACCTACCAGGCGGCCTCGGGCGCAGGCGCCGCCCACATGCGCGAGCTGCTCGCGCAGATGGGGGCGGCCCACGCCGCGGTCGCGCCGCTGCTCGCTGATCCCATGAGCTCGATCCTCGACATCGATCGGGCGGTGACGGCGACACTGCGCAGCGATGCGCTGCCCCACGAGCAGTTCGGTACGGCGCTCGCCGGCAGCCTGATCCCGTGGATCGACGCCGATCTGGGGACCGGCCAGAGCCGCGAGGAGTGGAAGGCCAGCGCCGAGGCCAACAAGATCCTCGGCCGCGAGGCGCGGCCGGTCCCGCTCGACGGGGTGTGCGTGCGGATCGGTGCCATGCGCTGCCACAGCCAGGCGTTGACGCTGAAGCTCAGGCGGAGCCTGCCGCTCGCGGAGGTCGAGCGGGTGCTGGCGTCGGGCAACGAGTGGGTGCGCGTTGTCCCGAACGAGCGCGCCGCCTCGATCAGGGAACTGTCGCCCGCCGCCGTCAGTGGCACGCTCGGCATCCCGGTCGGCCGGGTCCGCAAGCTGCCGGTGGGCGGGGAGTACCTGACGGCGTTCACGGTTGGCGACCAGCTGCTGTGGGGCGCCGCCGAGCCGCTGCGCCGCATGCTGCGGATCCTGGCCGCGCGCCGCTGACCGGCACGGTCCATGCCCTCGACCGGGATGCCCGCGAGACTGCCGCGCACGGTGGTCGTTCTCGGCTTCGTCTCGCTGCTCAACGACGGCGCAAGCGAGATGATCACGCCGCTGCTGCCCGTGTTCCTGACCGCGACCCTCGGCGCGGGCCCGGCGATCGTCGGCCTGATCGAGGGGATTGCCGAGGCGACGGCCAGCGTGCTCAAGCTCGTCGCCGGCCGGCTCAGCGACCGGGGCGTCGGTGCCAAGCGGCTCGTGTTTGGCGGCTACGGGATCGCGAACCTCGCCCGGCCCGCGATCGGATTCGCGCTCGGCTGGCCGATCGTGCTGCTGCTCCGATTCCTCGACCGGGTCGGCAAGGGCATTCGGACGGCGCCGCGCGATGCACTGATCGCCGGTGCCGCCGCCGCGACGATCCGCGGCCGGGCATTCGGCTTTCATCGGGCGATGGACCACGCGGGCGCGGTGATCGGGCCGATCGTGGCATTTGCGCTGCTCACCTCGGGAACCGCACTCGGACGGGTGTTCCTGTGGTCCGCCGTGCCGGGCGCGGCCGTGCTCGTGTTGCTCGCGGTCGGCGTGCCGGCGGACGCGCCGCTCGTGCGCAGCGCACCGCCCCCGCAGCTGAGCTGGCGCGGGCTCGATGCGAACCTCCGGGCGCTGATCATCGCCGCTGCCATGCTGGCACTCGCCTCCATCCCGGAGGTGTTCGTTGTCCTCTGGGCGCGTGATGCCGGCCTGCCGGTCGCGTGGGTTCCGCTCGTGTGGGCGGCCGCGAGCCTGACGAAGATGCTCGTCGCCTATCCGGCCGGTGTCGTCAGCGATCGCCTCGGGCGCATGCCGGTGCTGCTCGCCGGGTGGGGATTGCGGGTGCTGGTGCTGCTCGCGCTCGCCGGGGCGCACGCCACCGGGGCCGAAATCTGGATCCTGTTTGTCGCCTATTCCGCGACGCTCGCCGTCACCGAGCCTGCCGAGAGTTCGCTGATCGGCGATTCGGCCCCGGCGGCGCAGCGCGGCACGGCCTTCGGGCTCTATCACCTTGCGAGCGGCCTGTTCGTGCTGCCGGGCTCGGTAATCCTTGGCCTCATCTGGCAGCACGCGAGCTCGGCGGCGGCGTTCTCGACGGCCGCGCTATTGACGGCGGCCGCGGCGATCGGTATGGCGCTCACGGCGCGGAGCAGGACGCGGCGCACCCGCGACGGCTGATGGCATTGGGATGTAACCGGTCCTGCGGCGTCGCACCGCACCGGGAGTGATGGATGCAGCTGCGGGGCGTTAGGTGCGGCAACGCCTGCGCACTGGCAGCCATGGCGGCAACGCTCGCTTGACAGCGCGTGCGGTGAGAACTGCCCGAGCCGCTCGAGGAGCGTGACTTCGAGCGCGGTGAGCACAAGGCGCGTCCGCTCGTCTCGGTGCGCGGCCGAGACGCTGCCATCGCGCATTGCGTGCACGGCGATCTCGAAGGCCCTTCGACCAACGACCGGCCGGTGCGCCTGTGGTTCGTCACGGCGGCAGTTCGCAATGCGCGCGCCCGGTCGGTGACCGTGCTCGTCCCGTACCTACCGTACTCGCGCCGAGACCGACGCACCAAAGCCCGCGACCGGCTCGGCTCGCGCTACGTGGCGCGGCACTTCGAAGCTGCGGGGGCGGCCCGGATCGTTGCGGTCGAGCCGCACACTGTCGCGGCGTTCGAGAATGCGTTTCGCATGGAGGCGCCGACACTGGCGCTCGCCCCGCCGGTCGCGGGCTGGGGTGCCGCGCACCGGCCGGACGCGCGACTTGTCGTCGTCTACGCGCTGCGGCCTGTCGCGGTCGACGCGGGGTCGGACAGCCAAGCGATCTTGGCTGCGAGCGGGACGTCTCCAGGGCCGACGGCAACCGGCGGCGATGCTCGTGCCGCGGTCATTGCTGCGTGTGCTCGCGTCCCGCGGCTGGCGCACACCACGTGGGACCGGCCAAAGCCGCGGTGCAATCGAGGTCGTTGCGCCGCGCAAGCAAGCGCGGCTCGTTGCGGCGATACGGCCAGCCGATGCGCGCGCTCACGGCCCTGGGCCGGTCGGGCCGCCCGGCTGGAGCCTGGCGCCCGCAGCCTGCATGTCGGCCAGCGCGCGCGCACCGTCGCCGGCGTTCAGCTCGACGGCGCGCACCGCATCCGTGAGCACCAGAACCTCAAAGCCCAGCCGGCGCGCATCGAGGACCGTGGCACGCACGCAGTAGTCGGTTGCGAGTCCGCCGATCCACAGCCGCGTGACGTCTGCGGCGCGCAGCTGCGAGGCGAGGTCGGTGCCGTCGAAGCCTGAGTAGGCATCGCGGTCGCGCCGCTCGGCCTTGGAGACGACGACGGCGCCTCGCGGCAGCCGCAGCGTCGCCGGGAACTCGGCGCCAGCCGTGCCCGCGACGCAATGCGTCGGCCACGGCCCACCTTGTGCCTGGAACGAGCAATGGTCGGGCGGGTGCCAGTCGCGGGTTGCATAGATACGCGCACCGGCCCGGGCGAGCGCCTCGCTGCAGGCGTTGAGCGGCGCAATGACGCTCTCGCCGGCGGCCACGCCCAGTGCGCCGCCTGGCAGGAAATCACGCTGTACGTCGACGACGATCAACGCATCGTGTACCGATGCCGGTGGGGAAGTCACCTGCCTCATCGTCGCACACTAGCCCGCGGCGTACATTGTGGGAGCATGACTTACCCGATCGGTGGCTGCGGGCTTTACGACTGTTGCGGGCCTTGGCAATGTTTACGCTGCGGCGGAGGCCCGTATGGATCGTGTATATGCCAACCGCACGGAAGCCGGCCAGCTGCTTGGCGCGGCCGTGAGGAAACGGCTGGGCGCGCAGCCCGCGATCGTCCTCGGCCTGCCGCGGGGCGGGGTTCCAGTGGCCGTGCCGGTCGCCGCCGCGCTCGGTGCGCCGCTCGATGTGCTGGTCGTGCGCAAGGTAGGCGTGCCTAGCCAGCCGGAGCTCGCGATGGGTGCGGTCGCCCCGGGCGGCGTGACGATCAGGAACGAGGACGTGCTCGCGATGCTGCCCGGCGCTGCGCGCCAGTTCGAGACCGTGGCCGATGAGGAGCGCGCCGAGCTCACGCGGCGCGAGCGCGCCTACCGTGGTGAGCGAGCACCGCTCGACTTGGCGGGTCTGGCGGCGGTGCTGGTCGACGATGGCGTCGCCACCGGTGCGACACTGCGGGCCGCCGTTGCGGCGGCGCGGCAGCTCGGCGCCGGGCGCGTCGTGGTCGCAGTGCCGGTCGCGTCCCGCGAGGCACGCCAGATGCTCGAGCAGGAGGCGGACGACGTCGTCTGCCTGCAGGTGCCGCAGTTTTTCGTGGCGGTCGGCGGCTGGTACGCGGATTTTCCCCAGCTCACCGATGCCGAGGTCCGCGAGCTGCTGCCCGGTGCCTGAGCGGCGGCGGGGCGCGCGGCTCCTCAGGCGCGCATCTGGCGCTCGATGCGCTGCCCGCGCCGTACGATGCCGGCCGCATCCGAGAGCGCGCCGGCGAGCCAATCGAGCAGGTCGTCGAGCGCCAGCACACCGATCAGCCGGCCGCTGGCATCGACGACTGGCGTGCGCCGCACGCCGAAGGTGCGCATCTGCCGCAGTGCGTGCTCGGGACGCGCCTCGACGCTGATCACGAGCGGATCGCGCGACATGGCGTCTTCCACCTTCAGCTGCAGCGGGTCGACGCCTTTGCTCACGACCTCGACGACGATATCCCGGTCAGTCAGCACGCCGAGCGGCGTGCTTCGCTCCGCCCCGCCCGCAGTCACCACCAGAAAGCCCACGTGCTGGGTCCGCATCAGCTGCGCGGCAGTCACGAGGTCCGCGTCCGAGGCAACCACGACCGCATTCCGATTGCAGATTTCACCGACCAGCATGGCATCCGTCTCCTGGCTTGCGCGCGCCGCTCGCTCCCACGCTGGGCGGCGCCGGGCGCGGCGCCGCCCCTGACTCGCCCGACAACAGCGGCTACGCCGCTGCTTTGACCGCTACCGGCTTGGTCTGCTGCTGAACCTTCGGCGCGACGATCGCCAACACACCGTTCTTCAGTATCGCCGTAACCGTGTCGACGTTGATCTGGCCGGGCAGCGCGATGCGCCGATAGACGTCATTGCTGCGGAACTCGGACCAACGGACCTGCGTGTCCTTCGCCTTGGTCTCGTCGCGGCGCGTGGCCGTCGCCTTGGCGCATACGACCAACTCGCGGGGCGTCGCAGTCACGGCGATATCCGCCGGCTCGAACCCTGGCAGGGCGACCGACAGCGCATAGTCTTTATCGTGCTCGACGAACTCCGCGGTGGGCCAGCAGAACTCGCGCTCCGCAGCCAGCCAGTCATCCAGCGCTCGGCCTTCGCCGAAGCCGCGGTCGCTCGACAGCGCGAAGGCCCGGTCGCGGATGCGCTGCAGCATCTTCTCCGCTTGCTCGAACACCGGCAGCGTCCGGTCCTCGGCTTTGAAAACCTTCGTGACAGTGATGTCAGTCATGAGTGCTCTCCCGATCAAGTCCTGTGCCCGCGATGCTGCGCATCGCGTCACTCCCGCATCAACCGCTCTTCAACAGGGTGCGCCGATTACGGGGCGTCGCAATATGTGGAAGACGCAGCGCCACGGCGCTTTTCGTCACGCCGCGATCGCGTTTGCGCGGCACAGACTCGGCGCGATCGTGCTGCGGCTCGGCGGTTCGCGAACGACGCGCAGGTGTTTGTGCCGGCGGGGGTGGACGGCCTCTGTGCGCAGCGGCGGTGGACTCAGGTGATCGGCGTGTGTGGACGGCGATTCGCTGGCGAACCGATGCCAACGCGGGCACCGGTCGGGCCGAGGGGAGCGCCCGAGGTGCCGCACGAGGCGCGGATGATGACCGCCCGATCGATCCAGCCGGCGCCGCGACGTTGTTGACGCACTGCGGCGCGGATCCGTAGACTCGTCCAGTCCATCTAGACCGGCTGAGGGACTGGCCCTTTGAAGCCGGGGCAACCTGCGCCCAGCGTGAAGGTGCCAACTCCTGCGGGCCCGGCATCCGGGTCCGGTAGATGGTCTCCGGCGCCGCGGCCTTGCCGCGCCTGCGCGGGTTCCGCCTTCGGCGGCTCGGGAGTCGGCCAGTCGTAACCCGGGAGCGTCGATGTCCACCGTACAGCCGAGGGTAGCCGTGAGGTCGCGCGCGATCGCCGTGCGCGCGCATCAGGTCGTGCGGCGCACGCACAGCGAGCGGCGCTCGGCGCGCCAGCTGCGAGGCGTGCTCGCGTCGAGCGACCGCCACAACCGTGTCCCGATGCCAGGGGCCGTCGTCCAGCGGCGCATCGCCGCCGGTGTCGCAGGAGCCGTGCGATGACCGGATCGGGCGATTCCCGCACGCGCACGATCCGCGCCGCGCTCGACTCCGACAGCCAGTTCGGTGCCGTCGTCCCGCCGATCCACCTGACCTCGACGTTCTCGTTCCAGGAGTTCGGCGCGAAGCCGGTCTATGACTACTCGCGCTCCGGAAACCCTACCCGGGATTCGCTCGCCGCCGCGTTGACCGACCTCGAGGGTGGCGCTGGAGCGGTCGTGACCGCATCCGGGATGGCGGCGGTCACGCTGGTCGCCCACCTGTGCCGGTCCGGCGAGCTCGTGCTCGCACCACAGGACAGCTACGGCGGAACCTTCCGGTTGTTCAGCGCGCTCGCGCGCCATGGCATGCTCAAGGTCGAGTTCCTCGACCCGACCGACCTCGAGGCGCTCGCGACACACCTCACCGCGCAGCCGCGCCTCGTGTGGCTCGAGACACCGTCAAATCCGCTGCTCCGGATCACCGATCTTGCGCGCGCGAGCGCGCTCGCACGCGCGGCCGGTGCGCTGGTGGTCGTCGACAACACCTTCCTGTCGCCGGTCTGGCAGCAGCCGCTCGCGCTCGGCGCCGACCTCGTGGTGCACTCGACGACCAAGTACCTGAACGGCCACAGCGACGTCGTCGGGGGTGCGGTGGTGGCGGGGACGCAGACCCTGCACGAGGAGCTCAGCTGGTGGGCCAACTGCCTTGGCCTCACGGGCGCGCCCTTCGACAGCTTCCTGACGCTGCGCGGTTTGCGCACGCTGCATGCGCGCCTCGCCCTGCACGCTGTGAATGCCGACGCAGTGGTCGCGATGCTGGTCGCGCACCCGGCGGTCGCGCGCGTCCACTACCCGGGCCTTCCGCAGCATCCCGGGCACGCGATCGCCGCCGCCCAGCAGCGCGCCTTCGGTGCGATGGTGAGTTTTGAGGTGGTCAACGGGATGGCTGGCGTGCGCGCCTGCGTCGAGGGGCTCGAGCTGTTCTCGCTGGCCGAGTCGCTGGGCGGTGTCGAGAGCCTGATCGCGCATCCGGCCACGATGACGCACGCGGCGATGGAGCCTGACGCCCGCGCCCGCGCTGGCATCACCGCGAGTCTGCTGCGGCTCTCGGTCGGGATCGAGTCGGCGGCCGACCTCGTGGCCGACCTGCGCGCGGGGCTCGATCGGGCGCTCGCCGCCCGCTGAGCCGAGCCGGTCGCGGCCGCGCGCCGCTAGAGGCGCGCCAGTACCGCATCGCCCGCGGCCCGCGTCGAGGCCGGCGCGCCGACCGGACTCAGGTCGGCGGTCCGGACACCCGCCCCGAGCGCACCGACGACGGCCGCCTCGAGCGCGCGGGCCTCACGCTCGAGGCCGAGCGAGTACCGCAGCAGCAACGCCGCCGACAGGATCGTGGCGTACGGGTTGGCGATGCCGCGACCGGCGATGTCGGGCGCCGAGCCGTGGATCGGCTCGTAGATGCCGCGCGTCTCGTTGCCGATCGAGGCCGAGGCGCACAGGCCGAGCGAGCCGGCCAGCATCGAGGCCTCGTCGGTCAGAATGTCGCCGAACATGTTCTCGGTGATCAACACGTCGAAATCGGCCGGCCGGCGCAACAGGTGCATGGCGGCGGCGTCGACGTACATGTGCTCCACCGCCACGTCCGGGAACTCGGCGGCCAGCACCCGCGTGACGACCGCGCGCCACAGGCGCGAGGTCTCGAGCACGTTGGCCTTGTCGACCGAGGTCAGGCGTCGCTTCCGGTGGCGCGCGATGCGCGCTCCGAGCCGGGCGATGCGCTCGACCTCGGGCACCGTGTAGACGCACAGATCACTTGCCTCGGTCTCGGTGCGCGTCTTGGTCCCGAAGTAGATGCCGCCGGTGAGCTCGCGGATGACCATGATGTCGACGCCGGCGAGCAGCTCGGGCTTGAGAGGGGAGGCGTCGAGCACGGCCTCGAAGCACACGACCGGGCGCAGGTTGGCATACAGGCCGAGCTCGCGCCTGAGCTGCAGGATTGCCTGCTCGGGCCGGACCCTGAGCGCGGGGTCCGAGTAGCGTGGCGCGCCGATCGCGCCGAACAGCACGGCATCCGCGGTCTTCGCGAGTGCGAGGGTCGCGGGCGGCAGCGGCATTCCGGTCGCGTCCATCGCGACCGCACCCACCGGCGCCTCCTCCATCCGGAACTCGTGGCGGAAGTTCGTCGCGACGAGCTTGAGGCAGCGCACCGCCTCCGCGATCACCTCCGGTCCGATCCCGTCGCCCGGGAGGACCGCGATGTGCGCCTTCATGCCTTCATCCGCCGCTCGAACTCATCGATCGCCGCCTGCTTGGACAGCAGGTAGCTGGTCTGATCGACGCCGTTGAGGAGGCAGTAGCGGGCGAAGGATTCGATCGGGAAGCGAACCTCGCGTCCGCCCGGGAGCGTCAGGCTCGAGCGCTCGAGGTCGATGCTGGCCTCGGCGCCCGGCTGGGCGAGCAGCGCTGCGTGGGTCGCCTCGTCGACGACCACCGGCACGAGGCCATTCTTCAGGGCATTGCTGCGGAAGATGTCCGCGATCTCGGTGCTGACGACGGCCCGGAAACCATAGTCATAGAGTCCCCACGGGGCGTGCTCGCGCGAGGAGCCGCAGCCGAAGTTGCGACCGGCGACCAGTATCTGGCAGCCAGCCGCCTCGGGCCGGTTCAGCACGAACTCCGCGATCGCCTTCCCGGCTGCGTCGTAGCGCCAGTCGGCGAACAGGTGCTCGCCGAGGCCTTCGCGGGTCGTCGTCGTCAGGAAGCGTGCGGGCATGATCTGGTCGGTATCGATGTTCGCGCGCGGCATCACGACGGTGCGCGAGCGGATGGTGCGGATCGGGTCCATCGGATTGCTCCGCCGCCGTCAGGACAGAAAGCCGCGCGGGTCCGCGATCCGTCCCGCGATGGCGCTCGCCGTCGCCGTGATCGGGCTCGCGAGCAGGGTCCGGGCGCCGACGCCCTGGCGCCCTTCGAAGTTGCGATTGCTGGTGCTGACGCAGTACGCGCCCCGGGCCACGACGTCGCCATTCATGCCGAGGCACATCGAGCAGCCCGATTCGCGCCACTCGGCTCCGGCGTCGATGAACACGCGATCCAGACCCTCGGCTTCGGCCTGCCGCTTGATCTGCTGCGAGCCAGGAACGACGATGAATCTGACGCCGGTCGCGACCTTGTGGCCGCCGAGGATCCGCGCCGCCTCGCGCAGATCCGAGAGGCGCGCATTGGTGCAGCTGCCGAGGAACACGAACTCGACCCTCTGCCCGAGCATCGGCTGCCCCGCCGTCAGGCCCATGTACTCGAGCGCTTTCGCGTGCACGCCATCGCCGCTCCTGACCGGGACCGTGCCGGTGATGGGCACGGACATGCCGGGGTTCGTGCCGTAGGTGATCATCGGCGCGATCGCGGCGGCCTCGATCACGACCTCGCGGTCGAAGGTGGCGTCCGGATCGGTGGGGAGCCTGCGCCAGGCGTCGACGGCGCGCTCGAACGCGGCGCCCTGAGGGGCGCGCGGCCGGCCCTCGAGGTACGCAAATGTCGTCTCGTCGGGCGCAACCAGACCAGCGCGGGCGCCGGCCTCGATCGACATGTTGCAGACCGTCATCCGCTCTTCCATCGACAGCCGCCGGATCGTGCCGCCGCGGTATTCGATCACCGAGCCCGTGCCGCCGCTGACGCCGAGCTCGTGGATGATCGCCAGCACCAGATCCTTGGCGGTCACGCCGCGGTCGAGCTCGCCCTCGACGTTGACCGCGAGAGTGCTGGGCTTGCGCTGCAGCAGGCACTGGGTCGCGAGCACGTGGCCGACCTCGGTCGTGCCGATGCCGAAGGCCAGCGCCCCGAATGCGCCGTGGGTGCTGGTGTGGCTGTCGCCGCAGACGATCGTCTTGCCGGGCTGCGTCAGGCCGAGCTCCGGACCGATGATGTGGACGATGCCGCGCTGCGCATGCGTCAGCCCCAGCAGCTCGATGCCGAACTCGGCGCAGTTGCTCTCGAATTCGCGGATCTGCCGGGCGGCGCTCTCCATCCGGATCGGCACCTTGCCGAACAGCTGGTCGCGGTCGGTCGGCGTCGAGTGATCCAGGGTTGCGACGGTGCGGTCGGGGCGCCGCACTTTGAGTCGGCGCGCGCGCAGCGTCGCGAAGGCCTGGGGCGATGTGACCTCATGCGTCAGGTGCAGGTCGACGTACAGCACAGCCGGCGTGTCGGGCGTCTCGGGCACGACCTCGTGGGCCTGCCACAGCTTCTCGAACAGGGTCCTCGCGCTCATGCGGTCGCCTTGCTGGGCCGCGGATCGCGCGACAGCTGCGCGTGCATCGGAAGGGTTCCGTTGCGGGTCGATTCGATGCGGTTGATGACCTCGAGATAGGCGCGCGCGCTCGACTCAATGATGTTGGTGCTGATGCTCGAGCCGCGGTAGCTGCGCTGGTTGTGCTCGACGTAGACGATGGCCTCGCCCTGCGCGTCCTCACCCTCGGTGACGCTCCTCACCTCGAACTTGTTGAGCTTGACGGCGATCCCGGTCGCGGCCTCGATCGCCTTGAACGCGGCATCGATCGGCCCGTCGCCGGTTGCGCCGTGCTCGATGCGCCGCCCGTCGCTGTGCTCGAGCCGCACGACGGCGGAGGCCGCCGCACCCGAGGTCGCCGAGGTCCACAGCGCGGCGATGCTCCATGGCCCCACGCCCTGCTCGCCGGCGCGCAGCACGAGCGCCTCGATGTCGCCATCGAACAGCTCCTTCTTCTTGTCGGCGAGCGCCTTGAACTCCTCGAACACCCGGTTGAGCTCGTCCTCAGCGAGGTCGAAGCCGAGCTCGCGGACCCGCTCGCGAAACGCATGCCGGCCGCTGTGCTTGCCGAGCACGAGGTTGGTGCGGCTGAAGCCGACGTCCTGCGGTCGCATGATCTCGTAGGTCGAATGGTGCTTGAGCATGCCGTGCTGATGAATGCCGGATTCGTGGGCGAAGGCGTTCTCTCCGACGATCGCCTTGTTGCGGGGTATCGGCATCCCGGTGATGGTCGAGACGAGGCGGGCGGTGGGATACAGCCGTGTCGTATGGATGCCGGTCGACAGCCCGTAGACGCTGTGCCGGGTCTTAAGCGCCATCACGACCTCCTCGAGCGAGCAGTTGCCGGCGCGCTCGCCGATGCCGTTGATCGTGCACTCGATCTGGCGCGCGCCGGCGAGTGCTGCCGACAGGCTGTTGGCGACCGCCATGCCGAGGTCGTTGTGGCAATGCACTGACAGCACCGCCCGGTCGAGGCCGCGCACGGTTCGCTGCAAGTGGGCGAACAGCTCCGCGAACTCCTGCGGGGTCGTGTAGCCGACCGTGTCGGGCACGTTGATGGTGGTGGCTCCCGCCTCGATCGCCGCTTCGACCACCTCGGCCAGGAACTCGGGCTCGGTGCGCGAGGCATCCTCGGGCGAGAACTCGATGTCGGCGGCGAGGCTGCGCGCGAACGTCACGGCCTCGACCGCGGCCTTCAGGATCTCGTGCTTGGCCATGTTGAGCTTGTGCTCGCGATGGATCGCGCTGGTCGCGAGAAACACGTGCACGCGGTGGCGCGGCGCGTCCTTGATCGCACCGAAGGCCTTCTCGATGTCGTCGCGGTTGCAGCGCGCGAGCCCGCAGATCACCGGCCCCTTGACCTCGCGGGCGATCGTCTGCACCGACTCCCAGTCGCCGCGCGAGGCCGCCGGGAAACCGGCTTCGATGACGTCGACCCCGAGGTCGGCGAGCGCCTTGGCGATCCTGAGCTTCTCCGGGGGAGTCATGCTGCAGCCGGGCGACTGCTCGCCGTCGCGCAGCGTCGTGTCGAAGATGATGACGCGGTTCGGATCGTGGGTGGACATGGCGGGCAGCCTCCGGGTTGCTTCAGCGGGCGTGTTCCAGCCAGGGCATGCGGGCGCGCAGCGCGCGGCCGACCTTCTCGATCGGGTGCCTGAGATCCTGGTTGAGGAGCTTCGTGTACTTCTTCTTGCCGGCCCGGGTCTCGCGGATCCACTGCCGGGCGAACTTTCCGGACTGGATCTCCTTGAGAATCCTGCGCATCTCGGCCTTGGTCCCGCGCGTCACGATGCGCGGTCCACGCGTCAGATCGCCGTACTTGGCGGTCTCCGAGATGAACTGGTGCATCTTGGCGAGCCCGCCCTCATGCAGCAGGTCGACGATGAGCTTCAGCTCGTGCAGGCACTCGTAGTAGGCAGCCTCGGGCTTGTAGCCGGCCTCGACCAGCGTCTCGAAGCCCTTGACCACGAGCTCCGTGGTACCGCCGCACAGCACGACCTGCTCGCCAAAGAGATCCGTCACGGTCTCCTCCTCGAAGGTCGTTCCGAGCACGCCGCCACGGGTGCCGCCAATCCCATGCGCATAGGCGAGCGCCCGGGCTTTCGCCTGCGTCTTCGGATTGCCCGCCCCCTGCTGGGCGACGGCGATCAGGCACGGCACGCCCCGGCCCTGCTGGTACTGACGGCGGACGAGGTCGCCCGGTCCTTTCGGCGCGATCAGCACGACGTCGAGGTCCTTGCGCGGCTTGATCTGGCGGAAGTGGATGTTGAAGCCGTGGGCGAACAGCAGCGTCGCGCCCTTGCCGAGGTTGGCCCTGATTTCTCGGTACAGCGCCGGCTGCGTCAGGTCCGGGGTCAGCAGGGCCACGAGCGCGGCACCTTTGACCGCCTCGGCGGGCTCGGCGACGACAAGGCCGTCTTTCTTGGCCTTGCTCCAGCTCGCCCCGCCGCGCCTGAGCCCCACGACCACCTGATGGCCGGAGTCCTTGAGGTTGAGCGCGTGCGCGCGGCCCTGGCTGCCGTAGCCGAGGATCGCGATCCTCGCGCCCCGAAGCGCCCTGGCGTCCACGTCTTTGGCCGAATAGATCCGCATGGCGAGTCTCCGAAACTGGTTGAAGAGCCAAAAGAAAACCCCGCCTCGGGCGGTGCCGGTGCGGGGTTCCTGGTGTTCGTGGCGACCTAGCGTCAGCCGTGGATCCCGCACCTCGCTGTGCGCAGAAGGAGGAGCGACAGGAGCACGTCCCGTGCGTCGCGCGGGCTCAGCGTCCGAGGATCGGCAGGGATCCGGGTCTTGGTCATGGGCCGTGGGTCTGATGAAACGAGCCGATGTCAGCACAGGCCCGGCGACCTTGTCAATGCGCTGCACAATGCCGGGGGGGCAGGGCGGGGTCCCGGTCGGCTATCCTCGTTCATCTTGCCGCGTGGGGGCGCCATGTCCGCGTTCATCGATCGAGCCGACGCCGCCCGGTCACTGTGGCTCGTGGCGGAGTCCGAGGCCGACGGCTGGGCGAGCCGCGTGCCCGCGTCCGAGCGGGCGCTGATCAGCGCCTGGGGCCGGGCCAACGCGTTTCGGGGCGAGCGCGGCCGCGTGCTGCTCGTGCCCCGCGCCGACGGCGAGCTTGCCGGCGCAGTGGTCGGTCTTGGGCGGCTCGCGACGCTCGCCGAGATCACCCCGCAGCACCTGATTCCCGTGCCCGACCGCGTCCCGAGCGGCTCCTACGCGCTTGCCGAGGCCCTGCCTGCGGCGGCAGCGACCGCGGCGGCGCTCGGCTGGGCGCTCGGGCGTTACCGCTTCGAGCGTTACCGGACCTCTCCCGGGACATCCACGCTGCCGCTGCTCGTGATGCCGGAAAATGCCGACGCCGGGCACGTCCGGCGCCTCACCGAGGCCGAGTTCCTGGCGCGTGACCTGATCAACACGCCGGCCGCGGATCTGAGTCCCGCGGAGCTTGCCGCGGCCATCGGTGGCGTCGCCAGTCGTTTCGGGGCCGAGTTCCGGCAGATCATCGGCGATCAGCTCCTTGCCGAGGGATTCCCGGCCATCCACGCGGTCGGCCGGGCCGCCGCAGTCGCGCCGCGGCTCGTCGAGCTGCGCTGGGGCAGCGCCGGGCCACGGGTGACGCTGGTCGGCAAAGGCGTGTGCTTCGACAGCGGCGGCCTGGACCTCAAGCCGTCGAGCGCCATGCTGCTGATGAAGAAGGACATGGGCGGGGCCGCCTGCGCGCTCGCGCTCGCCCAGGCAGTCATGGATGCGCGCCTGAAGCTGCGCCTTCGGCTGCTGGTCCCGGCCGTCGAGAACAGCGTCGCCGGCAACGCCTACCGGCCGGGCGATGTACTCGCGACCCGCAAGGGCATCACGGTCGAGGTGGCGAACACCGATGCCGAGGGCCGGCTCGTGCTCGCCGATGCGCTCGCGTTCGCCGACGAGGAGCAGCCGGATCTGCTGGTCGACCTCGCGACCCTGACGGGTGCGGCGCGCGTTGCGCTCGGACCCGAGCTCCCGGCGCTGTACGCGGGCAGCGACGCGCTCGCCCTCGAGCTCGCAGCGAGCGCGGCGCAGGCCGCGGATCCCGTGTGGCACATGCCGCTGTGGGCGGGCTACGAGGACGAGTTCGCCTCGAAGGTGGCGGATCTGGCGAACGTCTCCGCCTCCCCGCTCGCGGGCTCGATCATCGCGGCGCTGTTCCTCAGGCGCTTCGTCGCCGAGGCGACCCCGTGGCTGCACCTCGATCTGTACGCGTGGAACAGCAAGGACCGCCCCGGTCGGCCGGTTGGCGCGGAGGCACAGACGGTACGCGCGCTCTATGGAATGCTGGCCGCGCGCTACGGTGCTTGAGGAGGGATGACCTCTCTCGAGCCCGCCCTGCGGCGTGTCCTGTGCCGGTCAATGCCAGCGCAGGGAAGCGCTGACTCCGCTGCGAAACACTGGATCGCGCAGAGCAGTGAGACGCCGTGAGCGCCGGGGCGACCCGCTGACTCCCCCCGCCTCGTGGTCGGCGGGCACCGCACGCTGAACGGCATCACGATCATCGCGCTTCCCGAGCGCCGCTTGGTCGACCCGGGCGCCTGAGCGGCCGGCGAGGTGGCCCGGACGGGCCGCGCCCGTCACAATACAGAGGCGGCACCGCGCCGCGCCACGACCCGCCGCCATGCCGCGCACCAAGCCTCCGTACGATGCCCGCGAGCACTCGCGCCTCGTGGTCGACGGCATCAAGCAGACGCCGAGCCGGGCGATGCTCCGCGCGGTCGGTTACCGCGACGAGGACTTCACGAAGCCGTCGATCGGAATTGCGACGACCTGGTCGAACATCACGCCGTGCAACGTCCACCTCGACGGGCTCGCGGTCGCCGCGGCCGCCGCGGCGGACCTCGCCGGTGGCAAGAGCCGGATCTTCAACACGATCACCGTCTCGGACGGCATCTCGATGGGCTCGCCAGGCATGCGTTTCTCGCTCGTGTCGCGCGAGGTCATCGCCGACTCGATCGAGACCGTCGCCGGGGCCCAGGGCTTCGATGCACTGGTCACGATCGGTGGCTGTGACAAGAACATGCCGGGCTGCCTGATGGCGATGGCCCGGCTCGACCGCCCGGCGCTGTTCGTCTACGGCGGCACGATCCGGCCGGGTGCCCGGCACCGGGACATCGTGTCGGTGTTCGAGGCCGTTGGTGGCCACGCCAAAGGCACGGTCACGGATGCGCGCCTCAAGGAAGTGGAGTGCACGGCGATCCCCGGGCCCGGCAGCTGCGGCGGCATGTACACGGCGAACACCATGGCCTCGGCCATCGAGGCGCTCGGCATGAGCCTGCCGAACAGCTCGGCACAGGAGGCGGTCTCGCCGACCAAGCTCGAGGACTGCCGCCGTGCCGGCGAGGCGGCGGTGAGGCTCGTCAGGGCCGGCATTCGTCCGTCGATGATCCTGACCCGGCACGCGTTTGAGAACGCGATCACGACCGTGATCGCGCTTGGCGGGTCGACCAATGCTGTCCTGCATCTGCTCGCGATCGCACATGCGGCCGGCGTCAGACTCGGGCTCGATGATTTCACGCGCATCGGGCGCCGCTCGCCGGTGCTCGCGGACCTGAAGCCCAGCGGCAAGTACCTGATGTCCGAGCTGATCGCGATCGGCGGCATCCGGCCGCTGATGAAGGCGCTGCTGGAGGAGGGGCTGCTGCACGGGGAGTGCCTCACCGTCACCGGCGGCACGCTCGCCGAGAGTCTCGCGGGCACGGCGCCCTATCCGGCGGGGCAGCGCGTGATCCGCGGCTTCGCCGATCCCATCAAGGCCTCGAGCCACCTCGTGGTGCTCTACGGAAATCTGGCCGCGGAAGGGGCGGTGGCGAAGATCACCGGCAAGGAAGGCCTGAGGTTCTCGGGACCGGCGCGGGTGTTCGAGTCGGAGGAAGCGAGCCTCGCCGCCATCCTCGACGGCACGGTCCGGGCCGGGGATGTCCTCGTCATTCGCTATGAGGGACCGAAGGGGGGGCCAGGCATGCGGGAGATGCTGAGCCCGACTGCGGCGATCTCGGGCAAGGGGCTCGGCGGCAAGGTCGCGCTGATCACCGATGGCCGGTTCTCCGGAGGCAGCCACGGCTTCGTCGTCGGGCACGTGTCGCCGGAGGCGGCGGTCGGCGGCGCGCTCGCGCTCGTGCGGAGCGGGGATCGGATCACGATCGACGCCGAAGAGCGGACGCTGACGCTCGAGGTGAGTGCCGCAGAGCTGAAGCGCCGGCGGGCCGCGTGGCGGGCACGGCCTCCCTATGCGACGCGCGGCGTGCTCGCGAAGTATGTCCGCGAAGTGACAAGCGCCTCGACCGGCGCGATCACGGATCCCGTGACGGCGCCGAAAAAACTCCGGCGACACCGCGCTCGGGCACGACGCTGAGGTCGTCGTGCCCGCGGCGACCGCCGCTGCCGACCACCGGCCCGCGCGGCTCTTGACAATGTCCGCCAAGCAGGCTTTTGGGGACAATTCGCGCGCCCGCCGGCCGGGGCCCGAGTTCAGGCTTGCAGACCCGCGCGTCTGGCGTTATCGTCGGCTCGCGTCGGCGGGAACTGAGCAGCGCGTGGTTATGCGTGCTTCGCGTGTCCGCGGAATATTTGACAAAGTTGACTTCGATCGGCTGGTTCGGACATCGCGGCGGCGAGCGACGAACTGTCGCGCGGACGGTGTATCAGACGGGTTCGGGAGATAGGGGCTCCCTGCTGCATGCCAAGCGCTGCATCTATTAGGCGTCACACGATCGTGATGAGTGTCGTGATCGGCATTCACGTGCTGTTCGCGATCGGGCTGATCGCTGGTACGGCGGTCAAGTACGTGCCGCAGCTCCGCGAGATGCTCGATGCGCAGCTGATCAAGCACGAGGAGGAGCCGCCGCCGAAGGAGCCGCCGCCGCCGCCGCCGGACTTCCACCCGCCGGCCGTGCAGGCGCCCCTCTTCGACATCCCGTCGGTCGTCGGACCGCCGCCGGTGAACGCGATCGTGGTGTCGAAGCCGGTGGAGGCACCCCCGGCCGCGAAGGCCCCGCCGCCGCAGATCACCCAGGCCCGCGTCGCCAAGGGCTCGAACTTGGGCGAAGCCTGCAGTTCCTATTACCCCTCGGCCTCGCGGCGCCTGAGCGAGGAAGGCTCGGTCGTGCTGCTCGTGTATGTCGCACCGAGCGGGCGGGTGACCGAAACCAAGGTTGAATCAACGAGCGGCATCCAGCGGCTCGACGAGGCTGCCGAGAAGTGCGTGAAGGCGCAGGGCAAGTTCGAACCGCAGAAGGTCGGCAACGACGCGGTCGGGTCCTGGCAGCGCATGAAGTGGACTTGGCGTCTGACTTCATGATTTGTCCTTAAGTCAATGACTTCAAGTAACTTTGTTTGACTCGAATCCATTACGCAGAGGGCTCTGACCATGGCTGACGGAACTGCCTCGATTGACAACCCCTACGGCATCGCCGCGCTCTGGACGACCAGCGACTACGTGGGCAAGAGCGTGTTCGTGATCCTTGCGTTCATGTCGCTCTACTCGTGGTACGTGATCATCACCAAGTCGCTCGACCAGCGCGTGCTCAGGAAGTATGCGAAGACGGCCGAGAAGGACTTCTGGGCCGCCTCGACGCTGCAGGATGGCCTGTCGCGGTTGAAGGGTGGCGATGACAACGCGTTCCGCGGCCTCGCCTCCGACGGCCTGCAGTCGGTCGAGCATCACGAGCGCAATAAGGGCCGGCTGACCGAGAACATCGACCTGCACGACTGGATCTCGAGCCACCTGCAGCGCCGCGTCGATACGATTCAGAGCGACCTCGGCAGCGGCATGTCGGTGCTGGCCTCGGTCGGTTCCACCGCCCCGTTCGTCGGCCTGTTCGGCACGGTGTGGGGCATCTACCATGCGCTGATCGCGATCGGAATTTCCGGCCAGGCGTCGATCGACAAGGTCGCGGGCCCGGTCGGCGAGGCGCTGATCATGACGGCGATGGGCTTGGCGGTCGCGGTGCCGGCGGTGCTCGGCTTCAACTGGCTGACGCGCCGCAACAAATTCATCATTGAACGGGTCAATTACTTCGCGCACGACCTGCACCAGGCGCTGCTGTCTGGCGCGCGCGTGTCGATGACGGCGAAGCCCGCGGCTGGCGCCGCCCCGGCGGCGGCGGTCCGCAAGTAAGCGACTCGAGCGAGCGGGAGCACGACTGATGGCAGGCAACGTCATCCAGCCCAGCGAAGGCGCATACAACGCCGACATCAACGTCGTCCCGCTCGTTGACATCATGCTCGTGCTCTTGATCATCTTCATCATCACGGTGCCGGTGATCACGAAGGCGGTGCGGGTCAATCTGCCGACCAACTTCAACGAGCCGACGGAGACCAAGCCCGAGAACATCAACCTGTCGGTGGATTTCTCGGGCCAGGTCTACTGGAACGACAACGCGATCCGGCTGGAGGACCTGCAGAAGTTCGCGATCGTCGAGGCCGTCAAGGACCCGCAGCCGGAGGTCCACATCCGCGCCGACAAGCGCGTCAGATACCAGTACGTGGGCGACGTGCTGACGGTGCTGCAGCGCTCGAGCCTGCTGAAGGTGGCGTTCATCGCCGAGCCGCCGCACGCGGACTGATCAACGGAACCGTTTCGGAGCAGACACGATGGCAATGTCAGTGGGTGGGGACGACACCGAGTACAACACGTACATCAACGTGGTGCCGCTCATTGACGTCATGCTCGTGCTGCTGATCATCTTCATCATCACGCTGCCGGTGATGACGCACGCCGTGAAGATCGACCTGCCGCGCGCCACCAACGCACCGCCGCCGGAGAATCCCGCGCCCCCGATCAACATCGACGTGCAGTACGACGGCCAGGTGCTGTGGAACGGTGGCGCGGTCACGCCGATCGACCTGAGGTCCTACATCGCCAACGCCGCCCAGCAGAACCCCCAGCCCGAGGTGCACATTTCGGTGGACCGCCGCGCCAAGTACGACTACGCGGCGTCGGTGCTGTTCGCGGTGCAGCGCGGTGGCCTGAAGAAGATCGGGTTCGTGGCCGACGCGAGCGGTGGGCTCTGAGGCCGCGGCAGACGCGCTGCGCGGGTCGAACGAATGCTACAAGGCAATGGGCTGACGCCGGTCGGCCCATTTTTTTTGCTCTACCCGGCGGCGGGAACTCCCGGCGACGGGTCGACGTCAATCGGACGGAGCGATCGAGGTACACGATGAGCACGTTCGTTGAGATCACGCGGCCGGCTGTGCGCGGCCTGCTGCTGGGTGCCGGGCTGCTGGCTCTGATCGCCGTTGGCGGCCTTGCGCTGGCGCCCGCGGCGCACGCGCAGGCCCAGCAGCAGGTCTCGAAGGCCGTATTCGACAAGTACGACCCGGCGCGCGCGGCGTACCAGAAGAAGGATTACTCGACCGCGGTCCGGCTCGGCAAGGAGGCGCTGGCCGCCGCCAAGACCCCGTTCGAGAAGCAGTCGTGCCTGATGATCGTGTTCGGCGCCGCGGCCACCGCGCAGTTCTACGGCGAGGCCATCGAGGCCGGCGAGCAGCTGATCGCCCTCGAGGGCGTGCCCGCGGCGACCCGCCTCAGCGTGCAGAAGACGCTGGCGACGCTCTACCCGCGCGCCAACCGGATCGACAAGGCGATCGCGATCACCAAGGACTACATGAAGGTGACCGGCGGCACGCCCGCGGACTGGGACCTGCTCGCCCAGCTGTATTCGGCGCAGAAGGACTGCGCGAACCTGATGCCGGCACTCGACAAGGCGCTCGCCGGCAACAAGGCCCCGGAGGAGCGGCAGCTGCTGATGCAGAGCAACTGCTACTACAAGGCGCACGACACGGAGAAGCGCATCGCGGTCAACACCGAGCTGTTGCGGCGCTTCCCGAAGCGGGACTACTACAACCAGCTGCTGGTGATCTACCAGACCGACAAGAAGGTCGAGGACTTAGGGCTCCTCGCGCTGCTGCGCTTCGGTTATGACCGCGACTACCTCGATTCGGAGGCCGACTACGTCAAGCTCGCCGACCTTGCGCTCGACGTCGGCACGACCGCCGAGGCGCAACGGGTCCTCGAGAAGGGGATCGCGAAGAAGCTCGTCAAGACGACGGGCAAGGGGTCCGAGAAGAACACGCGCCTGCTGGACCAGGCCAAGGCCCGGGCGGTGGAGGACAGCAAGACCGTCGGGCAGCTCGACGCCGAGTCCCGCGCCGGCAGGAACGGCGAGTCGGACGTCAAACTCGGCTACCGGTACTTCAGCATGGGCCAGTTCGACAAGGCCGTGGAGGCGATCCAGCGCGGCCTGCAGCCCGACCGCGTCGCGCGCGTCAAGCGTCCCGACGAGGCCAACATGGTTCTCGGGATCGCGCTCGTGAAGCTCAAGAAGAAAGCGGACGCCGACAAGGCGTTCACCGCCGCCAAGGCCGATCCGCGCATGGCCGCCGCCGCGACGATCTGGATGAACGGGACCTGACGACTCTCGACCTTCGAGGTAAGTATGGCTAACTGGCAGTCACGTATTGCGGTGGCATCGCGCGCGGTGGCGGTCGGACTGTGGCTGGTGGCGGCGAGTGCCTCGCTCCTGCCCCCGCCGGCGCTCGCCGAGGACAAGAAACAGACGGTCAGCCCGGACGTCGCCAAGAAGCTCAAGCCCGCGCAGGACGCGCTGCAGAAGAACGACTACGACACGGGCCTCGCGCTCGCCAGGGAAGCGCTCGCCATCGCGACCAAGCCCTACGACAAGGAGATGTCGCTGCGCATGATCCAGTTCGCGTCCGGCAAGAAGCAGGACTATGTGACCTATGCCGACACGCTCGAGCAGCTGAACCAGCTCGAGACGATTTCCGCGGACGAGAAGGCCAAGAGCTACAAGCCGCTGACGCAGATCTACGCCCAGCAGCGGAACTATGACAAGGCCGTGCAATACGGTACCTTGTGGGCGCAGACGGGCGGCGGCTCGGAGGCCTACTCCATGCTCGCCAACCTCTACCTGATCCAGAAGGACTGCAAGAACGGCGTCGAGGCCCTGGAGCACTCCCTCGAGGGCCGCGAGGCGAGCGAGAACGAGCTCAAGCAGCAGAACTTCTGCTACTACCAGCTGCAGGACAAGCCGAAGCGGCTCGCCGTGATGGAGCAGCTGGTGGCGCGGTTCCTGAAGCGCGAGTACCTGTACGACCTGATGCTGATCTACCAGGAGCAAAAGCTCGACGAGCGCGCGATGCTGAACCTGTACCGGTTCACCTATGACCGGGACTTCATGACCCGCGAATCGGAGTTCGTCGAGTACGCGGAGATGGCGCTGACCGATGGCTCGCCCGCCGAGGCCCTGACGGTCCTCAACAAGGGCCTCGAGAAGGGCGCGGTTAAGATCATTGCGCCGACCGACCACAACGGCCGGATGCTCGCGCAGGCAAAACAGCAGGCGGCCGAAGACCGCCGGCAGATCGCCCAACTCGACAAGGAAGCGCAGGCCGGCAAGAGCGGCGAGGTCGACGTCAAGGTCGGGCTCGCTTACCTCGGTCTCGGCGAGTACCAGAAGGCCGTCGAGTCGATCGAGCGCGGCCTCTCGCCCGAGCGCGTGACGAAGGTCAAGCGCGTCGACGATGCCAACATGATGCTCGGCATCGCCTACACCAAGCTCGGCAAGAAGGACGAGGCAACCAAGGCCTTCACCGCCGCCAAGGCCGACCCGCGGATGGTCAAAGCCGCGACGATCTGGCTCGGCGCCGCCTGATCCGGCGACCGAAGCGGCGTGCCCCCAAACAACGAGTCGTCCGCAGTCCGCCCGCACCGCGGCGTTCAGATCACGCCCGCGGCCTTGAGCGCCGCGTAGCGCTCGGGCGCGACGCCCAGCAGCTTCAGGTACACCTCGTCATTGTGCTGCCCGAGCTCGGGCGCGGGCGACCTGATGCCGCCCGGGGTTGCCGACAGTCGCGGCGCGACGTTTTGCATCCTTAAATCCCCGAGCTGCGGATGGTGCGTCGTGACGATCGCCTCGCGCGCCTTGAAGTGCGGGTCATCGAGCATGTCCGGGGCCCGGTAGATGAGCCCCGAGGGCACCGCGGTCTCGGGCCGTGCGAGGATCGCCAGGACCTCCCGGGTGCTCAACGTCGCCGTCCAGCGGCCGACGCGCGCGTCGAGCTCGGTCTGGCGGGCGCCGCGGGCCTCGTGCGTCGCGTAGCGCGGGTCCTTCGCGAGCCCGGGCTCGCCCATTGCGAGCGCGAGGCGGCCGAATACGGTGTCCTGGTTGGCGGCGATCAGCACGAGACCGTCGCGGGTTGCGTAGACGTTCGACGGCGCGACCTGCGGCAGGATCGCTCCGGTGCGCTCGCGCACGAAGCCGCGCTTGTCGAAATCGGTGATCAGCGACTCCATCATGCTGAGGACGGCCTCGTAGATCGCCGAGTCGACGATCTGCCCGCGGCCCGTCTTCTCCCTGTAATGGAGCGCCGACAGCGCGCCGACGCAGGCGAAGGTCGCGGCGAGGGAGTCGCCGATGCTGATTCCCATCCGCGATGGTGGAGTCGAGGGATCGCCGACCACGTAGCGCAGCCCGCCCATCGCCTCGCCGATCGGGCCGAAGCCGGGGTCCTTGGCCCGCGGGCCGGTCTGGCCGAAGCCCGAGACCCGGATCATCACGAGGCCCGGGTTGACCGCCGAGAGCTCGTGCCAGCCGATGCCCCACTTCTCGAGCGTGCCGGGCCGGAAATTCTCGAGCAGGAAGTCCGCTTTGCCGACGAGCTCGCGCAGCAGCTGCTGCCCGGCGGCCTGGCGCAGGTCGAGCGTGATCGCCTTCTTGTTCCTGGAAATGACCGACCACCACAGCGATGGCTCGGTCTCGTTGCGTCGGTCCCAGGTGCGCATCGGATCGCCCTGGTGCGGCGGCTCGATCTTGATCACCTCCGCCCCGAGGTCTCCGAGCAGCTGCCCGCAGAACGGGCCGGCGATGAGCGTGCCGAGCTCGAGGACCCGCAGGTCCGCGAGCGGGCCGTGGCTGAAGACGGGATCGGTCATGGGGGTTCTGCGCGTGTGTGCGGGGCTGTATACAATCCGCCCTGCGCAGAAGCAAGCAAGCCGGGAGACCGTCCGGGGCCAGCTGTTGTTCGTGCCGAGAGGCCGAAGGACCCCGCCCGGCCTTCCGCGAGGACCCAGCCGTGAGCCACCCCCTGCCGAAGTCCGTCGAGATTCTCGAAGTTGGCCCGCGCGACGGGCTGCAGAACGAGCCGGCCGTGCTGCCGACTGCCACCAAGGTCGAGTTCATCGAGCGGGCCGTCGCCGCCGGCATCCGGCGCATCGAGGTGGCGAGCTTCGTCAATCCGAAGCGGGTCCCGCAGATGGCCGACGCCGAGGCGGTGCTCGCGGCGCTGCCGCGGCGCGCCGGCGTCCACTACGTCGGCCTCGTCCTCAACCGCCGCGGCTTCGAGCGAGCCCTCGCGGCCGGCTGCACCGAGATCGGGATGGCGGTGGTTGCGAGCGACACCTTCAACCAGCGCAACCAGGGCGCGACGACGGACGAGTCGATCGCAGCGTGGTCCGACATCGCGCGCGCGGCGCGCGCCGCGGGTGTTCGCGCGCAGGTCACCGTGTCGACGGCATTTGGGTGTCCCTTCGAGGGCGAGATCCCGGTCGCGCGCGTCGTCGAGGTCGCCGAGCGGGTCGCGGCGGCGGGTCCGTTCGAGCTCGCGCTCGCCGACACGATCGGTGTCGGCGTGCCGAGCCAGGTGACCGAGCTCATCGGCCGGGTGCGCGAGCAGCTCCCGGGTCTGCCGCTGCGCTGCCACTTCCACAACACGCGCAACACCGGACTCGCGAACGCCTACGCGGCGGTCGAGGCGGGCGTCGCGACGCTCGACGCCAGCATCGGCGGCATCGGCGGCTGCCCGTTCGCGCCGGCGGCGACGGGCAACATACCGACCGAGGACCTGCTGTACATGCTGAGCAGGATGGGGATCGAGACCCGCGTCGATCTTGAGGCGCTGATCGCGACCTCCCGCTGGCTGCAGGACACGCTCGGGCGTCCCGTCCCGGGCCTGCTCGTCAAGGCTGGCCCGTTCCCGGGGGCACGGGCGGCCTGAGATCCCCGAGTCGCACGCGGCCGCACCCCGCGCAGGCTCTGCCGTACGACGACTGCGAGCGCCGATCCGGCGGCCGGAGGCGCCCGCCCGCCCGGGTGCTTTGTTGATAAGCTGGTCGCAAGCGGGCGCGGGGAGGCCGGAATGGGTCACGACGGCAAGCTGTCCGGCAAGGTCGCGATCGTCACCGGCGCGGCCAGCGGGATCGGCGAGGCGATCGCGGCGCTCTATCTGAACGAGGGCGCGCGACTGGTCGTCGCCGACCTGCCCGGACACGGGCTCGTCCGGCGGTTCGTGAACCAGCCGCACGTGCGCACGGTCGAGATCGACGTGACGCTGGACGAGGCTCCGGAGCGGGTCGTCGGGATGGCCGTGCGCGAATTCGGCGGCCTCGACGTGCTGGTCAACAACGCTGGAATCGGCCTCGGCAAGCAGTTCGAGGATACGACCGACGCCGAGTTCGACCGGATCATGGCGGTGAACGTGCGCGCGGTGTTTCGCATGTCGCGCGAGGCCGTGCCGTACCTCAAGGCGCGCGGCGGCGGCAGCATCGTCAACCTCGCCTCGATCATGTCCGATACCGGCGGACCGCTGCTCGCCGCCTACGCAACGTCGAAGCACGCGGTGCTCGGGCTGTCGCGCGGCATGGCGGTCGATCTCGGCAAGTATCGCATCCGGGTCAACGCGCTGCAGCCGGGCTCGATCCTGACCGGCATGTCCCGGCCGTTCTTTAACGATCCGGAATTCCGCAAATCCTGGGAACAGAAGGCCCCGCTCGGCCGGATCGGCGATCCGGTCGATGTCGCGGTCGCGGCGCTGTTTCTCGCGAGCGATGACGCCGCGTTCATCTCCGGAGCGGGCATCGCGATCGATGGAGCCGCCGGCATCAACTTCTGACCGGTCGGCCACCGGGTCCGGTGGCGCGCAGTTTAAGTTTGCTTCACGCTGTCGGCCCGACCTCAGAATTGCCCGTTGTGCGGCTTGTACCGGCGCCGCTGACGAACGAGGATCCTCTGCGCTGCCGCCTGAAGCCACGGCAGTCCACTTGGAGACCCTCGTGAAGCCACTCAGCAGCTCCCGCATGCTGGTCCTGCTCGTCGCGGCCGCCGCGCTCGCATCGTGCACCGTGCAGCCGGTCGTCTACGCTCCGCCTGCGCCCGCGGCGGTGACACTCACGGTCGCCCCGCCACCGCTGCCGGTCTATGAACTCCCGCCCCCGCCGGGCGAGGGTTTCCTGTGGACACCCGGCTACTGGGGGAACGGGCCCGGCGGTTATTACTGGATTCCGGGCACCTGGCTGCAGCCGCCGCGGGTCGGCTTGCTCTGGACACCGGGTTACTGGGCCCTTGCGGCCGGCGCGTTCAGCTTCCACGAAGGCTACTGGGGGCCACGCGTCGGGTTCTACGGCGGCGTGAACTACGGCGGCGGCTACGGAGGCCTCGGTTTCGCCGGCGGCCGCTGGGTGAACAACTCCTTCCAGTACAACGCCGCCGTCGTCAACGTCACGAACCTCCACAGCGTCTACCGCGAAACGGTCGTCAACAACGTGACGATCAGCAACACGACGATCAACAACGTCAGCTACAGCGGCGGTCCGGGCGGCACCCGGGCCCAGCCGACATCGCTCGAACTGATGGCCGAACAGGCGCCGCACGTGCCGCCGACGGTGCAGCAGGTCCGCCACGGACAGGACGCGAGCGCCAACCCAGTGCTGCTCGCGACTCGCAACCAGGGCCATCCGCCGATCGCGGCGACGCCGCGACCGAGCGCGTTCACCGCCCCGCAGGTGACGGCGGCCCGCCGGCCAGCGCCCGCGCCGCAACCGCCGCCACCCGCCGCCCGCCCGGCTGGCCAGGAAGCGGCCCCGGTCGCGCACGAGGAGATCCGGGAGGGCGGGGGTGGACCGCCGCGCCCGGCTGTCGCGCCACCAGCCGCTCGCCCAACCCCTGCTGCGCCGGTGCAGCCGGCCGAGAAGCCGGCACCGAAGGCACCTCAGCAGACTCGGGCGCAGGCCGACCAGAAGGCCAAGCAGGCTGCCGAGGCCAAGGCCAACAAGGAGCAGGCTGAGAAGGAGAAGGCCGATAAGGAGAGGCCGGAGCGCGAACGCCAGTAGTCCCACCGGCGCGATGCCGGAGCCGGTAGAATTCCCGGCTCCGGCACAACGCAATCGACCAGGGGGACGAGACCATGACGATCAAAGTCGGCGACCGGGCTCCAGCAGCCACGCTCAAGCAGATGACCAAGGAGGGGCCGGCCAACATCACGACCGAGCAGCTGTTCAAGGGCCGCAGGGTGGTGTTGTTCTCGGTCCCGGGCGCGTTCACACCGACCTGCCACGCCAAGCATCTGCCCGGGTACATCCGGGATTTCGAGAAGCTCAAGGCGAAAGGCGTCGACACAGTCGCCTGCCTCGCCGTCAACGACGTGTTCGTCATGGACGCGTGGGGCAAGGCGAGCAACGTCGGCGACAACATCCTGATGCTTGCGGACGGCAACGCCGAGTTCACCAAGGCGCTTGGGCTCGAGCTCGATGCCACAGGCTTCGGCCTCGGCACGCGCGGCAAGCGCTTCGCGATGGTCGTGAAGGACGGGGTCGTGACGCACCTCAACGTCGAGAGCGCCGGCGAGTTCCGGGTGAGCGCCGCCGACTACGTGCTCGGCCAGCTTTGAGCACTGGGTCAAAGACCTCGGGTGCGCTGCGGCCCGGTCGTGAGGCTGGGGCTTCGACCCCGCCCGAGTGCAGGTGGACCGGGCCGGTCACCTCGGTCGCGAGCGCCGGGATCGACACCCACGGCGTAGGCTGCGGCGTGGACGTCGCTCATGTCAGGCGAGCTCGCGGGCCGGCACGATGAACGGCAGCATCACCGGGCTCTACGGCGGATTGACGGCGCTGCTCGTGATCTGGCTCGGGCTTCGCGTCGTGCAACTGCGCATGCGCCACAGTGTCGGCCTCGGCGACGGCGGCGTCGCGGAACTCTCGCGGGCGATCCGCGTGCACGGAAATCTCGTCGAGAACGCCCCGCTCGCGCTGCTCTTGATGCTGATCGCCGAGCTGACCGCGGCGGCGCCGCCCGTGGCGCTGCACGCAGCCGGCATCGCGGTCGTCGCCGGACGACTGCTGCACGCATTCGGGCTCAGCCGCAGCCCGAAGCGTTCCCCAGGGCGATTTGCCGGCATCGTGCTGACGTGGCTCACGATCCTGGCCCTCGCGCTGCTGCTGATCGTGCGCGGCTTCGCCCGCTAGCCCGGCGTCAGCCGAGCGGCGCGACGCCGATCAGTCGCTGGTGCAGACCGGCGATGAACAGCGCATACGAGGCGAGCCCCGCCACCACCGCAATCGCATCGTTGAACCGGCCCGCCGGCGCCATCGGGATGGCCCGCGGCGCCCGTCGCTTCAGCGAGATCCGGTCCGCGACCGCCCACGCGAGGAAGCTGCCGAACAGCAGCACGTCGGCCAGCGAGCCGTTCGCCAGCAGGTGCGAGAACGCCCAGGCCTCGGTGGCCGCGAGCAGCGGATTCTTCAGCGTCGAGCGGATCCGTCCGGGGAGATACGCGGCGAGCAGCAGCGGAAAGACCGGCACCATCAGCACGAGCGCGACGTAGCGCGCGGCGGCGGGCGGATGGTAGAGGATGACGGAAGACTCGCGGGCCGACGCGAATCCGGCGACCAGCAGTACGAAGGCCGCGAGCGAAACCACTGAGTACAGGCCCTTCCAGGGCCCTTCGCCCATCCGCCCGACGAGGCGCGCACGCACCCCCGGGGCCGCAATCGAGAGCGAGTGGGTACCCAGGAACACCAGCAGCCCGGCGACCAACAGCAGCATGGGAGTGTCCGGCAGAGTCTGTCAGCGCGATGCTACTCGATCGCTCGGCCGCCGCGTAATCCTGAACCTAAGGGCGCAGACTCTCAGGCCCGTGTGTACCATTGGCGGGCATCGCCTGCGCCGAGGTATCGTCGGGCCGGCATGCGCAAACGCTCGCGATTGGACGTGCGCTGGCAGGACTGGGCGATCGCCGTGGCGATCGGCGCCATCGCGCTGCTGCTGTGCGCGATTGCACTCGTGACGTGGGGCGGCTGGAGCCACCAGCGGGACGTGGCGCGAGCGATGGAGCCGCCGCCCAAGTGAGCGTGCGGGATGCCGGATGGTCCGGCGCGGACCACGATCAAAATATTTATGTATGTATAAACAGAAACTTACGCTATTTATCTACAGTGAATCATAAGACTGTTTCGCCGCGTTCGGCCTACTTCGTCAGCGCCTTCTCCAGCGCCGGCAGGATCTGGAAGAGGTCGCCGACGAGTCCAAAGTCGGCGACCTCGAAGATCGGTGCCTCGCCGTCCTTGTTGATGGCGACGATCGTGCGTGCGTCCTTGATTCCGGTCAGATGCTGGATTGCCCCGGAAATCCCGATCGCGACGTAGAGCTCCGGCGCAATGATCTTGCCGGTCTGCCCGACCTGGAGCTCGTTTGGTGCGTAGCCGGCGTCGACCGCCGCGCGCGACGCCCCGACGGCGGCCCCGAGCTTGTCGGCGAGATTGAAGATGAGCTGGAAGTTTTCCTTGCTGCCGAGTGCCCGGCCGCCCGAGACGACCCGCTGCGCGCTCTGCAGGTCCGGGCGGTCGGAGGTTGCCGCATTGAGCGAGACGAAGCGCGTGTGCGTTGGCGTCGGCGCATCGACGCTGACGGCCGTGACGGCGGCGGCGCTCCCGCCTGCAGGCGCCGCCTCGAACGAGGCGCTGCGGACCGTGGCGACGACTTTCCGGTCGGCGGCCGCCTCGACCGTGACGATCGCGTTGCCGGCGTAGATCGGGCGCTTGTAGCGGTAGGGGCCCTCGACCGTCATCACGTCGGAGATCTGCGGCACACCGAGGAGCGCCGCGACGCGCGGCATCAGATCCTTGCCGAAGGTCGTCGAGGCGCCGAGCACGTGGGTGTAATCGGCAGCGAGCTTGGCAACCACCGGGGCCAGCACTGCGGCCAGCGCGTGTGCGTGCTTGGGATTGGTGATCGTGACGACCTTGCCGACCCCGGCGAGCACGGCGGCCGCGCCGGCCACGGCGCCTGCGTCAGCCGCGAACACCGCGATCGTGATTTCCCCGCCTGCGATTTGTTTTGCACAGGTGACGCAACGGGCGGTGGCCTGCGAGAGTTTGCTGCCGTCGTGCTCGGCGATGATGAGGATCTTGCTCATGACACCAGCCCTCGCTTCCGCAGCGCTTCGAGCAGCTCGCCGACGTCCTTGACGATGACGCCCTTGGAGCGCGGCTTCGGTGCCTCGGTCAGCAGTGTCTTGAGGCCCGCGTCGACGCTGACGCCGAGCGTCGCGAGCTCGATCACCTCGAGCGGCTTTTTCTTGGCCTTCATGATGTCCGGCAGCTTCACGTAGCGCGGTTCGTTGAGCCGCAGATCCGCCGAGATCACGGCCGGCAGGTCCACCTCGATCGTCTCGAGGCCGGTGTCGATCTCGCGGACGATCACCGCGGTCCCGCCCTTGATCTGCAGTTTCGAGCAGAACGTCGCCTGCTGGCGATCCCACAGCGCGGCGAGCATCGGCCCGGTCTG
>DATNIE010000034.1:0-11301 GCA_035604595.1 Steroidobacteraceae bacterium | reverse complement strand
GCTGCTCGATGCCGCCGAAGCCGCGCTGCCGCCAGCCGCGCGCGCATCGCAGGCTCCCGGCTACGTCGCGGCCGCGCTCGCCCGCGCGGCACTCGCGGGCCTCGCGCGCGAGCCCACCGCCGCCGGGCGACCGAGGGCGCCCGCGGCGGTCGTGCAGCTGTGCATTGCATGGCGCGCGGCGCGCCGGGCGCGCCGCGCGTGAGCAGCGTGCCGCCCGAGTTCGATCCGGCGAGCTACCGGCCGCGCGCCGACCTGCTCAAGGACCGCGTGATCCTCGTGACCGGCGCCGGCGCCGGCATCGGCCGGGCTGTCGCGCTGGCGCTCGCGCGCCATGGCGCCACCGTCGTGCTGACCGGGCGCACGGCGAAAAAGCTCGAAGCGCTCTACGATTCGATCATCGCGCTCGGGCTGCCGAAGCCCGCCTACCTGCCGCTCGATCTCGAGACGGCCGTGGCTGCGGATTACGATGCGCTCGCGGCGGCAATCGAGGCCGAGTTCGGCCGGCTCGACGGGCTGCTGCACAATGCCGCGATCCTCGGCGCGCGGTCCCCGATCCGCTACCACAGTGTCCCGACCTGGTGCCGGGTACTGCACGTAAACCTGACTGCGGCGTTCGCGTTGACGCAGGTCTGCCTGCCGCTGCTCGAGGCGGCGCCCGATGGCTCGCTGCTGTTCACCACGAGCGCCGTCGGGGCGCGCGGCCGCGCCTACTGGGGTGCCTACGCGGTCTCGAAGGGAGGCACGGAGCGGCTCGCGCAGGTGCTGGCCGACGAGTACGAGGGGCAGCGGCTGCGGGTCAACGTGGTGAACCCGGGCGCCGTCCGGACCTCGATGCGCGCGCTCGCCTACCCGGCCGAGGACGCGACCGGGCTTGCCTCACCCGAGGGTGTCACCGCGACCTACCTGTACCTGCTCGGCCCCGAGAGCGCGGGCGTGACGGGCCGGCGCTTCGACTGCCAGCGCTAGCGCGCGGCCGGGCCCGGGCGCCTGGCGCGGGCAGTCCCACGGCCGCGTACAGCGCCGCGCGCTCCTGCGGCGCGAGCTCGCGGTGCCGGCCGCGCGAAATAGAGCGGTCCATGGTCACGGGCCCGAACCGGATCCGGAGGATCCGGCTCACCTCAAGCCCGGCCGCGAGCAAGAGCTCGCGCAGATCTCGGCCGCGCGCGCCGCGCGTGTCGAACTCGAACCAGCGATTGCGGCCCTCGCCGCCCGCGGTGCGCACTGCCTCGATCGCGAACGGCGGCTCGGCCGCCGCCGCCGCCGCTGCGAGCCCGGCCATCAGCTCCTCGCTCGGCTCGCCATTGACGCGCACCGCGTACGAGCTCGGCAGCGTCGCGGCCGCGGCGCGGCTCGCGGCGGCGCGCAGAGTCCCGTCGGTCGTGAACAGCTCGAGGCCGCCATCGCTCGGCGCGAGCGGCGACAGCGGCAGCCAGCGGCGGCCGCGCACGCCCGGCAGGCGCTCGTAGGTCGAGGCAGCGACGCCGTCGGCGCCGGCGCCAGCCGTGCGCAGCGTCTCTCCGGGCGGGCGGTGGTAGATCAGCACGAGCTGCGGGGGTGCCGCGCGCTCGAGCCGGACCCGCCGGCCATCGACCGCGATCCGCTCCTCGGCCCCAACGCGCTGGCCGAGCGTGGCCGGCCGCTCATTGACGGTCACGCGGCCGGCGCGGATCCAGCTTTCAACCTCGCGTCGCGATCCGACGCCGGCCGCGGCCAGCACTTTCTGCAGCCGCTCTGCCACGCTCAGTCGCCGGGGGCGCGCGCCGCCACGGGCGCGGCTGCATCGCCGCCGGCCTCGCCCGCGGCCTCCGCACCCGCCGCCGGCAGCTTCGAGCCGTTCGCCTCGAACGCGTCGGCGGCGTCGGACTCGCCGGACGCCGCGGCGGCAGCCGCGGTCGCGTTCGCATCCTCGAACTCGAGCTGCACGCCCAGCGTCTCGAAGTCCCGCAGCTGCGCGAGCGTCGGCAGGTCGTCGAGGGTCTTGAGCCCGAAGTAGTCGAGAAACTCGCGCGTGGTCGCGAGCAGCTCGGGCCGCCCCGGCACGTCGCGATGGCCGATGACGCGCACCCAGCCGCGCTCGAGCAGCGTGCGGATGATGTTCGGGTTCACCTGCACGCCGCGGATGTCCTCGATCTCGCCGCGGGTCACCGGCTGGCGGTAGGCAATCAGCGCGAGCGTCTCGAGCAGCGCCCGCGAGTATTTCTGCGGCCGCTCCTGCCACAGGCGCGACACGGCCGGGGCGACCGAGTCGCGCACCTGGACGCGAAAACCACTGGCGACTTCCTTGAGCTCGATGGCGCGGTCCGCGTAGTCCGCGGCGAGCGCCTCGAGCGCGGCGCCGACGACGTCGGCCGCCGGCCGCTCGAACTCGTCGAACAGCTCGCGCAGCTGTTCCACGTCTAGCGGCCGTCCGGCTGCCAGCAGCGCCGCCTCGATCAGGTTCTTCACAGTCGCATCGCGCATCGTCATCTCCGAAGCACTCAGGACGCGGCCTCGACCGCATCGTCATTGGCCGCGGGCCCCGCCGGCCGCGGTGCTATCGCGCGCACGTGCAGCGGCGCGAACATGTCGGCCTGCGTCACCTCGAGCAGACCCTCGCGCAGCAGCTCGAGCAGCGCCACGAAGGTCACGGTGACCCCCATCCGGCCCTCCTCGAGCGCGAACAGCTGCCCGAACTGGATGAAGGTCGCACCCTGCAGCCGCTCGATGATCTCGCTCATTCGCTGCCGGACGGACAGGCGCTCGCGCTGCACGTGGTGGTGCGCGAACATCGCCGCCCGCTGGATCACGTCCTTGAACGCGACCAGCATCTCCTGCAGCGTGACGTCCGGCAACAGCGAGACGATCTTGCGTTCGACAAGCTCGGCACCGGCCACGAAGGTGTCGCGTTCAAGGCGGTCGAGGCGGTCGATGTCCTCGGCGGCACGCTTGTAGCGCTCGTACTCCTGCAGGCGCCGCACCAGCTCGGCGCGCGGATCCTCCTCCTCGGCGCCCTCGGCCGCCTGCCGCGGCAGCAGCATGCGCGACTTGATCTCGGCGAGCATCGCGGCCATCAGCAGGTACTCGCCTGCGAGTTCGAGCTCGAGCTCGCGCATCAGATCGATGTACTGCAGGTACTGGCGGGTGATCTCGGCGATCGGGATGTCGAGCACGTCGAGGTTCTGGCGCCGGATCAGGTACAGCAGCAGGTCGAGCGGCCCTTCGAAGGCCTCGAGGAACACCTGCAGCGCCTGCGGCGGGATGTACAGGTCCCGCGGCGGCTCGGTGACGGGCTCCCCGTCGACGATCGCGAACGGCATCTCTTCCTGGCGCGGCTGCAGCAGGGTCGACTGCGCCTCCGGCTCCACGGGGCTCTGTGACTCGACGAGTTTCAGGTCCGGCTTCATGACGCTCCCGGCCTCAGCGGTAGCCGAGGCCCATGGCGGCGCGCACCTCGTGCATCGTGGCGCGGGCGGCCTCGCGGGCCTTCTGGCAACCGTCGGCAATGATGCCCCGAACCACGTCGCGATTGTCCTCGTATTCCTTGGCGCGTGCGCGGATTCCCTCGATCTCGGCGACCACGGCCTCGATCAGCGGTTTCTTGCACTCAAGGCAGCCGATACCGGCCGAGCGGCAGCCCGCGGCCGCCCACTGGCGCGTCTGCTCGGTGGAGTAGATCCGGTGCAGATCGAACACCGGGCAGATCTCCGGGTTGCCGGGATCAGTGCGCCGCACCCGCGCCGGGTCCGTCTGCATCGTCTTCAGCTTCCTGGCGACCTCGGCCGGATCCTCGCGGATGCCGATCGTGTTGCCGTAGGACTTCGACATCTTGCGGCCGTCGAGCCCCGGCACCTTCGGTGTCGCGGTCAGCAGCACGTCAGGCTCGGTCAGGATCGCCCGGCCGGTGCCCTCGAGGAAACCCTGCAGCCGCTCGCGGTCGGCGAGCGTCAGGCGCGCGTGGCCCTCGAGCAGCGCGCGGGCCTTGTCGAGCGCGCCATCATCACCGGTCTCCTGGTAGGCCTTGCGCAGCGTCCGGTACAGCGTCGCGTTCTTGCTGCCGAGGTTCTTGATGGCCTTCTCCGCCTTGGCCTCGAAGTCGGGCTCGCGGCCGTAGACGTGATTGAAGCGGCGGGCGAGCTCGCGGGTGATTTCGACGTGCGCCACCTGGTCCTCGCCCACCGGCACGTATTTCGGGCGGTAGATCAGGATGTCGGCGCTCTGCAGCAGCGGGTAGCCCAGGAAGCCATAGGTCGCGAGGTCCTTGTCGGTGAGCTGCTGCTGCTGGTCCTTGTAGCTCGGCACTCGCTCCAGCCAGCCGAGCGGCGTGATCATCGACAGCAGCAGGTGCAGCTCGGCGTGCTCGGGGATCCTCGACTGAATGAACATCGTGCAGGCGGCCGGGTTCAGGCCCGCCCCGAGCCAGTCGACCACCATCTGCCAGGTGTGCTCCTCGAGCTGCGAGGTGTCCTCGTAGCCGGTCGTCAGTGCGTGCCAGTCGGCGACGAAGAAAAAGCACTCGTACTGATACTGGAGCGCAATCCAGTTCCGCAGCGCCCCATGATAGTTGCCGAGGTGCAGCGCTCCGGTCGGGCGCATTCCGGACAGCACGCGGGCATTGGTGGCGGAGTTGACCAATGACTGGCTCCGGACGGCGATCAGGAGAACAGACGCGCGATGAGTGCGCTGAGGCGGGCCACGATCGGCGCAAGCGACAGGCCGGTGCGATTGGCGAGCAGCAGCAGGGCGATGACGATCCACAGGCCGAAGGGCTCCAGACGAGCGACTGCGCGCGCCGGTCCGAGCGGCAACAGTCCGACGAGCACCCGCCCGCCGTCGAGTGGCGGAATCGGCACCAGGTTGAACACCGCGAGCAGCACGTTGAAGAACAGTCCGACGACGCCCATGTTGAGCAGCCACTCGCCGAGCGCGCCCTGGCCGAAAAGTCCGCTCGCCGCGAGACCGCCGATGGCCGTCCAGGCCGCGGCCATCACCAAGTTCGACCCCGGGCCCGCGGCGGCGACGAAGGCCATGTCGCGGCGCGGGTGCCGGAAGTTGCGGGCATCGACCGGTACCGGTTTCGCCCAGCCGAACAGGAACGGCGAGCCAATGAAGAACAGGAACGCCGGCATCAGGATCGTGCCGAACAGATCGACGTGCGACAGCGGATTGAGCGACAGGCGGCCCTGCGCCTCGGCGGTGCGGTCACCGAAGTGTCGTGCGGCGCGCCCGTGCGCGACCTCGTGGAGCGTGACCGCGAGCAGGATCGGAATCGCACCAACGGAAATCGCACGAAGTATTTGATGGAAATCCATTGATTATGTTGCTTTTTATCCGGGTAGCGGCGGCGTGACGGCTCGATCGGCAGCCGCGAACGCGCGCGGGTGCGACTGCGCGCGATTATACCGGGCGGCGCCGCCGCGAGTGGCCCCGTCAGCCGAGCCGCGCCACGGCGCCCTTGCCGATTCGGACGATCACTGGCGCCGGGCCGGCGAGGTCGACGACGGTCGTCGGCTCGAGCCCGCAGTTGCCGCCGTCCAGCACCAGTTCGACCTGGTGCCTGAGCCGGCCGTAGATTTCGCGGGCATTCGTCAGTGGATACGGATCCCCCGGCAGCAGCAGCGTTGAACTCATCAAGGGTTCGCCGAGCTCCTCGAGCAGCAGCAGCGGCACCGGGTGATCGGGCACGCGGATGCCGATCGTCCGGCGCTTGGGGTTCTGCAGCCGGCGCGGCACCTCGCGGGTTGCCTCGAGGATGAACGTGTACGGGCCCGGCGTGCAGGCCTTCAGCAGCCGGTACTGCCAGTTCTCGACGCGCGCGTAGCGGGCGATCTCGGACAGATCCCGGCACACCAGCGTGAAGTGGTGGGCCTTGTCCGTCTGGCGAATCCGCGCGATCCGCTCCATCGCCGCCTTGTCGCCGAGTGCACAGCCGAGCGCGTAGCACGAATCCGTGGGGTAGACGATTACCCCCCCGGCTCGCACGGCGGCGACCGCCCGGCGGATCAGCCGGACCTGCGGGTTCTTCGGATGGAGCTCGAGCAACTGGCTCATGAGGCGACTGCAGCCTGCAAGCGTCTTTCAGCTATCATACGCGGCCAATTTGTACCGGCCCCAGCCCCCCATGCAGGCGCTCTACGACTTCCTTCCGGTCCTCGCGTTCTTCGCGACGTTCAAGCTCGCCGGGATCTATGCGGCGACCGGCGTGCTGATCGTCGCCACCGTCGTGATGACGGCCTGGCAGTGGCTGCGCAAGGGCGCGGTGAGCCCGATGTTGCTGGTCTCGGCCGGTCTCGCGCTCGTGTTCGGCGGACTGACGCTGTGGCTCCACAACGAGCTGTTCATCATGTGGAAGCCGACAGTGGTGTACCTGCTGTTCGCCGCCGCGCTGCTGCTGAGCCAGCTGGTCGGCGACAAACCGCTGGTGCAGAAGATGCTCGAGCAGAAGCTGCATACGGACGCGCGCACCTGGCGCATCACGAACCTGAGCTGGGCGGTATTCTTCCTGGCGCTCGCCGGCATCAACCTCGTGTTCGTGTATCGCTTCAGCCGCGACGCCTGGGCGACCTGGAAGCTCGCGACCGTCGGGATCGTGTTCCTGTTCGCGCTGGCCCAGGGCGCCTGGCTCGCCAACCGCGCCGAGCCGGACGGCGGCTGACGGCATGCTGTACGCAATCATCGGCACCGATGCGCCCGACTCGCTGGCCAGGCGCCGCGCCGTGCGCGCGGAGCATCTCGGGCGGGTGACGGCGCTCGTGAACGCGGGCCGGCTGGTACTCGCGGGCCCGTTCCCTGCTGTCGACGCTCCGGATCCGGGCCCGGCCGGGTTCACCGGCAGCCTGATTGTCGCGGAGTTCCCGTCGCTCGACGCAGCGCGCGCGTGGGCGGCGGAGGATCCCTACGTCACGGCGCAGGTATTCTCGTCCGTCGACGTACGCCCGTACCTGAAGGTCGCCCCATGATCGACCGTTGCACTCGCATCCAGATCCTGCTGTCGGCGGCTCTCGAGCCGCTGCACGTCGAAGTCATCGACGACAGCGCCAAGCACGCCGGTCACGCCGGCGCCGAGGGCGGGGCCGGGCACTATCGCGTGCGGATCCTGTCCGAGAAGTTCCGGGGCCTGCCGGTGCTGGCCCGCCACCGGCTGGTGTACGAGGCACTGCGGCCGCTGATTCCGGAAGAGATACACGCGCTCGGCATCGAGGCAGACGCTCCCGGTGAGCGCGCGTCCCCGCCTGATTTCATCGACACATGAGGCATGCAATGAGCAACCGACTATTGATCCCGGCGGCCGTCGCCATCGCGGCGCTGAGCCTGGCCGCCTGCAACAAGGGCGGCGAAGCGCCCAAGCCCGTCGAGAAACCGCCGGTCGCGACGGTGAATGGTAAGCCGATCCCGGCCGCCGTGTTCGCGGTGGTCGCTCAGGGCCAGACCAACAAAAAGCCCGAGGAGCTGACGGCGGAGCAGCGCAAGCAGGTGACCGAACAGCTCGTCGAGCTTTACGTCGCTGCGCAGGAGGCCGAGAAGGAGAATCTGCAGGCCGACCCGGAGGTCGGCGCGCGCATCGAGTTCCAGCGCCTCAACGTGCTCGCCTCGGCGCTCGTGCAAAAGCAGATGAAGGGCAAGACGCCGACCGAGCAGGAACTGCGGGCCGAGTACGACCGGCAGGTCGCGCAGATGCCGAAACTGGAATACCACGCCCGGCACATCCTCGTGAAGGAAGAGCAGCAGGCGCGCGACGCGATTGCGGCCCTCAATAAAGGAGCGAAGTTCGAGGATCTGGCGAAGAAGGTGTCGATCGACGGCTCAAAGGCGCAGGGCGGCGACCTGAATTGGTTCACGCCCGAGCGGATGGTGAAACCGTTCGCCGAGGCGCTCGAGAAGCTCAACAAGGGTGAGTACACGAAAGAGCCGGTCAAGAGCGATTTCGGCTATCACGTGATCCTCCTGCTGGACACGCGGCCCAACAACCCGCCGCCGTTCGAGGCGGTCAAGGACCGGTTGGCACCGATGGTGCAGCAGCGCCAGTTGCACGAGTACATCGAGGGCTTGCGCAAGGCCGCATTGATCCAAGGACTCTGAGCGGTCCAACGCGCCGGACGGTTGTGTCCGGCGCGTCGGGGTCAACAAGCGGTGCCCGTCGGCAGGGCCTGCTGGGAAAAGCAGTCTCGCGCCAGACATCCGAATTCTCGGCCGTCGAACACTCGACGCCGAACTACTAACACAGTCGCGCGCGGTCCGGTCTCGGTGTTGGCCACCGTGCACCGAACTCTGGCCGCTGCAATTCACGAGTCTCCAGCGACTTCCGGATGTACCTCGCCTGTCGGTGACTCCTACGTATATACATTACGTTAATTCTATAACGCGCTGAAATAAATATTGTTTTTAGACGATCCTGATTATAAGGAGCGAAAATCTCGGCGAGTCCGCGATCCCGAACGAGCTTTTTTGCCAATAAATTCAGTGCGCTGCCAGCGATTCAGGCGAACGCAGCTGCTGTGACAAGACAGAATAACTGCAGGTTTCCCAAACATAATCAGTTGGAAATGGCTGGAAAACGCCGTAAGACGTGCGATTATGTAACCAGTGATAGGATTCGACATAAGATCCGCGGTGCTGGATGCGTATCGACGGCTCTTGCAACCGCTCGTGCGGATCCTTCTTCGAGCGGGAATCTCGTTCACAGAGTTTTCGGACGTAACTAAAGAGGTCTTCGTCGAAGAGAGCATCAAGGACTGCTGGCAGCAGAAAGGTGATTGCTCTCTCTCTCGCGTGAGCGTGGTGACTGGGCTCACACGGAAGGACATCGAACGCATCTTGGGTGTCTGGGTGACAGACCAAGGGATTAGTGATCGCAGCCGCTTGGCGCGCATCGCGCGACTGCTCACTGGTTGGTCGACCGATCCGAGATACGTGGGGCCGTACGGATGGCCGATGGACGTGCCATTTGATGCCGTCGGGGATGAACCGACGCCGAGCTTCTCGGAGATAGTGAGGCGATTTTGCGGAAGCGCTTCGGCGCAGTCGATGTTGAACGAGCTGTTACACGTGCAGGCGGTAAGTCGAACGGAAGCTGGACTGCTTCGCTTGGAGAATCGAGCGTATATACCAGATGCGCTGACGCATGAGAGCTTGAACAGGCTTTCCACGGTTGTCAGCAACGTCGTTCAAACGCTCGACCACAACATGCGAGCAGAGGCGGAAGAGGACGGCCGATTTGAGCGAACCGTGTCGGCAGACCACGGGTTGAGTAGCCGCCACCTTCCAAAGCTGTCGGCGTTCTTACGGGACCGCGGAGTTGAGTTTCTAGAAGAGTTGGATGCGTGGATGGCTGGGCATCCGCCTGGGGCAGACGAGGAGCGCCTAGGTGTTGGAGTAGGCGTGTATCTCTACGTCGAGAACGACGTAGACAAGTTGAACACACCGGAGTTCGGGTTACGAAGTCCGATCGAAATTCGACCGAGATGATTTGGTCGCGCTAGGGGAAACAAAACAAATGGTATCGCGTGCAATTCGCGCCGGGCTGATCCTGGCGACGTCGACTGCGGCTCTCGGCTTTGCCACAGCTGTCTCTGCGGCAGGGGCAAGAATGTCCGCTCGGGTGCAGCCGCTCCACATTGGCGCCAGAGGTGCCGACGGTATTACAGGCAGCGCGGGCATTACCGGAAGCGCGCGCTCCAAGGGCATCACGGGCAGCGCGGGCATTACCGGCAGCGCCAGGGGTGCCGACGGCATTACAGGCAGCGCGGGCATTACCGGCAGCGCCAGGGGTGCCGACGGTATTACAGGCAGCGCGGGCATTACCGGTAGCGCGCACGACAAAGGCGTCACTAGATAGCGCGACGGCTGCCGACGGCATTTTCGGCAGCGCATTCGGAGATTACCTGCAGCGAACACCGCGTCACCGGTAGCGCCGGGCGGGCGGTGCCGGAAGAAATCGGAGACTAAGGCGGTCGTGAGCGTGCGGCCTGTTGAGCTGCGGCGACTAGGCGGCGGCGCGCTGTCACACCGTCACCGCACATCGCGCGACGGCTCTCCAACACCGCCCGAAGCTTTGCCGCGCGCGCCTAGTTAAGCCAAATCTAGGTCTTCCGGTCAGTTATTCGAAGTCCATTACGGGCCCAGCTCGCGATAATTACTAAACGCCCGCGCCCGGGTGGCTGCGGTGAGTTCGACGGCGGTGAACACGGGTCCGAGGCCTCTTGCCAAGCAACTGATTTTCACCGTCGTGAAGCGGCTAGCAGCACTGCTGCTTCCGCAAGGGTTCGGTCTCGGCGAGTTCGTTCAAACCGCTAAGACGGCTTTTGTGGCGGCCGCCGCGGAATCGATCCTTCTGCGCGGGGATCGGGTCTCGACGTCGCGAATCGCCGCAATTTCAGGCATATCTCGGGCCGAAGTGGCCAACATACGATCGAACGGAGAATCGCCGATACCGAATTCGAGCCGTCAACGCACCGAACGCGTCATGCATGGTTGGTATACCGACCCGAGATTTGTGGATAACAACGGCAATCCGAGGATGTTGCCTATCATCGGTGCAGCATCATTTGCAGAACTGGTCAGACGCTTCAGTGGGGACATTCCTCGACAAGCCGTTCTGGAAGAGCTTCTGGCGGCGGGAATGGTGCAGCAGAGCGCCGACGGACGTCTGCGCGCGGTTCGGCGTCATTACGCTTCGTCAGGCGGCTCAAACACGGACTTAGAGAGCCTTGTCGTCGACGCACGAATCATTTTCGGCAGCACAACCGGCAACCGAACGAAAGGGCGTTCGCCGCGCCGACGAGTTACCGTTCGATTCCCGGGTCAGGTCCCAGCCTCGGTTCGAAGAAACATCGCGCTCCGTACTGAGCGCTTCTTGGACGCTCTATCTGAGTATCTCCACACGGAATCCGCGCACACGCAGGACACTGGCCACACGAGTGACCACGACGGAGAATCAGTTCACGTGCTGATTGCTCAGGCCGAAATTCATGACGAACGGTAACTGTGCAAGCGAATATGGATAGAGCGCTACTCGCATGACTGAACATATGACGAAGCCAAGCAAAGAGTCTGCGCGAGGAGAATTGGCGGCCCTAGCGCGTACTCATCTTGTTGGCGCGGTTGACAACCTAATAAAGACATTTACTGAACGCGCTGTTCCAAGCAGCACCTTGGACAAGCAAACCCAGGTCGATGAATATGACCTGAGGACGACATATCTTCGGCTGCGAAATGTGGCAGAAGCGCTAATGCTTTGGCACTCTTCCGACGACTTCGTCGATGAAGATGGAATGCCTAGGACCCTAGCTCGAACTGAACCGAAATCGCTGTCTACTCTTTCACGAC
>DATNIE010000033.1:0-93393 GCA_035604595.1 Steroidobacteraceae bacterium | reverse complement strand
ACGCCGACCAAGCCCGAGATCTGGTTCGCCTACCGCACGAACCCGGCGATCGCGTTCTGGGACACGCGCGCGATCGCCGACACCATGGCGAACTTTCCGTTCACGGTCTGTTTCGCGTTCACGCCCGACGAAACGAATCACATGGCGGACATCCTGCTGCCGGATGCGACTGACCTCGAGTCGACACAGCTGATCCGCCTCGGCAGGACCAAGTTCGTCGAGCAGTATTCGGACCACGAGGGATGGGTGCTGCGACAGCCCGCGGTTGCCCCGCGCGGCGAGGCACGAGACTTCACCTGGATCGCGACCGAGCTCGCGCGCCGCACAGGTCTCCTCGAGGCCTACAACACCGCAATCAATCGCGGCGTCTGTGGCGCGAAGCTGAAGACGGACCGGCGCGATTTCTCGCTCGATCCGGCACAGCCGCATTCGGTGGACGAGATCTGGGATGCAGTCTGCCGAGCAACGAGCTTTGACCTCACGCAGGGTGAGTCCACGCACGGCCTCGCGTGGTTCAAGGAACACGGTTTTCTGACCAAGCCGTTTACGCAAAAGGACTGGTACCTGTACCCGACGCTGCGGCGCCACAAGCTGCGGTTCGAGCTCCCTTACCAGGAGCGGCTGACGCGCTCCGGGCGGGAGCTTGCCCGGCGCATGCACGAGAGTGGCATCCACTGGTGGGATCAGCAGCTGCTGGAGTACCAGCCGTTGCCGGTGTGGCATGACTTCGCGGGGGTGTGGGAGAAGGATCTGGTTCGCCGCGGTCACCGGCCGGAGGATTATCCGTTCTGGCTGATAACGGCGAAGAGCATGCAGTATGTCGCCGGCAACAACGCCGCGATTCACCTGATGGCCGAGGTGGCGCGCAACGTCCGGGGTCACGGCGGCGTGATCATCAATGCCGGGACCGCCGAGCGCCTCGGCATCAAGGCCGGCGACCCGCTCGAGATTCGCTCCGTGATCGCGACCACACGCGGATGCGCGGTGCCGATGCAGGGGATCCGGCCCGATACGCTGTTGATCATCGGCCAGTTCGACCACTGGGCGACCCCGTACGCGAAGGACCTCAAGTGGCCGAGCCTCAATACCGTTGCGCCGATGGCGCTCGAGCTCACTGACGAAAATGGCTCGGGCGCGGACCTGGTGCGGGTTGCCGTGAGGCGCGCAGCGGCCTGAGCGAGCCCGCGCATCGCTCGGCGGCATACCGACTGGATCGGCGCGGAGACGCGCGAGCGTGCCAGTGAGGCGATCAGCTGAGCGGCGCGGCGACCGCCGCCTGTCGCTTGATGAACGTGACGTTCTCTGCGACGTGCCGCTCGATGTGCTCGACCTGCTCGGGCGCGAGATGGCGGTACTTGCCGAGCACCTGCAGGTACTCGGCGAGCGGCAGCGGGTCGTCGACGGGATGGGTCAGCCGCAGTCCCGTCTGCGGCGTGAACTCCCACAGGGTCACGAAGTTGGTCTCGACCGCCTTGCGCGCTACCTCGATGTTCTTCTGCGCAGGGAAGCGCCAGCCGGTGGTGCAAGGCGAGTAGACGTGCAGGTACGCGAAGCCGTGCTTTGAAGCCTGCAACGCCTTGTCGAGCTTCGCGTAGAAGTCCTCCATGAACGCCGTGGACGCGGTCGCGACGTACGCGCAGCGATGGGCGACCATCAGCAGCGGCATGTTCTTCGCATCCTGGGTCTTGCCCATCGATTCGCGGCCGACCGGAGTCGTCGTCGTCCAGGCACCGTATGGCGTACAGCTCGAGCGCTGCATGCCGGTGTTCATGTAGCCCTCGTTGTCGATGACCAGGAACAGCATCTCCTCGCCGCGCTCGGCCGCGCCGGATAACGACTGGAAGCCGACGTCCGAGGCGCCGCCGTCCCCGGCGAGCGCAAGCGCAGTGATTTCGCGGCCCCGCCGCTTGTACTGACGCTTGATGCCGCTCAGCATCGAGGCCGTATTGGTCAGCAGCGGGTGGAACACCGGCACCTTGGTGCCGGTGAGGCCGTTGTAGCCGACTGCTCCCATCCCCGGTACGCAGCCGGGCGGAGCCGCGACGACGGTATCCGGGCCGATGCGCCGCAGCGAATGCCGCATCAGCAGCTCGGTATTGCAGCCCTGGCAGCCGGCAAGCCCTGGAACGAACAGGTCCTCGAGATCCCCGACCTCGTTGTAGATGCGGGCCGTCGTCAGGTACTTGAGGGCACCGGGCGCGCAGGCCGCAACGCAGGCCGGGTTGCCGCCGCACATGTCGCACTTGGCGACGCGCTGTGCCTGCGAGTCGAGCACGATGCCGCCGTAGGTACAGCCGACGGTGCACAGCAGGCAGTCGATGCACTTGCCGTCGTCCCAGTCGATGACCCCCGTCGCGGCATTCTTGCTGAGCGCACCGGCCGGACAGTTGTCGACGCAGCGTGGATCCCCGCACTGGCGGCAGATCGCGAGTTCGAACTCGCCCTGCGCCGCCCCCAGCGTGATCTGGATCCGCGAGCGCGCGGCCGACGGCGACCCGGTCTTGGCAAGCGCGCAGGCAGTCATGCACTCGCCGCAACCGTTGCAGCGGGCAGACTTGAAAGCGATCGTCGGATAGCCAGGCATCGTGCGACCCTCAGCGCCAGAGGCGGGACATCAGCGTCCGCGCCGTTTCCTGGGGTTGCTCGAGGAACCGCGTCCGCAGCGGCCCGAGCTCGACGCGCCGCGCGATCAGCTCCCACATCACGCCGGCGTCGAAGGACACGTTGATACCAAAGATGCCGTGCAGGCGGCCCTGGTTCAGCACGATTTTCAGATAGCAGTTTCCTGCGGGATCGGCGCGCAGCATGACGTCCGCGCCCGGCGGCGCGAGGTTGCTGCCGACCGCGATCGCGTGGTTACCGAAAAAGCCGAACGTGTTGAGCGGCACGGCGCCGCGGTACGGCCGCACCGCTGGGTCCCCGGCCATCGCCATGCCGGCGATCCGGCCTTGTTCGACCGCATCCGGAAGGATGCCGTTCAGCACGGGGGCGCTGCCGAAGAAATCTCGGGCCCGCGCGACGTCGCCGGCCGCCCAGACGCTCGGGTCGTTCGTGCGCATCACGTCGTCGACGAGGATGCCGTGATCGGTCGCAATTCCGGAACCGTCGAGGTAGTCGGTGACCGGAATGACCCCCGTGCCGACGAGCAGCAGGTCGGCGGTCACTCGCGTGCCGTCGATGAGCTCCAGGATGCTGTCCGGCGCGCCGGGAATGATCCGCTCGACGCGCGCGCCCGTCCGGATCTCCACACCCGCCGTCGCGAACGCGCGCTCGATCCGTGCCGCCGCGTCGGCATCGAAGTACGCCGGCAGCACGTGGGGCTGCATCTCGATGACCGTGACCTGCGCGCCGCCCTTGCGCAGGTTCTCGGCCGCATGCATCCCAATCAGGCCGCCGCCGATCACGACCGCGTGGCGCGTCGTCGGCAGCCGCTCCCGCAGCCGCCGCGCGTCCTCGAGCGTCCGCAGCGCATGGTATGTCGATTCGGCGAGCCCCGGAATCGGCGGCACCGCCGGGCGCGCGCCGGTGGCGAGCAGCAGCTTCTCGAAGCGCACGCGGATTCCGTCGCTCAGCGTTGCGGCGTGCTCCGCCGTACTGAGGGAGGTGACGTGACGACCACGCAGGTAGCAGACGTTGTGGTCGGCGAAGTACTTGTCGTCGCGCAGCAGAACCGTGTCCGGATCCGAGCGGCCCGACACGACGTACGGCAGCACCGTCGGCGAGTACGGCAGGCTGTCGTCTTTCGCGATGACCGTCAGCGGTCGGTCGCCGTCGACGAGGCGGATCGCATGCAGCGCTGCGAGCGCCGCGTGGCTCGCGCCAGCGATCAGGTAATGGGTCTCGTGGCTGCAGTCGGGCATGCTGGGGTCAGTCCTGCTGGTTGAGCCATATCGTAGCGGAGGCGCCGCCGCCGTGTGCGAGCGCCGCAGTCGTATCGATGACACGCCCGAAATCCTCGACGGTAATGTCGGCGCCTGCCAGCCCGCCGATGAAGGACTGCGTTCGCGCCGGCGAAGCGAGGTGGTACAGCGCTCCTAGCGTGTCGCGGTACATGGGTCCGCAGTTCCAGCCAAAATCGACGGAGCGATCGACGACGCCGATCGCGGTGATGCCGCGTAGTGCCGCGGCGAGCGCTTGTACCGGGAAGGGCCGGTAGGTCTTGACCTTGACGAGGCCGACCGGCACGCCGCGCTCGCGCGCCGCGTCGACCGCGTCCTTGCCGGCACCCGTCATGGAGCCGAGCGTCACGATCGCGAACTCGGCGCCGTCCATCCGGTACTTCTCGATTAGCGGTGCATGGTGACGGCTCGTCAGCCGACCCCATGCCTCGTGCGTCCTGGTGATCGCCTCCAGGGCATTGTGCATCCCCGTGCACTGCCCCTTGCGGTAACCGACGAACAGCGCCGGCCCTGCACCGCCGGCGCCACCTGTCAACGGATCGATCGCCATCGGGCGCAGCGGGTCGAGCGCGGCGTGCCAGTTGACGTCGGGCGGGTGCAGGAACTCGTCGACCACGTGCTGCGACGGCAGCTCGATGCGCGCACTGCCAAAGGACAGGTAGTTGCCGTCGTGGCAGACATTGACCGGCAGCATGACGTCGTGGTCCTCGGCGATCTGGTACGCCATGACGACGGTGTCAAGGACCTCCTGCACGGTCTCGCAGTACATCTGGATCCAGCCGGCTTCCCGCACCGACATCGCGTCCTGGTGACCGCCCCAGACGCTCTGCGGCGAGAGCGTGTCCCGGGTGACGATCGACATCACGATCGGCAGCCGCAGGCCCGGCGTCCGCAGGTACGGCTCGAACATGAACGCGAGCCCCGGGCCGCAAGTCGCCGTGTAGGTGCGCCCGCCGGCGAGCGCGGCGCCCTGCAGCACCGACAGCACGCTGTGCTCACCCTCGACGTCGACCAGTTCGGCCGAGAGCGTGCCGTCGGCGATGAACTTCGCCAGGTACTCGACCAGCGACGACTGCGGTGTGATCGGATACACGGCGACCATGTCGACGCGGGCCAGCGCAACCGCGAGTGCCGCGGCCTCGTTGCCATCGCAGACGATGAACCTGCGCCGTTCGGGCTGGGCCACGGCCGCCATCAGCCACCCTCCTCAATCATGCGGATCGCCCGCTGCGGGCACTCTTCGGCGCAGATGCCGCAGCCCTTGCAGGTCGTGAGGTCGAAATCGAACCATGCCGGCTTCTCGACGACGCACTGGACCGGGCAATACAGCCAGCAGACAGCGCACTTGACGCACTTGTCGCGGTCGACGACCGGACGCAGGCTGCGCCAATCTCCGGGCAGCATCGGATTCGCCTGCGTAGCGATCGGGCAGAGATCGTCCGGAACCCCCGACCTGTCGAAGAACGGCCGCGATTGGATCTTCATGCGGCCACTTTGCGGTCGAGGTGGTGCACGGTCGTCTCGTCGTAGCCGCGCTGCAGCGCCACCAGGTTTTGCGCCAGCCCCGCATCGCGGAACTCGGAGTCCTTGAGCGCGGCCTGCAGTGCAGCGAGCGACACGAGCCCAGTCGTCTTCGCCAAGGCGCCGAGCATGATCGTGTTGGTGATCGCGCGCCTGAAGATCGATAGCGCAATCGCAACGCCATCGCAAAGCCCGACGGTGGCGATCGCCGGCGGCACCGCGAGCTCGGTCAGCGTCTTGTTCGTCGTCTGCACCAAGGTCCCGCCGGGCTGTACGCCGTCGAAGATGTTGACCGTGCGCGCGACGGTCGGGTCGAGGCACAGAATGCAATTCGGCCGATAGATGTTGGTCATCTGGCGGATATCTTTCGCGTCGGCGCGCAGGAACGCCGCCACCGGCGCGCCACGTCGCTCGAAGCCGAACGATGGCACCGCGACGGCGTACATGCCCTCTTCGACGAGCGCGGTCGCGAGGATCGTCGCCGCGAGCACGACGCCCTGGCCGCCCCGGCCGTGCATACGCACCTCGTACATGCCGTACCCGCTTCCTTTCCGCTTACCAACCCGGTCTCACGCCCGAAGCGGCGTGGCCGGGGCCGCGTACCGGCAGCATTGGCAGGGCGAAGCCCTGGTTGAACGCCGCCCGCACGATAATCGTGAATTTGAGAAGCCAGCCCGCCGCGACTGCCGCGAGTCCGGCGCACACCAGCAGCCATCGGCCGCCGGCCAGGGTTGCCCCGGCCGCGATGCCCATCACGGCCACGGCGCTCAGCAGCCGATCCGCAACCAGGTAGCCATCGAGCACTGCGAGGGACTGGGTCGGCGCCGCGCCGCTGAGACCACGTCGGTACGCAGTCAGCACCGCGGCCCGCGCGAGCAATGCAGCCACTGCGAGCCACGGAAGCGCGCTGGCGGTCACAACCTGTCCCGCTGCTGCCAGCACCGCGACGCACAGGCAGGAACCCTCGGCGATCGCGGTTACCATGATGAGCGGAATGACACGCGGATGGCGCCAGGCGGGTATACCGCGTCCGCCCTGCAGCATGTGCGCCTGGCAGTAGACATACGCGAGCGCGAGGCAGGCGACCAGCCACTCGAGCGCTCCGCCGCCGCGCCACACGACCGCGCCGCCGCTCGCGAACACCAGCGGCGCAACCATGGCCTCGCGCGTCATCCACGACGTTGCCGGCCGGCGAAACACATTGAGCGCCCGCCACGGCCGGCCAATCTCCAGCCACACGCAGGAAAGTCCGGCGCCCATCAGGGCGAGGCCGAGCAGCGTGAGCAGCGCAGCGTCCGCACCACCAGAGAAAGGCACTGACAGCAGCAGCCCGGTTCCCGAGCCGCCGCCGATGAAGTTGCCCGCGGCTCGCCAGTCCCAGTTGGTCTGCCGCCAGGGTTCGATACGGCCCACGCTGCTCTTCACGGCCGTCCCTCTGCGATGTAGTAGAAACCCGGGTCGGTGTTCAGCTCCTCCTGCATGCGGAAGTGGACCGAGTGCGCGAGCAGCTGCGAGACGTTGCTGCCCGGGTCGTCGCGATCGCCGAAGTGGAGCGCGCCGGCGATGCAGGAGTTGACGCAGGCCGGCGTGACTTCCGGATCGACGCCCGGCGTGAGGCCGAGAGATGCCGCCTGGTCCACGCGGTCGCTGCAGAACGTGCACTTGGTAGACACCGCGATCGAGCGCGGGTCGAAGCGCGCGTCTTCGGCTGCAGTCGCGTGCACCCCGTAGGCGAACTCGCGGCGCTTGACGATGTGGCGCTGCTGGTAGGGGCACGCGACCGCGCAATATGCGCAGCCAATGCAGATCTCGGCGTCGATACGCACCAGGCCATCGTCACGCTTGAACGTCGCCCCGGTGGGGCACACGTCGAGGCACGGCGGGTCGCCGCAGTGCATGCAGCTGACCGGGACGAACGTGCGCCGCACGTCGGGATACTCGCCGCTCTCGAGGTCGAGGACGCGGCGCCACTGGATCTCCGGCGGCGTCGCGTTCGTCAGCTTGCAGGCCGCCGTGCACGTCTGGCAGCCGACGCAACGCCGCAGGTCGGCGATCATGATGTAGCGTGTCACGCGGATTTGGCCTTCGCTGCCTTCGCTTGGACTTGGACCCGGGTCCGCAGCTTGCCGACGTCGACCACCGCGCGGGTGTGCTCTCCCTGCGACACGGGCTCGATGTCGTCGCGTGCCGAGACTTTGAATTTGACCATCCGACCATCGACTGCCGTGACCTCGGCGGTGACCTCGACGGACATGCCGAGCAGCGTCGCGCCGCCGTGCGTCACGGAGATCCCGACGCCGACCGAGTCCTCGTTCGCATCGGCGTGTTGCAGCAGGAGGTCCCGGCAGGCGATCTCGAAATCCCGCACGAGCTCGGGTGTGGCGTAGACGCGCAGCTCCTCGCCGAGAAAGTCGATGGTCCGCGGTCGATCGACGACGAGCTTGCGAGTCAGTGTCAGGCCTGGTTTCAGCGTGTCGCGCATCGACGCTCCTTCGGTTACCCGGCGCCCTGGCGGCGCACGGCGGCCGCGTGCCTGCATGGTCTATCAGGGAGGCATGCACTGCAGTAAGGGAAAGGCGAACGAAACGCTTGCCGCGACCCTCGCCAGTTCGCTGCGGTGCAGCATCCTCCACGCGGCGCGCATGAGTCACTCATGGATTGCCGGGCGCGGAGCCTTCTAGCGGCATAGGCCCCTCTTCCTTGATGAGGTGCAGCACGATGTCGGTCCGGACTTTCTCCACCGTCTCGTGCACCAGCAGGAAATTCGTTACGAAGTTGAAATACTCGTGCAGATCACGGGCGACGACCTTCAGCAGATAATCGCTGTCGCCCGAGACGGCATACGCATCCGTGATCCAAGGCGTCTCGGCGATCAGCGCGCGCAAACGGCTGGAATTCTCGGGGCTGTGGCGCACGAGGGTGACGCTGACGAACGCAACGACCGACAGGCCGACCTTGCTGCGGTCAATATCCGCCCGGTAGGCGCGGATCACCCCGGTCCGCTCGAGATCCTGGCGACGCCGCGAGACTTGCGACTGCGACATGAACACGCGCTCGGCGAGCGCGGCGTTGGTGATGTCGCCCTCCCCCTGCAGCACCTGCAGGATGCTGAGATCGGCTCGGTCCAATGTGACTGGTTTCATGCATGGATCCAGGCATTTTCGACTTCTTCGTGCGGATATTTACATTCTTTCAGCTGTTTTGCACGAACAATTCCGCATTTTTGCTCCAAAATTGCATGAAATTCCTGCGGCAGCAGCCGCGGATCCGGCGCGGGCTGACGTCCGAGGGGCGAATGGTGCAAACGGCGATTAGTGGATCAGCAACCGACGTCGGGCACCCGGCCCTGGCACGTGCCGGCGAGCGCGTGCTGCTCTCGGGCAACGAGGCGATTGCGCGGGGCGTCTGGGAAGCCGGCGCCAGACTTGCAGCGGCCTATCCGGGCACGCCCTCCACGGAAATCCTCGAGACGCTGAGCCTTTTCCCGGAGCTGTATGCGCAGTGGTCGGTGAACGAGAAGGTCGCGCTCGAGGTGGCGATAGGCGCGAGCCTGACCGGCGCGCGCGCTTTCTGCGCGATGAAGCAGGTCGGCATGAACGTGGCGAGCGATGCCCTGATGACGATCACCATCCCGGGCGTCGCCGGCGGGCTCGTGATCGCGATCGCCGACGACATCGGGCTGTCGTCCTCGCAGAACGAACAGGATTCGCGCTACTGGGGCCGCTTCGCGCACGTGCCGATCCTCGAGCCCGCCGATTCGCAGGAAGCCCTGGAGATGGCGAGGTACGCGTTCGAGCTGTCGGAGGCGCACGCGACGCCGGTCATCCTGCGCTGCACGACGCGCGTCTGCCACGTCAAGGCGCGGGTGACGCTCGGCGAGCGTGTCGCGCGCGACACGCCGGGTTTCCGGCGCGACCCGGCCCGCTGGGTCGTGAACCCGATCAACGCCCAGCGCCAGCTGCCGCTGCAGGCCGAGCGGGATCGGCAACTCTCATTGGTGACGGAAACGAGCGCGCTCAATTTCGTCACGCGCGGGCCCGATCGGCGCATCGGCATCGTGGCCTCGGGGCCCGCGTACCTGCACGTGCGCGATGCATTCCCCAACGTGCCGGTCCTGAAGCTCGGCCTGAGCTACCCCGTGCCGCTCGGGCTCGTGGCACGATTCGCCGCGGAGGTCGACGAGCTCGTGGTGGTCGAGGAAACCGAGCCGCTCCTCGAGCAGGCGATCCGGGCAGCGGGCATTCGCGCGCGCGGCAAGGACCTGTTACCGAGCCTCGGCGAACTGACGCCGGAGGTCCTGAGGCGGGCGCTCGGCCCACTGCTCGGCGAACCCGCCGCGTCACCGTTCCCCTATCCTGCGGTGACGCCGTTTCCGCGGCCGCCGACGCTGTGCGCGGCCTGCCCGCACTCCGGCATGTATTACGTGCTGGCGCGCCTCAAGAAGAAAGTCTTCATCTCCGGCGACATCGGCTGCTATGCGCTCGGCGCGGGCCCCCCCTGGAACGCGCTCGACACCGTGGTCGCGATGGGTGCATCGATGGGCATCGCGCTCGGTCTCGACAAGGCCCGCAGTGCCGCCGACCGCTCGAAATCCATCGTCGCGGTGATCGGCGACTCGACCTTCCTGCACATGGGCATGCAGGGATTGATTGACATCGTCTATCACCAGGGCAACGTCACCGTCATCATCCTAGACAACCGCACGACCGCGATGACCGGCGGTCAGGACAACGCGAGCTCCGGCCGCGGACTACGCAAGGAAGATGCGCCGCGCGTCAGTTTCCCACAGCTCGTCGCGGCGCTCGGAGTCAGGCCGGAACGCATCCGGGTCGTCGACCCCTACCAGCTGCCAGTCCTCGCGAGGACAGTCCGCGAGGAGACGGAGATCCCCGAGCCCTCGGTCGTGATCGCGGAACGGCCGTGTGTGCTGTCCGACTTCTATCACGCGACGCCCCCGTACCGGGTGGTCGAGGAGGACTGCACCGGTTGCGGCAACTGCCTCAATGTCGGCTGCCCTGCCATCCAGGTAATCCGCACCGAACAGAAGGTGCTGAAGACCGGCACCGCGACGGAACTCAAGTTCACGGTGATCGACCCCGTCGCGTGCACCGGATGCGGAATGTGCGTCGCATCCTGCGGGCCGAAAGCAATCGTTGCGGCAGCGGCTGTGCAGGCAGACACGCGTGCAGCCGTTCCGTCTGCGTGTGCCACATGCTGAGGTCGCAGACGCTCGACATATTCGTCTGCGGCGTCGGCGGCCAAGGCGTGATGACCGCTGCCGACGTGCTCGCGCAGGCGGCGATCGCGCACGGCTATGACTGCAAGAAATCCGAGATTGCCGGGCTGTCGCAGCGCGGCGGAGTGGTGACTTCGCAGGTGCGCATCGGTCCGCATATCGAGTCCCCGGTCATCGGACCGGGCTGTGCCGACCTGTTGCTGGCCTTCGAGCTCGCCGAGGCGCTGCGCGCTGCGCATCAGCTGAAGAGTGGCGGCATCGCGATGGTCAACACCATCCGCCTGCCGCCGCCGGTCGTGTCGCTCGGCCTCTACCGCTACCCCGACGATCCGCTCGGCCAGATGCGGGCCGCCGGAATCCGCGCATATGACATCGATGCCGGCGCGATCGCCCGCGAGCTTGGCGATCTCAGGCTCGTTAACAGTGTCATGCTGGGCGCGGTGGCGGACTTCCTGCCGTTTCCGGCCGCCGACCTCGAAGCGCAGCTGATCGAGCGCTTCAGGACGCGCAAGCCCGCGCTACTCGACCAGAACCGTCGGGCCTTCGCCGCTGGCCGCCAGGCGGCCCGGGCCTCACGGATCTTGGCGGCGTGAGCGCCCGAGCCGCATTGTTCCGCTCGCGTTGAGGCGTCCCCCGCCGATGCGGGCGGCTGGTTCATGGAACGTCGTTGCTGCGGTCCCGATACAGTCACCGCCCGGTGGCTTTCAGCAGGCGTGCGACCAGCGCGGCCGTGCGGGCGGGATCCTCGACGTGCGGGTTGTGCCCGAGCCCGGTGAGTTCCTCGAACGGTGCCGGGAGTTCCTCGCATTCGGCGCGGGTGACGACGGGATCGTGTTCGCCGCGTACGACGAGGACCGGGCAGACGGCCGCCGCCAACAGCGCACGAAACGGCGGTACCACAATTGCGAACGCAGCGGGGTCGTGCGCAAGCCGGTACCCGTCGAGGCCGGACCGCACGCCGCGCTCGAGGAAGGCTTCGTTCGCGACCAATGAGGCCGGCAGACCTACGATGCGGCGGTAGCGTTCGACCGCCTCGTCCCGCGTCGCGAACCAGCGTGCCGGGCGCGCTGCCATCTCCGCTGCGCGCGCGCGCTCCGACTCCGTGAATGTGAGCTTGGCGCCGAGCGAGACCGCCGCGACCGGCTCGGCACCGAACCAGCCGCTCGCAAGCGCAAGCGCGACATAGGCGCCGAGCGAATGCCCCGCGACGCACCAGGGCCGGCCGGGTGGCAGCGCCGCCGCCACCGCCGCGGCGAGTGCTCCCACGCTGTAGGGCGCCACGGCGGCCGCCTCGCCGTGGCCCGGCAGGTCGGGTGCTAGAACCTCAATGGCCTGGTGCGAAAGTTCTGCGGCTACTCCGTGCCACACGGCGCCCGTAGCCCCGACCCCATGGAGCAGAACGACGATCGGCGCCGGCTTCGCGGACTGTGTCGCCACCTGCAATCCTCGCCCCCAGCGCCGGATCCGGCGCCACGAGTCTCATGCTACCGTACCGAGCGACGGGTGCTGGGGCACGTCGCGCGAGGCGCCTGCGGGGGAGCACCACTCGATGCAGATGCCGAATGACGCCGAGGAACGCAGTGCCGCGACGATCGCCGCCCGGTTCGATCCCGAGCGTCTGCCGGCCGCGTTCTTCGCCGATCCGTATCCTACGTACGCCGCGCTCCAGGCACACGATTCCGTACACCGCTGCCCCGATGGCACCTACTTCCTGACGCGCTATGCGGATCTCGACGCGATCTATCGGGACCGCAGTCATTTCTGTTCTGACAAGAAAGCCATATTCGCGCCGAAGTTCGGATCGGACTCGCCGCTCTACGCCCACCACACGACGAGCCTCGTGTTCAATGACCCGCCCTACCACACCCGGGTCCGACGCCAGATCGTGGGGGCCTTGTCGCCGGCCGCCATCAAGGCGATGACGCCAGGACTTGGAGCCCTGATCGAACGGCTCTGCGATGCCATCGAGGCCAAGGGCCGCTTCGACGTCATCGCAGACTTTGCTGCGGCGATACCGGTCGAGGTCATCGGCAATCTCCTCGGCGTGCCGCGCGACGAGCGCGGTGCTCTGCGTGGCTGGTCCCTGTCGATTCTCGGCGCGCTCGATCCGGCCCTGTCGGCGGAAGCGCTGGAGCGGGGCAATCGCAGCGTGAACGAATTCCTGGATTTCACCCGCACGCTCGTGGCCGAGCGGCGTCGCCGGCTACGCGGCGACGACGACCTGTTGAGCCGCCTGATCCGCGACGAGACCGGGGGCGAGCCATTGAGCGAAAGCGAGCTGCTGCACAACTGCATCTTTCTGCTGAACGCCGGCCACGAGACCACCACCAACCTGATCGGCAATGGGCTCCGGCTGTTCCTTGATGACGCGGCCGCGCGCGGCCGCCTTCGCGAGGAGCCGGCGCTGATTGCCACGGCCGTCGAGGAATGTCTGCGGTGTGAAAGCCCGAACCAGCTCGGCAACCGGCTGGTTGTCGCGCCCGTGGAGCTGGGCGGCCGGGTCTTGCCGGCCGGCACTTACCTGACCCTGTGCATCGGCGCTGCCAACCGCGATCCGGCGGAGTTCAAGGATCCGTCGACCTTCGACATCGGCCGCGAGCCTAATCGACACCTAGCCTTCGCCGCCGGGAGCCATGCCTGCGCCGGGATGTCGGTCGCGCGTCTCGAGGGCCAGATGGCGATCGCGGGGTTCCTGCGCCGCTTCCCCCGTGCGCGGCTCACCGAGGGTGCGCGCCGCAACCAGCGGGCGCGTTTTCGTGGCTTCCAGTCATTGCCGGCGGCCGTCGAATAGTCCCGCATGCGCCCACGCCTGGTCGTGCTGCTCTCGATGATCGGCGCGTTCCTGCCGCTCGTCACCGACGGGTTCCTGACCGCAATTCGGCCAATGATGACGGAGCTCGGCGTCGGCGTCGGCGGCGGCCAGCTCGCGACTAGTGTCGCGCTCGCCGGTTTCGCCGCTGCGCAACTCGTCGTCGGTGCGCTCGCCGACCGCTACGGGCGGCGGCCCGTGCTGCTGACCGCGATCGGCCTGCTGATGGTTGCCTCGGTCGGCGTCGGCACGGCCTCCTCCTTTGGCACGCTGCTCGCATTTCGCTTTTTACAGGGGGTCGCGGCGGCTGCGGGTCCGGTGCTGTCGCGGACGGTCGTCCGCGACCTGTGTGCGCGAGTCGAGGGAGCCCGCGTGCTGAGCCTCGTCGCCATGGGGCTTGCGGTCGTCCCGCTGGCGGTGCCCGCGGTGAACGCGGTGGTCGCGGCGCGGTTTGGCTGGCGCGCGACGCTCGTCACCTATGTCGTCTACCTCGCCGCGGCCCTCGCCGCAACGATCGCGTGGTACCGCGAAACGCTCGCCGTCCGCGATCCGCGGGCACTGTCACCCGGGCAGATGGGAGCCGCGGCCCTCGCCATCCTGCGCCACCCGCCGGCGCTCGGCTATACGCTGTGCTGCGTGTTTGGCTATGGCGGACTCGTAACCTGGATTTCGGCAGCGCCGCACTTGCTGTACGGCTATTTTTCTGTACCGCTGGGGCAATTCGGTCTGTATTGGGCGATTCCCGTGATCACCTACGCGATTGGTGCGTATGCCAGTGCACATGCGCTGTCGCGGTACTCGACCGACGCGATCCTGACCGCGGGTGCCGCGGCCCTGCTGCTCGGCGGCGGCACGCTGCTCGCGCTGGAGGAGTGGAATACGCTTACGCTCGCGGGGTTCATGACGGGTGTTGCGATCTACAACTTCGGCTGGTCCGTCGTCCAACCGCACGCGCAGGCCGCGGTTCTCGCCGTGCAGCCGGACCGCGCCGGGCGCGTATCGGCGATCCTGGGCTTTCTGCAGATGCTGGGCGGCGCGGGCATCGGGCTCCTGTTTGGCGTCCTGCACGACGGCTCGCCGCGGGCGGCCGTCGGTCTGATCGTGGCGTCGGCCCTCAGTGTCACCGTGGTACGCGTCCTACTAATCTCGCGCCATACAACCGATGCCAGCGCTTGAGGCGCCGCTGTATCCCGCGGAGCAGACCGCCCGGCGCATGGAGCGGTTCAACGTCCGCCCGTTCGGAACCCGCGCAGGAAGCCGACTAGGGTGCGAAAGTACGCAGCCTGATCGTCGTACATCGACATGTGGCTGCCGTTCTCCAGGACCACGCAGCGCGCCCGCGGCATCAGCGTGCTCATGCGCTGCATCTGGACCGGCGACATCGTGTCGTGTCGGCCGACGAGCAGCAGCGTCGGCACATCGATGCGGTGCAGGTCGCTCCAACGATCCCAGTCCTTGTAGTTGCCCACGATCCGGAACTCGTCGGGCCCCTGCATCGTTTCGTACACCTGCGCATTGAGGAAACGCATCGTCCGATCGACCGGCTCCGGCCAGGGATCCAGCCGGCAGAAGTGTCTCTGGTACAGCGTGTCGCGCAGCAGTTGTTCGTACTCCGGAGCGTGAAACTCGCCGCGATCTTCAAAGGTCTGCATCCGCGCGACGACGTCGGCCGGCAGCCGTGCGCGCAGCTCCTTCGCATACTCGACGTACGCGGCGGTACTGGCGGTCATATTCGAGACTACCAGCGCCGTCAGGTGCTTCTGGTAGCGGAGTGCGTACTCCATCGCGAGCAGGCCACCCCACGAGTGCCCGAACAGGATGAACCTATCGAGGCCGAGCGCCTTGCGGACCTGCTCGACTTCCTCGCGATACCGATCGATCGTCCACAGTGAGGTGTCGTCCGGCCGGTCCGAGAACCCACAGCCCAACTGGTCGTACAGCCAGAACCGACACTCATCGGGCGGCAGGAACTCCTCGAAGCACTCGAGGTAGTAGTGGGACATGCCCGGCCCACCATGCAGTGTCAAGACCGGGATCGGCCCGGTTCCGACCTGCCGCACCCAGACGTCGTAGCGGCCGTCGATCCGGATCGCGCGGTTGCCGCCGGTACGCACGCCGTCGGAGCGTCCGTTGTCGACAGTTCCGGTAGCCCGTGCCGCTGCCTGCGCGCGGCCGACGAGGAGCGGCGCCGCCAGCGCGCCGCCGCTCGCTCCGAGGAATCCGCGCCGCGACAGTCGACCCACGGCACCTGGCGTATCGCTCATAGCCCATCTCCCTCAGAACATCATTCAGAACTCGGCGCCGGTAGTCCACGGCGTATGGACGGGATTCGTGGGCGTCGAGTCTGTGTCTGCCGCGGACGGACCATCATAACCCGGGTTCGCCGCGGTGCTTGCGAGGTTTCTGACCGCGACCGCGAGTTCGGGCTCTTCGAAGGCATAGGCCTTGCGGCCATCGACTACGCTGCAGCCTGAGCGCGCGCACGGGCCGTTGCCGTTCACCGTCGCGCTGACGCTGTCCAACGCACAGGAGTCGGGCAACGTCGCTGAGAAGCCCGACCTGTGCAGAGCGCAGTCGCGTCGCTCGCCGACCCATCAGCGGTTGAGGTGATACGACGTTATGCAAGCAGTGGGGTCGCGGAGTCGGGTTGCTGCGATCAATACGCCGCTGTGCGACCTCTTACTCTTCATCCGTTGCTGGCACCGAGCCGTCCCGATGTCACGGTCACGGCGACTGAACAACCCCCGCAAGTTCTACGCGCGAATCCGCCTGCGCTCGGGGCACGCATCGGCCTCGTCTAATTGGCCCCGCCAGCGTCGACTTGTGCGTTTCGCACGCCAGCGGCCGACGGCGGCGCAGCTTGCCGTCGGCGCTTACGCCTTCTATTTGACAATGAGAATCGGAAATCCCCTATTGTTCACAGGGCGCAGCAAAGCTAGGTTAAATTTGGCGGTCGCTATGAAGCCGTTGGTCGGAACCGTTCTGACTCCGATCATCATGATCTGTGCCGGCGAGGTGGCGTCACAACGCGCGACTTCGAGCGCTCCGATGCCATACAAGGGCGCCGCCCGCCGGGGGCGGGAGCGCGGGTTGTAAATTGGCAACATAAGCAGGCGCCTGTGCCTGAATAGGCGCTTTTTCGGGGGGATCGCAATGGCAGCATCTATGCGGCTGACCGTCGTCAGCATTGGGGTTCTGGCGCTGTCGAATGGGGTCGCGCGCGCCGCCGACCAGCCAGCCCTTGAGCTGAGTCTCGGAGAGGTCGTCGTCACGGCGCAAAAGCGCGCCGAGAACGAGCAGACGGTGCCACTGTCGATGACGACCTTCGGCGGCGTCGCGCTCGAACAGAAGGCGATCGCCACCTTCTTCGACTACGGCACGAAGGTGCCGAACCTGGCCTTCGCCCCCACCGGAGATGGCGTCGGCACCGCCCGCACGGTCTCGATCCGCGGCATTTCCGGTGACAACGTCACGGGCTTTTACATCGACGACACGCCCTTACCGGATTCGCTCGACCCGCGGGTGCTCGACATCGACCACATCGAGGTACTGCGTGGTCCGCAGGGCACACTGTATGGCGCCCGCTCGATGGGCGGCACAGTGCGCATCATCACCAAGACTCCCGAAATGAACAACTACGAGGCGACCGTGCACGCCGGTGTATCGTCGACCGCACGTACCGACGAGCCGAACTACACTTTTGATGGCACCTTCAACATCCCGCTGATCCAGGGACGGGTCGCCTTGCGGCTGACGGGTTTCGATGATGAAGAAGCGGGCTATTTCAAGCGCAGCTTCTGCTCGAATCCCGCGGCCGCGGGAACGACCTGTACCCCGCTGTCGACTACCGGTATCACGACGGTCAACAACGTCGGTGCGACCGACACGGCCGGCGGCTCTGCAAGCCTGACGATCAAGGTCAACGACTCGCTCACGATCACGCCGCGAGTGATGACGCAGAAAGCGACCTACAACGGCTTCCCGATGGCGGACTACCTGACGATGCCGGGCAACGGGATCGGCTACCCCGTGCCTTCGGGACCTTATACGTTGCCGACGGTGATGACGCCGACGAACTTCACGCAGGCACGCTGGTTCAACGTCCCGGAAGGCGGCTCCGACGCGTGGGATCTGTCCTCGCTCACGTTGCACTGGAACACGTCCGTCGGTGAGCTCGTATCGTCGACCGCATACTTCGACCGCAAGGTTTGGGAGACCGAGGACGAGACCGACTTCGTCTACGCCGCGATCACCTCGGGCGCCGGTGGCGTGCCCGTGGCGGGTGGGATTAGCGAAGAGAAGGACTACCAGCGCTTTGTGGAGGAGGTCCGCTGGGTGTCCGCCTTGAAGGGTCCCGTGCAGTTCGTCGTCGGCGGGTTCTACTCGGACTTCCACGGTCGCCTGCCGTACGCCTCGTATTATCCGCCAGCGACGATACCAGGCCTCGACGCCTTACTGCTGGGTCCGGGTGGTGGTGAACTCACCCCCGGGTACCCGAACACGATCTTTGCCCAGGATTTCCATACGGACATCAAAGAGCCAGCGGTGTTTGGCGAGGTGTCCTACCAGCCGGTGGAAGCATTCAAGGTGACAGCGGGCTTGCGCTGGTACCAGGTGAAGACCACGTCGGCCGGCTACGAGGCGGGACTTGCAACCGGTGGCGGCCCGCCGGTCGTAAGCCCGCTCGCGACGTCGACCGAGAGCGGTGTCAATCCGAAGATCGATTTCGACTACCACTTCAACGCCGATCAGATGATCTATGCGACGGCCGCGAAGGGATTCCGCCCCGGCGGTCTCGTGCCGATCGTGCCGGCCGGCGAGGCAGGTACTGCGACTGACTGTGTCGCGGCGCTCAAAGCGGTGGATCCGAATATCACGCTTGCGCAGACGCGCAGCTACAACTCGGACTCGCTGTGGAACTACGAGCTCGGCACGAAGACGGCGTGGCTCGATCACCGCGTGACCTTCAATGCGGCGGCGTTCTACATCAAGTGGAACAACATCCAGCAGGAGATCCTGCTGTCGTGCGGCTTCCAGTACACCGCCAATGCCGGCGCTGCGGTCAGCAAGGGCGGCGAGCTGGAGATCCGTGCGCGCGCGACCGACCGCTTCGAGCTGTCGGGCGGCCTCGGCTACCAGGACGCGAAGATTACGCAGTCGAGCGCAGCATCGCCGCAGCAGGTGGGCTCGCCCGTGTACCAGGTGCCGGACTGGACCGGCAACGGTTCGGCGACCTACACGGTTCCACTGTCGCCCCAATGGAACCTGGTCAGCGGTGCCGACTACTCCTACGTCGGCCGGAGCTTCAGCGGCAACAACGACCCGGCCGAACCGCGCGAACGTGGGTCGTACCGGCTGATCGATGCGCGCTTCGCGTTCGCGCGCGGTCCGCTCGAGATCGCACTCGTCGGCAAGAACCTGGCGAACGAGGTCGCAAACTTGGGCGACAGCCGCTCGATCGCCGCCGAGGTTCCGGGGCGGCCGCGGCTGTTCGTGAACCAGCCGCGCACGATCGGGGTGGAGTTCCGAGACTCGTACTAAGACGCGCTGCGGCTCAGGCGCTCGGGCGGCTGGCCGTCGATCCGCGACGCCCGCCAGAGCACACGGCTGCCCGCGGCGCAGGTGCGGGGGATCCTCGCAACGAGCGCCGGGTGACGGGTATTGAAGCCCTCGACAATGAGCGTTTCCGGGTCCGCGGCTGCAAACGGGAGGAAGCGCGCCGCCGCCCCTGGCATGACGTTGCTGGCAGGGGCGTGACGTCGTCAGTCTCGCGCCCGATCGAGACCGCGTAGAAGCGGATGCCAGCAGCCCGAATCTGGTCGAGCAGAGCGACCGGCGCGCGCCGCTTCGCGGCAACCATCATCCACCGCGGCGCCGATCGATGACGCGCCGGGCCTTGCCGACCGACCGATCGAGCGTCTTTGGGTCCGCCACCCGGACATTGATCGAGATTCCGATGGAGGACTTTACCTGGTGCACCAGCTGACGGGCGGCCTGTTCCCGAGGTGGCGCGCCGCCCGCAGGTTCGGCGGGCCATTCGACATGCACTGTCAGCGCATCGAGATAGCCCTCGCGAGTCACCTCGAGCAGGTACACCGGCGCAAAGATACGCTCCTTCAGAATGAGTTCCTCGATCTGGCTCGGGAACACGTTGACGCCCCGGATGATCAGCATGTCATCTGTCCGGCCGTTGATTCGGCCAAGCCGGCGCATCGAGCGGGCGGTCGGTGGCAACAGCCGCGTTCGATCGCGCGTGCGGTAGCGAATAACGGGCAGCGCCTCCTTCGCGAGCGACGTCAGAACGAGTTCGCCCTCCTCCCCGTCCGGCATCAATGCCCCCGTCTCTGGATCGATGATCTCGGGATAGAAATGGTCTTCCCAGATCACCGGCCCGTCCTTTGACTCGACGCATTCGCAGGCAACGCCGGGTCCCATGACTTCCGACAGCCCGTAGATGTCGATGGCATCGAGCCCCATGCGGCGCTCGATTTCCTCGCGCATGCTTCCCGTCCACGGCTCCGCTCCGAATATTCCAACCTTGAGCGAACAGCCGGCCGCATCGAGTCCCTGGCGCTCGAATTCCTCGGCAATGGTCAGCATGTAGGACGGAGTCACCATGATCACGTGCGGCTGGAAATCGAGGATCAGCTGGACCTGTTTCTCGGTCTGGCCGCCAGACATCGGCACGACGGTGCAGCCGAGCCGTTCCGCGCCGTAATGAGCGCCGAGGCCGCCGGTGAAGAGGCCATAGCCGTAAGCGTTGTGCACGATCTGGCCGGGCCGCCCGCCCGCGGCATAGATTGATCGCGCCACGAGGCCCGCCCAGGTATCGATGTCGTTCTTCGTGTAGCCGACGACGGTCGGCTTGCCGGTCGTCCCGCTCGAGGCGTGGATACGCACGATCTGTTCGCGCGGCACGGCGAACAGGCCAAAGGGGTAGTGGTCGCGGAGGTCGCTCTTGGCGAGGAGGGGGAATTTCTTGAGATCGGCGAGCTCGCGCAGGTCATCCGGATGGACTCCGGCCTGGTCGAAGACCGTGCGGTAATGAGAGACGTTGCGGTACGCATGATTGAGCGACCACTGGAGCCGTTTGAGCTGCAACGCGGCGAGCTCGTCCTGGCTCGCCGTCTCGATCGCCTCGAAGCCGCCGCTCGCTGGTCCCCGATCTTTCGTGCTCGTCATGATCTGCCCCCTCCTGGCCGACGGCCACTGCCGCTGGCAACTCATCACGTCCGTCAGCCGGGCCCGGGCCGGCGGAACAGCGGTGGCCGCTTCGAGCGAACCGCATCGAGCCCCTCGCGGACATCACTCAGCCGGAACCCGAGGAATTCGAGTGCCAGCGATGCATCGAAACTGGGTCCGGCAAGGCGTAGCCAGTTGTTGAGCGCGTGCTTCGTGAAGCGAATCGCGCTGGCACTGCCCGCCGCGAGCTCGCGGCACAGCTCGAGGGCCGTCGGCAGGACCGCCTCGTCCTCGACGCACAGCCCGACGAGGCCGATGCGTTCCGCCTCCACCCCGGTCAGCGGCTTGTTGGTCAACAGGTGGTAGCGCGCCTTCGCGAGCCCGCACAGCAGCGGCCAGATGATGACCGCATGATCGCCCGCCGCAACGCCCAGGCGCGTGTGCCCGTCGAGGATCCGGGCGTTCTTGCCCGCTACGGACACGTCCGCGAGCAACGCAACCGCGAGCCCGGCGCCGACCGCGGAGCCGCGGATCGCCGAGACCACGGGTTTTGAGCAGTTGACGAGGTTGTAGACGAGATCGGACGCTTCCTTCCAGACGCGCAGCAGCGTGGCTTCGTCGGCGATCATCTGCTCGATCAGCTCGAAGTCTCCGCCCGAGGAGAAGTTCGCCCCGGCGCCGCGGACGAGGACGGCGCGTACGCTCGGGTCGGTATCGATCGTCCGCCATACCTGCGAAAGGTCCCGGTGCATCGATGCATCCGCGGCATTGAGGCTGCCCTCCTTGCTGATGACGATTCCAAGGACGTGAGCTTCCGGTTCCTCGAACGTGAGGCTCCGGAACTCGGCGCGATACCGGGCGAGGTCGGCTGCCATCGTCAGTCCGCCCGCGCGAGCGTGTTCATCGCTGCGCCGTGACCGCGTCCGGTATGGCGTGAATACTGACCATCGTCAGCACCTCGTAGGAGGCCACCGTCTCGCCGCTCTGGTTCGTGATCTCCGTATCCCAGGCGACCTCACCCCAGCCCTTGTCCGGCCGGAGAGTCTTCTCCTTGCACGTGAGGCGGACCTTGATCCGGTCACCAGGCTTGACTGGCTTCACGAACCGCAGGTTGTCGAGCCCGTAGTTACCGAGCACCGGCCCGTAGTCCGGGTCGACGAATAAGCCCGCGGCGGCCGCGATCAGGAAGTAGCCATGTGCGACGCGGCCACCGAACAGCGGGTTGCGGGCGGCTTCCGTCTCGCTCATGTGCGCATAGAACGTATCGCCCGTCAGCAGCGCGAAGCGTTCGATGTCCTCGACGGTCACGGTCCGTTCGGCCGACTTGAACGTATCGCCGATGACGAGCTCGCCGAACGGCAGACGAAACGGGTGCCTGCGCGGATCGCGCTGGGTACCGCCGCGGACCCACCGCTTGCTCACCGCCGCGATTGTATCGGGCGAGCCCTGGATGGCCACGCGCTGCAGGTAGTGCATTACGCCGCGGATGCCTCCCATCTCCTCCCCACCGCCGGCACGGCCCGGTCCGCCGTGCACCAGGTGCGCGAGCGGCGAGCCATGTCCCGTCGATTCCTTCGCGCAGTGCCGGTTCACGACGACGATGCGCCCGTGGAAAGGGGCGAGCCCGAGGACGAGCTCGGCCGCGATCGCATCGTCCGCCGAGAACACCGATGCCACGAGGCTGCCGGCGCCGCGCCGCGCGAGATGGATCGCCTCGGGCACGTCGGCGTAGGGCAGCACGGTTGCGACCGGCCCGAACGCCTCAACCTGGTGGACGGCGCGTGCCGTCGACGGCGCATTGCACAGCAGGAGCAGCGGCGGGACGAACGCGCCGCGCTCGCGGTCGGCGCCCGTCACTGTAAAGTGCTCCGGGTCACCCGCGACGAGCGCCGTCTCGCGGCGCAGCTCGGCCACCCGTGCCAGCACCTCGGTGCGCTGCTCGAGGCTCGCGAGCGGACCCATCCGCACGCCCTCGGCCCGCGGATCACCGATGACGACCTTGGCGAGGGCTGCCTGCAGCGCCGTCACCACCTCGCCGCTCAGCATGCGCGGCACGAGTGCCTTGCGGATCGCCGTGCACTTCTGGCCGGCCTTCGCGGTCATTTCGCGCACGACCTCCTGAATGAAGAGGTCGAATTCCGGCATGTCGCGCTGGACGTCCGGGGCGAGGATCGAGGAGTTGAGCGAGTCGGTCTCGGCCAGGAAACGGACTGACTCACGGACAATCGTCGGGTGGGTCCTGAGGCGCTCGGCGGTGGTTGCGGAGCCCGTAAACGACACGATGTCCTGGCACGTCAGGTGATCGAAGAGATCACCAAGGCCGCCGGCAATGAGCTGCAGGGCGCCCTCGGGCAGGATCCCGGATTCGATGATCCGGTGCACGACGCGTTCCGTCAGATACGCCGTCGCGGTCGCGGGCTTGACGACCGCCGGAACGCCGGCAAGCAGCGTCGGAGCGAGCTTCTCGAGCATGCCCCAGACGGGGAAGTTGAACGCATTGATATGAACCGCCGCTCCCTCGAGCGGCACACAGATGTGCTGCCCGACGAAGCTGCCGCCCCGGGACAGGCTTTCCACGGCCCCATCGATGTAGACGTGGCCGTCGGGCAGCTCGCGCGATCCTTTGCTCGCAAACACCAGCATCGTGCCGATGCCACCGTCGATGTCGACCCATGCGTCGGCCTTCGTCGCGCCGGTGTGATACGAGAGTGTGTAGAACTCCTCCTTGAGCTCCGACAGCTTCCTGCCGAGCGTCTTCAGCTGTGCCGCACGCTGGTGGAACGTCAGCGCCCGCAGCGCCGGCCCGCCCACGCTTCGCGCATAGTCGAGCACGCCCGCAAAGTCGATGCCGGCGGATGAGGCTTCGGCAATGACGGCACCGGTGGTCGCGTCCCTGAGCGCGACGCCGGGCCCCGTGCCGACGACCCAGCGGCCCTGCACGTAGCTCTCGAGCTTCATGGCCCTGCTCCACCGGGACGCTGTGCCGCTGCCCCGCTGCGGTCCCATTCCGCGAACGTACTGCCGCGCTGTGCAAGCTCGGCGAGCAGCGGCGCCGGCGTCCAGTCGCGCGGCCCCTGCTCTCGCGCATAACGCTCGATGCCCTGGAGAACGACTCCGAGCCCGAGCGTATCGGCGTAAAACATCGGCCCGCCCCGGAGCCGCGGAAAGCCGTAGCCGTTGCACCAGATCGCATCGATATCGGCCGCCGAGGCGGCGATGCCCTCGCCGAGCAGGCGAGCGCCTTCGTTGATCAGGGCGTAGATGCACCGCCCGACGATCTCCTCGTCGGCGATGCGACGCCGCGTGATACCGAGGCGGGTCGCTTCCGCCGCAATCAGCGCGTCGACCTCCGGATCGGGCAGCGGCTCGCGCGACCCCGCTGCGTAGCGGAACGCACCGCGCCCCGTCTTTTGGCCGAGGCGCCCGGCCTCGACGAGGATGTCCGCGATCCGAAAGTAACGCGGATCGCCCGGCAAGTCCTTGCGCTCGCGGCGCACGCGGTAACCAATATCGAGCCCGGCCAGGTCGCCGACCGCGTTCGGGCCCATCGCCATACCGAAGGCCTTGAGGGCCGCGTCGATCTCCGCCGGGCTCGCGCCCTCGAGCAGCAGCAGCTGATTCTCGCGGCCGTAGGCGTACAGCATCCGGTTGCCGACAAAGCCGAAGCAGTTGCCGACGACAATCCCGAGCTTGCCCATGCGGCGCGTCACTGCGAGCGCGGTGGCGATCGCTTCGGGCCCGGTCGCCGGCCCTTTGACGACCTCGACGAGACGCATGATGTTGGCCGGGCTGAAGAAATGCATGCCGACGACCGACTCCGGGCGTGCGGTTGCCGAGCCGATCGCGTCGACGTCGAGTGTCGAGGTATTGGTCGCGAGCACGGCGCCCGGCCGGCACGCGCGGTCGAGCGCACTGAACACCTCTTGCTTCACCGCCATGCTCTCGAACACCGCCTCAATGACAAGATCGGCATCCGCCGCCGCCGCTAGATCGCCAGCGCCGGCCACGCGGGCGATCGCCGCGCCGGCATCCGCTGCCGTAATTCGCCCCTTCGCGGCCGAGGCCTCGATCGTCGATACCAGGCGCTTGAGCCCCGCCTCGAGGGCCGCCGGCTGCGGATCAATCAGGGTCACGTCGTGACCCGACATCGCGAGACTGATCGCAATTCCCGCGCCCATCGTGCCCGCACCGATCACCGCGACGCGCTTGACGGTCCGCGCCGCGGGCTGCGGCGCGGCCGGGGCGCCCGGCCGCTCGGCGAAGAACAGGTGGCGGAGGCTCTGCGACGCCACCGAGGTGCGGCACTCCTCGAAGCGCCGCCGGGACAAGGCGAGTGCCGCCTCGAAGGGCTGGCTCAAGGCGGCTTCGACACACTCTATTATATAGGCGGGCGCGAGCAGCCCCGGGCTCTCCTTCGCGACCCGCGTGCGCTGCGCGGCGAAGAAGTCTGAATCGGCGCCCGTGCGGTCGACGCTCCGCTCGCGCAACCGCCGCGGTGGCGCAGCCTCCACCACGAGTTCGTGGGCATAGCGAACGGCGCCCGCGAGCGCATCCGGCCCTTCGAGCAACCGGTCGATGATGCCGAGCGCCTTGGCGCGCGCGGCGTCGATCGGATTTCCGGTCAGCATCATCTCGAGCGCGACTATAGGCCCAACGAGGCGCGGCAGCCGCTGCGTCCCGCCGGACCCCGGGAGCAGGCCAAGCTTGACCTCCGGCAGGCCCAGCGATACGTCGGCCGTCGCACACCGGTAGTGGCTTGCGAGCGCGAGTTCGAGACCGCCGCCGAGGGCGGCGCCGTGGAGTGCCGCGATGACGGGCTTGTTGGAGGCCTCGAGCCGCAGCAGTGCATCGTTCAGCAACGGTGTGCGCGGCGGTGCGTCGAACTCGCGAATATCCGCGCCCGCGACGAAGAACCGCCCCACGCCGTGGATGACGATGGCCCTGACTTTGGGATCCGCCTCAGCCGCGACGATGGCGTCGAGGAACGCCGCGCGCACCGGCTGTGCGAGGGCATTGACGGGGGGATTGTCGATCTCGACGATGGCGATGCCTTCCTCGCTCCTACACCTCACCTGCCCGTCGGTCATCGGAAATCCCGCGCTCAGACGCGCTCGATGGCGAGCGCGATGCCCTGCCCGACGCCGATGCACATCGTGCAGAGCGCGCGCCGGCCACCGGTCCGGCCCAGCTGGTAGAGGGCAGTGGTCACGAGGCGTGCCCCGCTCGCGCCGAGCGGATGCCCGAGCGCGATCGCGCCGCCGTTCGGGTTCACGTGGGGCGCGTCATCGGGGAGCCCGAGCTCCCGCAGCACGGCAAGGGCCTGCGCCGCGAACGCCTCGTTGAGCTCGATGAGGTCGATCGCCGCCAGCTCCCATCCCAGATGGCGGAGGAGTTTCCGAGTCGCGGGCACGGGTCCCATTCCCATGATCCGTGGCGCGACGCCCGCCACCGCGGCGCCGAGCACGCGCGCTCGCGGCGTCAGCCCATAGCGCTTTGCCGCGGCCTCACTCGCGATCAGCACCGCGGCGGCCCCGTCGTTGACGCCGGAGGCGTTGCCCGCCGTGATGCTGCCGCCGTCCCGGAACGGAGTCCCGAGACGGGCGAGTGCCTCGAGGCTGGTCGCCCGCGGATGCTCGTCGCGGTCGACGGTCTGCGACTCGCCCTTCTTTCCAGGTACCGTGACCGGCACGATCTCTGTGGCGAAGATGCCGTTCGCCTGGGCCGCGAGGGCACGCTCCTGGCTCCGCAGCGCAAAGCGATCCTGGTCCGCGCGGCCGACGCGGAAGTCCGCCGCAACGTTCTCCGCCGTCTCCGGCATCGAGTCGATACCATATTGCTTCTTGAGGAGCGGATTGACAAAGCGCCAGCCGATCGTCGTGTCGAACATCTGGACGTCGCGGGCGAAGGGCGCTGCGGCCTTTGCGACAACATACGGTGCGCGGCTCATGCTCTCGACGCCTCCGGCGATGACGACATCCGCCTCACCGGTGCGGATCATCCGGGCGCTCATCGCAACCGCATCGAGCCCGGAACCGCACAGCCGGTTGACAGTCACTCCCGGGACAGACTCCGGCAGCCCCGCGAGCAGCGCCGCCATTCGCGCGACATTACGGTTGTCCTCCCCGGCCTGGTTCGCACAGCCGAGTACGACATCGTCGATCGCGGCTGAAGCCAGTGACGGATTGCGGCTGAGTAATGCCTTGAGGGGAATGGCCGCGAGGTCGTCGGTCCGGACGGCCGACAGTGCGCCGGCGTAGCGCCCGATGGGCGTGCGGATGGCATCACAGATGAACGCGTCGCGCATGTCGGCTAGTCCTTCGACGGAGACTCTGGCGCCCGGGTGAGGCGGTGCGAGCGACCGCGGAAATGGGCGATGACCGTGTCGTCCGTCCGCGTGACCACGATGTCGTAGATGCCGGTACGCCCACCCAGCCACTCCTCCCGGGCCACGGCGGTCAGCTGGTCGCCGGCCCAGACCGGCGCCAGAAAATCGATGGTCGCGCCGGCCGCGACCGTCGGGGTACCGTGGCTGTTGCAGGCAAAGGCGAATGCGCTGTCGGCCAGCAGGAAGATGAAACCGCCATGGCAGATCCCGTGGCCGTTGGTCATGTCGGCGCGCACGGTCATCGTGACGGTCGCAGTCCCCGCACCGACGTCAATGAGCGTCATGCCGAGGCCCTGCGAGGCCAGATCCGTTGCGTAGAGGCGCCGCGCGGCCTCCTCCGCCGATTCCCGCGTCGTCTTCGTCACATGCCTCTCCGAACGGTGTGCGCCGGCCCGCTTACTTGCCCGTGAACCGTGGCGTGCGTTTCGCGGCGAATGCGGCAACGCCCTCCGCGTAGTCATCGGACCAGCCGAGCTCGCGCTGCGCGTCGCGCTCGACCTCGAGCGCCGCCTCGAGCGAGCAACCCCAGCCGCCGTAGATCGCCTGCTTGGTCCGCGCAAGGCCGCGCGTGGGTGCCACGGCCAGTTGCGCCGCGAGTCCCTCGACGACCTTGCCGAGTTCCGCATCGTCGACGCAACGCCAGATGAGTCCCCAGGCGGCCGCCTGCTCGGCCGGCAACTTGTCGCCCAGCAGCGCAAGGCCGAGTGCACGGGCCGTACCGACGAGGCGCGGCAGCGTCCAGGTCCCGCCCGAATCCGGAACGAGGCCGAGCTTGCAGAACGACTGAATGAACACGGCTGACCGTGCCGCGATCACGATGTCGCAGGCGAGCGCGAGGTTCGCGCCTGCCCCGGCGGCGACGCCGTTGACGGCGGCCACCACCGGCAGCGGCAGGCTTCGGAGCGCCAGTACGAGCGGCTTGTAGTTCAGGTCGATCGACTCACCGAGATCGACGCCCTTGGCACCCGGCGCGATCGCCCGGTCACCGAGATCCTGCCCGGCGCAGAATCCCCGCCCGGCACCAGTCACCACGAGCACGCGCGCGCCTTCCGCGACGAGTCTGCCCAGCGCCTCGCGCAGCTCGGCGTGCATGACCGTCGTGAAGCTATTGAGCTTGTCCGGCCGATTGAGCGTGATGCGGCCGATTCCGTCGGCGACGGTAAAGAGTATCGTTTGGTACGCCACGCGCGTCCTCCGTCGCGGAACTGTCGCGACTACTTTTCGTCGTAGCTGAGTTCGAGTTCGCGGCTCGTGGGCCGCGACTGGCAGCACAGTACGAAGCCGGCCGCGAGTTCCCAGTCCTCGAGGGCAACGTTGTGCGCCATGGTCACGGCGCCACTGACCACTTTCGCGCGGCACGTCGAGCATACGCCGGCGCGGCACGAGAATGGCAGGTCGAGCCCGGCGCGCGCGGCGGCATCGAGCACCGACTGATCTGTCGGCAGCATCGTAAAGCTGCGGCGGCGACCGTCCTGGATCACGGTCACCGTGGCCGCGTCGCCCACCGCGGCCGGACTGTCGCGCGCGCTGCCGACGTCCACTGGCGGTGCGGCCGGTTCCTCTGCCGTCGTGAATCGCTCGAAATGAATCGGCGCGGTCGTACCGAGTGCCCGTAGCGCCTCACGGGTCGAGGCGGCCATGTCGCCAGGGCCGCAGATGAAGACCTCATCGACCGTCGCCGGGTCGAACAGCACACCCGCGAGCTCCTGGATTTTCGCTGCATCCACGCGGCCGTTGAATACATCGATGTCTTGGGGCTCCCGGCTCATGATGAAGTGCACCGCGAAACGCCCGACGAAGCGATTCTTGAGCGCGAGGATGTCCTCCAGGAACATCGTGCGGGCCGAGGTGCGGTTGCCATATACGAGCAGGAACTGACTCTCGGGCTCCTGCTCGAGCACCGCGGTCGCGATCGAGAGCACCGGCGAGATGCCGCTGCCGGCCGCGAAGGCGACATAGGAGCCTGCACGGCCCTTGATGCCCGAATGGATGAACCGGCCCGTGGGGCTCAACGCGTCGATACGGTCGCCGAGCTTCGCTTCGTGGGCCAGGAAATGCGACAGACCGCCCGCAGGCTGGACCCGGATCCCGAGGCGCAGCTCGCCGTCGGGGGCTCCGTTGACGATCGAGTACGTGCGGCGCACTTCGCGGCCGCCGAGTGTCGCGCGCAATGCCACGTGCTGGCCCGGCTCGAACTGGTACTCGCCGCGCAGCGCCTCCGGGACCTCGAGCGTCAGGCACACGGCGTCCTCGGCCGCCGGCTCGCGGCTGGCGATCGTGAGCGGATGAAAGCTCAGATGCATTTGAAGTACTCGAAAGGCTCCAGGCAGGCGTTGCAGCGATACAGCGCCTTGCACGGGGTCGAGCCGAAGTGACTGAGTTCGGTCGTCTCCCGGGACTCGCAGCGCGGGCAGCGGACGGTCGGTGCCGGACGCCACAGCTCCCGCGGCGAGCCGACGGCCTCGGCGGGCGGCGCGATCCCGTAGTATTCGAGCTTCTGCCGGCCCTCCGCGCTCACCCAGTCGCTGGTCCAGGGCGGGGACAGCACCTCCACGACCGTCACCCGATCGAAGCCCGCAGCGCGCAGTGCCGCGATGACGTTCGCCCGAATCACCGCCGTGGCCGGGCAACCGGAATAGGTCGGCGCGAGGCCGACCTCCAGCGCCTCTGCCGCGTCGGCACGCACGTGACGGATCACGCCCAGATCGACGACGCTGAGCACCGGGATCTCCGGGTCCTGCACCTCGCCGAGCACCCGCCAGGCGCGGGCTTCGAGCTCGGCCCGCGGTACACACGTAGGCCCGGCAGCCGTGACGGACACCACGGCGGTCACCACTCGGCGCCCGGATGGGTACGTTGCAGGAACTGCATGTCGGCGAGCAGGTAGCCGAGGTGCTCCGTGTGGACGCCGCGCCGGCCAAACCAGCGGTATGGGGTACTGCCGGGCCGCTGCAGCGTTGCCTCTCGAAGCATGCCGTCCATGCGGGTCGACCAGGATTGCTCGACATCTGCGAGTGCCGGGACGACACCTTCCTGCACCAACGCCCGCTCAGCGTCCTGCTCGTCGAACAGTTCGCGAGTGAACGGCCACAGCCGATCGAGCGCCTGTTGCACGCGCGCGTGGCTCTCCTCCGTACCATCGCCGAGACGGATCAGCCAGCTGCCACTGTAGCGGAGGTGATAACGCGTCTCCTTGAGCGCCTTGGCTGCGATCGCCGCGAGACGTGCATCCGTCGAGTGCTGCAGCCGCTCGTGGAGCTCAAGCTGGTAGGCGTCGATGAGTACCTGACGCACCATGGTGTGGCCGAAGTCGCCGTTCGGCTGCTCGACGAGCGCCGGGTTGCGGTACTCGTGTTGCTCGCGCAGGAACGCCAGTTGATCCTCGGTGCGGCCGCGCCCCTCGACCTCGCCCGCATAGGTCAGCAGGAGCCGCGCCTGCCCGATCAGATCGAGCGCGGTGTTGGCAATCCCCAGGTCTTCCTCAACGGCGGGCGCATGGCCCACCCACTCGCCGAGCCGCTGCCCGAGAATGAGGCTCGTGTCGGCGAGCTGCAGCAGGTAATCGAAGCGGGCGGCGACGGTCGCCGGCGCCGCAGCCTCGGTCGTGGCGCTCATAGCGTTTTTACCGCGTCGGGAATGTCGTAGAAGGTCGGATGCCGATAGACCTTGTCCCGCGCCGGCTCGAACAGGGCCTCCGCATCGCCCGGATCGGAGGCGAAGATGTCCGTCGAGCGGACGACCCAGATGCTCACGCCCTCGAGACGCCGCGTGTAGACGTCGCGGGCATGCTCGAGCGCCATACGTGCATCGACCGCGTGGACGCTCCCGACGTGCTTGTGGTCGAGTCCGCCGCGGGCCCGGATGAAGATCTCGTAGAGCGGCCAGTCCTTGGATGCGGTCATCGGTGCGACTCCGTGGTCATGCGCGTTCAGGCGGCCTCGCCCGCGGCCCGGTGCGGCTGCTTCGCCGCATAGGCGACCGCGGCGTCGCGGACCCACGCTCCGTCCACGTGCGCCCGGCGCCGAGCCTCAAGCCGCTCGCGGTTGCACGGGCCGTGGCCCTTCAGGACCTCGTTGAACTCGGTCCAATCGATGCCGCCGAAGCGATAGCAGTTGGCGTCCGCGTCCCAGCGCAACTCGGGGTCTGGGACTTTGATACCCAGGTAGTCGGCCTGCGGCACGGTGAAGTCAACGAACTTCTGCCGGAGCTCGTCGTTCGAGAAGCGCTTGATCTTCCAGTGCATCGACTGTGCGCTGTGCTTGGACTCGACGTCGGACGGCCCGAACATCATCAGCGCCGGCCACCACCAGCGGTTCAGCGCGTCCTGCGCCATCTGTCGCTGTGCGGCCGTGCCGTGGGCGAGGCGCAGCATGATGTCGTAGCCCTGCCGCTGGTGGAAGCTCTCTTCCCTGCAGATCCGGATCATTGCACGCGCATACGGGCCGTAGGAGCAGCGGCACAACGGAATCTGGTTCATGATGGCCGCTCCGTCGACGAGCCAGCCGATCGCGCCGATATCCGCCCAGGTCGGGGTCGGATAATTGAAGATGCTCGAGTACTTGGCCTTGCCCGCGAGCAGCTGGTCGATGAGCTCTTCGCGCGAGACGCCGAGCGTCTCGGTCGCGCTGTACAGGTATGCGCCGTGGCCGCCCTCGTCCTGGACTTTGGCGATCAGGATCGACTTCCGCAGCAGCGTCGGGGCCCGCGTGATCCAGTTGCCTTCCGGCAGCATCCCGACGATCTCCGAGTGCGCGTGCTGCGAGATCTGCCGGATCAGCGTCTGCCGATAGCCGTCCGGCATCCAGTCCTTCGGCTCGACCTTGTCCTCGGCGTCGACGCGCGCCTGGAACCGGGCCTCGGGCGTGCCGCTGGCGGCCGCGACGGCAGCCGGCCGGTCGTGTTCGGGTGCATCGAGTCCCTGCGTGTACATGGCGCGCTCCTCCTCGCCGGTCGCCCGAAACTCTGACACAGAAACGAATGAGTCACAATGCGTTCTGTGTTATATCAACAGAGCCGCCCGGCTCCGGACCCTATGGCTGACCGCGTCTCCACCGCCGCTGCCGCACTTGTGACCCGTTTTCGCCGGCAGCGCCCGCTGCGCGGCGGCTCGCTGCTGGTCACAATCTTCGGTGATGCGATCGCGCCGCGGGGCGGGGCGATCACGCTCGGGAGCCTCATCGGGCTCGCCGCGCCGTTTGGCCTCAATGAACGGCTGGTCCGCACCGCGATGGCGCGTCTGGCGGAGGATGGCTGGCTCGAGAACCGCCGTCTCGGGCGGCGGAGCGAATACCAGCTGTCCCGCGAGGGCCGGGAACGGTTCGTCACCGCAACGCAGCAGATCTATGGTGTCCCCGGCCAACCGTGGTTGGGCACGTGGACCATCGTGCTGGTTCCACCGTCGAGCCGCCGCGCGCGTCAGGCGGCCCGCGATGCGCTCGGCTGGGCGGGGTTCGGCGAACCCGTGCCCGGCGTGTTCGCACACCCGACGGTGCCGGTCGGGGACGTCGAGCGAGTCCTGCGTCGCACGCCGGGGCTCGTGGACGCTGTGGTGCTGACGACCGGTCCGAGCCCGCCCGCCTCGCACCGGCATCTCGCGACCCTCGGGTGGGACCTCGGCGATCTGGCGAGCCGCTATCGTCGATTCGTCGCGCACTTCGAGCCGGCGCTCGCGGCCCTCAGGGAACGGGACGCGCCCGCGCCCTTGCCGAGCTTCCTGTTGCGGACGTTGTTGATCCACGAGTACCGCAAGATCCACCTTCGCGACCCGCTATTGCCCGAGGCGCTGCTGCCTGCCGACTGGGTCGGGACGGACGCATACCATCTGTGCCGGGCGATCTACGGGCGCGTCGCGCAGCGGGCGGAGCAGCATCTGTCGGCTCACGCCGTGACGCTCGGCGGTCCCCTGCGGCCGGCGAACGCCGAGCTGTTCGGCCGGTTCGGCGGCTTGACTCGCAATGGGCGCTGACGACGACGCCCCGATCGGGATCGACGCTCAGGCGGCCCAGTTCTCGATCGCCGCGACCCAGGTGCGCATAAAGCGGTTCCCCTGATGGCCGTCCAGGACGCGGTGGTCGAGCGTCAGCGTCACGTAGCAGCGCGGCCGCACGATGACTGCATCAACGCCGTTCCGCTCGATCACAACGGCGCGCTTCTCGAGCTTGCCGATGCCGAGGATCGCCGACTGCGGTTGATGGATGATGATCGGTGCCGCGAGAAGGCTGCCGCTGACGCCGTGGTTGGAGATCGTGAACGTGCCGCCGCGCACGTCCGCCGGGGTCAGGTGATCCTCCCGCGCACGTCTCGTCAGATCATCGAGGCGTACCGCGATCGCCTTGAGGTCGAGCGCCGCGACGTCGCGAATGACCGGTACCATCAGCCCCCGGCCTTCGACGGCCGTGCCGATCCCGATGTCGATCCGTTCGTAGATTTCAAGGGCCTCATAGTTCCAGCGCGCGTTGGCCTCGGGCACGGCACGAATCGCCGGCACACAAGCCGCGATAAAATACGCCGTCAGCGTCAACGGCACCCGCTCGGCGTCGAACGCAGCGCGATGTCGGGTGCGGTGGGCGAGCACGGCGCTAAGATCGGCATCGAACACCGTCGTCACGTGCGGCGCGGTCTTGAGCAGACTCTCGACCATCCGCTCCGCGATGCGACGGCGGAGCGGCGAATGAGGCACGCGGCGAACGGGGCCCTCGATGCCGGGCGGGGCGGCTTCGACCTCGGCCGACGCAGCGCGTTCGGCCACGTGGCGCAGCACGTCGTCCACCGTGATCCGTCCGTCCGTTCCAGTCCCGCGGATGACCTCGGCCGAAAGATCGTGCTGTACGAGCAGACGGCGCACGGCCGGGCTCGCCGCTAGGGTCCCGGGCGTCGGTACGATCGCAACGGGCGCGGGCGGCGCAGTCGGCCGCTGCTCCGCCGCCGCGGTCGTCGGGACCGGTTCGCCACCGGCGTCCTCTGCGGTCTCGATGCGTCCGAGAATGTCACCGACCGTGATCTCCGCGTGTTCCTGTTTCAGGATTTCGCGCAGTACGCCAGCGGCCGGAGCATGTATTTCCATCGTGACCTTTTCCGTCTCCACTTCGATCAGCGGTTCGCCGGCTGCCACCGACTGGCCGGGCGTCTTCAGCCATCGCACGAGCTGCGACCGCGTGCCCTCGAAGGATTCGCTCGGCACCTGAATGTCGAGAAGCCGAGGCATGGATCAGGTCGCGACGAGCGCTTGCAGGGTCGCCGCGATGCGCTCGGCGCTCGGCAGGACCGCCTCGAGTAGCGCCAGGCTGTGCGGGCTCGGGATGTTCGGCATCGCGAGCCGCTCGATCGGGGCATCGAGATCGAAGAATGCGTCTTTGGCGAGGGTGGCGGCAATCTCCGCACCAAAACCTGCGGTCAGGCCGTCCTCGTGCACGATCAGGCAGCGGCGCGAGCGCCCCACCGAGGCGAGCACCGCCGCCTTGTCCCACGGCATCAGCGTCCTGAGGTCGACGAGGTCGGCCGCAATCCCGGTCGCGTCCAATGCCTGCTCGCAGCGCTCGACCATCGCGCCCCAGGTCACGACCGTGGCGGCGGCCCCGGCGCGGACCATCCGCGCCTGGCCGAAAGGCACGACGTACTCATCGCCCGGATACGGCCGGCGCGCCCACGCCGCATCCAGCATTGCGCGGTGCTCGAAAAAGATTGTCGGATCATTGCCCCGCAGCGCGGCGCGCAGCAATCCTACCGCGTCCTCGGCGTTCGAGGGCATGGCGACCTGCCAGCCGGCCGCGTGGATGAACTGCACTTCGTTGGTCTGGCTGTGCCAAGGGTCGCCGCACTTGAAAAAGCCGCCCGGCATCCGCACGACCATCGGCGCCGCATAGCGGTTCGCAGTGCGCCAACGGATCGTGCCGCAATCATTGAGCTGCTCGGTCGCAGGCTCCGCATACTTGCGAAACTGAATCTCCGGGACCGGCATCAGCCCCGCCAGCGCCATGCCGACCGCGCGGCCGATGATGCCTTCCTCTGAGAGGCTCGTATCGAATACGCGCTCGGCGCCGAACTTGTCCTGAAGGCCAAGCGTTGCCGAATGCACACCGCCCTTGCGGCCGACGTCCTCGCCAAAGACAAGCAGCCGCGGATTGATCGCGAGCTCCTGCTCAAGCGTGCGCCGGATCGCCGTGACCATGTTGATGCGCGGCCCCTGCGGCCGCGCGGTGGCATTGCCACGCGGCAGGTGAACACCGTCGGGCAACACGCCGCCCTGCAGCTGGACGTCGGGACGACCGCGCGCGTCGACCTCGCCGAACACGAAGCGCCTCGCGCCGGCGGGATCCGGGCTCGGGCGGCGCCTGATGCGCACCAGCACGGTCTCGACGTCCGCGCGCGCGCGCGCCTCTAGACCCAGCCACTCTTGTTCGCTCAATTGGCGCGGCACGAGGTGCGCGCGCAGACGCCCGAGCGGATCGCGGGCGCGCTCGGCGGCGAGTTCCTCGGGCGACTTGTAGGCCTGCGAGTCCTGACCGGAGTGCCCGGACAGGCGTGGAACCCGAAGGCGCAGCAGTACCGGCCCTTCGCCCGCTCGCACGCGTGCGACGGCCTCGGCGATCAGGGTCGGCGCCGACGCCGGGTCCGCGCCGTCGCCGTCGAGCACGCTGAGGTTGCGAAATGATGCGAGGTTTGCCGCGACGTTGCCGCCAGGCGTCTGCAGATCGGACGTGACCGAGATGCCATAGCCATTGTCTTCGATGTAGAACAGTACCGGTAGCCGTCGCGTCGTTGCGATGTTGAGCGCGGCCCAGAACCCGTTGGTGGCGGTCGAGGCGTCGCCGCCGTGCGCGACCGCGATCGAGCCGCGAAAGCGTTCGTCGTGGAGCACGTCCGTGTGATAGCGAATTGCCTGAGCCCAGCCGACGGCGGGCGTGTACTGCGTACCGACCCCGCCGCACGCCGGCAGCACGCACGGACCTTCGGCGCGCGGCATGTTGAACACGACCCCGATGTCGCGGCCGTCGCTCATACTGCCGACGCGCATCATTGTCGAGGCGAGGGCTTCCTCGACCTCTAGGCCGAGAGCGAGAACGAGAGGCCGAGAGCGGTAGTACGCCGCAACGCCGTCGCGCGCTCCGACGAGATGCTGTGCCAGTACGACCTGCGTGACGTCGTGGCCGCGGGCACTGAACTGATACAACACCTCGCGCGCGGGGACCAGCTGCGATTCCTCGAGCTCATCGAGCGCACGCGACTGGAACACAATCGGCAAGACGCGGCGCCAGTCGAGTGACTGCGTGCTGGCGACGGCCTCGGCGGGTACGAGCACGGCGAACCCTCCAGCAACCGGCGCGGCCTGCGGCCGCCCAAGATGTTGATCGTAGGCCGATCGCATTGGCGTTTTTAACTAAAAGTGTGCCTTATTCGTTACTATAGTAGTGATAAACTCCAATATCTGATCGGCATGGGAGAGTCTTTGCCATGAAGCTCGATCGCCGCGATACGGAGCTTCTCGCTGCGCTGCAACAGGACGGCCGGCGCTCAGTGGTGGAGCTCGCCGATCTGATCGGTCTGTCACCCACCCCGTGCGCCCGCCGCGTGAAGCAGCTCGAGGAGGCCGGCGTGATCCGGGGCTACACGGCGGTGGTCGATCCGCAGTCGCTCGGACTCACGGTGCAAGCGTTCATCCAGGTCAAACTCGAGCGCCACACCGATGACAACGTCGAGCAGTTCAAGCGTGCGCTCGCCCATCTCGATGAAGTCATCGGCTGCTTCGCGATGACCGGCGCTCACGATTTCATGCTGCACGTCGTTGTGCCCGACCTCGAGTCGCTGCAGACCGTCGTGCTGCGCAAGCTGCTCAAGATCCCGAGCGTACGCGACGTGCAGTCGAGCATCGTGCTCGAGACCGTCAAGCGCTCACCGCGCCTGCCGCTGGCGCACCTGGAGGACTCCGGGCGATGAGCCCGGACGGACCGCCGCGCCCCTCGCCACTGATGTGATCCGGCGCGCGCTCCGGCCCGCTCGACGTCGAACTGAGTGCTAGGGCGCAGTGCGCGACACATCCACACTCCCGATCCGCCGCATTCTCTTGGCTATGACGCAGGAGTCGAGACCGCGCGCCGAGCGAGTGCCTGGGCAATAATGGCGACCCACGGTCTGGTGCATCGCGCCAAAGCCGCGCCCAAGCTTAGACTACCGCCCCTACTGACCTCCGAGCGGCCGGCCGATGAACGACGAACAGCGCGCCTCGCAATTGGCGTCCCTCCGGATCGATCGCCCAACCGAGCCCGCCTCGGTCACGAGCGAGCCGTCGCGCCGCTGGCCGATGGTGTTGGCGGGCGCCGGGGCCGGCGCCGTCATCGTGGCCGCCATCGCCTGGTTCGCCTGGGGCCGCGCCCGGCACGAGCCCGCCTCGCCACCCGCCGCGGCGACGGACGCGGCGGTCGCCGCACTCGCGGCAAAGCCGAGCGATCCGGGAAACCTCGTCGCGTCCGGCTATGTCGTTGCCCGCCGGCGCGCGACTGTCGCCGCCGAGATTACCGGCCGCGTCGCCGAGGTGCTGGTAGAGGAAGGAATGCTGGTGAAGAAGGGCCAGCTGCTCGCGCGCCTCGATGACACGCTGGCCGCGACCGACTACGCGACCGCCACTTCGCGGGTCGATTCGGCAGGCGCTTCGGTTGCCGCGACCCGTGCCCAGCTGGCCGACGCGGAACGCATCCAGCACCGCGCCCAGGAGCTCGCGCGCGCACACCTGGTGAGCGAGGCGGACGTCACCAAGGCCGATACGCAGGCCCTCGACCTCAAGGCCCAACTGGCGCGGGCCGAGGCGGAACTCATCACCGCGCGCTCCGATGCCAAGCACTCACTGGAGATGCTCGGCAAGCACCGTATCGTGGCACCGTTCGACGGCGTCGTCGTCGACAAGAATGCCCAACCCGGCGAGATCATCTCGCCAATGTCGGCCGGTGGCGGCTTCACGCGTACCGGTATCTGCACGCTGGTCGACATGGACAGCCTCGAGATCGAGGTCGACGTCAACGAGGCCTACATCTCGCGGGTCAAACCCGAGCAGGCCGTCACGGCGACGCTCGATGCCTACCCGGACTGGTCGATCCCGGCGCGTGTGATCGCGATTGTGCCCACCGCCAATCGCGAAAAGGCGACCGTCCGGGTCAGGATCGCGCTGCTGTCCAAGGACCCGCGGATCCTTCCGGACATGGCGATCAAGGTCTCTCTCGCCGCTGCAACGACCTGATTCATTCCGTCACTCAGGATCACGATATGGCCGCTGCCTTCTCATTTCAGTTACGCCACGTGTCGAAGCGCTTCGTCAAGGGCAAGGAGACGATCTCCGTATTCGACAATCTCGACCTCGACATCCCGGCACAGGATTACGTCGCGGTCATGGGCCCTTCCGGCTCCGGCAAGACCACGCTGCTCAACGTGCTCGGCGGCATCGACCACGTGACCTCCGGGGAGGTCCACTTCAACGGACAACGCGTGGATACGCTTAACGAAAGCCGGCTGTCGCAGTGGCGAGCAGCCAACGTCGGTTTCATCTTCCAGTTCTACAACCTGATGCCGGTACTGACCGCGGCGCAGAACGTCGAGTTACCGCTGTTGCTGACCAAGCTTGGCCGCAAGGAGCGACGCCGTAACGTCGCCGTTGCGCTCGATCTCGTCGATCTCGGCGACCGCAGCAAACACTATCCGCGGGAGATGTCGGGCGGCCAGCAGCAGCGCGTCGCGATCGCCCGGGCGATCGTCTCCGATCCCAAGGTCCTGCTGTGCGACGAGCCTACTGGCGACCTCGATCGCACCACCGCGGACGAAGTGCTGGCGATTCTTGCGCTGCTCAACAGGGAGCATGCCAAGACCGTCGTCATCGTGACCCACGATCCGGAGGCCGCAAGCCACGCGAAGCGAATCTTGCACCTCAACAAGGGCGTGTTCGTCGAGCGGACCTCGCTGTCATGAACCACGCGCTCCTCGTCGCAAAGAACCTCGGGCGCCGCAAGTTGCGGACCTCCCTGATGCTGGTCGCCATTTTGATAGCGTTTTTCCTGTTCGGGTGCCTCGAGTGCTTTAACCACGCCTTCTACGCGTCGGAGAACTCCGCGGCCGCCGACCGCCTGGTCTCGGTCAATAAGATCAACTTCACGATGCCGCTGCCAGTCAGTTACGTCGAGCGCATTCGGCAGATGCCGGGCGTGACGCATGCCACCTCGCAATCGTGGTTCGGCGGCTATTACCAGGACCCGCGCGAGCCCCTGTTCATGTTCGCAACCGATCCGCAGGGCTACCTCGACGTCTACCCCTCGATCCAGATGGCGCCAGCGCAGAAACAGGTGTGGCTCAGTGACCGGACCGCCCTCGCGACGGGCCGCGTCACCGCCGAGAAGTACCACTGGAAGGTTGGCGATCACATCCCGATCTCGTCGAACATCTATAGCCGATCGAACGGCTCGCACAGCTGGGACTTCACGGTCGCCGCCATTTACTCGGCCCCCGATGATCCGGCCCGGGAAAGCCTGGTGCTGATGCACCAGGACTATTTCGATGAGACCGTGACGTTCGGACGGGACCAGGTCAACATGGTCATGTTCACGACGTCCTCGAGCAAGCTCAACGACTCGATCGCCAAGGCGATCGATGCGGCTTTCGCCAATTCCCCGGCGGAGACGACCACCGACACGGCGGCGGCTTTCAATCGCGCGTTTACGGCGCAGCTCGGCAACATCGCGCTGATCATTTCGCTCGTGGTTGCGACTGCGTTCGCGGCGATCCTGCTGATCGTCGGCAACACCATGGTGATGGCGGTCCGCGAGCGGACCCGGGAGATCGGTGTGCTCAAAACCCTCGGGTTCACGGGACGGACAATCTGCTACCAGATCCTGGCGGAGTCGCTATTGCTCGCCGTGACAGGCGCGCTGCTCGGCCTCGGAGCCGCAACGCTGGTCCTCGCAACGACCAGCAAGATGCTCCAAGGCTTCGTCAGCGGCATGCAGATGGTTCCGTCGGTATTCGCAGCTGGCCTCGGGTGGGCGCTCGTTCTTGGGCTGGTGACCGGAGCCGTGCCGGCATGGTCGGGCCTGCGCCTGCGGATCGCAACCGCGCTCGGCCGGAGGTAGCCGTGGGCACCACAATTCGTCAGGCGGTCGCGATCGCGGCGATGAACGTCCGCAGCATCCCGCAGCGGTTCTGGATGTCGGTGTCGACGGTCGTCGCGATTGCGCTCGTCGTGGCTGTCCTGCTCGCTTTCCTCGCCATGGGCAACGGCTTCCGCCAGGCGCAGAGCAGCGCCGGCGCCGCTGACATCGCAATCCTGCTGCGCGACGGCGCACAAACGGAGATTAACAGCGGTGTGTCGCGTGAGCAGGCGCTGCTCGTCGAGGAAGCCCCCGGCATCGCCCGGCAGGACGGCAAGCCGTTGGTCTCGGCGGAGCTCTACGTCGTCGTCGATGGCACGAACCGCGCGAATGGCCTGAAGAGCAACCTGCCGCTGCGCGGCATGTCGCTGGCCGGCGTCGCCCTGCGGCACAACATCCATCTGACGCAGGGCCGCATGTTCCGCTCCGGGACCAACGAAATCGTCGCTGGCCGCGGCATCGTGCGAGAGTTCTCGGGATTTGATCTCGGCAGTACGCTGCGCCTCGGCCAAAGCACCTGGACAGTGGTCGGCGTATTCGAGGACGGCGGCACGGTCCGCGAATCAGAGCTCTGGGCCGACGTCGGAGTCGTGCAGAGCGCAACGGATCGCCTGAATTTCTTTCAGACCATTCGCGCACGGCTCACATCGCCGGATCAAATGCCGGCCCTGAAGGCGTACGTGGCCAACGACCCGCGGCTGAAGCTCCTGGTGCAGTCCGAGGCCGACTACTTCGCCGAGCAGGCAAAGCAGTCGAGCGACCTGATCCAGAAACTCGGCTGGCCGCTCGCCATCATCATGGCCATCGGGGCACTTGCCGGGGCGCTCAACACGATGTACAGCTCAGTTGCCGCGCGCGGAACCGAGATCGCTACGCTGCGAGCCATCGGATTTGGCGGCGTCCCGACGTTTGCAGGCACCCTCGCCGAGGCGCTCGTGCTGGCGGTCGTCGGCGGCTTGGTCGGTATCGCCACGGCCGCGCTGATCTTTCATGGCTACACGGCCTCCACACTGGGTGCGAACTTTACGCAGGTCGTGTTCACGTTCAAGGTCACTCCCGCCCTGTGCGCGAGCGCCCTGGTGCTGGCGCTGGTCGTCGGCGTCATCGGCGGCATCTTCCCGGCTATCCGGGCCGCCCGCCTGCCGATCGTCGGCATGCTCGGAGAGCAGTGACGGCGACGGGCGGGCGCGCAGACCACGCTCGGGTCAGATGCGGATTCGCGCGTTGACGGGATCGTAGAGCGGTATGAGCGAGGCACGGGCCGGATAGCGCACACCCCCGGCGTCGATCATGTAACGCCCGCGTGTGACGAACGCATCGCTTACGCCCTCTGGCTCGGCCACGTACCCGAGCGCGACCGCGCCCCCGACCGTGTGGCCGTACATGGCGGAAGTCGTGATGCCTGCGCGCTCCCCGTCGCGGTAGATCGGTTCATTGTGGTAGAGCAGCGGCTCGGGATCCTCGAGCAGGAACTGCACCAGGCGGCGACGCGGCAGGCCCGCCTCCCGCTGCCTGAGCAGCGCCTCCCGGCCGATAAAGCCGCCGGGCTTGTCCCACGCACAGGTGAACCCGAGCCCGGCCTCGAGCGGCGTATCGTCGGGCCCCATGTCGTGTGACCAGTCACGGTAAGCCTTCTCGATGCGCAGGGAGTTCAGCGCGTGGTAGCCGCAGTGCCGGAGCCCGTGCGCACGTCCCGCCTCGATCAGCGCGTCATACACCGGCAGCGCAAAGGGCGTTGGGACGTACAGCTCCCAGCCGAGCTCTCCCATGTAGCTCAGCCGCACCGCCAGCAGAGTCTGGTAGCCGATCCGCACTTCACGGGCGGTCGCGAAGGGGAAGCCCTGGTTCGAGAAGTCGTCGGCTGACAGCGTGGTCAGCAGCGCGCGCGACGCAGGGCCCTGCACGTTCAGCATCGCGTAGGCGTCCGAGACGTCGGTCAGCAGACAGAACGCCGCCTCCGGCGTGTGCTTGGCGATCCAGGCTGCGACGTGCGTCTGGGTGAACGCCGCCGTCACGACCAGAAACCGGTCCGGCGCGAGCCGCGTGATGGTCAGATCCGCCTCGATGCCGCCGCGATCGTTGAGGAACTGGGTGTAGACGCAGCGACCGATGGCGACTGCGATGTCGGCGGTCGCGATGCGGTTCAGCACGACGACCGCATCGCGGCCCTGAACTAGGAGCTTTGCGAACGAGGACTGTTCAAACAGCCCCACGCGCTCGCGCACCGCCGCATGTTCCTCCGCGTTGTTCCGGAACCAGTTCTGGCGACCCCAGCCGTACTGGTACTCGGGCTTCTGGCCAGCGATCGCGTACCAGTTCGGGCGCTCCCACCCCGCGGACTCCCCGAAGCAGGCCCCGGCCGCAGCCAGCCGGTCGTGGAGCACGCTCTTCTTGACGTTGCGCGCTGTTTCCCACTGGCGATACGGCCAGTGATCCTGGTAGCCAATGCCGAGCGATTCGACGATCCGGTCGTGGAGGTAGCGGTCGTTGTTCTGCCAAGGATTGGTGCGGCGGATATTGACCGACCACACATCCATCGGTGCGTGACCGTTCGCGATCCAGTGCGCCATCACGTAGCCGGCGCCGCCACCCGACAGGATCCCGAGTGAATTGAAGCCGGCGGCGACGAAGAAGTTCGCGAGATCCGGGGCCTCACCCATCAGGTAGTTGTGGTCGGGCGTGAACGACTCCGGTCCGCAGAACAGCAGCTTGATTCCGGTCGAGAGCAGGCTCGGGACGCGTTTCATCGCCCGCTCGATGTGCGGATACATCCGTTCCCAGTCGGGCGGGATCTCGCCAAAGGCGAAGCCGGCGGGAATCCGCGGCAGTCCCCAGGGCTTTGCCGCAGCCTCGAACAGACCGACCATGATCTTGCCGGCCTCCTCGCGGATGTACGCCGAATTGCCGGGATCCCGCAGGATGGGCAGCAATGGGTGCACTCCGGCGACGGGCTCGGAGATCAGGTAATAGTGCTCGGCCGCCTGCAGCGGCACGTTGACCCCGGCGAGCCGGCCGACCTCGCGTGCCCACAGGCCGGCGCAGTTGACGACGACTTCGGCCGCGATAGCGCCGCGGTCGGTTGCCACGCCGGTGACCCGGCCACCCGCGGTGTGAATGGCCGTGACCGGGGTCCGTTCGAATACCCGCACGCCGCCCTGCCGCGCTCCCCTGGCGAGCGCCTGCGTGACGTCCGTCGGATTGACGCGTGCATCATCCGGGAAGTGGAAGGCCGCGGTCAGATCCGATACGTCGGCGAGCGGCCACAGGGCCTTGACCTCGGCGGGGCTGATCTCGTGCCCCTCGACACCGAAGCACCCCGCCATTGCGACCCCGCGGCGCATCTCGAGCGCCTTGTCGGCAGTGATGGCGAGCTGGATGGACCCGCAATTGATGATCCCGGTCGCCTGGCCGGTCTCGGCCTCGAGACCCCGGTACAGGTCCAGTGTGTACTTCGCAAGCCACGTCTGCGCCTCTGTGTCCCGCAGCGTCGTCAGCAGCCCGGCCGCGTGCCAGGTGGTGCCGGAGGTCAGTTGATGGCGTTCGAGCAGTACGACGTCGCGCCAACCGAGCTTCGTCAGGTGATAGGCGATCGAGCAGCCGATGATTCCGCCGCCGATGATGACGACCCGCGCCGTTGTCGGGAATGCTTCCGTGCTCACGCTAGCCTCGCATCGGCCTTTTCCAGCCCTTCAGGAGATCGCGCGCCGCAGTGTGGTCCGGGATGAAGGGCACGCCCGTGCCTGGATGAGTTCACGACGCGACCTTGCTCCCGGAGCCGTGCCTAGCCTATCCGGTTGGGGCATGCCGGAGTACCGGCGGCTGCGGGCTCCCGACCGCAGCGCGGGAGCGCCAGTCCCATCGCCGGGGTGCGCCTGCGCTAGGATGATCCGCTCGAGCGTGACGACCCGCATGGGCCGGCCGTCATGAAGGGAGTCGATACTTGAAAGTGCTGCTGTTCGGAGCCTCGGGGATGGTCGGTCAGGGCGTGCTACGCGAGTGCCTCGCCGCTGCGGACGTGACGGCGGTCGTATCGGTGGTCCGATCGCCGACCGGCGCCCGGCATCCGAAGCTCCGGGAGCTCGCGGTGCCCGATCTGGCGCGACTCGACACCGTCGCGGGGGAACTGCAGGGATGCACGGCCTGTTTCTACTGCATTGGCGTATCGTCGTTCGGGATGGCGCCCGGTGAGTACGAGCGGGTCACCTACGACCTCACGCTCGCGGTCGCGCGCATTGTCGTGCAGCTCAACCCCGGTCTTACCCTCATCTATGTGTCGGGAGCCGGCACCGACAGTACCGAGCACGGCCGGTCGCGATGGGCGCGGGTCAAGGGACGCACCGAGAATGCGTTGCTCGCGCTGCCATGCAGGGCATACATGTTCCGGCCCGCAGGCATCCGCCCAGTGGATGGCGTGGTGTCCAAGACGGCGCTGTATCGGGCGTTCTACTGGATCATGACGCCCCTGCTGCCGCTGCTCGGCCCGATCCTGCCGGGCTACCTGACCACGACACGCCAGATGGGACATGCAATGCTCGAGGTCGCGCGTCATGGCGCACGCAAGCCCGTGCTCGACACCGCGGAAATCAATGCGCTCTAGCAGCCGTCCGGGCCGATCTGACGGGTGCGGTTCGCCGCTATCGTTCTGCAGCGGGAGGGAACGGGGTTATTCTCTGGCCGAACTGCCCGATGGCGCCGCGCCCGTGAATGCGAGCCGGTCCACTGCGTGCGCGCGCACTCGGAGTAGCGCGCGCGACAACTCTCGGGCACATTACGCCTACTCGCCGGTGCGCTCCCAGCCCGCTTTATTTCACTGATTGGGTTAGTCCACGGGGGCGCACTGGCGGGCCTTCCGCGCCGGACCGTCGCATCGACGCTATCGGTCGCGCAGCCTCGTTGACCCGGATCTCGGCGCGGCGTCCGGACCCGGTCGCTTCCGATCCTCTATCATGCAGCGGAGCGGGATCATCGCGGTCTCGCGCCACTACCCCTCGAGTCTTGGCAGCCGCACGCCCTATCGCAGCAAGCAGAACTTCGGCAGCAGCACGTTGTCGATGAGGTGGATGATGCCGGTGATGGGATTTAACGGTGTGACGATCACGCGTCCGTTGCCTGTGCGCAGCATCGCCGTGTCACCGCTCGATGTGATACTGCCGGACAGCTCGCCTCGCTGGCGTGTCATGCAATCTGCTCAATGGGCTCTGGTGCGGCCACGGAATCAGGGACCCGGCACATCTGGGAATGTTGCGCCTGCAACGTCGCGACGGATCGACCTCGTTCGCCACAGATGAATGCGCGCCTGCTGGCCGAGCACGTGCAATGAACCCGCGAGACGTCCTTGCATCAGTACCCGACATTGCATAACTTGACGTACCTCATTGGATTGCCGGGCTATTCTTAGAGCATCTCGCGTGTCGCTCCAGTCAATTACCGGGTGTTGTTCATGAAAATCACTTCCCGCCGTGTGACCTTGGTCGCTGCAGCAGCTATTGCTGCCGTCATCACCGCTTGCGGGCACGGAAGCGGAGTGCCCGGGGCAGGCAATGGCCCGCCATGGACGTGGGTCAACGGCGCCAATACCGGTGGCGCAAGCGGGGTCTACGGCACCATCGGGGCCAGCGCCGCCGGAAACGTTCCCGGGGCTCGCGAAGCCCCTGCGACTTGGACCGACACCGCGGGCAACCTGTGGCTGTTTGGAGGGCTGGGCTATGACTCGGCCGGCAACGGCGGCTATCTGAACGATTTGTGGAAATACACCAGCGGCACGGGGTGGACCTGGGTCAGCGGCTCTCAGACGAAGGACGCCATCGGCGTCTATGGGACGCAAGGCAAACCTTTGGCCACCACGATGCCAGGCGGTCGCGAATCGGCTGTTTCGTGGATCGATGCCAATGGCGAGTTGTGGCTGTTCGGAGGAGTCGGCTTCGACTCAGTGGGGACCAGCGTCGGCTCTCTCAACGATCTTTGGAAGTTCAGCCCCGACACCGGTCAGTGGACCTGGGTTGGCGGATCCACGGCCGTCGCAACGGCGACGATTGCCATCGGTGTGTACGGCACGAAAGGAATGGCCGCGGCCACCAATACCCCGGGGGCTCGCGAATCGGCGACCAGCTGGCTCGATGCGTCGGGCAACCTGTGGTTGTTCGGCGGACTGGCCTATGACTCTGCGGGGAATCAGGGCGCGATCAACGATCTGTGGGAATACAGCAGCTCGACCGGCGAATGGACCTGGATCAGCGGTAGCAATACCTCCGGCGCCGTCGGCGTATACGGCAACCAGGACACAGCCGCTGCCGGCAATGCTCCAGGGGCGCGCACTGCGGCGATTTCCTGGACCGACAAGGCGGGCAATCTGTGGTTGTTCGGAGGCTACGGCCTGGACTCGACCGGGTCCGCGCCGGGCTATCTCAACGATTTATGGAGGTTCACGCCTGGCGCAGGTTGGGCCTGGATCGGCGGTTCGCCGACCTCGAATGCCCTCGGCCTGTACGGCACGCAAGGCACGGCCGCGAACGGCAACGCGCCAGGGGCTCGCGCAGCACCCGTTTCATCGATCGACAGCTCGGGAAACCTATGGCTGTTCGGAGGAGAGGGCCTGGACGCGACGGGAACTCTTGGCGTCGGCTATCTCAACGATCTGTGGGAGTTCACCCCCAGTTCGGGTCTGTGGAACTGGGTCAGTGGCTCTGCCACGGTGAACGCCGCCGGCGCATACGGCACGGAAGGCACGGGCTCAGTGAGCAATGTACCGGGAGGCCGCTACAGCGCTGCCGCCTGGACTGACAGCTCGGGCAACCTGTGGCTGTTCGGAGGAAACGGCCTCGACGTGAACGATAACGTCGGCGACCTCAACGACCTGTGGAAAATCACACCGTAAGCGGTGCCGCCCGATCGGGGAACCCAGATCAGCCACGCACCGTCGTCTCGAGCGCAAACGCTGGGACATGCCGCGGAAAGAGTGCCCCGAGTCCGTCGAGGGCGAGGCTCGTGAGCTCGGTGCGCTTGAGCCTGTCGCGCCCGGTCACGAGCTCGAGCCAGAGGCCCTGACACATCGAGGCGATCAGCTTCGCGGCCTCGCGAGCCCGACGTTCGCGATAGCCACCCGCCTCGATCAGCGCGGCGCAGAGTGACTCGAGTGTCTCGTCGTGCAGCCGGTCGTAGCGTGCGCATACCTCCTGATAGTGTGGCTGCGCTTTGACCTCGCCCCAGAACGCAAACCACACGGCGATCTTCCTGCGCTGACACAGAGCGGGCTGAAAGTAACACCGCACGAACGCGCCGAGTCGCCGCGCCGGATCCGGATCGCAATCCGCTAGCGCCTGTCGCCAGGCGTGCTCGAACTCCTCCGACAATTGCCTGAGCACGGCGGTCAGCAGGCGGCTCTTGTTGTCGAAATACTGGCTGATCGACCCGACGGCCATGCCCGCCTCGGCCGCGACCGCCTGTACCGTCGTATCGCTGAGCCCGAGCGTGCTGATGCACTCGAGTGCCGCGTTGATCAGCTGGCGCTCGCGCTGCTCGCGGGGTTTGGCCCGCACGACAGGCTTCCATTTGGACATCGGCGAATATTGTCAGATATAGCTTAATTAAATTTCAGATATAACTATAACAGAATCATTCTGCTGCCTACAATTGATGAATGAACATTCATTCATAAATCACTTGACGGTACCCGCGTGGCAGGGCCATGCTCTGCCCACCTGCGGGGTCTCCCGCGAGGAGACGGGTGATGCACACACGCGATGCCGCAACGACGGGCCGGCCCTCGAATAGCCGTGCGGCTCGCATCGCCGCCCGGCGCACGCCGGGGCGCTCGCTGGCGGTTCGGCCAGGACTCCCGGGCGGGGCCTACAAGCCACTGAGCGACCGCGATCTCGAACGGATCCATGACACGGTCCTCGCGATCCTCGCCAATATCGGGCTGAGCGCCGTCACCGATGAGATTCGCGAGGTCGCGACCGCCAAGGGCGCACGACTGAACGAGCATGGCCGCTTGTGCTTTCCACGCGCACTCGTCGAGGACGTGCTCGCGACTGCGGCTCACGAAGTCATCTACCACGGCCGCGACCCCGAGCGGACCGTGCGCTCTGGCGGCAACCGCGTGTACTTCGCAACCTCCGGCGAGGCGGTGCGCTTCGTCGATCCGGAGACCGGGGTGTATCGCCCCTCGACACTGCTCGACCTCTATGACTTCTTCCGCATGGCGGACTATCTCGACCACATCGACTTCTGCGGCCAGCAGGTCGTGGCGACCGATATCTGCGAAGACGCGCGACTGCACGCGCTCAACATCGCCTATGCGGGCGCCGCCGCGACCACCAAGCCGTTCAGCATCTCGCTGGCGGATGCCGCGACGGTGCGGGAGGTCGAGGCGCTGTGGGACACGATCCTCGGCGGGGACGGCGCATTCCGGCGCCAGCCATTCGCCGCGATCGGCGTGTGCCCGATCGTCTCGCCGCTGCGCTTCGGGCCGGATACTTCGGCCGTGCTGTGCGAAGCGGCGCGCCGCGGGCTGCCCGTCAGTGCCTGCACCGCTCCGCAGGCGGGCGCGACGGCCCCGGCTGCACTTGCGGGCGCGCTCGCCCAGAGCACTGCCGAGGCGCTCGCGATCGTCACGCTCGTCAACCTGATCAATCCGGGCGGCCCGGTGGATTTCGGGCCCTGGACCTTCGTATCCGACCTGCGCACGGGCGCCTTCACCGGTGGTGGCGGTGAAGAGGCGGTGCTGCAGGCGGCCGCGGGGCAGATTGCCCGCTACTACCGGCTTCCCGGACTCGTCGCCGCTGGCATGACGGACGCCAAGCGGCCGGATTACCAGGCCGGGTACGAGAAAGGCATGTCGATCGCGCTCAGTGCGCTTGCGGGCAGCAACATGATCTGCGAGTGCGCCGGGATGATGGGGAGCCTGTTCGGCTGCTCGCTCGAGTCGATGGTGATGGACAACGACCTGCTCGGCGCCGTTCAGCGCTCGCTGCGCGGAATAGAGGTGACCGACGAAACGCTTTCCTACGAGATCATCGAGAGCACCGTGCTCGGGCCGTGCCACTACCTCGGCGCCGAGCAGACGCTGTCGCTGATGCAGACCGAGTACCTGTATCCAAGGGTCGGCGACCGCTCCTCCCTCTCGGAATGGCAGTACCGGGGATCACCCGAACTGATGACGGCGGCACGCGCGCGCGTGCGCGAGATCATGGCCTCGCATTACCCGTCGATCATCGATCCCGCGCGCGATGCGGCGATCCGCAGCGCGTGCGACATTCGGATACCATCGGAGCTCATGCGCCCGGGCAATGGCCGCTGGCCCGCCGGCTGACGGGCGCGAGGTGCCGGACAGCGGAACCGGGGCCACTGCCTCCGGGTACTCGAGACCCCACACCGGAACACTGCACCCGGCCACTGGCGGCGAGCCGCATCGCCGTACGAGCCGTGTGTCGAGTGCGCCGCCCAGGACCGCCACGCCGGCGGACGACTGCCAGCCCTCCGACCCGGCCTTATAGCGCGGACAGAAACTCGAGCGAGCGGCCGTGGGCGAGCACTGCGGCTTTTTGGTTGTACATCGGTCGGCCCCAGCAGTTGAAGCCGTGGTCGACATCCGGATACACATGCACGGCTGCCGACCGGTGCGACGCAAAGGCCTTGCGCACGGCCTCGACGGCGGTGAGCGGGATGTACTGGTCCTTCGCCGCGAAGTGGAACAGGATCGGCACCCGCACCTTGCCGGCCACGCCGAGCTGGTCCCCGATTCCGCCCCCGTAGTAGCAGACCGCGCCGTCGACGACGCCGCTGACGGCCGTCAGGTACGAGAGCAGCCCACCCATGCAGTAGCCGAGCGAAGCGATCTTGCCCTTGCACTCGGGCAGCGCTCGCAGCGCGCTCGCGGCGGCACCGAGGTCCTGGACAGCCTTGGTGAAATCGGTCTTCTGCATGATGTCGAAGCCCTTGGCAAAGTCGGCCTCGCCATAGCCAAGATCGACGCGCGGCGCCGTGCGCCAGAAAAGGTCCGGCGCGAGGACGGTGAATCCATCAAGCGCATACTGCTGGGCGACCCCGCGGATGTGCTCGTTGACTCCGAAGATTTCCTGGATCAACACGATCCCTGGTCCCGTTCCGGTGGGTGGTGAGGCCACGAACGCCCCGAAGTCTCTGTTGTCGGCAGAGCGAACCTCGATCCAGCGCGATTTCATAGAGTCCTCGTCTAGCGACTGTTGCCAACGGAGAGCTGCCGAACGCCGGCCCGGACAGGCCGCGCCGACTGTCACAAAATGCTACCACGCAGCGGGCGCCGCGCCTCGCTCAGCCGATCGATTGCGCCTGCCGCCAGGCGCAGTCGGCCACCGTCCTGACGTGACGAGCATAGTCACGGGCCTTGTCGCTCACGGCCGTCCCGCGCGCGACGCGGCCACAGATCCCGTGAAAGATCCCGGCCAGCCGGAACATCGAGAAGGCAAGGTAGAACTCGAGGTCATCGATCCGCGCTCGTCCCGAGCGCTCGCAGTAGTGGGCCACGTACTCCTGCTCCGTCGGCAGGCCGAGGGCCGCCAGGTCCCGGCCGAGCAGCCCCGGAATCGACAGCGTCGGCAGACGGTACAGCATCAGGTGATAGGCAAAATCCGCAAGCGGATCGCCGAGGGTCGCGAGTTCCCAGTCGAGGACCGCAAGCACGCGCGGCTCCCGCGGATGAAAGATCACGTTGTCCACGCGATAGTCGCCGTGCACGATTGCCGCAGGCTGCTCGACTGCGGGCAGATGTTGCGGAAGCCACTCGATCAGCCGATCCATGGAATCGAACCTGCCTGCCGCCGTGTCTTCGGTGTACTGCTTCGACCAGCGCGCGATCTGGCGGGCCATGTAGCCGGCGGGTTTGCCGAAATCACCGAGGCCGACCGACACCGGGTCGATGCGGTGCAGGGTGGCCAGCGTAGCGGCAAGGGCAAACGCATGCGCCCGGCGCCCGGCGGGTTCGACCTCGAGCAGGGCCGGATCCCACAGGATCCGCCCTTCGACGTACTCCATGACGTAAAACCACGTCCCGATGACGCTGTTGTCGGTACACAGGGCGTAGGCGCGCGGGACCGGCACGTCGCTGCCCTCCCCGAGCGCCCGGATGACCCGGTACTCGCGATCGACCGCGTGGGCCGAGGCGAGCAGCAGTCCCGGCGGCTTGCGGCGCAGCACGTACCGCCGCTCGGGCGTGCCGATGAGATACGTCGGATTCGACTGGCCGCCCTTGAATTGGCTGACCTTGAGTGGACCGGCGAACCCCGGCACGTGTTCCGCCAGGTACGCGGTCAGCCGGCGCTCGTCGAGCTCCATGCCGGGCCGCACGTCGGTCGTCGACGCGGCACGTGTAGACGCTGGAGAGCCGTCGTTCATTTGGGCCTCGGATCGCCGACCGCCTGATGCTCGCCGCGAAGCAGGGTCCGTTCGACTGCCTCGCAACCGGTGCCCGGCACGAAGATGCTTTCCACACCAGGCGGCAGCTGCACGAACCCGGCGAGCGAACGCCTCGGGGAACGGCGAAGGCATGGCGCGAGCGCCGAGTGCCCGGCATCCCGGTGGCGTCGCGACTGGCCGAATTCCGCAGGGCCTAACGGCGTGTGCGAGCCCGTGCGCGCATGATCGCCGCGACCGGCGAGCGGGTTCGTGCCGTCACCGCGATGCCAGCTCCTCGACCTCCGGTTCCCGCTGGCGAAAGGCATATTCCAGCAGTTGCTGCTCGATGCCCGCACGCATCCGTCCGAGCCGTTCACCGAGCGTGCGCGCAATCGCCGCCACCGTATCGGTACGCTCGAGTCCGAGTCCCGGATCATTCGCTGCGGCCAGGTCCGCCTTGGCGCGACGGATGCTGCGCGCCGCTTCGGGCGCCTCGATCGCGTCGAGGCCATCTGCGAGCGCGACCAGTTCGGTCAGCGGGGAATCTGCAACCAGCCGGTCGAGCGTTGCATCCTCGATCGCGTTCAGCAAATGGCTGACGCGCAGCAGGTGCCATTCGGCGTCGCTCAGCGAGCGCGCGCCGTGCTGCAGCAGCTTGCGGCGCAGCGCCTTGCTGACGAGGTCGACAATGTCGCTCATCCGGGCCCCCCGAGCGCTGGCTCGCCGTGAATCCTAGCCCCTATCAGACCGCACAGTCCAGAATCGACCCGCGCTCACGCCGGTTCGTTGGCACCCGTGCCACCATCAAACGTGTCGACCCGGACACCGTCCCGGAATCGTGCAGCCACGCTCAGGCGACCGCGCTACAGTAGGCGGACGCTGACACCAGGGCGGTGGGGGCTGGCAACCATGCTTCATGCGACGATTCGGCTGGCGGGATGTTTCGGGGTCCTGGGGTTTGGCGCGTGCGGGACGCGTGCGACGCATCGCCGGCCGGGTCGCGACGGCGTCTCGCCCCTGCTGAAATCTTGGCTGCACAGCGCAGCGAGCCGCCGACCGCGCGAGTGGGGACTCGGAGCGAGCGAGCGCGTCGGAGCACGGTCGCGACCGCCGGCCGGCGGACGCTCGCAGCGTGTGCTCGGGTGCCTGCTGCTCGTCCTCGCGGGCATCGGAGTGGCCGCGGCTGAGACGACCTGGCCGACCCGCGAAGGAGACTTCGTTCTCCGTGACGTGCACTTCCAGTCGGGCGAGACGCTTCGGGAGCTGCGGCTGCATTACACGACGCTCGGGACTCCCGTCCGGGATGCGAAGGGTCACGTTACGAATGCCGTGCTGCTCCTGCACGGAACCGGCGGCGACGGTCGTCAGTTCCTGAGGCCGCAATTCGCCGGCGAGTTGTTCGGGACAGGTCAGCTACTCGACGTTGCCAGGTACTTCGTGATCCTTCCGGACGGCATCGGGCACGGCAAGTCGTCAAAGCCGAGCGACGGCACCCATGCGCGCTTCCCCGCGTACGGCTACGCGGACATGGTCGCGGCGCAGTTCGCGCTCGTGACCCGGGGACTGGGCGTCGATCATCTGCGGCTCATTCTCGGTACGTCGATGGGCTGCATGCACAGCTTCATGTGGGGTGAGAACTACCCCGACTTCATGGACGCCCTGATGCCGCTAGCGTGCCTGCCCGTGCAGATCGCTGGCCGAAACCGGATGTGGCGTCGGATGCTGATCGACGCGATTCGTGAAGATCCGGCGTGGGCGGCTGGAGAGTACAAGGATGAGCCGCTGGCCGCGCTGCGCACGGTCTCAGACTTGCTGACGATTGCCGGCAGCGCGCCCGTCTATCTGCAGACGATGTTGCCGACGCGCGATGCGGCGGACCAGCGAGTCGCGGAGAATGCCAAGGCTTTGTTGACTATGGATGCGAACGACATTCTCTATCAGGTCGGCGCGTCGCGCGACTACGATCCGTCGGGCCGCCTCGAGGAGATTCGCGCGCCAGTGATGTGGATCAACTCGGCCGATGACTTTATCAACCCGCCAGAGCTCGGAATCGCCGAGCTGCAGGTGAAGCACCTGCGGCACGGCCAATTCGTGCTGCTGCCGACGAGCACGCAGACGCGCGGCCACGGGACCCATACGTGGGCTGCCGTATGGAAATCCTATCTGGCGACGCTTCTCGAGGAATCCGCGCCTCGCCCGGGAGCGCGGTAGCGGCACGCCCCAGTCGGCACGGTCAGATTGCTGCAGTGCGGGGCCGTTTCAGAGCCTCGCCTCGCGCAGCTCTGTGGCCGGACGCACTCGCCTCGCTGTCACAACGCCCTTGAGTCCCGGGCCTGCACCGCGCCATCCACGAGCACGACCCGTGGTCATCGTCCGGTCGATCCGCGTGCATCTCGCCGTTTGCCGGTAACTACGGATTGTCCCGACGCACGCCTTTCGTAGCGTGGGCCGACAGTTCAGGCCATCCGTGTGACTCCATTAGGTCTCTCCCCTCATGAACTTGCGAAGGCGCTCGGTCGTTACCGACTGCGGCTGCACGGGCTCATTCGGTCGCTCGATCAAGGACAGCCCACCTACCTGCACGATGTGACTCATCAGGCGCTCGACGAGCTGACCGTAGACCTGGAGGTTGATCTCGGCGCGCGCGCCTCGAGTGCGGGCGCCGAGCGCATGACGCGCATCGAGCGCGAGGTGCTCGTGCCGCTGCTGCGTCATCTGCACCGCGAGCTCGCGAAGCTGGGACGCGGCGTGCCGCCTCCCGTCTGGCGGACGACGTTACACGCAGCCGACGCGCACGTGGCGGTGGCCGAACGCTCGCTCACACACCCTTGAGGCGATGCGCCTACAGCACATCGAGCGCCGCGGCACGCTGGAATGCCGGACGGGCCGCGCATCGATCGGCATAGGCGCACAGGCCGGGCTCGTTCTCCAGAATCTTGAACTGCCGCATGAAATTGCACGAGGTGCCGAGCAGCACGTCGGCCGCCGAGAAGCGCTCGCCCAGCACCCACGGACCGCGTGCGAGCCCGTCGCGGAGCACATCAAGCATTAGCGCGAAGCTGCCCCAGCCGTGCGCGACCGCGCTCGGCTGGGCGCTTGTGAACTTCTCGGCCATCGCCGGTTCGATGACCGAGTTCGTGTATAGCAGCCACTGCAGGTATGCGCCGCGGTCGGGACTGCCGATCGGCGGGGCGAGGCCTGCGGTCGGGTACTTGTCGGCAAGATAGGCGCAGATTGCGCCGGAGTCCCACAGGCGTGTCGTGCCGTCCTCGAGTGCCGGCACCTTCCCCATCGGCGAGACCGCGCGGAATGCGGGATTGGCCTTGGCCGCCGCATCACGGATATCGATGAACACACGCTCGTACTGAACTCCAAGTTCCTCGAGCATCCACACGGCGCGCACCGCGCGCGTCTTCGGGCACCAGTAGAGCTTCATGGCACAGACTCCGATTCATGGGCGGTGGGGTTCGAACGATACTGCATGGCTGAGCGCCGGCCAATTCGGCCCGCGCGGGCGCGCGGGGAGTTCCGGCGCGGCCGGTCCGCGCAGAGGTGCCGGGCGCCAGCACCGCGGCGCGTCTGAACGATTAGCCGGGGCATCGTGACGAGTCGCCTCACGAAACGCCCCGGACGGCACGCCGCGCCCGCACCGCTCAGCGCGGCGGAGCAGGCGCTGCCGGTGCAGCCTGGCCCGCGACGGACGGCAGCCCGGCATCGAAGCAGGCCCAGCTCGGTGCTTCCGCCGTCCAGATCGTCATTGCGGGCTTCGCGATCTCCGGGTCGTCGAGCGAGCCGGCGCGCACGAACAGCAGGTGCGGCCGCGCCTCGGCGCTGCTGAACAGCGGCGTACCGCAGGTCGGGCAAAAGCGCCGGTGCATGATGTTGCCGCTGTCGGCAACACTCGAGTAATCCGCGGTCCGCCCGTCGACCGTCACGGCGTCCGCCGCGAAGCAGACGTTGACCGTACCGCCCCCGGCGCCGAGGTACTGACACAGCCTGCACCAGCAGACTCGCGTCGTGATCGGTTCCGCCGTACACCGGTAGCGCACGGCCTTGCAGAGGCACCCACCGGTGATCTCCATACCCTTACCTCCACTGCCCGGCAGCGAGTCCGTCGGCAGAGTGTAGCGGACTCGCGCACGGCCGCGACACGTCGCGTGCTGGCGGTGGTTCAAACCATGTGGGCGCGGGCCGCATCCAAACTCCGTGCCGTGGATGCGCCGAAGCGCGCCCGCCGCGAGACGAGGTGTGATCTGCAGCCTGCCGCGGCGCCTATGCTGAACATTGCCGCGTATAACCCTGACCACAAGGAACCCTGTATGTCAGTCCGTCTATCCGAACTCCTCTCCGCCCTGACTGTCAGTGCCACCATGTGTCTGCCGTGCCTCGCTTCCGAGGCGGCGACCGATGCACCGGGAATTCGCATCACGTACGGCGACCTCAACCTCGCCACGCCCGCGGGCGTGGAAGTGCTGTACGCGCGCATTCGCGGGGCCGCAAAGCAGTATTGCGAGCCCGAACGCATGCTCACCGGCACGCGTGTGTCGACGACCTACGATCGCTGCATCAATGACACTGTCGCGACCGCCGTGCGGAAGCTCAATCAACCGGGGTTGAGCGCGTTGCACGCAGCTCGCAGCGGTGCGGGTGGTGGCCAGGGTTGATTCGAGGCGAACCGGTCGCTGAGGCGGGCCTGCCGCCAGCGACCGGATTCGACCGTGGGTCGGGGCGCGCGTGGCAGCGCACGCCGTACTCGTTCGCCGTGACCGGCTACGGCGATGAGACGCAGCACGGAGGTCGGTCCGTCCCAGAGCGGAGCGGGACCGCCTTCATGTCCTGCGGCTGGGCGCGGCGCTGGGTTTGACGATTGGTCAGTCCGGTACGCCCCGGCGCAGCGCCGACGGGAACTCTTGTGGCGCATCGCGATCCGATAGCCTGCCGCCGCAGGCATCCTGCTACGATTGGTGCAGGGCCGACGGCGGCGGGCCGTCGGTAGCTATCACGTCGGTCAAGACCCGCCCGGACGTCAACCGCTCGTGCCCGACAGCGTTAACGGGCCGGATCAAGGAGACCGCAGTGTTGCCCAACCGCGTCTGGTGTCTCATGTTTGCGACGCTTGCCTGCGCCGTGCCGCTGAGTTCAGCCTGCGCGGACGAGGGGCTCGGCGCCTATGTCGGCTTCGGGGTCGGGCAGTCCGAGGTGAATGTCGACTCGCTGAGCTTCAGCGCCCATGACACGGGCTGGAAGGCGCTGTTCGGCCTGCGGCCGATCAGCCTGTTCGGAGCGGAAGTGGAGTATGTCGACCTCGGGAGCCCGCACGCCTTCAGCAGCTTCGGCCGTGTCGACTCGCAGGCCAGCGGGCCCGCTGTATTCGGCCTCGGGTACCTGCCACTGCCGCTCCCGTACCTCGATCTCTATGGCAAGGCGGGGCTTTCGAACGTGCAGCAGCGCGCAAATGTGAGTCTCGGTCCCGGATTCAGCGCGTGCGCTTCGGGAACCGCATGCGAGGGATTCAATCGGACGGAGTCTGAATTCGCCTGGGGCGCCGGCGCACAGATCAAGGCCGGGGCATTTGCCGTGCGCTTGGACTTCGAGCAGATGCGGGCCACGGGCGGTAATTTGAATTTCAGCTCCGTCGGCTTTCTCTGGCTGTTCCCCTAGCACGACGCGCCCGTCAATCGCAGTGCACGGCGCGTTCGGCCGCGCGGGCCTAGCGCTGCCCGCGGATCCGGTCGAGCGTTTCCCGAAAATCGGTCGCGTAGCTCGCCTGAACCCACAGATCAAATCCGTCGGTCCGGCGCGCGAGCACAACGGGGCAATCGAACAAATGCAGTGCCGCGCAGTCCCGATGCGCAAGCATCGCGGCCACATCGGCACCGGATGACAGCAGCCGGTCGGCTCCCGCTCCGGTGATGGTCAGTTCACGCCACTTGCCGTCGACGTCGAATGCGACGCCGACACCCGCGCGGGCGAGCGAATCGATCTGCCGCGCGAGGTCCGGCGTCGGCTCCGGCAGCAGGAACCGCCCCGGCGCGAAGTGCAGCAGCGTCGCCCGGCCGGCCGAGTCGCGGCGCACAGCACCGGGTGATACGGCAAGATCCACGCCCGGCCCGCCGACCAGCGGATACGCGAATGACTTGAACTCGAGTACGGGCTCCGCCCTCGGACCGTCGATCCGGTACTGATCAGCAGCCTGGGAGTGATGATTCGACTTCACGACTTCATGCGCTCGCCGTTCGGATCGAAGTGCACCAGGGGGCTCACGCGCACCGGGGTGTCGCCGTTGCGGAGTGGATCGCGGGCCACGAGCTCTGTGCCATCCGCGGCGAGCGAGCGCGCGACCAGCGCAAGGCCGATCCATTGGCGCAGCGCCGGACTGTAGGCAGCCGAGGTGATGTGGCCGACCGGGCGGCTTGAAGCGGCAGCCGTCGTGATCTGCGCGCCGCCGAGGATGGTCGCCTTCCCGTCGGCGGCCCTCAGTCCCACGAGCCGCGGGCGCGAGGCCTCGTGAAACGCCGGTCGGTCGAGCAGCGCCCGGCCGACGCAGGGGTTACCCAACTTGACGAGGCCGTCCATGCCGAGGTCGTACGGCGTGGTCTGGCCGTTCAGCTCGGCGCCGACGAGGTAGCCCTTCTCGACCCGCAGGACGTCGAGCGCTTCCAGACCGTACGGCTCAAGCCCGGCATCGACCAGTGCCTGCCAGAGCGGCATGGCAATCGCCGGCCGGCAGTGCAGCTCGAAGGCGAGCTCGCCGGAGAAGCCCGCCCGCAGCACCCGGAGCTCGCGGCTGTGCCAGCGACCGGTCGCGAAGTCCATGTGCGTCAGTCGTTCGAGGTCCGCGTGCCAGGCGCTGCCCAGCACGGCCCGCAATGTGTCGCGGCTCGCCGGGCCCGCGACGACGATGACGGCCCAGGCTTCGGTGACGTCTGTGAGCGCGACCTCGCGGCCGCTCCACTCGGTATCGGCGTAGTGCTCGAAGTGGGCCAGCATGTGTCCGGCGTGACCGGAGCTCGTCGTCGCGAGGTACCGGTCGTCGGCGAGCCGGAGCACGATGCCGTCATCGAGCACCATGCCATCCTCGCGCAGGTTCACCATGTACTTGCTGCGCCCGACCTTGATCGCACTCGCCTGGGTCAGATACATCCGGTCGAGATAGGCCGCCGCGTCCTGGCCGGCGACCTCGATCTTGCCGAGCGTCGAACCGTCGAGAATGCCGCCGGCCGCGCGCACCCGTGCCGCCTCGGCAACCCCGGCGGCGAAGGCGTCGGCGCCGTTCGCACGGTAATAGCGCGCGCGCATCCAGTACTCCGCCGGTTCGAGCACCCCGCCGTGAGCCTCGTGCCATTCGTGCAGTGGCGTTCGTCTCAGCGGCCGCAGCTGTTGCCCGACCCGATGACCGGCAAGCGCGGCGAGCGTAACCGGATGGTATGGTGGCCGAGTGCGGCTCGTGCCGACCGCAAGCAAGGTCTCGCGTTTCAGCTCTGCGACGATCGCCGCGCCGAGGACGTCGCAGGTCCGGCCCTGCTCCGTGCCGACGCCGAGGGTCGTATAGCGCTTGATGTGCTCGATGTCGATGAAGCCTTCCGCGAGCGCCTGGCGAAGATCTGCCACCGTGACGTCGTTCTGGAAATCGACGAACTGCCGCTTTTCCTGATACGTCGATGCCGGCGAGCTCCAGAATGGCGCGAGTCGCGGCGGCCCGTCACCGGACGCGACCGGGGCCGGCCCGGCGCTGCCAGCGGCGCCACTCGCCCGAGCTGCCCGCTCGCCGGCGGCAAAGCCGTCGGCGACCACAGCTGCGAGATCGAGTGCGGCATTGCTCGCACCGGCGCTCATCCGCCACTCGGGCTGGCCAGCTGCGATGAACGCGGCACTGCAATCGGCATAGCGGCGCTTGCCGCCCTCGTGTAGGCCGGCATGGACGGCGGGCGACCAGCCGCCGCTCACCAGAATCGCATCGCAGATGATGTGTCGCTCATCGTGAGGCGAGGCAAGCGGCGCGACCCGCGCGCCACGCACGGTGACCCCACCCTCGGCCGCGAGCACCGCGTGTCCCGGCAGGCACTCGACGCCCCCGCGCTGCAGCTCCGCGCGCAGGCCGCTCGCCGTTGTCCCGCCCTCGGCCATGGCGAAGTCGGTGCGCGAGTCCACGATCGCGCGCACCCGCAGGCCGGCGGCGAGGAAGCGCGCGGCCGCGGCATACAGTCGATCGTGGTTTCCAAACAGGACCAGGTTGTTGCCGGCGGCGGCGCCGTACCGGGCGAGATAACGCTCGGCGGCGCCGAGCAGCATGACCCCCGGCCGGTCGTTGTCCACGAACGCAATCGGACGCTCAACCGCGCCCATCGCGATCACGAAGCGCTGCGGCCGGATCCGGTAGATCCGGTTGTGACCGGCGAGCCCGCCCGGCTCGGCATGCGCAATCAGCAGGCCGCCGGAGCCGCCGACGATCGCCGTGTCCGTCAGCATCCGTACTCCGCGCCGCGCGAGCTCGGCCGCAACCTCGGCAATCCACTGCGCACCCGGGCGGCCGTCGATGGTACCGCCCTCGAACTCGAGCTCCCCGCCGTACTCCGGCTCGCGCTCGCAGACCACGACCCGGGCACCGGTACGGGCCGCGGCCAGCGCCGCGGCGAGACCCGCTGGCCCGGCGCCGCCGACCAGCACATCGCACGACAGATGTTCGATCGTCGGCGGCGGGAGTCTCGCGGCGCGCGGCGCCTCGCCGAGGCCAGCTAGGTTGCGGACGATCGTCTCGTAGCTCCGCCACGACGGCCACATAAAGGTCTTGTAGTAGAAGCCTGCGCCGAAGAACCCACCGCCGGCCTGCAGAGCAGACGCCAGGTCGCAGCGCAGTGACGGCCAGCGGTTCTGGCTCCGGAACTCGAGATCGTCGGTGAGCACGAGCTGCGGTGCCGGCACGTTCGGAATGACGGCCGGCCTGCTGCCCACGGTCAGCAGCACGTTGGGCTCCTCCGGACCCGCGGTGAGCAGCCCGCGCGGGCGGCGATATTTGAGGCTGCGGCCGAGGACTCGCACGCCGTGCGCCAGCAGCGCGGAGGCGGCGGTGTCGCCGCGCTGGCCCGTGTACTGCCGGCCGTCGAACCAGAAGCGGACGGGTGCCGAGGCCAGCCGCGAGCCCACGCGGATCCCCTTGGGGCTCATGGCCCGCCCCCGCCCAACAGCTCGAGCTTGAGCACCTCTCCCGTCGAAGGGTTGCGGCGGATCAGTAGCCAGGCGCGGCAGCCGTGCACGTGTTGCCAGTGCTCGAGGCTGTCCTCGAGCCGGTTCGCCCGTTCATAGACCTGCGCGTACGCGCTGGCACCGGGTTCGGGCAACGTCTTGCGGAACAGGAACTCCTCGAGGTCGCGCGGACCGCAGAACGGACACGTCAGACGCGTCATAGCCGCACCGGGAACGGACCACCGCCGCTTTCGTCGAGCAGGTGGCCGGTCGCGAAGCGCGCGAGCCCGTGCGCGCGAATGAGGTCGGGCGCCGTGCCGGTGGCGACGAGCGCGGCACAGGCGGCGCCCGAGGCAGGAATGGTCTTGAACCCGCCGTAGCACCAGCCGCCGTTCAGGAACACGTTGTCGTAGCGGATCCGGTCGATGATGAAGCTGCCGTCCATCGTCATGTCCTGGACGCCGGCCCACTGGCGCAGGATCCGCAGCGATGCCAGCTGGGGCAGGAGTGCCACCGCGCTCCGGACCACATCCTCGAGTCGGAACCACTGGCCTTCCTGCGTGTAGGACGGAAAACCGTCCATGAACCCGCCCATCAGTACGCCGCCGCGATCTGACTGCGTCACGTAGCATTCGCCGTGGGGGTATACGTACACCAACACCGAACTCACGAGCGGCTTCACCGGTTCGGTGACCATCGCCTGCAGTAGGTGGGTCTCGACTGGCAAGTGCACACCCAGCATCTCGCCGATCGCCCCGGTGTGGCCCGCCACCGCGAACACGATCCGGTCGGCCTTGACGTAGCCGCGCCTCGTCTCGACTCCGGTCGCGACGCTGCCCTCGGTGCGCACGCCGGTGACCTCGCAGTCCTCGATGATGTCCACACCGAGCGCCGTCGCTGCCCGCGCATAGCCCCACGCCACTGCATCGTGCCGGACAGTGCCACCGCGGCGCTGCAACAGTCCCCCGACAATGTCGAAACGCCGGGGACCGGAGGCAGCGAGCTCCGGCGCGAACCTGAGCACGCCGCGCCGGTCGAGGAGCTCCGCGTCGATGCCGGCGAGGCGCATCGCATTGCCGCGCCGGGCGAGGTCGACCATCTCGCCGTCCGACAGCGCGAGGTCAACGATGCCGCGCGGGCTGTACATGACGTTGTAGTTGAGTTCGTGCGACAGCCGCTCCCAGCGCCGCAGGGAGTCCTCGTAGAAGTAGTGGTTTTCGGGGAGCAGGTAGTTCGAGCGCACGATCGTCGTGTTGCGTCCCACGTTGCCGTAGCCAACGAGGCGCTTCTCGAGCACCGCAACCCGGTGGATGCGATGGTCGCGCGCGAGGTGGTAGGCGGTCGCGAGTCCGTGTCCGCCGGCGCCGACGACGACGACGTCATAGGCGTCCTGCAGCCGTCGGCCGCTCCACAGCGGCCGCCAGTAGCCGGCGCCCGCCAGACGTGCGCGCAGCAGTGCCCAGGCAGAGTACCGCGGTTCTGGCCCTTTCACCGACGCACCTCGCGGTCGGCCGCGGCGGCGCCATTGCGGCATGCCGTCCCGGGCGGACCCGCGTGTCTTTGATGGATGCCGGCAAGCATACACGCCGCGCGCGGCGGGCGGCGGGCCGGATTTCCGGCACATCGGTGCGGTGAGCCCGGGCGGCAACGACCCGCCGCGGGGCATAATGTGCCGCCCGCAGCGTGGGGGAGGCGCGTGAAGACTGATTATCGGGTCGTCGTCATCGGCGGCGGCATCGTCGGCACCAGCGTGCTCTATCAGCTCGCCCGGCTCGGCTGGTCGGACAGTGCACTGATCGAGCGCGCGGAGCTCACGGTTGGCTCGTCCTGGCACGCCGCGGGCGGATTTCATGCGCTCAACGATGATCCCAACATCGCCGCGCTCCAGGCCTACACGATCAACCTCTACAAGGAGATCGAGGAGGAAAGTGGCCAGAGCGTCGGCATGCACATGCCGGGCGGCTACAGCCTCGCAACGACGCCTGCGCGCTGGGAGTGGCTCAAAGCCGAATGGGCCCTGTACCAGACGCTGGGGATTGGCACCCGGCTCGCCACCCCGGACGAAATCGTCGCCGACTGCCCGATCGTCGATCCGGCAGGCTTGCTTGGCGGCCTGTTCGATCCGCACGAAGGTGCAGTCGATCCGCACGGCGCGACGCATGCGTTCGCCGGAGCCGCAAGGAAACGCGGTGCCGACATCATCCTGCGGAACCGGGTGCTGGCGCTCACGGCGTTGCCCGACGGACGCTGGCGGGTCGACACCGAGCACGGCGTAGTCACGGCGGAGCACGTCGTCAATGCCGCCGGCCTGTGGGCGCGGCGCGTGGGGCGGATGGCAGGCATCGACCTGCCGCTGACGCCAATGCAGCATCACTACCTGGTCACCGAGGACCTGCCGGAACTCGTGGCACGAAAGGACGAGATGCCGTGCGTCACCGACCTGGAGGGCTTCACGTACCTGCAGCAGGAACGCAAGGGCGTGCTGCTCGGCGTCTACGAGCGCAACCCGCGCCACTGGAAGACAGAGGGGGCTGACTGGGACTACGGGATGGACCTGATCCCGGAGGAGATCGATCGGATCAGCGATGAATTGGCCATCGGTTTCCGGCGCTTCCCGTCGCTCGCCGCCGCCGGAATCCGCCGCTGGGTCAACGGAGCGTTCACATTCACTCCGGACGGCAATCCGCTCGTCGGCCCCGTGCCGGGACTGCGCAATTACTGGACGGCTTGCGGGTGCATGTCGGGCTTTTCGCAGGGCGGCGCAATCGGCCTCGTGCTGGCGCGCTGGATCGTCGACGGCGACCCCGGCGCGGACGTCTTCGGCATGGACGTCGCGCGCTATGGCGCGTTTGCCAGCAACGATACGTACCTCAGGGACACCACGGCGCAGTTCTACGCGCGGCGCTTCGTGCTCGCCTACCCTAACGAGGAGCTGCCGGCGGGCCGCCCGCTCAAGACCGCGCCGGTGTACGACCTGCAGGTGGCTGCCGGTGCCCGCTTCGGCGTGGTGTGGGGTACGGAAACCCCGCAGTATTTCGCGCCCGGACGGCCGGACTTCGTCGAGACGCCCTCGGCGCGGCGCTCGGACGCGGACGACTTCGTCGCGGCCGAGGTGCTAGCCACCCGTGCGGCCGCCGGCCTGCTCGACGCCGCCGTGTACGCCCGGTACGAGGTGTCGGGGCGGGGCGCGGAGAAGTGGCTCAACCGGCTGCTGGCCAACCGGATGCCCGCGATCGGCCGGATTCGGCTGGCACCAATGCTGAGCCCGGCCGGCCGCCTGATGGGTGACCTCACGGTGAGCCGGCTCGACGACACCCGATTCTGGCTGGTGGGCTCGTATTACCTGCAGGAGTGGCACCTTCGGTGGTTCCGCGATCATCTGCCCCGTTCCGGTGTCCGGATCGACAATCTCTCGGAGAGCTGGCTCGGCTTCTCGCTCTCGGGACCGCGCTCGCGGGAGCTGCTGGCGCGGCTCACCCGCGAGGATGTCGCGGATGTGGCGCTGCCGTTCCTCAGCTTTCGCCGCATGGACGTCGGTCTCACGCAGGCCCTCGTCGCGCGCATGTCGCTCACCGGCGAACTCGGGTATGAGATTACCGTTCCGGCGATGCAGCAGCGCACGCTGTGGAATGCACTCGTGCGCGAGGGCGCCGACCTCGGGCTGCGACCGATCGGCATGCGCGCCCAGGACAGTCTCCGGCTTGAGAAGGGCTACGGCGTCTGGTCGCTAGAGTTCGCGCAGTCGTACACGCCCGCGATGTCCGGGCTCGAGCGGTTCATCGCCTTCGACAAAGGCGCGTTCATCGGCCGTGACGCCGCGCTGAAGGAACGCGACACCGGTCCTTCCCAACGCCTCGCACTGCTCGCGGTCGACGCCGACGATGCGGACGCGACGGGATTCGAGCCAGTGTGGGCGGACGGCTGCCGCGTCGGCTTCGTGACCTCCGGCGCCTACGGCCATTACGTCCGGCAGAGCCTTGCGCTCGCTTACCTCGATCGGGCGATTGCCGAGAACCCCGTGCCGCTCGAGATCCACGTGGTCGGCGAGCTTCGGCAGGCGCGGATTCTTGCCGAGCCCCCGTATGATCCGCGCGGCCTGAAGCTGCGCGGCTGACGCCCGCGCGCCGCCGCCTACGTCTCCAAAGGACTGTTGATGCCGCTCGTTCGCTCCCGTATCCGGATCCGCTGGTGGATCTTCGCGTACATGTTCGGATTCGCGATGCTGTCCTACATGCAGCGCCAGAGCATCGCCGTCGCCGCCGAGAACATCATGCCGGCGCTGCATCTGAGTCAGATGCAGATCGGATGGATTAATGCGTCGTTCACGGCAGCCTATGCGATCGCCCAGCTGCCCGGCGGCGTTCTCGGCCAGCGCTTCGGCGCGCGCATTGTCTTCGTCGGAATCGGCGTCGTCGGCCTGATCGCGACGCTCGCGACCCCGCTGGCTCCGGTCGTGCTGGCCGGCAATGCACTGTTCCTCGCGCTGCTGATCGCACAGGGAACGCTTGGGCTGTCGCAGGGGCCGCTGTTCCCGGTATTTGCGGCCGTTTTGCAGGAGTGGTTTCCGGCGCATCGCTGGGCCATGGCCAACGGCCTGCAGACCGCGGGCATGCTTCTCGGCGGAGCCGTGACGCCACTGTTCATCGTGGTGCTCACCGACTCATTCGGCTGGCAGGGTGCACTGCTGTGGGTTGGGCTGCCGGTTGCGCTTTTGACCGCCGGCTGGGCCTGGTACGGGCGCGACAGGCCTCGCGACCATCCGAAGGTCACGGCCGCGGAGCTTGCCGAAGTCGACGGCGGGGGAAACGCGGTCAGCGCGCCGCTCACGTTGCGTCGTCTGCTTGGAATCATGGGCGATCGCGACGTCTTATTGCTGGCATTCTCCTACCTGTCGATGAACTACGCGTTCTACCTGATCAGTTTCTGGTCATTCCTGTACCTGGTGCAGGTGCGCCACTTCAGCGGACTCGAGAGCGGACTGGTCGGCGCCGCGCCGTGGGTCGGCGCCGGCATCGGCGCCGCCATCGGCGGGTACGTGTCCGACTGGCTTGCCGGCCGGCTTGGCGTGCGCTGGGGTTATCGGCTCGTGCCGCTCGTGACGCTGCCGATCGCAGGCGTGCTGCTGCTCGTGACGATTACAGTGACCACTCCATACGCAGCCGTGGTCGCGCTCGCCTGCGCGTTCTGTGCGGTGGAGGTCAACGAGGGTGCCTACTGGGCGGCGACGATGTGCGTCGCACGCAAGGACACTGCGGCGGCGACCGGCGTCCTAAACACCGGCGGCAACCTCGGCGGCGTCATCACGCAACCGATTGTCGGCGCGCTCTCGGGTGCCGGCGCGTGGAGCGCGGCATTCGCGACCGGCACGGTCTTCGCTCTGATCGCCGCCGGCACGTGGCTGCTCGTCGATCCCGACCGCCGGGCTTCGGCCAACGTCGCACCACCGCCGGCAAGCGGCGGCTGATCGAGTCGCGCGGCACGGGCGCCGCCATCGCGCACGGCGGATCAGGAGCCGCGCTTTCTGATGAGTGGGTTGCCGGCACGCGCCGGTTCCGGCGCACTCTCGCCCGAGCATGATCCGGTCAGGCGAGCGCCGCGTCGAGCCATTCGATCCAGTGACGGACGGGCGTCCGGGTCCCGGCGGCCAGGTGCGCGATGCAACCGATGTTCGCCGACAGGATCATGTCGGGCCGGGGCGCTTCTAGATTCGCGAGCTTGCGGTCACGCAGCCGGCCGGCGAGCGCCGATTGCAGGACGGAATACGTCCCTGCCGATCCGCAGCACAGGTGCGGCTCCTTGAACGGCAGCAGCTCGACCCCCAGGGATCGCAGCAGGCCTTCGGCGATGCCGGGCAGCTTCTGGCCGTGCTGCAGCGTGCACGGCGGGTGGAAGACGATTCGGGTGGCGCCCCGGCGCGTCATTCGAGGCGCGAGCGCGCCGGCGACCGGGACCAGTACTTCGCTCACGTCCCTGGCAAGCGCGCTGACGCGCGCGGCCTTGGCCGCGTACCGTGAATCGGTGCGCAGCAAGTGCCCGTAATCCTTGACCATCACACCGCAGCCGCTGGCGTTCATGATGATCGCCTCCGCGCCGGCCTCGATTGCTGGCCACCACGCATCGATGTTTCGGCGCAGCTCCTCGAGCGCGCCCGGGCCATCACCGAGGTGCTGCCGGACGGCGCCACAGCAGCCGGAGCGGCCCGGCGGCCGCACGACCTCAATGCCGATCCGGTCGAGTACCCGTGCCGTCGCCGCGTTGATGTTCGGCGACATCGCGCTCTGCACGCACCCCTCCGGCATCACGACCCGCCGGACATGCTGACCGGTAGGCCATTCCGCGGGCCGCTGGCGCGGCATCAGGTTCTGCCGCACGCGTTCCGGCAGAAACGATCGCAGCGCCTGGCCCAGCCGGTAGGCCGGCGCGAATACTCTGCCCGTGAGTCCGGCACGCAGCAGCGCGCGGAGCGCGCGCGAAGCCACTCCCCGCTTGACCCGTTCATCGACGACCTCGCGGCCGATCTCCAGCAACCGACCGTAGCGCACGCCCGACGGGCACGTCGTTTCGCAACTCTGACAGGTCAGGCATCGATCGAGGTGCAGCTGCGTTTTCGCCGTGGCCGGCCCGCCTTCGAGTACCTGCTTGATCAGGTAGATGCGGCCGCGCGGCCCGTCGAGTTCGTCGCCGAGAAGCAGATAGGTCGGGCAGGTCGCGGTGCAATAGCCGCAGTGCACGCACGCCCGCAGGATGGCGTCCGCCTCACGGCCCTGCGGCGTGTCCTTGATCCAGTCAGCCAGATGCGTCTGCATACATCCGGCCAGGGTTGAAGATGCCCATGGGGTCGAACTCGGCCTTGAGACGGGCGTGAATCCGCGCCAATGCGGGCGGCAGCGGAGTGAACGCGGATATTGAGCCGGGATTGCCGCGGAACAGCGTCGCGTGGCCGCCGAGCGTCGCCGCGCGCGCGCGCATGCTCGCCACGTCGGCGCCGGACGCGAGCCAGCGCAGTGCGCCGCCCCACTCGATCAGCTGCTCACCCGGCAGCTCGAGGGGCGCCGCGGTGGCGGGAAGGCTCATGCGCCAGAGCGGCACTTGCCGCCGGAAAAATGGCTGCGTCTGCTCGCGGATGCCTGCCCAGAATGCCGCACTGTCGGCGGCGGCTGACCGCTCGCCGCCGAACGCAGTGCACGCGAGTGCCACGGCACTCGCTGCGCCGGAGAGCCGGACGTGCAGACGTCCGGCCTGCCAGGCCGTAGCCGATACCGGCCACGGTTTCCCGGCCCACGCCGCGCACTGGCGAAGCGCCGCGGTCTCGTCCAGTTCGAAACTTCGACTTTCTTCTGCGACCGGCTTCGGCGCGACCTTGAGCGAGACTTCGAGCAGTACGCCGAGCGTGCCGAGCGACCCGGCTAGCAGGCGAGACACGTCGTAGCCCGCGACGTTCTTCATGACCGTGCCGCCGAACGACAGCACCTCGCCCCGGCCGTTCAACAGCTTCGCCCCGAGCACGAAATCGCGGACCCCGCCCGCTCCGGGCACGAACGCGCCGCGCCGCGGCCCGGCGAGGCCTGCGGCAATGCAGCCGCCCACGGTCGCCGATGCGCCGAAGTGCGGTGGCTCGAAGGCCAGCATCTGGCCGCGTTCGTCGAGGGTCGATGCGATGCTCGCGAGCGGTGTCCCGCAGCGCGCGGTGAGCACGAGTTCCGCCGGCTCGTAGGCGACGAGGCCACTGTACTCGCGCGGATCGAGAAGCTCGCCTGTTGTCCGGTTTCCGTAGAAATCCTTGGTACCACCAGCACGAATGCGCAGCGCACGCCGGCCAGCCGCTGCTGCGCGGACCTGGTCGGTCAGCGTCGACAGCACCGCGGCGGCATCGGCGGATGAGCTCATCAGAAGCGCGGCAGCGTCGGATGCGGGATCCGGCCCTGGTGGACATGCAGGCGGCCGAACTCGGCGCAGCGGTGCAGCGTCGGAATGACTTTCCCCTGATTCAGCAGGCCCTGCGGATCGAACGCGCGGCGCACGGCGAAGAACGCTTCCCGCGTCGGCGCGTCGAACTGCAGGCACAGCTGGTTGATCTTCTCGATTCCGACGCCGTGCTCGCCGGTCACGGTGCCGCCGACCGCGATGCACAGCTCGAGGATCTCGGCGCCGAACGCCTCGGCCCGCTCGACCGAACCCGGATCGTTGGCGTCGAACAGAATCAGCGGATGCAGGTTGCCGTCACCCGCATGAAAGACATTGGGGCAGGCGAGCGCGTACTTCTGCTCCATCTGGCGAATGGCGTGCAGCACGGGGCCCAGCTGCCTGCGCGGAATCGTCCCGTCCATGCAGTAGTAATCGGGCGATACGCGGCCGGCCGCGGGAAACGCATTCTTGCGGCCGGCCCAGAAGCGCAGCCGCTCGGCCTCACTGGACGACACGGAGATCCGCGTAGCGCCCGCCGCACGCAGGATCTCGCTCACGCGCGCGATGTCTTCGGCAACCTCTTCCGCCGTGCCATCGGCTTCGCAGAGCAGGATCGCGGCGGCGTCGAGGTCGTAGCCCGCCCGCACGAAAGGCTCGACCATCCGCGTTGCGGCCTGGTCCATCATCTCGAGTCCGGCCGGGATGATGCCCGCGGCGATCACCGCCGCGACCGCCTCGCCCGCGGTCTCGACGTCGCCGAAGCTCGCCATGATGCAGCGTGCACACGCCGGCTTCGGCATGAGCCTGACCAGCACCTCGGTGACGACGAGCAGCATCCCTTCGCTGCCGAGCACGACACTGAGCAGGTCAAGCCCCGGGCTGTCGAGCGCGGCGGACCCGACCGTGACGGCCTCGCCCTCCATCGTCAGTCCGCGTACCGCGAGAACGTTGTTGCCGGTCAGTCCGTATTTCAGGCAGTGGACACCGCCGGAATTCTCCGCCACGTTTCCGCCGATCGTGCAGGCGATCTGGCTCGAGGGATCGGGCGCATAGAAGAGTCCGTGCGTGGCCGCCGCCTCCGAAATCGCCAGGTTGCGCGCGCCCGGTTGCACGCGCGCGGTGCGGGCGCGCGGGTCTATTTCGAGGATCGCGTTGAGCTTGGCGAGCGACAGCAGAACGCCGGCACTGTGCGGCATGGCCCCACCCGATAGGCCCGTGCCGGCGCCACGCGGCACGACCGGCAGCGCCAGCGAACTGCAGATCCGCAAGGTTTCGGCAACCTGCTCCTCAGTCTCGGGGAGCACCACGACCATCGGCGACTGCCGGTAGAGGGCCAGCCCGTCGCATTCGTATGGCCGGGTGTCCTCGGTTTCAAACAGGACGGCGCCGCGTGGAAGCACGCTCTGCAGCGCCGTCGCGGCACGACGCCGCAAATCAAGGTCGATGGGACCGGTGCCCTCGAGAGGGATGTGCATGACGGAGTTGACGGCAGCCGGGCTGGGACGGCCAGTGTGCCTCTGTCGCGATGCGCCGTCGACCCCGGGCTCGCGATGCTGCGACGCCGGACGCGAATGCGGGCGATCGGCGCAGGTATCGCTGCATCACCCGCGAGGGAACCGGTGGCGCGCGTGCACGATCATTTCCTCGAGCGTGGTGACCGCGACCGTGGTGTCACCGCTCGGCGCGGAATCGTCGGCGTGGGCGGGCGGCGCGATCGCGGGGCCCGCCCCAGCGAACCAGGCGGACGCAGGTAGCACGAGCCGCCACAGACTGGGTCGTGAATCAGCCGACCGCAGGTCATGTTCGTTCTTCACAATGCTCCCTCCCACGTACCGAGCCCGCGTGGCGACCAGAGAGCTCGGCTGCCTGCATGATGACGGCGGCCGAATCGGCCGGCTAATCCACTGACGGAAACATCGGCTCCGGACTCGGCTCAGCGACCAGCTGTACGAGCGTGTCTGGGCACCTCGAGATCAATGCCACGGGCTGCACGCCCGGATCTTCGGCCCCGCATCCGTGAGCACCCGAGTACATGACCGGGCCCGGTTGCCGGCAGCTGCCTCGTTGGTGGCCACGGTACGTCGACTGCAACAGACTCCCTTGGAGGTGAATCCCGGTCTGACCTCAGGTTACGCTTGCTGTTCCAAGCTGCATACCGGTCGCCGCTGCAGACAGGGGCCTCGGACTTCAGAGCGGTTGCGCGCAGCTCGATGCCTGCAGGCGCTGGGAGGGAGCATCTATGAAAGTCTGCATCGTTGGTGCCGGAGCGATCGGCGGCTTTCTCGGCACTCGGCTCGCCGCGGCCGGCGATGCCTCGGTATCGGCGCTCGCACGCGGCGATACTCTCGCCGCCCTTCGCGCGATGGGCTGGCGCCTGAAGCAAGGCGGCACCCTGCTGCGTGCGCCGCTCGCGGGGGCCGCGGAGGACGCGCGTGATCTCGGCCCACAGGACCTCGTCATCATTGCGGTCAAGGGCCCGGCATTGCCGGAGCTTGCACCGACGCTCACGCCGCTGCTCGGCGCTGGGACGATCGTGCTGCCGGCGATGAACGGCGTGCCATGGTGGTTCGGCGATGGTCTGTCGGCGCTCGGGCAGGGGCCTCTCGAGAGCGTGGATCCCGGCGGACGCATTGCCGCCACGATTCCCTGTGACCGGGTGGTCGGCTGCGTCGTCCACGTCAGCAGCGCGCTGGCCGAGCCCGGCGTCGTCTCTCACGGATCCGGGCATGGGCTCATCATCGGCGAGCCCAATGGCACTGAGTCGGAACGGCTGCGCCAGCTCAGTGACCTTCTGGAACGTGCCGGATTCGAGGTCACCTGCTCGCGTCGGATCCGGTACGCGGTGTGGTACAAGCTCTGGGGCAACATGACGATGAATCCGCTGTCGGCGCTGACCGGAGCACTGACGGATCGGATCCTCGATGACGAACTCGTGCGCGCGCTGTGCACGAACGCCATGCGCGAGGCCGCCGCGATCGGAACGCGCATCGGCTGCGACGTTAAGGAGAGCCCCGAGGACCGCCAGCAGGTCACGCGCAAGCTCGGCGCGATCAAGACCTCGATGCTGCAGGATGTCGAGGCTGGCAAGCCGCTTGAACTCGACAGTCTCGTCGGCGCAGTCCGCGAGATTGGTCAGCGCGTCGGCGTTGCAACACCTACGATCGATGCGCTGTTCGGCCTCACGCGGTTGTTTGGCCGGGTTCGCGGCCTGTACCCCTGACTACGCGACGCGCGCCGCGGTCGCGCTGCGCCGCTCGCCGATCGGCGCTGATCGGCCGCGAAACGGGAGACGCCTAGCCGGTTAACGCCAGGTGATTGACGGACGGAGGGCTGCCGGCGGTCCGCTCGCTCGGCCTGGCGGCGATGAACGCCCGAATCTCGTCCTCTCTGGCCATGGCGTCCTCATGGCCTAGCGCAATGAGCTCGCGCGTATAGCTGGCCTCGAACAGCAGATAGCTCAGCAGTTCCGAACCACTGACGTTCGCCGCGCCCATGGTTCGGAACAGCGCCCGCAGGGCCCGCGGCATGGCGCGCGCGTGTCGCGCGGCGATCTCGTTCAGGTTTGCGCGCGGCACGATCACCAGGGCCTCGATGCGCCGGAGGCCTTCCGGATCCGGGACAGCGGACTGTTCAATCAGACGGTTCAGGCGCTCGAGCTGCGCGAGGCTCGAATGGAGCGAGTCGATGAACAGCGTGTCGAGCATGAAGCCGACGATCTGACCGACGCTCGGTGCCGCCGCGTGATCGATCGCCGGCGTCGGGGCTGACTGCGGCGCGCCGCGCACGCCGACGACGAACAGCCGTTCGGCCCCGAGGCGAATGGCAGGGCTGAGCGGGGCAATCTGGCGCATCGCGCCGTCGCCGAAGTATTCGCCGCCCATCTGGAGTGCGGGGAACAGGAACGGCACGGCGCTGCTCGCCAGCAGGTGATCGATGGTCATCTGCGTGTGGACCCCACGCTCCCAGGCTTCGGCACGCGGAGCGCTTCCGGCCCGGCTCTCAATGAATGCGAGCGACCGCGCGGTCCGGTAGCTCGAGGCGGCAATCGCCAGCCCGTCGAGATGGCCCCGCGCCATGGCCTCGCGCATACGCCGGAAATCGTAGTGCCGTTCGAGCAGGTGCTTGAGCGGAGTGCTGTCGAACATGGATTCCGGCGGGTGCACCAGACGGCCAGCAGACACGAGCGCCAGTACCCATCGAATGTGTGCCTTCACCATGCTGCGGCGATCGGCCTTGAACACCTGATCAACGTGGAAGTTGCGCCACACGCGCTCGAGCGCGACGACTCCCTCCCGGAAACGCGACGAATGGCACGCGACGGCCGCAGCGACGATGGCTCCCGCCGACATGCCGGTCACGATGCGGAACGGACTCGGCGCTTCGCGGGGCAGGAGACGCGCGACCGCGCTCAGCACCCCAACCTGGTACGCCGACCGGGCCCCGCCGCCGGTCAACACGAGGCCAACCGGCGGGTCGCGGCCTGGGTCAGCGGTTGGCGACGTGCGCGAGGACGTCATTGAAATATGTTAGGGGACTACCGCAGTGCGGAAATGCCGACCGTTCCGCACTCTCCGCTGCCCGAACGAGCGTGCAGCGCAGCATGAACTGCAATCGGCCCTCGATGCGGCACCCGCGGTGCGCGCCCGCAACGTAGAGCGTCGCCCGCCAGACCCGGATGCCGGCGCACGTGTTCAGCCGGACGTTCGGTGCGATTCGTGCCTGCATGGGCCGTGGGGGACCCCGATTGCCATCGGTCGCGGTTCGCGACCGACGGGGGCGACTCCGGTATCGTCGAGCGGTGAACGGAGTCAAGCAAACGCGCCGTGGCCCTGAGTGCAACGATTTATGCCTTCGACATCACCCTGAATGACGCCGATCGCGGCGTCTACGAATCGTTGTCATTCCGCGTTGCGCGGCACCCGTCGGAGAGCGAGGAGTACCTGCTGACGCGGGTGATTGTCTACTGCCTCGAATACACGCGCGGCATCCAGTTCTCGAAGGGGCTCTCAGAACCGGACGTGCCGGCGCTGTCGGTGCGCGATCTGACAGGTACGCTGCTCAGCTGGATCGACATCGGCACCCCGGACACCGAGCGACTCCATAAGGCGGCCAAGACCTCACGCCGCGTCGTCGTGTACGCACACCGCGATGTCGCCACGCTGCTGGCAAAACTCGCTGCGGGGCCTGTGCACCGCGCCGAGGACATCGAGATCTACGTGGTCGACCGCTCGTTCCTGGGCGCACTTGCGGCACGTCTTGAGCGCCGCATGAGCTTCGACCTGGCCGTCGCGGACAGGCATCTTTACCTGTCGCTCGGCGCTGAGACGCTTGCGGGGGTCGTCGAAAGGCAGCGGATATCCTGGGCGATGTGACGAAGGCGCCGCCGCACGTCGTTGCACTATGATAGGCCGTATGCGCGTGCGGCCGGTCGCGCCAGGGCGCCCGGCGCTCACGGCCCACCCGTCGGAGAACTTGATGCGGCCGAGTCGAGCTCTAAGTCCGCTGGAGGGTCTTGCACTCGAGCGCCTGCGCCGCATTGCCGGCGAACTCCCGGGGAGCGTCGAGTGCGTCACCTTCGCTCACCCGACATTCAAGGTTGCGGGCCGGACCTTCGCAGTGCTGGATCGCTATCACGCAGGCGAGTGTCTGTGGCTGCGTGTGGATCCGATGGAACGCGCGGGCCTGCTCGCCTCGCACGGCTGGTTCGAATCCCCCTACGATCCCCGCCGGACCGCGCTTTGCTGCCGCCTCGAGTCGATCGACTGGCGTCGGATGCCCGCTTTAGTGCGAAGGAGCCACGCCCTTGCCGAACCTGGGCCCGCGAAGCGCGGGCGCTGAGTCGCTGTTCGGCTGACTACCTCACCGTGTAGCCGCGCCCTTGCAGGCACGCGGCCTCGGCACGCCGGTATGCGCCTTGCGCATCGCTCGCGGCACCTGGCTGAACGCCGCCCGCCGGCTGCGTCGGATCGAAGCCGGTCTGGTCCACAGCCCAGCGATAGCACTCATATCGGTCGCTGGATTGCTGCTCCGGGCTCTGGCCGTCGCTCGGGTAGACAGAGAGGTCCGGTCCCCCTCCTCCGCCGCCGGCGTCTGCGTCGTTCCCGTCCACGGGCGGTGGCACGATCTGGTAAACGTCGGCTGCGTCGTTCCAGAGGTAGTACGTGTCGTCGGCGACGTAGTACGGAATGCCGTTCCACCAGAAGGCGTACGCGTACCACGGAACGGCCGCGACAAACCCGAAATAGGGCCCGTGGTATCCGCGCCATCCTCCCGGGCGACCCCACGATTCGCGGCCATACCCTGGGGCGTACGCCCCGCGACCACCGGACCCGCCGGACCCTCCGGGCGAAGCGCGGTAACCTGCCCGCGCCGCGGGCGGCGCCGTGTACTGGCGGTGCACAGAGCTCTGGCCATGGAAGCCGCCTGCCGGGGCGCGGTAGCCGCCTGCTCTGGCGTAGCTGCGGGCATGCGACGCCGATCCGTGCCGGGCGGCGCCACTCGGGTGCCCGCCACCACCGTGGCCGCCGCTGCTGCCGTGGGATTCGGCCCATGCGCCACCGCCCAGGCCGAGTCCGGCCAGCGCGAGAACCGCCGCGGTCAGAATGCCCGCTTTGGATCGTTTTACGCCCATGGCATCACCCTTCCGGTCGCCGCACCCGCTCAGGATTCGCGGCATGCTACCAGTCCGCCGCGATCTCCTTGAATTGGACACTCCATGCGTCCCGGGGTTCGGCGCATCAGACAAAACCGAGGGTCGCTGGGCTGAACGATGCGAGGTTCGGCAGCACGCTCGCGAGCGCGGAGGCGTCGGCCCCGAACCAGCTCGCCAGAGTCGCTGCGTACTGGTCGACTGCCGTTGTTGGAATCCACCGCCCTTCACTGCCCTCGTCGTCGGGCCCTCCGACCGTCAGTGTCGGCCACGTGCCGTAATACGCGCGCCCCTTCACGGCACCGCCAGCAACAAAGTGATGGCTGCCCCAGCCGTGGTCGGATCCACCATTGGTATTGGGTAAATAGGTGCGCGAGAAATCCGACAGCGTGAACGAGGTGACCTGCTGCGCGGCGCCGATACCGGTCATTGCGTCGTGGAACGCCTTGAGTCCCGCGCCGAGGTCGCCGAACAGCGTGTCGTGGGTGTTGAGCTCGTCCGTGTGAGTATCGAAGGAGCCGAGCGAAACCAGAAACACCTGACGCTGCACGCCGAGGCTTGCCCGTGCCTCGATAACCTTAGCGACCGCGAGCATCTGTTTGGCGAAGCTCGAGGTGAGGCCCGTGAAGTAACTGCTCACCGGCGAGGTCGTGTTGGTCAGGATAGGATTCAGCACGGCGCTGCTCGCCAGCGCGCCCGTCATCACGTCCTGTGCCGCATCCAGAAGATCCGTGCCGCGATCGACGCCGAGCAGAGACTTGAGCGCCGCCAGCCGCGCGATCCCACCCGCGGAGTTGTCGAATCCCTGAAGGGCAAACGAGCCGCTCGTCGGGATCGTCAAGGCCTGGGTCGCGCGCCCCGTGACGAACAGGTTGTTACCGGCGGTCGAGACCATCGAAGGAATGCTGCCACCGCTGTTGAGGATGGCGAGCTGGTCGGCGAGGCGCCCGCCCCAGCCGGTGTCCGACGGACTGACCGACAGCGATGCCTGCCACTGGTGCTGCTGGTCGATGTGCGAGAACAGACTCGCCGGCTTTGCGGTGCTTGGAGAGAGGTACTGTGTCTTGGTGAGCGGCTGGACCAGGGTTCCGACGTTGCGGACGATCGCGAGCTGAGCTGACTCCCACAGGCCCTGCAACCCCGCCGTCCCGCCGAGCGCCGGATGCAGTCCAAAGCCCGCCGTGCCGCTCGCTTCTACGAGCGGCAACAGTGTGCCTTGCGCCAGAGCGAGGCGTCCGCGCACCGCCGCGTAGCTTGCGTAGCCCGCGCTGTCGATCGGCACGATCGTGTTGTTGGCGTCGTTGCCGCCATACAGGAACAGGCACACGAGCGCCTTGTAGTCGGTCGCGACCGTCTGTGCGCGCGCCGCCAGGACGCCCAGCTGCGCCAGGGCGACGCTGCCGCCCAGCGCGCTCGCGTGTTTCAGGAAGTGCCTGCGATCCATATCAGTGCTCCACCTGGAACTGGGCCGAGGAGGCCACGAGATAGGCCGCAGCGCGCGCCTGCCCGACGACGTCGTCGCTGGCGAGGGCCCCGAGTGCCCTCGTGATCGCCGCGTGCGCGGCGCTCGACAGGCTCCCGTGCATCAGCCGCGTACTGAGCTGATTGACGAGTGCGTCGGGCGTGCCGGCCGTTGTGAGCGGGGCGAGATCGAGCGTCGTGCCGATGCTGTTGATCACCGTCGGATCGGGCGCTGCGCCGCCGCGATAGATCAGCGTGTTGAGAAAATTCGCGCGCGCGAGGGCCGTTGCCGCGTCGTCGATGAAGAACTCAGGTGCGACTGTGCTGGTACCGGGCAGCTGGTAGCTCGGCGGATAGTAGTTGAAGACCGTTGGGGCGGTGAAGATCGGCTGGCCCATGGCGTTGGCCTGGCTGCGCAGGAATACGCCGTCAGACCTGCCGCCCAGCCCGCGCAGTACGCTCGTGATGTACAGCGCCGGTTCGCGCAGGTGCCCCTCGTCCGCGCTCGACGGCGTGTTCCCGCGGGCTTCGACGTCGCTCAGGATCGCACGGACGACGGCCGCGAGGTCGCCGCGCACGCCCAGGCCATTGTTCGCAAACACGGCGGCTACGCGACTGACGTATCCGGGACTCGGATTGCTCTTGACCAGGTGCTGGATCAGCTGCTTGCCGATGAACGGGCCGACGTTCGGGTGGTTGAACACCGTGTCGAGCGCGAGCTTGAGGTCCTGCTCCGGCGTCTGGCCGGCCGGCGTGACGACGCCGTTGAGGAGCAGCTTCGTTCCGCTCTCGTGGTGGTTCGGGAACGAGACCATCGTTCCTTCGAAGTTGATCGGATTGTTCCAGGTCGAGTTCGCGCCCGGTCGCGAGGGATAGGTCCATCCCGTAAAGAGGCTCGCGAAGCCAAGGATGACATCCTGCGTATACGTCGGGACGGGCTGATTGTTTGCATCGAGAACGGGGGTGCCGTCCGGGTTCAGCTGGTTGAGGCCGATCGAGAACAGCTGCAGTACCTCCCGCGCGTAGTTCTCGTTCGGCGAGGTGCCCTGCGACGGGTTCGATTTGTCGTTGTTGGCCATGTCGAGGTAGTGCCCCATGATGGGGCTGAGCGTCACGTCCTCGAGGAGCTGCCGGTAATTGCCGAAGGCATCGTTCAACAGCATGTTCTGGTACGCGGCCATCCCATAGGCCTCGTAGATCTCGATGCTCGAGACGACCATGATTTGCGACAGGGCGAACGCGACCCGCTGGCGCAGTTGATCGGCGCCCGTCAGGGCGTTCTCGAAGAACTCACGTTGCACCTGGAATGGCGAGTAGTTGTCGCGCGCGCACAGGCTCGCCGTGCTGGTCGGATTGGTCGGGTCGGACTTGCAGTTCGTCGGTGCAGTGTGCGGCACGAACACGAACCCCCAATAGCCGGTCGGCTGAGTCGCCAGCTGCTGCGTCAGATAGCCGTTGAGGCCGAGCGCCGCTACGCGGGTTACTTCCGCCTCGGTCGGACCGAATGTCGCCTGCTCGAGCAAGCGTGCCGCATCGACCGTCGTCATGCCGGGCACAGGGAGGGACGTGGACGGCGCGGAGGAGGTGGACGCGACGGGCGAGGCGGGCGCAGTGGGCGCGCTGGACACCAGGGACCCTCCACCACTCCCGGCTAGAGCAAGGCCGAGGGCGAGGATGCAGGATCCGAGCAGTGCGACTCGACGCATGAGATTTGACCTTGTGTGCAGGCTCGCGCGGTGCAATGCCGAGCGGCCGGGCCCTGACCCTGCTTGCATTAACGTCACCGGTCGGCCCACGTTGACGCCAACGGCTCACGCCGAAGTGCCAATCTCATTAAGATCCGATTAAGGCCGGGGCGGCGGACCGTGCACCGCTGCGGCAGGCGGTCAGGCCGCGATGGTCTCAGTCGATACTGCCCGGCGTCGACCGACCCCAACTGATATTGCCGCGCTGTGCCGCGGCCGGCGGCTTCTCGCGATCCGATTCCCCGCCGCGGTCCCTGCCCTTTCCGACCCGGACCGGCATGACATAAGTGATCTATTCCGGAGCCGCCCGCTTCTCTGTCGTCGCCACGTACAGGCCACGGAACGTCGCGGCCAGCCGGGAGCGGCAGCGAATCTCGGCGGTCAGTTCCACTCGTCCCCGACCGCGCTCAGCAAGCGCCCGCGAGAACGCCCGCCAGGCCACATCGGACGGCGCGCTGCACACCGCTTCGAAGACGTCGTCGATCGGCACAAGGTAGTCCGTCTGCTGCCGCTGGATCACCAGCCGGACCCGAGGCGCCTGCGTCGCCAGGCGCGCGTGCAGCCAGGCCCATCCGGACAGCAACGCGAGCGAGGCGACCGAGCCGCCGAAAGCCGTCTGTTGATGATTTAGGTTCGGCGCCAGCGGTGCCGCCAGGCGTACGCGCTTCTCACTGACCTCGACGACCTGGACACCCAGTGCGCGCGCCAATGGAATGTGCGCGTCGATATACGCAGCGAGTTCCGCGGCGGTCATGGGCGTGGCCCCTCGATTGAAACGCGCCCCGCCTCGAGCAGATCGGCCGTGCCGAGTCGCGAGAACTCGCCGATGCTGTCGAGCACGAGATCCGCCATGGCATGGCGCTCGACGTCCGGTGCCGTGGCATAGTGGCCCTGCTTGACCCAGACGGTCGTCACGCGCGCGCCCCATTTGGACTTGATGGCGGCGAGGAGTGGCCGCTTGTCGTCAACCACGACATAGTGGGCCGATGGCAGGCGCTGCGCGACGTCGGCGAGCTCCTGTTCCTTGTGCACGTAGATCAGGACCCGGCCGCGGACCGCGTCCCAAAGTCCCGCTCTCGCGACCTTGATCGGCTGAAACACGACATCGCCGTCGGACAGGATCGCGGTCGTTCCGCGCGTGCTCGCCTGCGCCAGCATCTCGAGTGCCCCCGGATAGAGCCGGTCGCCAAACGGGTAGTCCACCAAGAATTGCGAGGTGCGCAGCAGCTGAAAGTCGTGCGGGTGCGCCGCGCGGTAGCGCTGCAGCGCCCCGAGGTAATCAGCGTAGCCAAGCTCGGCGCGCAACGTCTCGAGCATCCGAAAATACTCGGCGGCCTCGTCCGTTCCCGCCGCGCGGCCGAGATGCACCGATAGATCAGCCGTCACGGCGTCATTGTCGAGGAGCGTATTGTCGACGTCGAACAGGATGACCATGGGCGCATCTTAGCTCGCTAGAATGGCCCTCCACCGGTTGATACCAGGCGTCCCGATGAACGAGTCCGACCGCGGAGCCACGCAGGCCCCAAAGCACCCGACCCTGGCGTCGACGCAGCCTCGCTCGAAGCCGCTGCCCGAACGGTCGCCAAAGCCGGCCCACGAGGATCCGACGGCTCCCGGCCGGGTCGCCGCGATCCTCGCAAGTCCAAGCTACCGTGAAGCCGACCGCGATCTCGACTTTCTCGGCTGGGATGCCGTTCGCGGCGTTCGACTTGAGATCGACTACCAAAAGGCGGAGCTGCTGCTGGGCCAGCACCGGATCGAGCACACAATTGTGGTGTTCGGCAGCACGCGCCTGATGGAACCTGCGACGGCCGCCGCTGCGGTGCGCGAGCTAGAGAAATCCGCCGCTCGGGCGCCCACCGATGCGGAGCTCGCCCGGCAGCTCGCCGTGGCGCGCCGCCAGCTCGCCAACAGCCGCTACTACGACGAGGCGCGTGCCTTGGGGCGGCTCGTCGGGCGGGCGCCGCCGCTCCCGACCGGTGGCAAGGTCGTGGTGATGACCGGCGGTGGCCCCGGGATCATGGAGGCCGCCAACCGCGGCGCGTGCGACGTCGGCGCGAAGACCGTTGGTCTCAATATCACGCTGCCGCACGAGCAGTACCCGAATCCGTACGTGACGCCGGAGCTCTGCTTCTCGTTTCACTACTTCGCGGTGCGCAAGCTCCATTTCCTGCAGCGAGCCCGAGCGCTGGTCGCCTTCCCCGGCGGCTTCGGCACGCTCGATGAGGTGTTCGAGACGTTGGCGCTGATCCAGACGCGCAAGATGCCGGCAGTGCCCGTCGTGCTGGTCGGCCGCAGCTACTGGGAACGCGTATTCGACGTCGAGTTTCTGCTTGCGGAAGGCACGATTGATCCGGAGGATCACGAACTGTTCGGTTACGCGGAATCCGGCGAGGAGGTGTGGGACATCATTTGCCGCTGGCACGCTGCCGCCGGCACGCCGCACTTTCCTGCGCCGAGGACGAACCGATGAGGCTCTCGTTCCATGGCGCCGATCAGGACGTCACCGGGTCGTGCCACCTGCTGGAGGCGGCCGGCAGGCGGATCCTGATCGATTGCGGCTTGTTCCAGGGGAGCCGGACGCTGGCGGCGGAAAATAGCGCCGACTTCGGCTTCGACCCCGCGACGATCGATCTCGTACTCCTCACGCACGCGCATCTCGATCACTGCGGGCGTCTGCCGCTGCTCGTCAAGCGCGGCTTCCGCGGCGAGATCGTCTCGACCGCTGCGACTCGCGATCTCGCGGCGCTTGTGCTGCTCGATGCTGCGCACCTGCAGGCCGAGGAGTCCGAGCGCAATGCGGAGGCGCCCCTTTATACGCCAGAGGATTGCACCAGGGCGCTCGCGAGCTTCAAGCGCACCGTGGGTTATGAGGTCCCCACCGAGCTCGCGCCGGGCTTGAAGGTCACGTTCTTCGACGCCGGGCACATCCTCGGCTCGGCCAGCCCCCGCCTCGAGGTCACCGAATCCGGTCGGAAGCGGACGATCGCGTTCTCGGGCGATCTCGGCAATGCCGGCCGGCCGCTGCTTCGAAATCCCGTGCCGCCGGGTGATTGCGAGATCGTGGTCATGGAGACGACCTACGGCGACCGGCTGCACCGCTCGATCGGAGCCTCCGTCGCGGAGCTGATCGGGGCGGTCAGCAAGGCGCTAGAGCACGGCGGCAATGTCGTCATCCCGACCTTCGCTCTCGAGCGTGCCCAGGAAATCCTCTACTTCCTCAAGGCCGCGACCGATCGCGGCCAACTGCCGCGGACGCTGCGCGTGTTTCTGGACTCTCCGGAAGCTATTGCGGCGACCGAGCTTTTCCGCAAGCACCGCGAGGCCTTGTCTCCCGAGGCGGCCGGTCAGTTTTCGAGCGGCCAGGACCCGCTGGCACCGCCCGGCCTGCAGTGCACGCGGGACCGCACGGCTTCGCGGTCGATCAACGCCGTGCACAGCGGGGCCGTGATCCTCGCCGGATCCGGCATGGCGACCGGCGGGCGCGTGCTCTATCACCTCCGCCGCGAGCTGCCACGGCCGGACTCGACGATCGTTTTCGTCGGCTATGCGGCCGGCGGCACACCGGCCCGCCAGATCATCGACGGGGCGCAGAGCGTCCGGCTGCTCGGGGAGAGCGTCCCGGTCCGGGCCCGCGTCCACACCATCAACGGATTCTCGGCTCACGCGGACCGGGATGAACTGCTCGCATGGCACGCGCGAATCGCGCCGCGACGAACGTTCCTCGTGCATGGCGAGGCGGACACGATGCGCGCCTTCGCGGCTCGCCTTCCTGCCGGGGCGATCGACCAGCCTGTCATCGGACAGGCATTTGACCTGTAGCGGGCACGCGTGGCCCGCCCCGGGGGTCGAGTCGCGCATCACGACCACGCTCACCAGCCGCGGTCCGCTGGCTTCGCATCCAGTTGGCCGGCGGCCCTAGGCTGTCCGGGCCGCAACCGGAATGCCGCGCTCCTCGAGGTAGCGGACGAGCTCGTCCAGGCCGGAGAACCGATCCGCGAGCAGGCGCAGCAGCAGTTCGTCCTTCCACGCTGGCGTGATCGTCAGCCAGGTCTCCGCGTCGAGGTCCCCGCGCATGGCCTCGCACAATGGGCCGGCGTCTGCGGCGGAGATCACGAGTGCTCCCGCGGCGCTGATTTCGGCCCCAAGGTAGCTCGTGCCGCTGTCGCCAAACCCGTCTTTGAGCGCCAGGTCACGCACTGGCGCGCGGGGAGCATCTGGTGGCATCTCATCTCCTTCAGAGTGCGGGGTGCAGTGTTACACCTGACTGCCTCACGCGCGCTGCGTGGCGAGGCGCAGGCGCGAGATCGTTGCCTGAGTGTACCCGCGGACGCCTATGGTCAGTGCCGGACGGACGCTGCCGCCAGGCCGGTCGTGAGTGCCCAATCGTGCGGCATTGCAGCACTACCGCTGGGTCGGGGTTTACGGTCGATCGGCCGCTGCCAGCTAGCGCGTGCGGTGCACAGCCACAGCCAGCCTTGCAGGCAGCGGCGCCTGCGTGACAAAGTCTTTCGAGGCACAGCCAAGATGCCGCGTCCGGTCTGCAACAATGCTTCAGTCTGACGGGGGAGCCCATGTACCAGCAGAGCTATGACCCGGTAGGGAATGCCGTACTGTCGACGGTCGTCGCGGCCGTGCCGATCGTCGTTCTGCTCTACTTCATTGCGCTTCATCCGCACCGCGATTCGCAGGGTAACCGGCACCGCGGCATCGCCGCCCCGTTTGCAGCTTTGTACGGCGTGATCGCCGCGTTCCTGGTCTCATGCCTGGTCTTCCAAATGCCGCTCGCGTCGGCGATCTCGGCCTTCGCGCTCGGCTCGTTGTCGGGGCTCCTCGGCATCATCTGGATCGTCGTGGCCGCGATGTTCCTGTACACGATGACGGTCGTGACCGGCCGCTTCGAGATCGTCAAGGAATCGATCGTTCACATCTCGTTCGACCGGCGGCTGCAGTGTGTGCTGATCGCATTCTCGTTCGGCGCGATCATCGAGGGCACGTCCGGCTTCGGTACCCCGGTGGCCATCGCCGGTGCCGTCATGGTTGGACTCGGCTTCAAACCGTTCCAGTCCGCCGTCCTGAACCTGCTCGCCAATACCGCGCCTGTAGCGTTTGGGGCGATCGGTACGCCGATCGTGACGCTTGCTTCCGTCAGCGGCCTCGATCAGCTCACGCTGTCCACGATGGTCGGTCGGCAGCTGCCGTTTGTTTCGGTGCTGGTTCCGTTCTGGCTGGTCGCGACGTTTGTCAAGATGGAAGGCGGAACGTGGAAGCAGGTATTCGAGGTGTGGCCGGCGGCGTTGTGCGCCGGGGTATCGTTCGGGGCTATGCAGTTCCTTGCCTCCGGCACGAGCGAGTTCCACCTGATGACCGACGTCGTCGCCGGCGTCTTCTCGGTGGTCTGCACCGCGCTCTTTCTGCGCTATGTCTGGCATCCGAAGACGCGGTTTCTGCTCAAATCCGAGCGCGAGGCGCTCGCCAACGCCGGCAAGAGCACCGCGACCGCAACCAGCGACCATAGCGACTGGAAATACTCCTACACGGCCGGGCAAACGCTGTACGCCTGGTTGCCGTGGCTGATCCTGATCCTCTGCTGTGCCCTTTGGGGTATGCCGGAGTTCAAAAAGTACCTCAACAACCTGTTCTCCGGTGTCACGTTCTCGACAACGCTGCTCGGCTCGCCGTTCAAGGGCACGCTGTCGCTACCGGCCTGGGACATGCCGGTGCTGCACAACGTCGTGCAGCGCATGCCGCCGGTGGTCGCGGCCAACGCCAAGCCCGAGGCTGCGCGGTTCACGATCAACTGGCTGTCGGCCGCCGGCACGGGCGTGTTCGCAGCGGCGATCCTGTCGGGGCTGGCGTTGCGGCTCAACGCGGCCGCATGGCGTGATTCGGCTACCCAGACGCTGCGGCGGATGAAGGTCCCAGTCCTCGTGATCGGCCAGGTGCTCGGCCTCGGCTATCTGACGCGCTACGCGGGCACAGATGCCGTCCTCGGCCTCGCCTTTACGAGCGCCGGCGTGCTGTACCCGTTCTTTGCGGCGTATCTCGGCTGGCTCGGCGTGTTCCTGACGGGCTCCGACACGGCCTCGAACGCCCTGTTTGGCAGCCTACAGAGGATTACCGCCGAGCAGCTGCACCTGAACCCAATCCTGGCCGTCGCAACCAACTCCACCGGCGGCGTCATGGGCAAGATGATCGACGCTCAGTCGATCATGGTCGCCTGCGCGGCGTGCTACGACGACCCGAAGGAACGGACGCACGCGCTCGGGCCGATATTCCGCACGGTGTTCTGGCACTCAATCGCCGGGGCCGCGGTAATCGGCCTGATCGCGCTCCTGCAGGCATACGTGTTCCCGGGGATGATTCCGATACCGCCGCTCGGCAAGTGAGACGCGCCGGCGGCTGCGCCGATCCGGTCATGAGCATCGGGCGCGTTCCATCCCGTCGCGGGGCGACGGCTGGCCGGCGGGCCGAGGCGCTGGTGCCCCGGTCCGATGACGCACGCAACGGCGAGCTGAGACTCCCATGAAGCGGTTGATGCGGCCGGTGTCGGCGGTCCTGGCTGGAATCTACGCGAGCCGCCGATCGATGACCGGCGGGCCCGGGTACCGCGGCCCGCGGTCCGATCACTTCGACGGCGAGGTCTTCCGCAACCCGTCCGCGGGAGCGGGCAAGAGCTTCGCCGAGTTCTGGCGCTGGCAGCGAACTCGCAAACCGAAGCAATGGCCCACCTGGATCGAAAACCGCGCGTGTCCCGATATCGGCCGTTCGCCGGCGGCCGGGGAGACCGCGCTCACCTTTGTCAATCACATCACGTTCCTGATCCAGTACCCGGGCCTCAACGTCCTCACCGATCCGGTCTATTCCGATCGCGTAAGCCCGGTTCCGTGGGCGGGGCCGCGACGGGTCCGTGCGCCCGGAATTGCGTTCGAGGCCCTCCCGCCCATCGATCTGGTCTTGGTCAGTCATAACCATTACGACCACCTCGACCTCGCGACGCTGCGCCGACTGGACGAGTCCCATGTGCCGCGGGTTGTCACGGGCCTAGGCAACGCGGCATTTCTCACCGCCCACGGCGTTCGCAATGTGATCGAGCTTGACTGGTGGCAGCACACGGTGGTCGGCGGCGCCGAGATCACGTTTATACCGGCTCAGCACTGGTCGGGGCGCGGGCTGCGGGGTCGCAATCGCACGCTGTGGGGAGGGTTCGTCGTGCGTGCAGGCGCCGGGTCGCTCTGCTTCGCCGGCGATACGGGCTACAGCAGTCACTTCACGGAGATCGCACGCCGTCTCGGACGCCCCGACGTCGCGCTGCTGCCGATCGGTGCCTACGCGCCGCGCTGGTTCATGCAGGAACAGCACATGGATCCGGATGACGCGGTCCGGGCGCACCTCGACCTGGGAGCGAAGCTGAGTATCGCCACTCATTTCGGCTGCTTTCAGCTGACAGACGAGGGATTCGACGATCCCGTCACTGAGCTCGCGACGGCGCTCGCGCGCAGGTCGGTCCCGGCCGAGCGCTTTGCTGTACTCGAGGTCGGCGAAACGCTGCGCGTCCATGGTGCGATCGGCCAGCGGTCGGGGCAGCCAGTCGAACCCGTTGCCCGCGCGCGGCCCGGCGACGCCCGCGCACCCCAGCTCAAGAGTGCGGGCTCCGGGTCGCGGAACCCAATCGTGTCGCGCCGGTCGTAAACTTCAATTCCACCGAACCGCTCGGTCGCGAAACATCGAACAGTGCCCGCGCGATGCGGGTGGACGTCTCGCCCCAGCGCCGGTCTAGGATGCTCACCGTCACCATGCGGACGACGCAGGGGGAATGCCATGCCGGACTCCAGTGTCCACCGATCGCCGATATCCCGGGCGCGCCTCGTCTCCCCGGTTACGCCCGCGACGCTCTCGCTCACGCCGTCGGCACCCGCCATCGCGCTGATGACCGACCTCGCCACCGAAGTGCCGCACGTGGTGGCGCCAGAACGGCCGATCGACGATGCGCTACGCGACATGATCGCGTTCGGCGTCCGGCTTCTGCTCGTCGTGCGCGACAGCGAAGTCATTGGAATCATTACGTCCTACGACATCATGGGCGAGCGCCCCCTCCAGTTCCTGCAGGATCCGTTTCGCGGCGAGAGGACGCACCGGCACGCCGACGTTCGTGTCGAGGACGTCATGACGAGGATCGATGACACGCGCCCCCTCCGGCACCGCTGGGTGAGCGAGGCGACGGCTGGCGAGGTGGCCGCGCTGTTTCGTGCCCGGTCTTCTGACACGCACCTCCTCGTCGTCGAGGAGGGCAGGTATCCGGGCGAAGTCGTCGTGCGCGGAATCTTCTCGAGGACGCGGCTCGAGCGCCAATTGGGGGCGCCGCCGCGGTAGCGGATTGTTTGCTGCGCCGCGGGAAGGAAAACCCCGATTCCGCTAGCGGTGTCCCCCGGCTATGATTTTGCGTCGGATGACCGGCCCAGCAGGATCGCACCTGCGCCCACCAAAGGTTCAACGATGGAACTGCGCACCCAGGATTCGGCCCCCACGTTACGGCACCCGCGCGCTGATCCGGCCCCGGCACGACGCCGCCGCGCATCCGCCCGCGAACTCGTCGCAGAGTGGCTCGCAACCGCCAACATCGAGATTAACGGCAGCCGCCCGTGGGACATCGTCGTTCACAACGAGCAATTCTTTGCCCGAATCCTGGCCAGCGGCTCGCTCGGTGTCGGCGAGTCATACATGGATGGCTGGTGGGACTCACCGAGGGTGGATGAGTTGCTGACGCACGCGATGCGCGCGGCGATCGACGCACGGCTGCCGTCGGTGAAGGAGGCGTGGCTCGCGCTCAAGTCGCGCCTCGTCAACCTGCAGACGCCGCGGCGCGCGTTCAAGGTCGGCGAGCACCACTATGACGTCGGCGATGATCTATACGAGCGGATGCTCGACCCGCGCATGATCTACAGCTGCGGCTACTGGCAGACGGCTCACGACCTCGCGAGCGCCCAGGAGGCAAAGCTCGACCTCGTCTGCCGCAAGCTCGGCCTCAGCCCCGGCATGCGGGTGCTCGACATCGGCTGCGGCTGGGGTGGAGCAGCGGAGTTCGCGGCCCGCCGCTACGGGGTCGAGGTCACCGGCATCACCGTCTCGAAGAACCAGGCCGCCGCGGCGCGCACGCGCTGCCGGGACCTGCCGGTCACGATCGTTTTCGACGACTATCGGAGCCTCGAAGGTCAGTTCGACCGCATTTACTCGCTCGGCATGTTCGAGCACGTCGGCGCCCGCAATCACCGCACGTATCTCACCAAGGTCCGGCAGCTGCTCGCGCCCGACGGTCTTTTCCTGCTGCACACGATCGGCAACCGCGTCACGCAGAAAGCCAACGACCCGTGGATCGAGCGCTATATCTTCCCGAACTCGCTGATCCCGTCGCGGGTGCAGATCGACGCGGCGGCCGAGGGCCTGTGGATCGTGGAGGACTGGCACGACTTCGGCGTCGACTATGACCGGACCCTGCTCGCGTGGTCGGACAGTTTCGAGCGCGGCTGGCCGGCGATCGCATCCAAGTACGGCGAGCGATTTCACCGGATGTGGCACTACTGGCTGATGGTCTCGGCCGCCGCGTTCCGTGCGCGTCACTGCCAGCTGTGGCAGATCGTGCTGTCGCCCGACGGTGTCGCCGGCGGTTACCGCGCCGTCCGCTGACACCTGCCGCGGCGACGCCGTGATCGAGCCATTCGTTCAGAAGGCGCCCGCGCTCGACAACCTCTATACCTCCGACCGGCTGCTGGTCGGGTTCCTGCGCCGCAAGCTGCCGCGCGAGATGCTGGCCGCCATCGAGCCCGAGTTCATCGAACTCGGCGCCGAGGCCGCTGGCCCTCTCGCCTCGCTGCAGCACGCCGACCGGCTCCACGAACCCGTCCTGACGCAGTGGGATGCATGGGGCAACCGCGTCGATGGCATCGAGCTCACGCCGCTGTGGCGCGAGGCTGAGCGTCGTGCCGTTCACTACGGGCTGACCGCCGTACCGTACGAGCGCCGTGAAGCCGAATGGTCGCGCCTGCGGCAGTTCGTGCTCGTCTACCTCTTCCATCCGGTCACCGACGTTTACACCTGCCCGCTCGCGATGACGGACGGGGCCGCGCGGACCCTGATCGATTCCGGGAATAGCGCATTGATTGGGCGCGCGGTCCCGCATCTGACGGGGCGCGACCCAAGAAGCTTCTGGACCAGCGGCCAGTGGATGACCGAGTCGACCGGCGGATCGGACGTCGGATCCTCGGGCACGATTGCCGAGCTTGGCGCGGAGGGGCGCTGGCGCCTGTACGGCAAAAAGTGGTTCACGTCTGCCGCCACCTCGCAGATGGCCCTGACGCTCGCGCGCCCGGCGGGCAACGGACCTGGCGGCAACGGTCTGGCCATGTTCTACGTCGAGTGCCGCGATGAGTCCGGCCGTCTCAACAGCATTCGGGTCGAACGCCTCAAGGATAAGCTTGGCACGCGCAAGGTGCCGACGGCGGAGCTGCTGCTCGACGGGACGCCGGCCGAGCTCGTTGCAGGCACCACGGGTGGCACCCGTGTCATCGAGCCGATGCTCCGGATCACACGCACCTGGAACAGCGTCTGCGCAGCTTCTTTCATGCGTCACGCGCATCGTCTCGCCGCGGACTACGCGCACCGGCGGGTTGCCTTTGGCATGCCGCTCGCCGCACTCCCGCTCCATCGCGAGACGCTGGCTGACGTGGAGGCCGAGTGCGCCGGCGCGTTCCTGTTGACGTTTCTGCTGGTCGAACTCGTGGGCCGGGCGGAAGCCGACGTTGCGACGGAGGACGAGGCGCTGCTGTTGCGGCTGCTGACGCCGCTCACGAAGCTCACCACAGGCAAGCAGTCGGTGCACGCGGTCAGCGAGGCTATCGAAGCGTTCGGCGGCGCGGGCTACCTCGAAGACACCGGCCTGCCCGTGTTGCTGCGCGACACTCAGGTCTTGCCGATCTGGGAAGGCACGACCAACGTGCTATCGCTTGACCTGCTGCTGCGCGCCGATGTGGCGCGCGGACTCGCCGCGCTCGAGCGGCGGATCCGGACGGCATGCGACGCCGCCCGGACTGCGGGTCTCGGCGGCGTTGCGGACGCGGCGCGGGATGCAGTGTCGGCAGCTCGCGCCTGGCTGCAGGCGGACCGCGATGCCGATGAGCGCCAGGCGGGAGCGCGGCGTTTTGCGCTCACCCTTGGCCGGGCGACCGAGCTCGCGCTCCTTGCCGAGCACGCCGCCGCTTGCGCAGCGGGACCCGAACGCGCAATGGTGGCTGAGCTTGCCCGCCGGTTTCGACAGGCGGGTGTCAACCTGCTGCGCGCACTGGACTGACGGTCGCCGCGGAGGTACCGGACTACGACCGATGGCCCCCCGCAGTCGCGGCGCAACGCCGCAGGGCGTGGTGCGATGCTACGCTTCAGTCTCGGTCATACGGTAGGCTGCAATGTACGAACTATTCATCACCAACAAGAACTACTCTTCCTGGTCGCTACGCCCGTGGGTACTGATGCGCGAGCTCGGCATACCTTTCACCGAGCGCCTGCAGCAACTCGCGGTTGGTTCCAGCTGGGCGCTGTTCCGGACATTCTCCCCGAGCGGCCGGATGCCGTGCCTCAGGGATGGGGCGACGGTCGTGTGGGACTCGCTCGCAATCACTGAGTACCTGGCGGACCGTCACGCTGCGGTATGGCCGCGCGACGCTGCCGCACGCGCGTGGGCCCGCAGCGCCGCTGCAGAGATGCACTCCGGATTCGCCGCACTGCGAGATCTGTGCTCGATGAGCTGCGGACTGCGTGTCCGGCTCGCGGACGTCCCGCAGGTCGTCGCGAGTGATATCGCGCGGATTGACGAGCTCTGGGCCGGCGGGCTCGAATCATTCGGCGGCCCGTTCCTGACCGGACGCGCGTTTACCGCCGCCGACGCGTTCTACGCTCCCGTCGCGTTCCGCTGGCAGACGTACGGCTTCACGTTCGGTGCGACCTCAACGCACTACGCGCGACGGCTGCTTGCGCTCCCCGCAATGCAGGCCTGGTACGCCGATGCGCTCGCCGAACCATGGCGAGAGCCGGCTCACGAGGCCGAGGCGCGCCGCGCCGGCGCTTGGCTCGAGGATCAGCGCGCGCGCAGCGCGTAGCGTGCCGCGCGTCGCTCGCGCGGCCACCACCGCGCGGTTGGATCGGCGCTTGCCGGGCGGTCGTCCGGCGCGCATGCTGGTGCTTCCAGAGTGCAGCCGGGGCGGCAATGACGGTCGAGACGGCGCGCGCGCGACCGCTGCTGCGGATTCTGGGACTCGGCTTCGGCCTTGCGATGGCCTTCGGCGGCACGGTAGGCGTTGGCATCCTGCGCCTTCCCGGCACCGTGGCGGCAGCGCTCGGGGACACCCGGCTGATCGTGCTGTTCTGGACCCTCGGCGGGCTGTACGCGCTACTCGGTGCGGTCGCGGTCGCAGAGCTCGCCACGATGTTTCCTGTCGCCGGCGGCTTCTACGTCTACGCGCGGCGGGCGTTTGGCAACGGCCCAGGGTTCGTCGTCGGCTGGAGCGATTGGGTCTGCAGCGCGGCTTCCATCGCCTACGCAGCTATCACCGCGGCCACGTTTCTCGCCGTGCTGTGGCCTGCGGCGACTTCCCACCCGCGGTTCATCGCGGTCTCGATCGTCGCTGCCTTCACGGGACTGCATTGGGCGGGCCTCAGGATCGGCCGAGCGCTCGCGGGCCTCATCAGTGTCGCCGTCGGGCTCATGCTGCTCGTCCTGATCGTCGCCTGCTTCCTGGTCGCGCCAGCCACGGCCGCGACCGCGTTGCCGCCGGCGATGTCGGCTGCTTCGGTACCGCTGCTCTCGATGGCGATGTTCGGCGCCGTCGTGGCTGCGCTGCGCCCGGTGCTTGTCAGTTTCGACGGCTGGTACTCGCCGATCTATTTCGCTGAGGAGAACACCCACCCGGCACGCACGCTGCCACGAGCGATCGTCGGCGGCACACTGCTGGTAGCGGCCCTTTACCTGGTGATCAACCTCGCCTTCCTGCGCGTGCTGCCACTACCTGTGCTCGCGGCCTCGGAACTCCCGGCCGCCGATGCGGCACGTGTCGTGCTTCCGCACGGCGGCGCGGTGCTCGTGACGCTGATCGCGCTGGTGACCGTGCTGAGCCTGATCAACGCGAACCTTCTGATCACGCCGCGCATCCTGTTCGCAATCGGCCGTGCCGGTTTCTTCACGCAGAAGGCCACGCTAGTCAGTGCAAGTGGCACGCCGCGGGTTGCGCTCGGCGTTACGAGCGCAGTTGCCGCGCTGCTGATCCTCAGTGGCAGTTTTGAGCAGCTGATCGCGCTCGCTGCCGTGCTCTTCCTGCTCAACTACCTATCGGCTTACGCGGCCGTGTTCGTGCTGCGGCGTCGGCAGCCCACTGCGCCGCGGTCATATCGAGCCTTCGGTTTTCCGATCACGACCGCAGTGGTTCTCGTCGGGTCAGTACTGTTCCTAATTAGCGCGATTATCGACGACCCGCGCTCGGGGCTGACGGCGGCCGTGCTGATCGGCGCCTGTGGGCCCGTCTATTCGTGGCTTGCACGCCGGCGCGAGATCAACGTTGAGGAGCCGGCTGCCGAGGTGGCGCCGGCAAGAGATAACGCTGCGTAACGTCGCCGCTGCCGCCAAGCGCGACACGCTCTGCCGACTGGGCCCGGGCGCGCCCCCCGTATCACCGCTACGCTAAGCCTGACGCCCGGGCTTATCAGGCTTGGCGGGCTTACCGGGCTTGCGTGACAGCCACATGCGAATCACCGCGCGTACCACGGCCTCGCCGTTCGCATTGAATACCTCGACGGTCACCGGGATCTCGGCCGAGTCCCCGAGCGCCGGCAGGAATTCGAGTTCGGCGACGGCCCGCAGATCGCTATCGGCCCTCTGCAGGTAGTCGACGGTCATCCCCTTCGGGATCCACCGGTGCGTGCCTGGTATCGTGACGTCCGTGACCATCCCACCAGCCAGCTCCGCCATGTTGCACATCGCAATCGCGTGGATGCCGCCGAGGTGATTGAGCACCGCGTGGCGTTTCTGCATCCGAACCTCCGCGCGGCCGGGACGGAGCTCCATAATTCGCGGCCGGATACCCGCAAAGTACGGCGCCTTCCGGCACACGATCCGCGAGAACAGCCACCTGCCGCCCGGTATCCGGCACAGCCTCCGCCAGGTAGCCAGCGCCGCACTTTGGCCACTCATCGAGCCACTCCTTGATGAACGCTGCACTCGAACCGACCTTGAGCGAGGTCGCGGCGAATATCAAGGGAACGATTCCAGCAGCGGTCCGCCGGGGGAATTGGATGACGATGAATCCTGTGGCGGCGGCGCGCGGCCGGGTGCCCGGTATCCAGGCACTCAGCTTTGATCGAGCTCCACGACGATGATCGATGCTCGCGGTTCGGCTGCCAGAGCGACGGTTGCATCGAATGGCTCCAACATCAGCGTGTCGAGCGGCCCGAGCTGCAGGGAGGTCGACCCGAGGAGTACGCGCCCGGCACTGCAAACGATCAACGTCGCCCATGCCACCACGGGAAGAGTCGTCGGCGCGAGGACTTCGACGCGGCGCACGCGGTGTGAGAATCGCCCGCGGCGGGTCATGACGTTCAGGTCGGTGATGCCGCCTGCGATCAACGTGGCCGTCGTCGCCGCGTCACCCGGGAACGCGTACGGCGCCGAGAGGGGCGTGAGCTCAACGATCGGATGCTCGGCGACGCGCAGCTGCAGCCCCGCGCCGCTCAGGACGGTAAGCGTCCGATCAACCTTTCAATTACCCACATGTTGAGCGCCGAGGAGGTAGCCGATCTCGATGTTGGTCAAGCGCGATAGCCCGCGCCAGATCACGGCATTGCCTGGCGGCGCGTCGCTGGCGCGATTGAGGTAACCGCCGAGGCGAGCG
>DATNIE010000032.1:0-68599 GCA_035604595.1 Steroidobacteraceae bacterium | reverse complement strand
GAGCACCCGGAGCGCGCGCTCGAGATCGCCGTCAAGGGCATGCTGCCGAAGGGCCCGCTCGGCCGGAAGATGTTCAAGAAACTGCACGTGTTCGCGGGTGGCAAGCATCCCCACGCCGCGCAACAGCCGAAGGCGATCGAGATCGCCTGAGGCCACCAATGATCAAGGTTCAATAATGGCTGCCAGCACCTACTACGGTACGGGACGTCGCAAGAGCTCCACGGCGCGCGTACACCTGACGCCCGGCTCGGGAAAGATCACGATCAACGAGCGCTCGATCGAGGAGTTCTTCGGCCGCGAGACCGGCCGCATGATCGTCCGCCAGCCGCTCGAGTTGGTGCAGATGGGAGCCCGCTTCGACATCGAGGTCGCCGTCGACGGCGGCGGCATCACCGGCCAGGCCGGCGCAATCCGCCACGGCATCACGCGGGCGCTGATCGAGTTCGACGAGGCCCTGCGCAAGCCATTGCGCGCGGCCGGGTTCGTCACGCGCGATGCGCGCGAGGTCGAGCGCAAGAAAGTTGGCCGGCGCAAGGCGCGTCGCGGTCCCCAGTTCTCGAAGCGCTGAGGCACGCCGGATCATTCCAGCTTCACGGCTCGGCCAGCGGGTCCAGAACTTGGGGGATCGTCTAGCGGTAGGACTACGGACTCTGACTCCGTCAACCTAGGTTCGAATCCTAGTCCCCCAGCCAACCACCGAAGGCCCGTTGCCAGACGGGCCTTCTGCGTTGCGGTGCGACCAGCGAGTCCCGCTGGTCGCGCGCCGCGGCTTAGGCAGAATGCACCGGTCATCGCAGCCGTGGCTCCCGACGTGAATCGACTGCCCCTGATTCCCCTTCCGGCCGGACCGCTGCGCGGCGCGGTGACCTTCACGTTGATCGTCTGCAACACGGCAGTGTGCTGCGTCCCGCTGTTCCTGCTGGCGCTGGTGAAACTCCTGGTGCCGCACGCAGCCGCACGCCGCGCGCTGAGTGCCGCGCTGACGCGGATCGCCGAGACCTGGACCGCGACGAATACGCGCATCCTCGCGCTCACCCAGCGGATTCGCTGGGAGGTCCGCGGCCTCGAGGGCCTCGAGCGGCGCGCCTGGTACCTGGTCATCGCGAACCACCGCTCGTGGGCAGACATCCTGGCGCTGCAGACGGTCTGCAACCGCCGCATCCCGTTCCTGAAGTTCTTCCTCAAGGAAAAGCTCCGCTGGGTGCCGGTCATGGGTCTCGCCTGGTGGGCGCTCGACATGCCATTCATGAAGCGCTACTCGCGTGCCGACCTCGAGCGGCGTCCCGAGCTGCGCGGCGCTGACCTCGCGACCACCCGGCGCGCCTGCGAGCGCTTTCGCGACATTCCGACAGCCGTGATCAACTTCGTCGAAGGAACCCGCTACACGGCAGCGAAGCATGCGGCGGCCGGCGCGCCGTACCGCAACGTGCTGCCGCCGCGGGCCGGTGGAGTCGCGTTCGTACTCGGGGCGATGGGCACGATCCTGAACGAGATCCTCGACGTCACGGTCGCCTACCCGGCCGGGGCCGGCGGCTTCTGGGATCTGTGTTGCGGACGGGTATCGCACATCATCATCGAAGTCGAGCGGCATCCGATTGAGCCGTGGCTCCGCGCCGGCGACTACGCCGCCGACGCGGCGTTCCGCGCGCGCTTTCAGGCGTGGCTGGCGGATCTGTGGGCGCGCAAGGATGCGCGGCTCGCGGAGCTGCTCGTCCGCCCGCCGCACGCGGAGTCAGCTGGCGGCCCCCAAGCTTAAGCCGTGATTGTCTCGACGCCGGACTCGCCGCCCACCAGCAGCAGGTCGGCGCGGCGCCGCGCGAATAGGCCGTTGCAGACCACTCCGGCGATCTGGTTGATTTCCGCCTCGAGCGCCGCGGGGTCGGGGAGCTTCAGGTTGTGCACGTCGAGGATCACGTTGCCGTTGTCGGTCGTGACGCCTTCCCGCAGTACCGGCTGGCCGCCGAGCTTGACGAGTTGGCGCGCGACGTAAGAGCGCGCCATGGGGACCACCTCGACCGGCAGCGGGAAGCGTCCCAGCACGTCGACGAGCTTCGAGCGGTCGACGATGCAGATGAAACGACGTGATGCCGCCGCAATGATCTTTTCGCGGGTCAGTGCTCCGCCGCCTCCCTTGATCAGCTGCCGGTGACGGGTGGCCTCGTCGGCGCCGTCGACGTACACCTCGAGGTCGCCGGCGGAGTTGAGGTCGACGACCTCGATTCGCGCCTGCTTGAGCAGCCGCGTGCTCGCCTCCGAACTCGAGACGGCGGCGGTGACCGGGAACCGCCGGCGGGCGAGCGCGGCGATGAAGTGGTTGACCGTGGATCCGGTGCCGACGCCGACGACGCAGCTTTCAGGAACATAGTCGAGCGCGGCGTCGGCCGCCCGCTGCTTCTGCTCATCGCTCGCCATCGTTGCGAAACCCCTTGTTTTCAGGCTCCGGACCGCCTGCCGGGCGTCCCTGACCGCGGCTCTCGCGGCGCGGGCGACGCTGCGCCCGCAAAGCCGTGTTCCAGAAACGACTGTGCCCGCTTGCGCGGGCACAGTCAGTGAAGAGCGGGGATCTGATCAGCGACCGTGAGGCCTTCCGACCTCGCTCCCCAACTGCTTCGAACGTTTACTTCTTCTTCGTCGCCTTTTTCTTCTTAGTAGCTTTCTTCTTCGTCGCCATAGTGGTTCTCCATGTCGGGTTAGTCCGGGGGCCGAGTATATACACTAAAAGTCAAATTACAAGCAACTGTAGCGTCGGTGTGCTAGCACTTCGCGGCGCGCGACCGCATCGCTCATCTGACGGGAGCGATCAGCGCTCCGAGGATGCGCAGCGTGCATGAGTGTCACGCCCGTCGCATAGCGCGCCCGACGCTTGTTTTCAAGGGCCGCGCTCACTCGAGCGCGAGAATGCGTTGCCACTCGGCCGCGCTCACCGGCGTGATCGAGAGGCGGTTGCCGCGCTTCAAGATCAGCAGGTCGCGGAGCACTCGGGCATTTGCCTTCAGCGTCTCGAGTGTGATCGGGCTCACAAGGCGCCGCACCAGCTCCACGTCGACCATGAACCAGCGGGGCTCTGCCGGGTCGCTGCCGGCGTCGAAGTGAGCGTGGCCGCGCTGAAAGGCGGTCGTATCCGGATAGCCTTGGCGGACGATGCGCACGATGCCGTAGATGCCCGGCACCTCGCAGCTCGAGTGGTAGAAGAAGGCCTGGTCCCCCTTCTTCATCGCGTCGCGGAGCATGTTGCGCACCTGGAAGTTGCGCACGCCGTCCCACGCCGTGCGCCGCCGCGGTGCACGGGCGAGATCCTCGATGCCGAAGGTCGACGGCTCGGTCTTGATCAGCCAGTGATTCATGGGACTTCCCGCGAGGCGGGCCGCCCGCCGCCGGCCGGCGGGCGGATTGAAAAGGCGGCGCCACCCGCCTGTGCCGTCACAGGTCGTTGCTCTCGAGCCAGAGCAACAAGTGGGGCGTGCTGCAGCACTTCAGGCTTTCCGTTCGATGACGGACTTGCACAACGTGCCGCAAGCGTGATGCCCCGGGGTTAACACATTAGGGTCGAGAGGTACTCGCGACCCGTGTCGAACACCGCAGGCGGCGCCGACTGCAGACTACCGCATCCGGGATCAGGGACGGAAGAGTGGCCGGTGGTGTGCCGAGGGGAACGTCCGCGCAGGCACGAATCGTGCCGGCGGTCACAGTTCGAGTTGCTGACCCCGTCCCAGAGTCGCTTCCAGCCGCTCGCGCAGATGGCGTATGCGATGGACGACGTCGCCGTCACCCGAGGTGTCCCGCGCACGGGCCTTCAGCAGCTCGTTGGCCATGTTGAGCGCGGCCATGACCGCGATGCGATCGAGGCCGATCACCTTGCCGCTGTCGCGAATCTTGCGCATCTCGGTATTCAGGTACTCGGCCGAGTCCAACAGTGCCGCCCGCTCGTCCACCGCGCAGGAGAACTGGTATTCCTTCTCCAGGATCCGCACGCTGACCCGTGCGAGCGGGGCCTCGGTCATGCACCGTGCTCCATCGACTTCAGACGGCCGATCATCGCCTCGACGCGCGCGCGCACCTGCTCGTTCTTGTGCAGCAGGGCCGAGCGCTCGGCAGCCAGCGTATCCTGGCGGGTGCGCAGCGAGCGGTTCTCTTCTTTCAGGTGGCTGACGGCGGCCACCAGCTCTTCGAGCCGCCTCTCGAGCTTGCGCAGCTCGGTTTCCACCGCCGATCGCGACGTCCCCTCGGTCATGGCCGCACTATAGGCGCGGCCCGTCCCGCGGGTCAACGCGGTAGAATTGAGCCGAACTTATGTTGACCGTGACCTTTGAGGAGCTGGACGCGGCGCTCAGCGCCGCGGATTCCCCGGTCGCGGCGGCCGAGGCGCACGGCTCGCTGTGCGGATCGCTGGCGGCCGTCGCCGGGTTCACGCCCGACGACTGGCTCGAGCAGCTGCTGCCGGAGGCGGGCGCCGGCACGCAGGAGTTGCGTTCGCGCAACCTGCTTGAAACGGTCTACGAGGAGACTGCAGAGTCCCTCGACGGGCTCGACATGGATTTCGCGCCGATCCTGCCGGACGACGCGACGCCGCTTCCGAGGCGGGTCGCGGCGCTGGCCGAATGGTGCGCCGGATTTCTGTGGGGCCTCGGGCTGGGCGCCGCCCGCGCCCCCGATGCGCTGTCGGGGGAGGTCGCCGAAATATTGCGGGACTTCGGCGAGATCAGCCGCGCCGTTGCCGACCGCGACGAGACGCCCGAGTCGAGCGAGGCGAGCTACGCCGAGCTCGTCGAGTACGTGCGGGCCGGGACGCAGCTGACTTATGAGGAGCTCGCGCCGGAGCGCGACAGGACAACCCAGTGATGAAGCACGACGAGTTCGCGCGCCGCCGGCGCCAGCTGATGCGGATGATGGGGCGCGATGCCATCGCGATCCTACCGGCGGCTGCGGTCAAGCGCCGCAACGGGGACGTGGAGTACGGGTACCGGCAGGACAGCGACTTTCAGTTCCTGACCGGATTCCCGGAGCCGGAGGCCGTGGCCGTGCTGATTCCGCACCGGCCGCAGGGCGAGTACGTGCTCTTCTGCCGGGAACGCGATCCGACCCGCGAGCTGTGGGACGGCGACCGGGCCGGCCAGAACGGCGCGGTGGAGCATTACGGCGCGGACGATGCGTTCCCGATCGGGGACATCGACGAGATCCTGCCGGGCCTGCTCGAGAGCCGCTCGAGAGTCTGCTACACGATGGGCCTGCACCCGGAGTTCGATCACCGGGTCATCGGCTGGGTCAACGGGCTCAGGGCCCAGGCGAAGCACGGGCTGCATACGCCGCAGGAGTTCGCGGCCCTCGACCACCTGCTGCACGACATGCGTCTGTACAAGAGCCGGCCGGAGCTCGCCACGATGCGCCGCGCCGCGAGCATCGCGGTCGGCGCGCACCTTCGCGCGATGCGCCGCGCCGCGCCCGGCGTCATGGAATACGAGGTCGCCGCCGAGCTCGTGCACGAGTTCAACCGCCACCGTGCCGAGATCGCCTACCAGCCGATCGTCGGCGGCGGGCCGAACGCCTGCGTGCTCCATTACCGCGACAACGCCGCCGTACTTCGCGACGGTGATCTGCTCTTGATCGATGCCGGCTGCGAGGTCGACTGCTACGCCTCGGACATCACCCGCACGTTTCCGGTCAACGGCCGGTTCAGCCCTGCACAGCGGGCCGTTTACGAGGTCGTGCTCGCCGCCCAGCACGCGGCGATCGCCAAGTGCGTGGCGGGCAACCACTGGAACGAGCCGCACGATGCGGCTGTCCGGGTGATCACCCACGGCCTCGTCAAGCTCGGGATCCTGCACGGCAAGCCGGGAAAGCTGATCAAGGACGGGGCGTACAAGGAGTTCTTCATGCACCGGACCGGCCACTGGCTGGGGCTCGACGTGCATGACGTCGGCGATTACAAGGTCGGCGATGCGTGGCGGGTCCTGGAGCCCGGCATGGTCCTGACCGCCGAGCCCGGAATCTACATCGCGCCGGACGCCCCCCGCGTGCCGAAGCAGTTTCGCGGCATCGGCGTGCGTATCGAGGACGACGTCGCGATCACTCGCGGCAAGCCGGATGTCCTGAGCGGGGAGCTGATCAAGCAGCCGGATGCGATCGAGCGCTTCCTGGCTGGTGCCGCGGCGTAGGCGGCGGTGGCGCCGGGCGCGGCAATGAGCGCGGCCGCACCCGGGGAGTGCGACGTCGCCATCGTCGGCGGCGGTCTCGTGGGTGCGAGCCTTGCGCTTGCGCTCAGCAATCTCCCGCTCGCCGTGGTCGTGATCGAGGCTGTACCGCCCGATACGCTCTCGCAGCCGAGCTTCGATGCGCGGACCACGGCGTTGTCAAACGGCACGCGACGCATCCTGACCGGGCTCGGCGTCTGGGACGAGATCGCCCGCGCGGCCACCCCGATCCGGCGCATCCACGTGTCCGAGCGCGGCCAGTTCGGCTGCTCGGTGCTCGACGCCGCCGAGCAGGGAATCCCCGCGCTCGGCTACGTCGTCGAGAACCGTGCGATCGGCGCGGCGTTGTGGCGGGAGCTCAGCCGCGCCTCGAGGGTCCGTCTGATGTCGCCCGCTGAGGTCACGGCGGTGTCCACCGATCCGGAGCGGATCCGCCTCGAGATCGACAGCGCAGGTGAGCCGCGGTCGCTGACGGCGCGACTCGTGGTGGCCGCGGACGGCGCCGGCTCTATTGTGCGGCGCGCGGCCGGTGTTGCCGCCGAGCGCTGGGACTACGGCCAGACCGCCGTCATTACGACCGTCGCGCCAGAGCGCTTCCACGCGCAGGTCGCCTACGAGCGGTTCACGCCGGCAGGCCCCATTGCAGTACTGCCGATCGCCGCAGGACGCTGCGGCATCATCTGGACGCTCGCGCCGGACGATGCAGCCCGGGCACTGGCGCTCGAGCCCGCCGCGTTCCTGGCCGGGCTCCAGCAGTCCTTCGGCTGGCGCCTCGGGCGGCTGACGGCGCTCGGGGCGCGCCATGCGTATCCGCTCGCATTGACGCGCGCCGAGGCGCAGAGCGGACCGCGGGTCGCAATCATCGGCAATGCCTCGCAGGGGCTGCATCCGATCGCGGGCCAGGGTTTCAACTTGGGGCTGCGCGATGCGGCGACGCTCGCCGAGGTTCTCGCCGAGGCAGCGCCCGCCGCCGATCCCGGGGACAGCGCGTTGCTCGCGCGTTACGTCGACTGGCGCCGCGCGGACCGCCGCGCCGTGATCGCCTTCACCGATGGCCTGGTGCGCCTATTCGGCAGCCCGTTCGCGCCGATCCGGGCCGCGCGCGGGTTGGGGCTCCTGCTGTTCGACGTCAGTCCCGCTGCGAAGACGGCGCTGTCGCGCCTGTCGCTCGGGTTCGCAGGCCGCCTGCCGCGCCTCGCCCGCGGCCTGCCGCTCATCGTCCCGGGCCGGCTCGCGGGGGCGAGGGCCCCATGAGCGCGCGCCGGGACTTCGACGTCGTCATCGCCGGGGGCGGCATGGTCGGGGCTGCGGTCGCGGCGCTGCTCGTGACCGCGCCGGCGACCGCGACGCTGACAGTCGCGCTGATCGAGCCGAAGCCCGCGACGCCCCCACGGCCGGAGGAGCCGCTCGACATTCGCGTCTCGGCGCTGTCGCACGCGGCACGAAACGTACTCACGGCGGTCGGCGCCTGGCCGAGGATCCTCGCGCGGCAGCCGTGCGCGTACGAGCGGATGATTGTCTGGGACAGCGCCGCCCCGGTGGATGGTCCCGATACGCTGATTTTCGACGCGGCCGAGGCCGGCGAGCCCGACCTCGGCCACATCGCGGAGAATCGCGCGGTGGCTGCCTCGCTCATCGAGCGGGCGGTCGCTGCGGGAGCGGTGCTGCTCACGACGCCGGTGAGCGGACTCGAGCTCGGAGCGGACGCTGCGTGGGTGACGCTCGATGAGCGCCGGATTGCAACCGGACTCGTGGTCGCATCCGACGGTGCCGACTCGAAGCTCCGTGGTTTCGCGGGGCTGGACGGTCGCGGTACGGCGTACCCCCAGGAAGCGGTCGTCGCACACCTGACACCGGCGCTGGGTCACGGGTTTGCGGCGCGCCAGAGGTTCCTGCCAAGTGGCCCGATCGCGCTCTTACCGGTCGCGGATGGCCGCGTATCGCTCGTCTGGTCGACGACGCCGGAGCAGGCGGCGGGGCTCGTCGCGATGGACGAGGCCGCGTTCGGTGCCGCAGTCACGCACGCGAGCGATGGAGTGCTGGGAGAGCTCAAGGCTGTGGGTCCCCGCGCACGCTTTGCGTTGCGGCGGTTCCAGGCGGACCGCTACGTCGCCACCCGGCTCGCCTTAGTGGGTGATGCGGCGCACACGGTGCACCCGCTGGCAGGACAGGGCGTCAACCAGGGATTTCGCGACGCTGCCGCGCTCGCCGCCGAGATCGGCGCTTCGCTCGCCCGCGGCGAGGACCTGGGCGATCCGCGCACGCTCGGTCGCTACGGACGGGCGCGTCGTGCCGACAATGTGCTGATGGGTGCGGCGCTCGACGGTCTGTGGCGCCTGTTCGCTGACGAGCATGCCGCCATCGGCCGCGTGCGCCGCACGGGGCTTGGGCTCGTGAACCGGGCGGGGTCGCTGAAACGCTTCTTCATCGCGCGTGCGCTCGGCGCGTGAGCGCAGGCCCGCCGGTGCGGCTGTCCCTTGCCTGGGGCCTCGGCGGCGGCATTGTCGCGAGCCTCATCCTGATCGCGCCCCCGCTGCTGGGCGCCGCGCCGGGAGGCCGGCTCGCGGACTTTGGTGCGCTCGCCGCGGGACTGCTCGCCGTGCAGCTCGGGCTCGGGGCAAGCGCGCGGCCGGGCGCGGGGTTCCGGGAGCGGATGCAGTGCGCGACGATCATCGCCGCAACCGTCAGCCTCACGACCGGGCTCGGGGCCTACGTGCTGTTCGCCGTGCTGCGACCGACCCTGCTTGCCGACCGCTACGCGGCCCAGCAGCGCGCGCTCGCCCGCTCCGCCCCGGGCACGGAGCGCATCACCCACGAGCTCGTCAGCCTCGCGGCCCGCAAGGCCCAGTATCTAGATCCCCTGTTCCAGGCGCTCTCGTCAGCCGGCACGCTATTCTTCTTCGGCATGCTGCTCGGGGCGTATGGGGCGTGGCGCGTGCACGTCGCGAGCCGGCTGCGGCCGCTACCGGCGCGCCCCGGCGCGAGCGCCTGACACTGCAGCGTCCAGGCTAGAGCCGGTCGATCTTGGCCGCGCAGATGAAGTCATTCTCCGACAGCCCCCGGATCGCGTGGGTCGAGTAGCGCACCCGGCAGTAGCTGTAGCCGAGCTCGAGGTCCGGGTGGTGGTCCTCGGTATTGGCGATGTGCGCGATCGCGTTGACGAAGCTCATCACGCGGTAGAAATCCTTGAAGCGGAACTCGCGCCCGATCTCGCTCGCAGCCTCATCGAGCCGCCAGGCCGGGTCCAGCCGCGCGAGCTGGGAACGCGCCTCGCTCGCCGCATACGGTTTCACTCCGCCCTCGCAGGGCACGCACCGCCTGTCCGCCAGCCGCTCGTCGTTCTGCGTCATCGCCCCGCCTCCCGGCGCGCGTAGCGGCGCGCCACATACGTCTCGACCAGCTGTTGGAACTCCTCGGCGATCCGCTCGCCCTTCAGCGTCACGGTCTTCCGGCCGTCCTCATAGACGGGCGCGACCGGTCGCTCCCCGGTCCCCGGCAGGCTGATGCCGATGTCGGCGTGCTTGCTCTCGCCGGGGCCGTTGACGACGCAGCCCATGACCGCCACCGTCATGTCCTCGACCCCGGCATAGTCGCGGCCCCACTCGGGCATCCGCGCCCGGATGTGCGACTCGATCTGCTGGGCGAGCTCCTGGAAGTAGGTGCTGGTCGTGCGTCCGCAGCCCGGGCAGGCGACCACCATCGGTGTGAACGCCCTGAGCCCCATGGTCTGCAGGAGCTCCTGGGCCACGACGACCTCGCGGGTCCGGTCACCCCCTGGTTCGGGGGTCAGCGAGATGCGGATCGTGTCGCCGATGCCTTCCTGCAGCAGCACCGCGAGAGCCGCGCTCGAGCCGACGATCCCCTTCGAGCCCATGCCGGCCTCGGTGAGCCCGAGGTGCAGCGGGTAATCGCAGCGCGCGGCGAGGTTGCGATAGATTGAGATCAGGTCCTGGACGCCGCTGACCTTGGCCGAGATGATGATCGCCGCGTGCGGCAGGCCCAGCTCCTCGGCGCGCCGCGCGCTCTCGAGGGCCGAGACCACGATCGCCTCGCGAACCACGTCCATCGCATCCCAGGGCTCCGCGCGGCGCGAGTTCTCGTCCATCAGGCGCGTCAGCAGATCCTGGTCGAGACTCCCCCAGTTGACGCCGATCCGGACGGGCTTCTGATGCCGGCAGGCGATCGCGATCATCTCGGCGAACTGCGGGTCGCGCTTGCTGCCCCGTCCGACATTGCCCGGATTGATCCGAAGCTTTGCGAGCGCCGCCGCGCAGGCGGGCTCCTCGGTGAGGAGCTTGTGGCCGTTGAAGTGAAAATCGCCGACCAGCGGAACCTCGAGGCCGAGCGCGTCGAGGCCGTCGCGGATCCTGGGTACCGCAGCCGCCGCCTCCTTCTCGTTCACCGTCACCCGCACGATCTCGGACCCCGCGCGGGCGAGCTCGGCGACCTGCCGGATGGTCGCCGCGACGTCGGCGGTGTCGGTGTTGGTCATCGACTGCACGACGATCGGGGCCGCGCCGCCGACCGTGACGTGGCCGACGCGGACCGGGACAGAATGGCGGCGGGCGGGAAGCGACATCGTGCGACCAGAGCGTTGGGAGGGCGGGATTTTACCCCACGCGGTGTCCGCCCGCGGACGGCGAGGGCGGTATGATGCGACGAGCGTTGCGGAGCCCATCCGATGCAGCCGACCTCGCATCCCGAGTGGCCGTTCATCGACTGGCCCGTCGTGCTGGATCCGGCAGCCTGGCAGGCGGACGTCGCACTGCTCGGGATCACCCACAGCGAGCCCTATCCCGACGACGAGCAGCCGAACGACCAGACGCGCGCACCCGATGCGGTGCGCCGGCAGTCCGCGATGTTCAGTTACGGCAACGGCAGGCACTGGGACTTCGACCTAGGGTCGGATCTCGCCTCGATCCTGCCCGGACGCTGTGTCGACTGCGGCAACGCAGTGCGCGGGGAGGAGGATTACGACAGCTACTCGGCGCGCGTGCGGGGCTACGCAGCGACGCTGTTCGGCGCCGGTGCCCAGCTGGTCGTGCTCGGCGGCGACCACGGAGTGACGATCCCGGTCCTCGATGCGCTCGAGGTGCTCGGGACTCCCGTCCACATCGTGCACATCGATGCCCACCTCGATTGGCGCGAGGAAGTCGGCGGCGTCCGGCGCGGCTACTCGAGCCCGCTGCGCCGGGCGAGCGAGAAGCCCTGGATCGCCGGCATGACTCAGATCGGGCTTCGGTCCGCCGGCAGCGCGCGCCGGGGCGAGGTGCTCGCCGCACAGGCCTATGGCTCGCGCCTGTTTACCGCCGCGCAGGTGCACGACAAGGGCATCGACCCGGTCGTGTCGGCGATACCGGAGCGCGTGCCGCTGTACCTGACGATCGACGCCGACGGCCTCGATCCCACGGTGATGCCGGCGGTGATGGCGCCCGCCCCGGGCGGGCTCTACTTTGAACAGGTGGCCCCGCTGCTCGTGCGCCTCGCGCGGCGCCAGCACATCGTCGGGATGGACATCGTCGAGATTGCGCCACGCTTCGATGCGGCGAACGCGATCAGTTGCATTACGGCGGGGCGGCTGATCGTGACCACGATCGGTGCCAGCTGGGCGGGCCGCCGCGCCCGCCCGGCCGCGTGACGGGGCCGGTCGGGTGAGTCCCCCGAGCGCCTACCCGCCCGAGTTCCTCGCCCATCTGATCGAGATCGTCGGCGAGGGCGGCGTGCGCCACGGCGATCAGCTTCGCACCATAGATCCGGGCGTCCACCCCGACAATCTGCAGGCGGGACTGATGGCGCGGCCGGCGAAGACGTCCGAGGTCGCCGGGGTACTCGCTCTCTGCAACGCCGCGCGGGTCGGCGTCGTTCCGCAGGGCGGACGTACCGGGCTCGCTGGCGGGGCGGTCACGCGACCGGGCCAGCTGATCGTATCGCTCGAACGAATGAGCCGCATCGAGACCGTCAACCCCGGCGCGCGCACGGCGACGGTCGAGGCCGGTGTGACGCTCGAGCGTCTAGAGGAGGCATTGGCTCCCCACGGCCTGGTGGCCGGGATCGACCTCGGCGCACGAAGCTCGGCGACAATCGGCGGCATGGTGTCGACGAATGCGGGAGGGATCGAAGCGTTTCGCTACGGGACGATGCGCGACCGGGTGCTGGGTCTTGAGGTGGCACTCGCGAGCGGCGTGGTGCTCGAGGAACTCACCCGCGTCCGCAAGGACAATGCGGGGCTCCCGCTACGACAGCTGTTCATCGGCTCGGAGGGTACGCTCGGGATCGTGACTCGCGCCGTGCTCGCGCTCGCACCGCAGGCAGGTCCGCGCACGATGATCCTCGTGCTCGTCCCAGATCTCGAGGCGGCGATATCCGTCATGCGCGCGGTCGAGGCCCGACCGGAGATTGTCCTCACCGCCGCAGAGCTCATGTCGGGCAACCACCTCGCGCTGACCGCCCGCTCGCTCGGCATCACGCAGGTCGCGAGCGCCTCACCCGCGGCCTTTGGCCTGCTGCTCGCGGCCGCAGGCGGGAGCGGTGGATCAGCCGCGGAAGCGCTCGAGGAGGCACTGATCGCGACGAGCGAGGCGGGTCTGATCAGCGATGCGCTGGTGCCGAAAAGCGCTGCGGAGGAGCGCGACCTGTGGCGCATTCGCGAGGACTGGGCGGTCGACCGGGTGAGGCCGGGCGGACTGTGGTACGACGTCTCCGTTCCGATCGACGCGCTCGCGGATTACTTTTCGGCGCTCGAGGCGCGCATCGGCCGGCACGACGCAGAGCTCGAGGTGTACGTCGTCGGCCATCTCGCCGACGGCAACATCCACGTCACCATCAACGCCGCTCGGCCGATCACCGAGCGCTACTCGGAGATCGCGCCGCTGATCTACGAAGGTCTGCGCGCCGGCGGCGGCAGTTTCTCGGCCGAGCACGGGATCGGCCTCGAGAAGCGCACTTCGCTCGAGAGCTGGGTCGGGCCGACCGGGATTGCGCTGATGCAGGCGGTGAAAGCCGTGTTCGACCCGCTCGGGATCATGAATCCCGGCAAGGTGTTGCGCGCGACTGGCGCCGAGGCGGACTGGCCTGACGAGACACGCCCTCAGCAGGCGGGCCATTGACGTCAGCGCTTCGCGACCGGTCCCGCCGGGGTCGAGCGCGCGCTGTTGCAAGAATCCCTGTGCGGGCGCGCCACCGGGCCGCTCGCGCCACCCGTAAGGCGCGCGCGAGCCTGGTGCCTCAGGATCCGGGCGCCGACGAGACCACGGCCCGGATCAACGGGTTATGGGTGGTGCGCCGGGGCAGTCGCGGCGGCTGCGGGCCGCGGACGAGGGCACTTTTCCCTCGACCTGCGGCGTAAATCCAACATGTGGCGGATTTGACAATCGGGCCGCGCGGGTTTCTTATCGGTAATCGCGATTCAAAGAAATGCGTGGGGATTCATTTTGAGCAGTGCCTCGGAGCCGGTCGGAACGCTCGACGTTGCGCTCGCCCACGCCGGGCGGCTGCTGACCAAGGAGCCCGCGCTCGCCGCCGAGCAGGCCGGCGAAATCCTGAAGGCCGTGCCCGGTCACCCGCACGCCCGTCTCATTGTCGGGCAGGCACACCGACTCGCCGGCCACACGCAGGCGGCGCTGGAGGTACTCGAGCCTCTCGCTCGCGAGCAACCGCGTTCGGCGGCCGTGCAGCTCGAGCTCGGCATCGCGCTCGGTGAAGCCGGCCGCGGGACCGAAGCGGTCGCTGCGCTGACGCGCACCGTGCAGCTGAAACCGGATCTCCCGGATGCCTGGCTGCTGCTCGCAGACATGCTCGAGGTCATCGGCGATGCGGCGGGGGCCGATCAGGCCCGCGCCCGCTATATCAGGGCGGCGACCCGCGACCCGCGGCTGATGGAAGCCGCGGCGGCCCTCGTCGAGAACAAGCTGCCGGTGGCCGAGGCGCGGTTGCGCGCCCACCTCAAGCAGCATCCGACGGACGTTGCGGCACTGCGCATGCTGGCCGAAGTCGCGGCGCGGCTGCGGCGCTATCGCGACGCGGAGACGCTCCTTGCCGAGTGCCTCGCGCGTGCGCCGAGCTTCGATGCCGCGCGGCACAACTACGCGGTCGTGTTGAACAAGCAGATGAAGGCCGCGGCAGCGCTGCCGCAGATCGAGCGGCTGCTCGCCAAGGAGCCCCGCAATCCGGGATACCGGAACCTGCAGGCGGCGATCCTGGTGAACCTCGGCGAGTACGCCGGCTCGATCAAGGTCTACGAGGCGGCACTCAAGGACTATCCGCAGCAGCCGAAGATCTGGATGAGCTACGGCCATTCGCTGAAGACGGCCGGCCGGCAGGACGACAGCGTCGGCGCCTACCGCCGCGCGATCGCGCTCGAGCCGACGCTGGGCGAGGCGTACTGGAGCCTCGCCAATCTCAAGACGTTCCGGTTCTCGGACGCGGACGTCGCGGCGATCCGCTCGGCGCTCGCACGCAACGACCTGACCGACGAGGATCGCCTGCACTTCGAGTTCGCGCTCGGCAAGGCGCTCGAGGATGCAGCGTCGTACCAGGAGTCGTTCGCCTGGTACGCGGCGGGCAGCACCATCCGCCGGCGCCTGATTCCGTACGATGCCGACGAGACGACGACTTACGTTCGCCGGTCGAAGCAGCTGTTCACGGCAGAGTTTTTCGCGGCACGGGCGGGCGCCGGGGCGCAGGCGCCGGATCCGATCTTCATCGTGGGGATGCCGCGCTCGGGCTCGACGCTGCTCGAGCAGATTCTCGCGAGCCATCCGCTCGTCGAGGGCACGATGGAGCTGCCCGATATCCCGGGCATCGCGCGCGAGCTCGGCAGCCGTGGGCCGCGCGACGAGGAGCCCCGCTACCTGCAGGCCGTTGCGGCGCTGACGCCTGCGGAGCGCACGGCGCTCGGCGAGCGCTACATCGCCGAGACCCGCGTGCAGCGCAAGACTGCCGCTCCGTTCTTCATCGACAAGATGCCGAACAACTTCCTGTACCTGGGCCTGATCCAGCTGATCGTGCCGAACGCCCGGATCATCGATGCCCGGCGTCATCCGCTAGGCTGCTGCCTGTCTAACTTCAAGCAGCACTTCGCGCGCGGCCAGAGCTTCTCCTACGACCTCACGGACCTCGGCCGCTACTACCGCGACTATGTCGAGCTGATGGCCCATTTCGACGCCGTGCTGCCCGGCCGCGTGCACCGGGTGTTCTACGAGACCATGATCGAGGACACCGAGCGGGAAGTCCGCCGGCTGCTCGCCTACTGCGGGCTGCCGTTCGACGAGGCCTGCCTCAGGTTCTACGAGAACGAGCGCGCCGTGCGCACCGCGAGTTCGGAGCAGGTGAGGCAACCCATTTTCCGGGAGGGCGTGGACCACTGGCGGCACTACGACCCGTGGCTCGGCCCGCTGAAGCAGGCGCTGGGCCCGGTGCTCGAGTGCTATCCGGATGTCCCGCATTTCGCAGCGTCCAGTGATTTTGCAAGTGGTCCACACATCATCACTCAGTGAGCAGGGGAGCGACGACATGACCCGTAGTCGACTGAACACCGCCAGGCGTGAAGGCCTGGACGCCACCCGCACGCGCGGCCGTCACGTACTGCGCCACGCACCGCTCGCGTCGGCCATCTCGGCGATCCTCGCCGGCGTGCCCGCGGCGCAGGCCCAGCAGGCTCAGCCGGCCGGCGCCCTCGAAGAGGTCGTCGTCACCGCACAGAAGCGCTCGGAGAATCTGCAGGACGTTCCGGTCGCCATCATTGCGCTTGGCACTGAGAAGCTCGAGGAACTGCACATCACCAACCTCGACGACTACGTCAAGTACCTGCCGAGCGTGTCCTACGTCCGCGGCCAGGGCCAGGGTGGCAACGGCCAGCCGGGCGAGACGCACATCTACATGCGGGGCGTCGTCAGCGGCGGTGACGGCAACCACTCGGGCTCGCAGCCGAGCGTCGGCACCTATCTCGACGAGCAGCCGGTGACGACGATCGACGGCACCGTCGACGTTCACATCTATGACATCGCCCGGGTCGAGGTCCTGGAAGGCCCGCAGGGCACTCTCTATGGCGCGAGCTCGCAGTCGGGCACGATCCGCATCATCACCAACAAGCCCGACCCGACCAAGTTCGAGGCAGGCTACGACCTCGGCGTCAACTCGGTGGACCACGGCGGTGTCGGCTGGGAGGCTGAGGGCTTCGTGAATCTCCCGCTGTCGCCCATTGCGGCAATCCGCCTGGTCGCCTTCGACGAGCACGATGCTGGCTACATCAGCAACGTCGCCGGCACCAATGCCGCGGCCGGCATCATCAACGGCGTGCGCACCTTCCCTACCTGGAACGCGGATAACGGCGGCCTTGGCACAATCGGTGCCGGTGCGATCAGCAATGCCGCGAATGTCGCCAGCGACTACAACACCGTCGACGTCAAGGGCGGCCGCGCGGCGTTGAAACTCAATCTGGGTGATAACTGGACCGTGACGCCGACCTTCATGGGGCAGTCGGTCACGACCGAGGGCTTTTTCGGCTACGACCCGGTGGTCGGCGATCTGGAGCTCGCGCATTTCGGGCCGGAGAGCTCGGAAGACAACTGGGGGCAGGCGGCACTGACGGTCGAAGGCAAGGTCAGCAACTTCGACATCGTGTACGCAGGCGCGTTCATGAAGCGCACGACGCACACGGTCGCGGACTACAGCGACTACTCGTACTTCTACGACAAAGTCTACGGATCGGGCGCGTTCTGGGTGGGCAGCAACGGCCAGACGATCATGCCGCAGGAGCTCGTGCTCTCCCACGGCTACTTCCAGAAGTTCAGCCACGAGCTGCGGGTCTCGACGCCGAAGGACCTGCCGGTCAAGGCGACCGTCGGCCTGTTCGTCGAGCGCCAGCTGCACGACATCTGGGAGCAATACCAGATGCCTGGCTACGAGGGCATCCCGTTCCAGGACAATCCCAACGGCTTCGCTGACAGCCTGTCAATCCCGGGACTGCCGAACACGATTTGGCTCACCGACGAGCAGCGGGTCGACCGTGACCGGGCGGCCTTCGCGCAGGTGACGTGGGACATCGACCCACAGTGGTCCGTGAGCGTCGGCGAGCGGTACTTCGTGTCGGACAATACCTTGCAGGGGTTCTACGGGTACTCGACCGCCTACTTGCCGTCGTATGGCCAGGGCAATTGCTTTGAGCCAACCATCAGCATCGGCTCGCCGTGCACGGACCTCGACAAGCGGGTGACGGCGAAAGGCCACGTCCCGCGATATAACCTGACCTACAAGATCGACCCCGACAAGCTGCTCTACGCGACCTACTCCAAGGGCTTCCGGCCCGGCGGCGTCAACCGCACCTCGGACCCGACGATTGGGCCCTACCAGCCCGACTTCTTGACGAACTACGAGATGGGGTGGAAGACGCAGTGGCTCGGCCACCGCTTGCGCTGGAACGGCTCGCTGTTCTGGGAGGACTGGCAGAACTTTCAGTTCTCGTTCCTCGGGCCCCACAGCGTGACGATCATCGAGAACGGCGGCAACGCGCGCATCAAGGGCCTCGAGTCCGAGCTGCAATGGTCCGCGACCAATAACCTGTTGCTGTCCACGAGTTTCACGCTGCTCGATCCGGTGCTGTTGCAGAACTACTGCAATGCGACAGATCCGGTGACGGGGCAGGCGATCACGTCAAATCCGTGCCCGCCGAGCGCCGGATTGGGTAGGCCGACGCCGTATGCGCCAATCGCGCCCGCCGGCACGAATCTGCCCGTGACTCCGAAGTTCAAGGCCAACGCCGTGGCGCGCTACACGTTCGCGGAGATGGACGGTTGGCAACCAAACGTCCAGGCCTCGCTCATCTACCAGGACAAGACGGCGCCGCAGCTGCAGGTCGTGAATACGGAGGTCGTCGGCATGCAGCCGGCATACGCCCTGTTTGACCTGTCTGCCGGGATGGAGAAGAGCGGGAGTCTGTGGCAGCTGGTCGTGACCAACGTCGCCGACCGCCGGGCCGAGCTCACGCGCTTTGTCCAGTGCACCGTGGTCACTGGAGCGGGGGTGCCCGTGTGCGCGCAGCCGTACATCATCCCGGCGCAGCCACGCACGATCGCACTCAAGTTCGGGCAGAAGTTCTGAGCCCCAGATGATGCGCTGGCGGGTCGTCCGGCCCGCCAGCGACCCCGCCCGGCCGACCGGCCGGGGCGGGGGACGGCTGCAAATGGCCCGATCGGAAACTTAAGTCTGCTTGCCCGCGCCCCGTGATGCGCCGGGTCGCGCGTGTTATATTATTGTCCCAAGATTAAAAAGATGGGCCACGCGCGCGTGGCGCCCGGGGAGCGGACATGCGGCAGGTCAGGACGCTGGGACTACTCGGGACGGGGGTGATCGGCGGCGGCTGGGCGGCGCGGGCGCTGCACTTCGGGATCGATGTGATCGCGGCCGACGTCAAGCCCGAAATGGAAGGCTGGATCCGCGGCGCCATCGCCAACGCCGAGCCCGCGCTCGCGCGCCTGACCTCGGCCCCGCTCCCGCCCAAGGGCACGCTCACCTTTACCGCCGATCTCAATGCGATGGCCGCACAGGCGGATTTCATCCAGGAGAACATCCCCGAGCAGATCGAACTCAAGCAGCGCGTGCTTGCCCAGGTGAGTCGCCACGCCCCGGCGGCGGTCGTGATCGCCTCGAGCACCTCCGGGATCATGCCCTCTGACCTGCAGCGCGACATGCTCTCGCCCGAGCGGCTGATCGTCGGCCACCCGTTCAACCCCGTGTACCTGCTGCCGCTGGTCGAGCTGGTCGGCGGCAACCGGACGTCGGAGGCGAGCCTCGAGGCCGCTGCGCGCTTTTACACGTACATCGGCATGCATCCACTGCGCGTCCGCAGGGAGATCCCCGGCCACCTGACCGATCGCCTGCAGGAAGCGCTGTGGCGCGAGATCCTGCACCTCGTCAATGACGGCGTCGCGACGACCGGCGAGCTCGACGAGTCGATCATCTACGGGCCGGGCCTTCGGTGGGCCGGCATGGGCACCAATCAGATTTACCACCTCGCGGGCGGCGAGGCCGGCATGCGCCACATGCTGGCGCAGTTCGGGCCGTGCCTCAAATGGCCATGGACCAAGCTCGAGGCCCCCGAGCTCACCGACCGGCTGATTGACCGGATGGTGGAGGGGACGAGTGCACAGGCCGCCGGGCGCTCGATCCGGGAGCTCGAACGCCTGCGCGATGAGTACCTGGTCGCGATCCAGCAGGTACTGCGGCAGTTCGACATTGGCGCCGGCTCGACGCTGCGCGCGCTCGAGATCCGGCTCTACAGCGATGCCACGACGCGGCAAGCAATTAGGCCGGAGGATCCGCGCCAGCCACTCAGGCTCGTCGCGACACCGGTCCGCCCGGACTGGATCGACTACAACGGCCACATGACCGACTACCGCTACCTGCAGGTGTTCGGGGATGCGGTCGATGCACTGTTCCGGCGCGTCGGCATCGACGAGCAGTACCGGGCGAAGGGCCGGGCGCCGTACACGGTCGAAACCCACGTGACCTACCTCGCCGAGGTGCGGCAGGCGGACTCGCTGTACGTCACGACGCAGATCCTCGCGGTCGACGCGAAGCGCCTGCAGCTCTTCCACCGGCTGCACCGTGCCGACGGCACGCTCGCCGCCACCGCCGAGCAGATGTTCGTGCACGTCGACGTTGCGAGCGGCAAGTCATCGCCCATGGCAGCCGAGACGCTTGCGAAGCTCGAGGCGATCCGCGCCGCCCACGCGGGCCTCCCCCGCCCGCCCGAGGCGGGCCGGGCGATCGGCATGAGGCGCTGAAACCTAATGCCGAAGATCGTCGACCACGCTGCGCGCCGCGACGAGATCGCCCACGTCGCGTGCCACGTGGTCGCAAGCCACGGATTCGAGCAGGCGACCGTCGTCAGGATCGCGCGCGAGGCCGGCTACACGACCGGCATGGTCGCCCATTATTTCGACTCGAAGCAGGAGATCATCCTCGCGGCGCTGCGCCTGATCCTCCGGCGCATCGAGGAGCGCCTCGCCCGTCCCGCGGCGGCGAGCGCCGGGCTCCTCGACCTGCTCGCCGAGGCCCTGCCACTCGATGCACAGCGATCCACCGAGTGCGCGTTCTGGACCGCGTTCTGGGGCCAGGTACCCGCCGACAAGCGCCTCAGGCGGATCAACAGCTGGGTCCACCGCGAGTACGTGCGCCTCTTCGAGCGCTGCTTCGCCGAGCGCTGGCCGGAATGGCGGACCTGGCCCGAGGCACTGCGCAGGGACGTCCTCGGCGCCACGACGACGTTCATCAACGGGCTGACAGCGAGCGCAGTCATCAGTCCGTCGGAGTGGCCGCCGGAGCGACTGCTCGCGCAGCTCGGCCAGCAGCTCGAACTGTGGCGGGCCTGGGCCGTCGCGGCGGGCGGTGAGAGCAAGACCCCTGTGACCACGGCGCGCGCGCGCGCGGCGCGATCGCCGGCGACCTGAGGCCGGCTGGAGGCAACACTCATGGAATTCTCGCTCAGCGACGAGCAGCAGATGATCGTGAAGACGACCCGGGATTTCGTGACCAACGAACTCATGCCGCACGAGATGGAAATCGAGCAGACCGGCGTGCTGCGCCCTGAGCTGCAAAAGGAACTGAAGGCCAAGGCCATCGATGCTGGTCTCTACGCCGCCAATATGCCGGCGGACGTTGGCGGCGCGGGCCTCGACACGGTCACCTGGGTGCTCTACGAGAAGGAGCTCGGCCGCACCGGCTATGCGCTGCACTACAACTGCGTCGGCCGGCCGTCGAACATCCTGTGCGCCTGTGAGGGCGAGCAGCGCGACCGCTACCTGTTTCCGTCGGTGCGCGGCGAGCGCGTCGATTGCCTGGCGATGACCGAACCGGGGGCGGGGTCCGACGTGCGCGGAATGAAGGCGACGGCGGTCGCGAAGGGCGGCGACTACATCATCAATGGTGTCAAGCACTTCATCAGCCACGCCGACCACGCCGACTTCGTGATTCTGTTCGCCGCGACCGGCGAGGAATCGGGCGCGCGGGGCTCGAAGAAACTGATCACCGCGTTCCTCGTCGACATGGGCACACCGGGTTTTGCGGTGCTTCCCGGCTACAAGAATGTCTCGCACCGTGGCTACAACAATTGCATCCTCGAGTTCAACGACTGCCGGGTGCCGAAGTCGGCGGTGCTCGGCGAGGTCCACCGCGGCTTCGAGGTCGCCAACGCATGGCTGGGCGCCACGCGCCTGCAGGTCGCCGCGACCTGCCTCGGGCGCGCCGAGCGCGCACTCGAGCACGCCAAACAGTGGGCCGTCGAGCGGCGGCAGTTCGGGCAGCAGATCGGCAAGTTCCAGGGCGTCTCGTTCAAGCTCGCCGACATGACGGTCGAGCTGCGGGCCGCGGAGCTGCTGACGCTGGAAGCTGCCTGGAAGTTCGACCAGAAGATGGCGACCGACGCCGACATGGCGATCGCCAAGCTCAAGGCGACCGAAATGCTCGCGATGGTGGCCGACGAGGCGCTGCAGATTCACGGCGGCATGGGCCTGATGGCCGACCTGCCGCTCGAGCGGATCTGGCGGGATGCCCGGATCGAGCGCATCTGGGAAGGTACCAGCGAGATACAGCGCCACATCATCTCGCGCTCGATGCTGCGGCCGCTCGGCGGCTGACACGCGAAGCGCGCCGGTGGCGCACGGCCCCCGCCTCCAGTAGCATCAAACGGGAGCGGGGGATACCGAGTGACCAAAGCTCAGGCGCTGCGCGCGCCGACGTCGCCGTCCTGGCTGGTGCTGCTGATGGCGGCATCGCTCTTCATCAACTACATAGACCGCGGCAACCTCGCGACCGCGGGTCCCCTGCTCCAGGCGGATCTGCATCTGACCGCGACGCGCTTCGGCGTGCTCTTGGCCGCGTTCTACTTCACCTACACCTGTGCGCAGTTCCCCGCTGGCTGGCTTGCCGATCGCTATGGCGCCAAGATCGTGCTCGGCATCGGCGCTGCGATCTGGTCGATCGCGACCCTGCTCACCGGCTTCGTCGTCGGCTTCTACTCGGTCCTGGCGCTCAGATTCGTGCTCGGTATTGGCGAGAGCGCGGGATTCACGACCACCTCGAAGCTGATCGCCGAACGCGTCCCGGCGGAGCATGTGGGGCTCGCGAATGGGCTCACGGGCTTTGGCTACCTGGTGGGCCCGGCGGTTGGCACGCTGCTCGGCGGGATGCTGATGGCGCGTATCGGGTGGCGCCCGGTGTTCATCCTATTCGGCCTCGCCTCCCTCATCTGGCTGCTGCCGTGGTCGCGCGTCGTCGTGCCCGAGGTGACGATCGCCAAGGCGCCGGCGGCGCCCGACGTGCCGATCCCGTCGGTCGGCGAGATTCTGCGCGAGCGCGGCCTTTGGGGTGCCGCCATCGGCCATTTCTGCGGCAACTACAACTTCTACTTCATCCTCGGCTGGCTGCCGAGCTACCTCGTGAGCTCGCGGGGCTTCAGCATGGACGAGATGGCAGCCGTCGCCTCCAGTGCCTACGCGCTGAACGCCGCGGCGGCGCTTCTTGCTGGGTGGGCGATCGACCGCTGGGTGCGCGCGGGCGGCTCGGCGACCTTTGCGCACAAGCTGCCGATGGCGCTCGCGCACCTGCTCGGCATCGGTTGCATGCTCGGCATCGTCGTCCTGCCGGTGAAGCCGGCACTCGCGTGCCTGTATGCCTACGAGGTCGTGCTCGGCTTCTCCTCGCCGGGCTATTTCGCGATTCCGCAGATCATCGCGGGAACGGAGGCCGCCGCGCGCTGGGTCGGTGTGCAGAACGGGCTCGGTAACCTGCCGGGGCTGTTCGCACTGACGCTCACAGGCGTCCTGATCGATGCCACTGGCAGCTACTGGAGCGCGTTCGTGCTCGCCGGCATCGTCAACCTGGTTGGCTTCTTCGGCTGGGTTGTCATTCTGCCGAAGGTCGAGCCCATCGACTGGGCTGCGCGCGGGCGCGCGGCCAGCCTGCGCCGGGCCGCCCGCCGTGCGGCCGCTGCGTGACGGCGACTTAGGCCTCAGCCGCGCATGCGCGCGCCGCTCGGATCGAACGCGGCTTCGGTGAGCCGCACGGCCTTGCGCCGCTCGCCGATCAGCTCGACCTCGAACCCGATGGTCGCCGCGGCGACGTCGTTGTTGACGTAACCGAGCGCGATCGACTGCTGCACGCTGTGGCCGTAGCCGCCGGAGGTCACCCAGCCGACCACCCGGCCGTCGTGCCAGATCGGCTCATCGCCGATCGCATCCGCATCGTGCGCCGCGATCGCGAGCGTGATCAGCCGGCGTTCGCCACCGCGCTCCTTCTGCTCTGCCGCGGCGTGCTTGCCGATGAAGTCGTCCTTCTTCAGATCGATGAAGCGGCCGAGTCCGGCCTCGAAGGGCCCATAGATCGGGCGGAATTCCCTCGCCCAGGTACCGAAGCTTTTCTCGAGCCGGAGCGCGTTGAGCGCCCGCCCGCCGATGTTCGTGAGGCCAAACGCCCGCCCCGCCTGCGACAGCAGGTCGTATAGCGTCCGCTGGTAGTCGGTCGTCACCCAGATCTCGTAGCCCAGATCGCCGGTGAATGACACGCGCCCGACGAGCGCGGGGACCATGCCGACGTCGACCCTGCGGAATGTCATGAACGGGAACGCGGCGGTCGCGAGATCCTCCTCAACGAGAGACTGCAGCAGCGCGCGGGAGCTGGGACCGGCAACCGAGAGGCCGACATACTCCATCGCACAGGGCCGGACCGTGACGCCGCTGGGCGGCAGGTGATGCTCAAACCAGCGCACGTAGAAGCTCTCGGCCGCGTAGGTGCCGATCAGGAAGAACCGCTCGGCCGACAGCCGGCACACCGTGAAGTCGCCGATCAGGCGACCGCGCTCGTTCAGCATCGGCGCGAGCGCCATGCGCCCGATACTCGGGATGCGGTTCGCCATCACCCGGCCGAGCCACCCGGCGGCGGCGGGGCCGGTGATCTCGAACTTGCCGTAGTTCGAGATCTCGAGCAGGCCGACCGCTTCGCGCACCGCCCGGCATTCCGCCGCGACGGCGGGGTGCGCGTTGGAGCGGTGCCAGGTGACCTGCTCGTGCGGGGCCTCGCCCTTCGGTGCGAACCACAGTGCGTGCTCGAGGCCGCAGTAATCGCCGAACACGGCGTTCGCAGCCTTGAGGCGGTCGTATATCGGCGTCGTGCGCAGCGGCCGCGCGGCCTCCAGCTCCTCGTTCGGAAAGCGGATGCGGAAGCGCCGCGAATAATTTTCCCGCACCTTGGCATTCGTATAGGCGAGTGTCGCCCAGTCGCCGTAGCGCGCGACGTCCATGCCCCAGATGTCGGCGCCCGGGTCACCGTCGACCATCCAGCTGGCGAGCGACAGTCCGACGCCGCCGCCCTGGCTGAGGCCCGCCATGACCCCGCACGCCACCCAGAAGTTCCTGAGTCCGCGCACCGGGCCGACCAGCGGATTGCCGTCCGGCGCGAACGTGAACGGACCGTTGACGATCGTCTTGATGCCGGCGCTTTCGAGCCGCGGGAAATGCTTGAACCCGACCTCAAGGCTCGGTGCAATCCGTTCCAGGTCGTTGGGCAGCAGCTCCTGGCTGAAGTCCCACGGCGTCGTCCGCGGCGACCACGGGACACCGGCGCGTTCGTAGGTCCCCATCAGCATGCCGCCGCGCTCCTGGCGCATGTAGATCTCGCCCTCGAAGTCGATGCAGTGCAGCTGCTCCTGCTGGCCGCGAAACTCCGGCAGGTCCTCGGTGATCAGGTACTGATGCTCCATCGCAAGGATCGGGAGCTCGAGCCCCACGAAGCGGCCGATCTCGCGGGCCCACAGACCCCCGGCATTGACGACGTGCTCGGCGTGCACCGTGCCGGCGGTCGTGATGACGTCCCAGGTGCCATCACTGCGTGCCTTCAGATCCGTCACCCGGGTCTGGCGGACGATCTCGGCGCCGGCGAGTTGCGCGCACTTGGCATAGGCGTGCGTCACGCCATACGGATCGACGTGACCCTCGATCGGGTCGTACATCGCGCCCAGGAAATGCGCCTCGTCGAGCAGCGGGAAGATCTTCTTGGCCTCGGCCACCGACAACAGCTCGAGCTCCATGCCGAGATAGCGGCCGCGCGCCTTGGCCATCTTGAGCCAGTCGAGGCGCTCGGGCGTGCCGGCGAGCATGATGCCGCCGGTGATATGCACGCTGCAGGACTGGCCGGAGATGCGCTCGATCTCCTTGTACAGGTTGATCGTGTACTGCTGTAATTTCGCGACGTTCGGATCGCCGTTGACCGTGTGCATGCCGCCGGCCGCGTGCCACGTCGAGCCCGAGGTCAGCTCCGCGCGCTCAATCAGCAGCACGTCCTTCCAGCCCGCTTTGGTCAGGTGATAAAGCACGCTCGCGCCCACCACGCCCCCGCCGATCACCGCCGCCTGCACGTGAGTGCGCATACCCCGTCCCCGGCTCCCTGACTGACTGTTTGAATGAAGCGCGCCCCACAGCCGTGCGGCCATGGGTGCGCCTCGCGCCGCCCGCGATCAGCTGACCGGCGGCGCGCCGCCCTCGGCGGTGCGACGCGCAACAAAGGCGTCGAGCGCCTCGACGACAGCCGGGTCACGCGTCGGCGCGACGTAGCGGGCGAGGGTCTCCTGCCAGAGCATGCTCGCCCGCTCGGTGGCCGTGTGGCAGCCGGCCTCGGCCCACTGGCCGAAGTTCCGCCAGTCCGAGACCAGCGGGGCGTAGAACGCGCTCCGGTAGCGTTCCATGGTGTGTGCACAGCCGAAGAAGTGCCCGCTCGGACCCACCTCGGCGATGGCCTCGAGCGCGAGATCCGCCGCGGTCGCGCCGAGCGGCTGGAAGATCTCTGCGAACATTTGCAGCATCTCGATGTCGAGCATGAATTTCTCATAGGACGTCGCGAGCCCGCTCTCCAGCCAGCCGGCGGCGTGCACTATGAAATTGGACCCGCCCAGCAGCGCGCCCCACAGGCTCATCTGCGACTCGTACGCCGCCTGGGCGTCGGGCGTGTTCGAGGCGGTGGCATTGGACGACCGCCACGGGATCCCGAGATGACGCGCGAGCTGGCCGGCGCCGAACGAGGACTTGACGTACTCGGGCGTACCGAAGGCGGGCGAGCCCGACTTCATGTCGACGTTCGAGGTGAAGCTGCCGTAGACGATCGGGGCCCCGGGCCGGACGATCTGCGCGAGCGTGAGACCGGCGAGCGCCTCGGCGTGCGCGAGCGTCAGTGCCCCGGCGATCGTCACCGGCGCCATCGCCCCGGCGAGCGTGAACGGCGTGATGACCAGCACCTGCCCCGCCGCGGCGTAGTCGAGGATGCCGCCGGCCATCGGGATGTCGAGCTGGAGCGGTGAGTTGGTGTTGATGACGGTGGCCGTGTACGGCCGCGAGCGGAACTCCTCCGGGCTGAGGCCGTAGGCGATCCGGATCAGCTCGAAGTTGTCGGCGTTCTGCCCCGGACCCCGCGCAAAGGGCAGCGGAATCTTGTCGGTCAGGGTCAGCATCGCGCGGGTCGTCTGCAGGTGCCGCACCTGGACCGGTATGTCCTGCGGCTCGACTCCGCCGCCGAGCACGTGCAACACCTCGAAGCTCTGCGTCAGCTTCAGCAGGTTGCAGAAGTCCTCGAAGGTCCCGGACCGGCGCCCGCCCTTCGTGTCGATGATGTTGGGCGGTCCGGAGGTCGGCGAGAACGCGACGTGCCGGCCGAATATCGGCATGTTCCGTGCGGGGTCCTTGGCGTGCAGCGTGATCTCGCGCGGCGCGGTTGCAATCGAGGCGGTCACGAGGCCCCGGTCGATCCGCACCATCTGCGTCGCCTCATCGACGGTCGCGCCGCCGGTCGCATAGACCCGCCGCGCTTCGGGCAGCAGCACCCGCATGCCCTGCGTCTCGAGGATCGTCAGGGCCGCGGCATGGATCGAGGCGACCTCGTCGTCGGAGAACACCTTCAGCGGCTCGAACGGATTGCGCAGGTGGCGATACGAGCCGGTGCGGTCGAATACGGCGTGGCTGGCCTCGGGCTGCCCGGGCCGGCGCCGGTTGCGGCGGCCTGCCTGCTCATCGCGCTCTCTCATGCGGGGGCTACTCCGGGGCTCTGGATGGAACGGCTGATCGCGGCACGCGCGGCGCGGGGCGGGCACAGCCGGCGGCCAAAACCGCGATACGATCCGATGGAGCCGCGTGCGCCGCGGCGGACAGCGGCTTCATTCATTCGAGACCGCGAGACGCACGCGGGACTCATCCCCGGCCTTGCGTTGCCCGAAATGCTCGATCAGCCACGAGCGGAACAACGCAATCGCGGTGTCGCTCAGCGCCTCGGGGTCGGTGATCAGGTAATAGCCGAAGCCATCGTCCAGCGTGTCGTCGAACGGGCAGACCAGCCGGCCCGCCTCGATGTCGTCGCGAAACATGTTGAGGTCAACGAGTGCCAGGCCCTCGCCGCTGAGCGCGTACTGCACGGCCAGCAACGCCGTGTCGAATACAAGGCCGCGTTCGAAGCTGACCGGCCCGAGATTGGCCTGGCGCGCGAACTGACCCCAGAAGTAATGACGCGGCAGGTTGTCAATCCGGACGTGGATGAGCTCGTTGTCCTGGATGAACGTTGCGAGATCCTTGCCCGCGTGGCGCTCCGCGAGGCCGGGGTGGCACAGGATCCCCTGCCGGACTGGCCATAAGAGGTCGCTGACCGAGTCGGTGACGGTGGGCTTCGAGTACACCACCGCGACGTCGACGTCGCTGGGCGGCGGGCCGACGCCGTAGGGGCTGACGAGATCGATCTCGACCTCGCAGTTGGCGCGGCGGAAGTCCCTCAGGATGGGCACCGCGAGGTGCACCGCGAAGGTCGGTGGCATCTGGACGCGCAGCGTCCGCAGCGTCGGGGCGCGCGAGCTTTTGACCTCATCGAGCGAGTACTCGAGCCGGTCGAACGACTTGGCGACTGCGGGCAGCAGGTGCTGGCCGGCCTTGGTGAGCACGAGCGAGTGGGGGCGGCGCTCGAACAGCTGCACGCCGATCAGCTTCTCGAGCGATATCACATGGCGCGACAGCGCGCTCTGGGAGATCAGCAGCGCGTTCGCGGCCCCGGTGAAGCTGCCGTGCTTGGCGACCGCCTCGAAGGCCCGCAATGCATTGAGCGGCAGCCACCGCCGGTCGATCCGCACTCTGTCCATCGGTCGTCCCTCCTCGGCCCGAGTCCCTGCGGACCGGTGCTCATTCTACGTCGCGTCCCGCGGCGCTGCGGTGCAGCATCGCGGCTGCCACGGTGCGAAGCGTGGGCCAACGAGGGCGCGCCCGCCAATGCCTTTTTACGATGCCCCCGATCCAATTTCTCGGCTTCTATGGTCCTGGCAACTGTGGAACTCTGGCGGCCGGCGTCGGGTCGACCTGCGGCGCGGGCAGGGTGTACGCACAGTCGCGGCGCCAGATCGGGCTCTGCGGCACGGCCTGGATCGCCCGCCGCACACGGGAGTCACATGAGCGCTATTTCACTGGCACGGGTACCTGAGATCACGCAGGGTGCCGGGTCACTCGAGACGCTCGGCACGGCGCTGGCGGGCCGCGTGCCCGCCAAGAGTGGCGTGCTCCTCGTCGCCGATCCGGGACTCGGTCCGAGCGGCGCCATCGACACGGCGGCGGCGGCGCTCGGCCGGGCGGGCTTCGGCGTCCTCCGCTTCAGCGACCTGAAGAGCGATCCGACGATGGCGCAGGTCGATGCCGCCACCGAGCTCGCGCGCCGCGAGCACGTCGCGATGGTGGTCGGGCTCGGCGGTGGCTCGGCGATGGACGTCGGCAAGGCGATCGCCGCAATCGCCGCGGGGCGCGCGGGTGCAAGCCACTATGGGCTCTGCGCCAATCCTTTTCCGGCGACCCGGCTCGTCTCGGTGTGCGTGCCGACAACGTCCGGGACGGGATCGGAAGCGACGCGCACGGCGGTATTCGCCGCCGCGGACGGCGCCAAGGTGTGGCTCTGGGGCGATGAGCTCAAGCCCGTGCTGATCGTGCTCGATCCGGTGCTGACGACGGGCTTGCCTGCCGCGCTGACCGCGGCCACCGGCATTGACGCGCTGGTGCATGCGATCGAGGCATCGACGAATGCCAATGCCAACGAGGTCAATGACCTCTACTGCCACCGGGCGATCGCGCTCGTCGTGCGGCACCTGCGCCGGGCCGTGGCCGCGCCCGGGGACCTCTCTGCACGCGCGGGACTGCAATGGGCGGCGACGCTCGCCGGGATTGGCATCGACAACTGCGGCACCGCGATCGCGCACAACATCGGCCACGCGCTCGCCTCGCTCCGCCCCGTGCACCACGGGCGCGCGGTCGGGCTTGCGCTCCGGGCGACGCTCCCCTGGAACGTGGCCGAGGATCCCGACGGGCGCTTCGCCGCCGCCGCTGCGGCGATGGGCGAGCCCCGCGAGGCGCGCCGGCTCCCGGCGGCGTTCGACCGCCTGCTGCGCGATTCGGGGGTCAAGGTCTCGCTCGCCGGCGAGGGCCACGACCACGTGACCCCGGCGGCGCTCGCCGCGCAGATGGCGCGCCCGGAAAACGCCGCGATGCGTCAGTCGAACCGGCGAACGGTCGCGGATGCGGATCTGCTGAGGTTCGCGACTGCAGTCTTGACGGAGCACTGAACCCGTGACGGAGACACTCGCGACTCGCGACCGCGCCACCTGGCAGCAGCGCGCCCGGGCCCTCCCGATTGAAGGCCGTGCGTTCATCGACGGCAAGCTCACGAGCGCGCTGAGTGGCCGCAGCTTCGACGACATAAGCCCCATCGACGGCCGGATGGTCGCGGCGGTCGCGCGCTGCGAGTCGCCCGACGTCGATGCGGCGGTGGCCGCGGCGCGGCGCAGCTTCGAGCGCGGCCTGTGGCGACACGCGGACCCGAAGGACCGCAGGCGGGTGCTGAGCCGGTTCGCGGAACTGATACGCGCCGATCTCGAACGGCTCGCGATCCTCGAAACGCTCGACGTCGGCAAGCCGATCCTCAACTCCGTCAACGTCGACGTGCCGTTCGCCGCCGACTGCATCGCCTATTACGCCGAGTTCGCCGACAAGCTCTACGACGAGATCGCGCCGACGGGACCCAACGAGCTGGCGCTGATCCGACGCGAGCCGCTCGGCGTGGTGGCGGCGATCGTGCCGTGGAACTATCCGCTGATCATCAGTGCCTGGAAGCTGGGACCTGCGCTGCTCGCGGGCAACTCGGTGGTCCTGAAGCCGGCCGAACAGTCGCCGCTGACGGCCATCCGGCTCGGCGAGCTCGCGCTCGAGGCGGGCCTGCCGCCGGGCGTTCTCAACGTCGTGCCGGGCTACGGCGAGGAGGCCGGCAAGCCGCTCGCGCTGCATCCGGACGTCGACATGGTCAGCTTCACCGGCTCGACCGAGGTCGGCAAGCTCATGATGCGCTACGCCGGAGAGTCGAATCTCAAGCGCGTCGCGCTCGAGTGTGGCGGCAAGAGCCCGCACGTCGTGATGGCCGACGCCGACCTCGAGGCGGCGGCCTCCGGTATCGCCTGGGGAATCTATTACAACCAGGGTGAGACCTGCCATGCGGGCTCGCGCGTGATCGTGCACGAGCGCGTGCGCGATGCCCTGATCGCCGGCATCGAGCGTGTCGCCTCGACCATCACGCTCGGCCATCCGTTCGACCCGGCAACGCAGATGGGAGCGCTGATCGACCGCGGCCACCTGGTGCGCGTGCTCGGCTACATCGAATCAGGTGTGGCCGAGGGTGCGCGCGTGGCCTTCGGCGGCTGCCAGGCGATGGCCGACACCGGCGGGTACTACGTAGAGGCGACCGCGCTCGACGATGTCAGGCCATCGATGCGGGTCGCGCGCGAGGAGATCTTCGGGCCGGTGCTGACGGTGTCGGCCTGCCGCGACGAGACGGAAGCGTTGCGGCTCGCCAATGACTCGATCTACGGCCTCGCGGCGGCAGTGTGGACCGCCGATATGAACGTCGCCCACCGCCTGTCCGGCGCGCTGCGCGGCGGGACGGTTTGGGTCAACACCTACGATCGCTCCTCGCTCGCCACCCCGTTCGGCGGCTTCAAGCAGTCCGGTTTCGGGCGCGACCGCTCCCCGCATGCGATCGACAAGTACGCCGACCTCAAGACGATCTGGACGGCCTACAAGTGAGCGCCCGGCCGCGACCGGCGATCGCGCGGGCTGCCGAGCACCGCATCGCGGCGATCGAAGTCACCCATCACCGGCTCCGGTTCGACCCGCCGTTCCATGCGAGCTGGGACACCAAGCCCCGCGTTCACTTCGATGCGACGATCGTGCGGGTCACGACCGACACCGGCCTCGTCGGACTCGGTTCCGGCGACCTGATGGTGGGCTTCGCCGGCCACGAGCACCTGTTCATCGGCCACGACCCGATGCTGCTCGAGCGGCACTACCGCGTGCTCTCCAATCTCGAGTTCCACTACGGGCGTTGCTGGCCGCTCGACCTGGCGCTGTGGGACCTGGCCGGCAAGATCACTTGCCAGCCATGCTGGAAGCTGCTCGGCGGGCTGTCGCACCGGGTCCGGGCGTATGCCTCGAGCGGCACGCTGCGCGATCCCGGAGCAATGGCAGAGTGCGCCGAGCGCATGCTCGAACAGGGGTTCGCGGCCCTCAAAATACGCTTTCACCGCGGTGACTGGCGCGACGACATCCGGGCCCTCGAGGCCGCGCGTGCGCGGGTCGGGAATCGGCTCGAGCTGATGGTCGATTGCAACCAGGGCTGGCGGATGCCGTGGGACACCGCCGCCGCGTGGACGTTCAAGGACGCGCTCGCCGTCGCCCGCGAGCTCGAGCGCGTCGGGGTCTACTGGATGGAGGAGCCGCTGCACCGGGCGGATAGGGCCGGCATGCGCGCGCTGCGCGATGCGACCGACATTCGGATCGCGGGCGGCGAGATGACGCGCGAGCTGCAGGGGTTTCGCGACCTGCTCAGCGACCGGTGCCTCGACGTGCTGCAGCCGGATGCGGCGCTCGTCGGGGGCATCACGGGCCTGAGGCGCGTCGCGCTGATGGCGGCCGAGCACAACGTGCTCTTCACGCCGCATACCTGGACCAACGGCATGGGGGTGATGGCCAACGCCCAGCTGACGGCGGGGCTCGTGGACGCGCCGTTCCTCGAGTACCCGTTCGATCCGCCGGAGTGGGGACTCGAGCGGCGCGACTTCATGATGGCCGAACCGTTGCGGGTCGGAGCTGGCGGCTGGATCGATCTCGGGGGCGCACCCGGTCTCGGCTACAGCGTGGACGAGGACGCGCTTCAGCGGACGCGAATGGCCTGAGCGCGCGGGCCGCGTTCAGAACCTGAGCGACAGGCAGCTGAGTCCGCCGTCCATCTTGCGGAACTCCGACATCCCGAGCGGTAACGGGTCGAGCCCGAGACGCGCGAGGCGCTCAGCGAAACGCGGGTAGCCGGCTGCGACGAGCACGCGATCGTTGACGCGGATGCAGTTCGCCGCGTACGCCTCAGATGGCTCCAGCGCGATGCGCTCGAAGTCCATCAGGTTCGCGCTCTGCGGCACGTCGCTCGACACCACGAGCCGCCCGTCACCCAGGTAGCTGAGCCCCGTCTTGAGGTGCAGCAGCGTCTGCGAGCCCCGGATGTCGATCAGCGTCGCCCGGTAGCCGAGGTCACGGAGGAACCCCGCGAGCTGCTCTGCGCCGACGGCGTCGGTCCGCGAAGAGACGCCGATCAGGAAGCGGCCATCGCACTCGCACACATCCCCGCCATCGACGGTCCCGGGAGGCTCGATGTGCAGTACCGTCGGATACACGCCGCGGAGCGTCTCGGCGATCGAGTCGATCTCCCCGAGTCTGCTCGGTGCGCCGGGCCGGGTCACGATCGCCGCGCGCGGCGTCAGAACCGCGGTGTCTTCGACGAACGTTCCGTCGGGAAACCGCTCGTTGGCAGGCAGCACCGTGAGCGCAAGGCCGCAGCCCCCGAGCGCCTTCGCATAGGCCTCGTGCTGAGCGAGCGCGAGACTAAGGTCCGGCGCGCCGCCCCCGGCAACTGTCAGGCCGGCAGCGAAGCTGCGGCCGGGAGTCCTCAGGATGGCGCGCGTGACCCTCTCCGCCACCTCAGCGGCCCTTCCACTCCGGCTTGCGCTTCTCGGCGAACGCCCGTGCGCCCTCGAGCAGGTCCTCCGAACGCAGGACCTTCTGGACGGCTGCGAGCGCATCGTGGAGCTCGAAGGCGGGGTGCTCGGCGATCACTTCGGTGTGCCGGAGGAGCTGCTTGATGGCCGGGAACAAGAGCGGCGGGCCGGCGGCGAGCTGGCGGGCGAGCTCGCGGGCTCGCATCATTGCCTGGCCCTTCGGCACGACGTAGTTGCACAGCCCCCAGTGCTTGGCCTCGGCTGCATCCATCCAGCGTCCGGTCATCAGCATCTCGACCGCGACGTGATAGGGGATGCGGCGCCTGAGCTTGATCGTGGCAGCATCGGCCAGCACGCCGACGTTGATCTCGGGCAGCGCGAAGCGCGCCTGCTCCTCCATGACGATCAGGTCGCAGCCGAGCACCATCTCGAAGCCGCCGCCGCAGGCGATCCCGTTGACCGCGGCGATGATCGGCTTGTCGAGATTGCGCGGGTAGTTGAGGCCCGCGAAACCGCCGACTCCCCAGTCGGAGTCGCTCGCCTCGCCACCGGCGGCGCCCTTGAGGTCCCACCCCGGCGAGAAGAACTTCTCGCCGGCCCCGGTCAGGATCGCAATGATCAGTGCCGGGTCCTGCCCGAACTCCGTCCACACCTGATTGAGGCGCCGGCTCATCGCCAGATCGATCGCGTTCGCCTTCGGCCGATCGATCGTGACCTCGAGTATCGCACCGTCCCTATGCAGTCGTACGCCGTCGGACATGTCAGGGTTCCTCCACCAAACGAATGAGCGCATCGACCGCCACGACACCCGCGCCGAGCGGGCGGACGATGATGGGATTGACGTCGAGCTCGATCAGCGTGTCGAGGTGAGCGGTGGCGAAGCCGGTCACGGCGAGCACCGCCTCGATGAGCGCGGGCACGTCACCCGGCGGCTTGCCGCGAAAGCCGGCGAGCAGCCGCGAGACGCCAAGAGTCGCGAGCGCCGCTGCGATCCGTGCTCGCGACAAAGGTGGCAAGAGGCTCGTACAGTCCTGCCACAGCTCGGTCATGACGCCGCCACTCCCGAGCACCAGCACCTGTCCGAACTGCGGATCGACCGTGATGCCGACCAGCACCTCGGCGACGCCGTCCGTGACCATCTGCTCGACGAGCAGCTGCGTCGAGAGCGGGCGCAGCCGGTCGGCGACTGCCGCGGCCTCCGCCGGCGTGCGGACGTTGAGGATCACGCCCCCGACGTCGGACTTGTGGGCGAGCGCTGCGCTCACGGCCTTCACGACGACCGGAAAGCCGATCGCGATCGCGGCTGCGACGGCCCCGCCAGGATCCACGAGCCGCGAGCGCGGCACGGGCAAACCGAAGGCGGCGAGCGCAGCCTTGCCGGCGCCCTCGGCGAGCGTGCGGACGGTCCGCTGCGACGCGCGCGGGCGGGCGAGAGCCGGGAAGCTGCCGCCCCGCCAGCACTCGCCGACCTGTGCGGCGAGGTCGAGCGCTTCGAGCGCCTCGCGCTGGCCCTGTAGCGGCACGACTCCGCCGGCCAGGCAGCGGCTCCGGACGCCGTCGTGGAGCGTCTCCGGGAGAGACGCGAGCATCGCGGCCCTGGTTCGCGAGCCCCGCGCGGCGCTGATGAACTCGTCGATCGGCATGTCAAAGGCGGATGTGTCGGCGCGGCCGGCCGGCGGGCAGTCCAGCATGAACGCGATCGCATCATAATCGGCCGCGAACAGCGTCGTGAACAGCGCGCGCAGTTTCGCCTGATCGAACCAGATGTAGGTGTGACAATCGAGCGGGTTTGCGATCGTGACGCGCGGCCCGAGGACCTGCTGGAGCCGCTCGGTCATCGCCTGCGGCACCGGTGCGTAGTCGAGTGACAGGTTCCGCGACACGTCCAAGGTCATGGCCATGTCGCCGCCGGAGAAGCCGAGCACGAGCACGCGCTTGCCGCGGAGCGGACCGCCCAGATGAAACACCTTGAGCGTCTCGACCAGCGTCGAGAGGGTCTCGCAGCGCGCGATACCGGCGTCGCGGCAGAACGCGTCGAACACGGCATCGGCGCCGGCCAGGGCGCCGGTGTGGGTCGCGGCCACCCGCGCCGCAGCAGCGGTCCGACCGGCCTTGACGAGCGCGATGGGCTTACCGGCCGCGCGCGCCTTCGCGACCGCGGCGGCGAAGCGGCCGGCGTCCTTCAGGCCCTCGACATACAGGCCGAATGCCGTCACGCGCGGGTCGTCGGACAGGACCTCGATCAGGTCCTCGACCGCGAGACGCGTCTGGTTGCCGACCGTCAGCAGGTAGCCGATCGGCAACGAGCGATGATTGAACATCAACGTCAGGCCGAGCGTGCCACTCTGGGTGATGATCGCGACGCCTCGCTCGAGCGGGTCGCCGACCACCTGGTCCGGCCACAGCGCGACCCGGTCGAAGAAGTTGACGAGCCCGTAGCAGTTAGGGCCCATGAACGGCACCGCGCCGGCGTTTGCGACCAGCTGCCGCGTCAGCTCACGGCCCTGCTCGGTCGCGGTCTCGTCGAATCCGGCCGCGAAGCAGACGAAGCCGCCGGCGCCGCGACGCGCGAGCGCGGCGGCGATCGCCGGGACCTCGGCCGCCGGGGCCGCGACGAACGCCGCATCGGGCACGCCCGGCAGCTCGTCGACCGAGCGGTAGTAGCGGGTGGTGGCGTCCGCGTCCCGGGTCGGGTGCACGCGCCAGGTCTGACCGGTGTAGCCGATCGCCCGGCCCGCGGCCGCGACCGCCTCGGTCCACGCGCCGCCGCCGATCACAGCGACGCTGCGCGGCATCAGCAGTCGCGCGAGCGGGTTCGCGGCCATCAGCGCCTGCCGAGCGAGAGCGCGCGCGAGCCCGGACCCGCCCACGGTGCCGGCCCGGAGGCGGCCTTGAACGCCGCGATCTCCCGTTCGACGGCCGGCGGAAACGGGGCGACGCCCGGCGTCTCGCCTTGCCGCACGTGCAGCAGCACGAACTCGCCGGTCGCGACCACCTCGGGGCGGCGGATGACCCGCACATCGAACCCGACGTGCAGGCGCTTCGCGTCGGTGGCGAGCAGATGCGCGTCGACCTCGAGCGTATCGGTGTCCGTGACCTCGTGCAGCCAGTGCATGTGCATCTCGAGCGAGTAGAGCGTGCAGCGTGTCCGCGCGCGATACGCCGCGTCGAGCCCGAGGCGGTCCATCAGTGCGTCGGTCGCGAGGCTCAGCACGAGCACGTAGTACGCATCGCGCAGGTGGCCGTTGAAGTCGATCCACTCCGGCAGCACTGCCGTCCGGTATATCGTCGTGCCCGCCATGGCGGCAGCGGTCAGTGGAGCTTCAGGCGTTCGCGCACGTCGGCTGCGGAGATCACCCGCGCCCCGAGCGCCTCGATGATGCCCCGGGCCTTGGTGACAAGCTGCGCGTTGCTCGCATAGACACCTTTCGACAGGTACAGGTTGTCCTCGAGACCGACGCGGACGTTGCCGCCGTTCAAGATGGACTGCGCGACCCACGGCATCTGCATCCGGCTGATCGCAAAGGAGGTCCAGACCGCATCGGTGGGCAGAGTATTCACCATCGCGAGCAGGTGCGCGGTGTCGCCGGGCACGCCCCAGGCGATGCCCATGCACAGCTGGACCAACGGCGGCGGGGCGACCAGGCCTTCCTTGATCATCTGCCGGACGAACCACAGGTTCCCGGTGTCGAAAATCTCGAACTCGGGCTTGACTCCGAGGTCCTTGCAGATCTGGGCGCCTTTGCGCAGGTAGTTGGGGGTCGAGACATAGGCGCGGTTGCCGTCGCCGAAATTGAGGCTGCCGCAGTCGAGCGTGCAGATCTCCGGCCGGTACAGGCCCTCGTGACACAGGTCGATCACGTGCCGCATCCGATCTTCCTGGCTGCAGAAGTCGCTGCCCGGCCCCGGCGTGTCCTTGAGGCCGTTGTCGCCGGCGACGATGTAGCCGCCCATGCCGCAGGTGAGGTTCACGAGCACGTCGACCCGGCTCTCGCGGATGAGCCTGACGACCTCGCGATAGTGCCGGGTCGCCATGCTGAAGGCGCCCGTGTCTGGCTCGCGGACGTGGATGTGCACGATAGCGGCGCCCGCCGTTGCGGCTTCGACGGCCGAGGCGGCGATCTGCGCCGGCGTGACCGGGCAATGCGGGCTCTTGGTCACCTTGGTGTCGTCGCCCGTGATCGCGCAGGTGATCATCACGTCGGAATTCATAGCCGTTCCCCCCGGCAGGGTCGATTCATCATATTATCGCGTCCATAATATTTACACCACCGGCCGCGGCTTCGCCACCGCAGCCTCCGGGCGGGGTTTCTGGGATACTGGCGCGACAGGGGGGTGGCCATGAAAAAGCTCGGGCTTTACCTGATCGAGGCGCTCGCCGCCCAGGGCGTCCGCCATGTATTCGGCATCCCGGGCGTGCACAACCTCGAGCTCTATCGCGGCCTCGCCGGCGGGCCGATCCGCCATGTCACGGGCCGCCACGAGCAGGGTCTCGGATTCATGGCCGACGGCTACGCGCGTCTGTCCGGCCGGCCGGGCGTGTGCTTCACGATCACCGGCCCCGGGCTCACCAACATCACGACCGCGATGGGGCAGGCGTACGGGGATTCGATCCCGCTACTCGTCATCTCGAGCCAGAACCGCCGCGGCGAGGCCGGAAGCGGCCGGGGCTTCCTGCACGAGCTGCCGGACCAGCGGGCCCTCGCGAGCGGGGTCGCCGCGGCGAGCTTCGCGATCGCGGAGCCCGGCCAGCTGCCCGACGCGCTCGGCCGTGCCTTTTCGATGTTCGCCTCGGCCCGCCCGCGCCCGGTGTACATCGAAATTCCGCTCGATGTGCTGGCCGCCGATGCCACGGGACTTGAGCTGCCGGCGTCGGGCCCGCCGGCGCCGGTCCCGCCCGCGACCGCGCTCGACGCCGTGGCGGACAGGCTCCGCTCCGCGAAGCACCCGGTCGTGCTCGCCGGGGGCGGGGCCATCCGGGCGGCGGTGGAAGCACGGCGGCTCGTCGAGCACCTCGGCGCGCCGCTCGTGATGACGGCGAACGCCCGCGGCCTGCTGCCGCCCGGCCATCCACTCGCCGTGCCGATGAGCCCCTCGCTCGCTCCCGTGCGGGCGCTGATCGCCGCGGCCGACGTCGTGCTCGCGGTCGGCACGGAGCTCGGTCCGACCGACTACGACATGTACTCCGTCAGCGACTTCCCGGCTCCGCCGGGACTCATCCGCCTCGACATCGATGCCGGGCAGCTCACGCGCAACGCGCTCCCGGCGATTCCACTGTGCGGCGAGGCGGGCGCGACTCTGCGGGCGCTGCTTGCGCGCAACCTCGGCGCGCAACGGCCCGGAGCCGGGGCCGCGGCGGCGGCCAGCGCGCGTGAGCAGGCGCTGGCGGCGCTGTCGCCCGTGATGCAGCGACACGTGGCGCTCCTCGATAGGATCCGCGATGCGCTTCCGGCGGCCGTCCTGGTCGGCGACTCGACCCAGCTCGTGTACGCGGGGAATCTGGGATTTGCGGCGGCAACGCCCGGGTCCTGGTTCAACTCCGCAACCGGCTACGGCACGCTTGGGTTTGCACTGCCGGCCTCGACCGGCGCCAGCCTCGCCGCCCCCGACCGGCCGATCGTGTGCCTGGTGGGCGACGGAGGCCTGCAGTTCTCGCTCGGCGAGCTCGCTGTGCCGGGCGATGTCGGCGCCTGGACGGCGATCGTGGTCTGGAACAACCGGGGTTTCGGCGAGATCAAGAGCGCGATGATCGCCGCCGGCATTGCACCGGAAGGCGTCGACGTGCGACCGCCCGAGTTCGCGCCGCTGGCGCGTGCCTACGGTTACGCGCACCGGGTCATCGAGGACCCCGCGGCGCTCGAGCGGGCGCTCAAGGACTTCGGCATGCGCCGGCAGGTCGTGCTGCTCGAGGTCCGGGCCGGGGCGTTCGAGTGAGCCCGGAGTTCTCGCCGCTCGCCGGGCGGATCGAGCACGACGGGCCGGACCCGTGGGCCCTGCACTGGCGCGCGCGCGCCGCACATGCGGCGGGCGAGGATGTGATCGTGCTCAGCGTCGGCGATCCGGATCTCGATACGCCCGCTCCCGTGGTCGACAAGGCGATCGAGCGCCTGCGCGCCCGCGACACGCACTACACCGAGAGCAGCGGACGCGCGCCGCTCCGGGCGGCCATCGCGGCAGCCCACACCGAGCGGACGGGACAGCGCGTGACGGCCGACCAGGTGATCTTCGTGAACGGCGCCCAGAATGGCCTGTTCGTGTCCTCGCTCCTGGTCGCGGCGCCGGGCGATGAGGTGATTACGCTCGACCCCATGTACGCGACCTACCCGGCGACCATTCAGGTATCGGGCGCCGCGCTCGTGCGCGTACCGGCCCCGGCGAGGCGCGACTTTCATCCGGACCTCGCGACGCTCGCGGCCGCGATCACGCCGCGGACGCGCGCAATCTTCGTCGCGACGCCGGGCAATCCGAGCGGCGTCGTGCTGACCGATTCCGAGGTCGAGGGCATCGCCCGCCTGGCCGAGCAGCATGGACTGTGGGTCGTGTCGGATGAGGTCTATGCGGGTACCGCCGAGGGCGGCCGCGTGCCTAGTCTCGGCGCGCGGCTGCCGGAGCAGTGCCTGACCGTGTCGAGCTTGTCAAAGACGCACGCCATGACCGGCTGGCGCTGCGGCTGGATCGTTGGGCCCACGGCGTTCATTCAGCACGCCGATCTCGTGGCGCAGTGCATGACCTATGGACTCCCCGGCTTCATCCAGGATGCCGCCTTGACGGCCCTCGGGATGCGCACGGAAGCGGAGGCGAGCGTCCGGACGCTCTGCCGCGCGCGCCGCGACACCTTCTATGCGGCGTTACAAGGACTCAGCGCCGTGCGCGTCCACCGGCCGGATGCCGGCATGTTCATGCTGCTCGACGTGCGGGAGACCGGACTGTCCGGCACGGAGTTCGCAAATCGTCTGTACGAGTCCGAGCGCGTGTCGGTGCTCGACGGTGCCGCCTGCGGCAGCGAAACGGAGGGCTTCGTCCGAGTCTGCTTCGTGACCAACGAGACTACCCTCGCCGAGGCCGCCCGCCGAATCCGCCGCTTCGCGGCAGGTCTTGGACGGTCCGGCTGAGCGTCGGGGCGCGCCGCCGCCGCACCGCATGAAGCTTCAAGCGTCACACGGGATCGCGACGGCCCCGCGCGTGTCGAACGGCCCCGGCCGCGCGCCTCACCGTGCGTGAGGCACGGCGGGCCGCGATCGGGGTGCCGAGCGTCCCGGCGCAGCGTACACGCGCCGGCCCATGAACCAGGTCTCGAGGACACGCGTGCCTTCGATGCGCTCGGGGTGCCCGTCGTCGGCGAGCGCGAGTATGTCGCGGTCGAGGATTACGAAGTCGGCCGACTTGCCGGGCTCCAGCGAGCCGGCCTCGGCTTCCCAGCCGAGGAAGCGCGCGCCGCTGATCGTGTAGGAATCGAGGGCGTCGCGGATCGGAATGGTCTGCGCCGGGTTGAGCGGCGGCAGATCGTCAAGCCGGCGGGTGACGGCTTTCGCCATGTTGACGAACGGCCGCGGGTCGTAGCTTGCGACCGGTGCGTCGGAGCCACCGACCAGAAGCCCCCCGGCATCGCGGACGCCGCGCACCGGATAGGCGTTGCGATAGTAATAGCTGTCGGGCGGGTGCAGCGATGTGGCGCTGTTGCCGGCAACCCGATCGATGAACGGCACTGCCGTCAGGTCGTACTCCGGCTCTATGTACGCCCAGGAATAGGTGAAAGCGACGTACAGGCGGTCGCGGCCGATGCGAGCGACGTCGTCCGGATGCGCGAGTTCCAGGTGCGCGAGACCGTCGCGGCCGAGATCAGGGCCGCCCTCGGCCCGGGCCGCCTCGAGCGCATCGATCGCCGTGCGTGCCGCCCGATCGCCGATCACGTGAATGTGCAGCGCGAAGCCGTCGCGGTGAAACTGTCTGACGAAGTCGAGAATCACCTCGCGCGAGTACGCGAGCACGCCGTCTGACACCGTGCACTGGGCAGGATGATGGCCGTGAGCGTGCTCGAATTCATCGATCGCCGCGGCCGAGGTATAGGCGGTGGGGTTCTCGCGCACAGCCGCGCAGGCCGGTGAGTCCGTGTCGACATAGCCTTCGACGGTCGCGCGGCCGGTGGCATCGCGGCCGAAGCGCGGCTGCAGGTACGGTCTGAGCACGGCACCGTTGGGCAGCGTCGGCGGCGAGGCGTAGGGATTGCCTTCGATCACGCCGTCGGCGAAGAGCTTCACGACGTCGGCGCGAAGTCGAGGGTTGCCGGCGTACTTGGCGCGAACCGACTCGGCCAGCGCCAGCATCCGGCGATAGTCGACTGATCCGTCCGCCGCCCGGAACCGCTGCGGATCGTAGTACTGGGCGAGGCACGCGCGCACGGTCAGCCGGCCGGATTTTTCGAGCGCGTCGTAGACGGCTAGGTTGCTCGGCGGCACGAACGCATCCAGCACGGCCGTGATTCCGGCGCGGTTCAGCTGCTCCGTCATGCGCTCGGGCGCCCTGAGCAGCGCCGCGAGGTCCTCGACCTCCGAGGCGAAATCGTCGGGGCCGTCGATCGCGTACTGGAGCTCCTCGTTGACCGCCCCGTCCGGCTCGCCGTAGGCATCAACGCCGGCCAGCACCCGGGCGTCCGCGAAATCTGTCGCCAGCGTCGCGCGCGACAGGCCGACGACCTGGCCGGCGCCGTTGCGGGCGCCCGCGAGCGCCCGGCTGTTGAACGCGCCGTGATGACCATCGTCGCCGAGCAGGTGGATCGGGTGCACCGTCGAGGCGGCATCCAATGTCGCGCGCAGCGTCGGGTGCTGCGGGTCGGGCTGGTTGCCGTTACCGTAATTCCACTGGCGTACGCTGACCCACTGGCCGGGAGGGACATGATAGCGCTCGATGCAGCCCCGCACGAACTCCGCCAACTCGCGCAGCTGGACGGTCCGGCTGTTGAGATCGCAGACGTCGCGTTCGACGATATCGGTCGGATGGATATGGGAATCGACGAGCCCGGGCAGCACCAGCCGGCCGGCCAGGCGCTTGGCCCGGGTGGCGGTCCCGATGAACGCCTGCGCGTGGCGGGCATCGCCGACGAACACGATCCGGCCATCACGCACGGCGAACGCCTGGGCCATCGAGCGCGCAGGGTCGGCGGTGTAGATCCGCGCATCGGTGATGACGAGGTCGGCCGGTGCCGGGTGTTCGGTCTCGGTCGCGGCGCCGGCGGACAGGGCCGCGCCCAGCATCATGAGCCAGAGTCCAATCCGAAGCGTCCGCACCGCGTGCACCTCGTTCACCGTTCGCGGATCCGCGAGACCCTGAGGACTATACCCTCGAGCCCGGAGATGGCCGGACGGCGTCGGCGTGCGCAGCCGCCACGCTCGGGCCACGGACGCTGTGCCGCACACTGACCCCTTGGCTGCGCCCCGGTAACCGCCGGCTCAGTGGAGCGCGGGGCGCGTCAGTTGCGGAACGCTGCCGTGAGGCCAATCGTGCGCGGCCGCCATGTATAGGCGTTCTGCTGTACCGATTCGAGCGAGGTCGCGGTCGCATTCGTGTAGCCCGGAACGTTCGCGTCGGTTTGCGCCAGCTGGTAGTTCGTGACCGTGTGCGAGTTGAGCAGGTTGTCGACGAACAGCGCGACCTGCCAGTTGCCGAGCGTGACGCCGCCGCGGGCGGACGCGAATGAGGTCGACGACAGCGTGTAGGTGAATGGATCGTACTGCACGCTGGCCGGATCCTGTAATGCCGAAGGCCAGTGATTGCGGGCCGCGTATTCCCAGTCGAGGCGTAAAAACGCGTCGCGTCCAGCTGCCGTGAAGTTGTACTGTGCGCCGAGGGCGAGCGTCCACGGTGGATTCGTGCCCGGACCGTCGTCGATTGCGGCCTCGCCCGAGATCGCATCGCCTGAGGAGACCAGCAGCGGCTTGGGCGGCGCCGTGGACTCGCTGTAGCGGGCGTCGGTATAGCCGAACGCGGCGTCGACCGAGAAGCCCGCGCCTAGGGCCGCCTCCAGCTGCACGTCGAAGCCTTTCGCGACCGCCGTGCCGAGGTTGTCGGTGAACTGCAGCCCGCAGTTGTACGCCACGTACACGTTCTGCTGGATGTTGTTCCACTTGATGTAGTAGACGCTGGTCGCGATCTTGAAGCGGCCGCCGACGTTGTTCTTGGACCCGACCTCGAAGCTCTGCGTCGTGTCCGAGTTGTAGGTCAGCGGCGCCCCGTTCGGATAGCCGGTCTGGTCGAGCCCACCCTGCCCGTTGCAGTAGCCCGGTAGCGGCGCATTGCCGCCGCCCGGGCGGAAGCCCTTGGCGTAGGTCGTGTAATAGAGATCATTGGGATCGGCCTGGAACGACAGGCCGAGTTTCGGCGTGAACGAGTTCTCGCTCTGCGAGGCAGTCTCATAGTCCGGCCCGTAGTTTTCCAGACCGTCCGCGTAGTGCGACAGCGCGAATGACGTCTTCGCGAACCGTGCGCCCGCAGTCAGCTTCAGACGGTCGGTCAGGTTGTAGCTCGCCTCGCCAAATCCGGCGAGCTGGCGGTCGTGGGCGACATTGCGATTGTAGTAGATGCTGCAGTTCGGAATGGTCTGCGGAGGAGCCGCCAGACCATTGGTACCCAACCCGTTGCACGAGTAGTAGGCGCCGTAGGTCGCGGGCGGGAGATAGAACCACGTGCCTGGGTCGATGCCGAACAGGGCGTTCCAGAACGGGGCAATCTGCGTGTCCTCGAGGTTCTCGATGCTGGTCTCCCGCGAACCGGACCAGAACGCGCCCACCGTCCAGGTCCACTTGCTCGACGGATCGTTCGATTGCCAGCGGACCTCCTGCGCCCAGGTCGCCTGCTGGTTGCTGATCGTGTTCGGCGTCTGTTCGTTCGTAAAGCCCGGCGGCAGATGGATGCCGCTAGCGTTGATCAGCGGGTACCACGAGCAGGGCGGTACGGGCGTTGTCGAGGCCGACCCGCACGAGCCGATCGCCCAGCTCTGGCTCTGGTAGTACGCGAGGTCGTAGACGGTGCCCTGGTACGCCGTCTGCTCGTCGCGGTGGTAGTAGGAGGTGTTCGAGATAAATTTCGTCTTGCCGAGGTCCGCGTCGATCTTGATCGCCGGCAGGTAGTACTCGTCGGGCACGGGCAAACGTTCCGGCGTCGCATTGTTGAACTGGCCGGAACTGGGATTGGAGTAGGCGGGCCAAAAGTCGCTCTCGTCGTGCTTACGCGCATTCTGATACATGACGCTCGGTGTGATCTGGAGGCCGTCGGACGGCTGGATCAGGAACGCGAGGCGCGCGGCCAGGGTGTTCGCGTGGTTCGAGTCCTTATCGACGACCGCGCCGGTCGTCGGATCCACGCGGTTGATCCAGCCGCCGTCGTAGCGGTACCAGACGCTCGCGCGATAGCCGAGCACGTCCGGGATGATCGGCCCGCCGTGCGCGACGCCGATCTCGCCGCTGGGCTGGCCCCCATCGGTGAACGACAGCTCGCTGCGCACGTAGGTGGAGTCCTTGGTGACGCTGGGCTGCGCCATGATGTAGCGGACGGTCCCGCCCTCCGAACCCGACCCGAACAGCGTGCCCTGCGGGCCGCGCAGGATCTCTACGCGCTCGAGGTCAAAGGTCTTCGGCAGCGTGTCGTCCGGGTTGAACCCGAGCGCACGCATCTGGATGGGCGTGTCGTCGATGTAGATGCCGGTCGTGCCGGCACCTCCTGAGGAGGAGATGCCGCGGATCGAGATGGCGTTGGTCCCGGAGGTGTCGATCGCCACGCCCGGCGTGAAGCGAACGATGTCCTGGAAATCCTTGATGCCCTTCTGGTCGATCGTCTCCTCGCTGATGGCGGTGACGCTGATCGGCACCTTGCTCAGTGACTCCTCGTGGCGCGTCGCGGTCACGACGATTTCCTGAAGCAAGCCGCTGCTCTCATCCGCGGCCAGCGCCGTGGCACCGGCGAGAACGCCCGCGACGGCGCTCGCGAGCGCGAGACGCGCAGTGATCGGTCGGATCTGATACTCGGTGGACATGTCGTTGATCCCCCAGGCAAGCGACTCGTGAAATCGGTACCGCTGCGTCAGGGCGGCGGCAACGGCCAGCGCGCTTCGTTCCCTCAAGAGTGCAGCAGGACGGCGGCGTTGGCCTCCCAGCTGACATACACCTCGTCGCTCCAGTCGATTCGCCACTCGAGCGTGCGGCGGTCGTTCTGCGCAAATGCGGTCACGACTTTGCCGCTCGCGGTCTTGATCTGATAGGTCGAGCGGTTGCCCAGGTAGCCGAGCTCCCACACCACGCCTTTGAGCTGATTGACCCTCGCCCCCGCGGGCGGCTCCTTGCTGAGGCGAACCTTCTCGGGCCGCAGCGCGACGCAGACGCGCTGGCCGACGTCGAAGCGGCCGACGTCATCGACCAGCAGGTCGCAGCCGAGCTCTGGGCTGTGCACGGTGATCAGGCCCGGCCCGCAGGCCGCAACCGTTCCTTCGAGCAGGTTCGCCGTGCCGAAGAAGTCGGCGACGAAGCGGGTCTGCGGAAACTCGTACACCTCGGCCGGTGTTCCGATCTGCACAACCGCTCCGCGGTCCATGACCGCAATGCGGCTCGCGAGCGCCATCGCCTCGTCCTGGTCGTGGGTGACGACGATGAAGGTAATTCCGACCTCGTACTGCAGGTCCATCAGCTCGAACTGCGTGCTCTCGCGGAGCTTCTTGTCGAGTGCGCTCAGCGGCTCGTCGAGCAGCAGGACCTTGGGACGGCGGATCAGCGCGCGCGCGAGCGCCACGCGCTGGCGCTGGCCGCCCGATAGCTGGTGCGGCTTGCGCTTACCGAGCCCGCCGAGCTGCACCATCTCGAGCGCCTCGTCCACACGCTTGCGCCTCGTCGGCGCATCCAGATCGAGACGCCTGAGCCCGTAGCCGACGTTGTCGTCGACGGTCATGTGTGGAAAGAGCGCGTACGACTGGAACATCATGTTGACCGGCCGGTCGTACGGCGGCACGTCGGTCATATCGACGTCGTCGATCGTGATCCGCCCCGACGTCGGCGCGACGAACCCCGCGAGCATCCGCAGCAGCGTCGTCTTGCCGCAGCCCGACGCTCCGACCAGCGCGAACATCTCGCCCTTGTAGATCGACAGGCTGACGTTGTCGACGGCGGCAAACGCGCCGTAGGTCTTGCCGACGCCCTGCAGCACGATCTGGGGCTTCGCGGCCGGGTTGAGCCACGGCCGGTCGATCGTTGACGGTCGTTGCGATGCAATCACTCGCCCGCTCCCCTCGGCCGCGGCTCGTGCCGCAGCGCGACCCTCAGCGTAACCGACCTAAGGCGCGGCGTCACACCCGGTGCTCAGCGGTCGGCCGGCGGCGTCGCACGTCGCCGGTCGGGCGCAAAGAACGGCCGGTCGACCACGGTCGAGCGCGCCATGCGCCGCTCCCACACGAGTTCGCGGTTGAGGTAGATGTCGGCCCACAGCGTGGTGCCGGGGGCGTAGTGTGGGGCTTCGATGAGCGCGAGGGCGATGTTGCGCTTGCAGGTCGGCGACCAGAGGGCCGAGGTGACGCTGCCGACCTCCCGCCGGCCGGCCTGCTCGGCATATAGCAGCGCGTTGTGGGCGGGCTTGTTGCCGCTGACGTCGAGGCCGACCAGCAGGCGCTTGAGACCGCGCCGGCGCTCCTCGAGCAGCGCGCGCCGGCCATTGAAATGGGGCTTGTCAAACTCGACGAGCCAGCCGAGCCCGAGCTCGAGCGGCGACCGGGCACGGCCCACGCGAACCGTGTGCTCGGCGTTGACGAAGTCGACGTTCGGCAGCAGAAAACCCGCCTCGATGCGCGCCATGTTGAGCGCCTGGGAACCGATCGCCCGGATGCCGCGGGTCTTGCCGGCCGCCATCAGGTCGTCCCAGACGGAACCCGCATCCCCGGGTCGCATCCAGAGCTCATAGCCCAAATCGCCGGTAAAGCCGGTGCGCGACACCATGATCGGCCGTCCCCCGGCCGTGTACTCGCCGATCTCGAAGACCTTGAGCCGCTCGACGCCGGCGAGTCCGAAGCGCTTGAGCACGAAGCACGACGTGGGTCCTTGTACCGCGAGCGCCGCGATCTCGGTCGTGACCTCCTCGATCTCGACGTCAAAGCCGAGCGAGGAATCGAGCAGCCAGTCGAGCTGCCGCTCTGCGGTGCACAGCCGAAACTCCTCGGCGCCGAGCCGGAACACCGTGCCATCGTCGATGAGATGGCCGCGATCGTTGCACCAGACGACGTAGCTGACGCGGCCCGGCTTGAGCTTGCGGATGTCACGCGTCACGAGGCGATTGAGGTAATCGACGGCATCGGGCCCTGCGATCCGGTACTTGACCATCGGCGTCAGGTCATAGAGCGTCGTCGCGTTCCTGATCGCGAAGTACTCCTGCTCCACCGACGTGAACACCTCGACCGTCGTGTAGCCGGCCCACGGCAGGAAGTGATCGGTCTGCGCGAGCTCGCGGGCGCGCGCGTGGAACGGGGTCTCGAGCAGCGGCTTTCTGAAGTGCGGCGGGGGAGACACGTTCGGTGGCATGTCAGGCGGCCTTCCGCAGCACTGCGCGCGCGGCGTTGCGCCCGGCGAGGCCCATGACGCCGCCGCCCGGGTGACAGCTGGCACCGCACAGGTAGAGCCCCGTGACCGGGGTCCGGTACTGGGCCGCGCCCGGCACCGGCCGGACCATGTAGAACTGGTCGAACGCCAGGTCACCGTGGTGCCAGTGGCCGCCGCTCATGCCGAACTCCCGTTCCAGATCCGCCGGCGTCAGGAACTCGGTGGCGGTCACGGTCGACCTCAGGCCCGGCGCGTGCGCCTCGAGGGTCGCAAGGACCACATCGGTGTAGCGCGCTCGCTCGGCCGCCCACCCGGCGGCCGGCTGGTACGGGACGTATTGCACGATCGCCGACAGCACGTGGCGTCCGGCCGGGGCCAGCGACGGGTCGTTGACCGTCGGGAGGGTGATCTCGAGAGTCGGCGCGCTCGAGCACTCGCCATACTTCGAGTGATCCCAGGCCCGCTCGATGTAGTCGAGTGAGGGCGCGATCAGCAGGCGCCCGCCGAGCGCGGCGATAGGCAGGCCGGGGAAGGATGGCAGCCGATCGAGCGCGAGGTGCAGCTTCGCGGCGAGCCCGCGGCTTCGCAGATGGTCGACCTTGCGGACGAAGCCTGTGTCCAGGTGGCGGGTCCCGAGCAGCTTGAAAAACGTCGACTTCGCATCCGCATTCGAGATCACCGTCCCGGCATCGATCGACTCCCCTGAGTCGAGCACGACGCCGACGGCGCGATCGGCCTGGACGCGGATGCGGGCGACGCGAGTACCGGTTCGGACCGTCGCGCCGGCCGCGACGGCGGCTTTCGCAAGCGCCTCGCTGAGCGCCCCGAGGCCGCCTCGCGGCTGAGCGAGCGGCGAGGAACCGGCGGCGGATTCGGCGGCCAGACGGGTGAGCAGCGTCAGCACCGTTCCCGGCGCCCGGGGGCCGAAGTTTGTGCCGAGCACCGCATCGAAGCCAAGCGCGCCCTGCAGCCGCGGCGTCTCGAGCTCGTCGGCAATCAGGTCGTAGGCGTTCATGCCGATGATCCGCAGCAACTCGCGCATCTCGCGCCGGCCGAGCGTACGGATCCGCCAGCCGAGCTTGAGCAACGCGATCCGGTCGGTCCAGGCGTCCGACCCGAGCCGCGGCGGAATCGAGTCGAGCAGCGGGTAGAGGGCCACGGCGAAGCGCCTAAGGCGCGCGCTGAATGCGGGGTAGGCAGCAGCGTCCCGGGGAGATACGGCCTGCAGGGCCGCCTGGCCGGGAGCGCCGATCGGCAGCGGCGCGAGGCCCGCCGCGATCGCGGTCGTCGGCAGGTCGCGTCCGGCGTAGGTGAAGCCCTGGCCCGCGAGGCCCAGCTCGTCCATCAGCGCCCGTGGCATCAGGTGCAGCAGGTGCGCACCGGCGGAGACGCGATAGCCCGGCGCGAACTCGCGCGTGACGGCCGCGCCGCCGACGCGTCCGGCGGCCTCGAGCACCAGCACCGAGCGCCCGGCGCGCGCGAGGTAGGTCGCGCAGACGAGACCGTTATGGCCACCGCCGATGACGATGCAGTCGAGGCGGCGCGTCGCGGCGGACGATCCCGCGTCGCTCACGCCGCGCGTCCGAGATCGCGCAGGATCCGCCGCGCGGCGTTGGCGCCGGGCGCTCCCATCACGCCGCCGCCCGGGTGGGTCGTCGACCCGGACAGGTACAGCCCGGCGAGGGGCGTGCTGTACTGCGCGTAGCCGGGCACCGGCCGGTTGAACAGCAGCTGGTCCATCGTCAGCTCACCCTGGAAGATGTTGCCTTCGGTGAGCCCCACCTCGTTCTCGATGTCCCACGGGGTACGGATCTCGGCGTGCAAGATCAGGCTCTTGAAATCCGGGCTCTGCCGGGCGATCGCATCGATGACGGTCGCGCCGAAGGCCGTGCGTTTCGCCTCGGTCCAGGGGCCGTCGGCGAGCGCGTACGGGCAGTACTGCACGAACACCGACATATAGTGCTCGCCCTCGGGCGCCATCGTCGGGTCGATCTGCGAGGGTATCAGCATGTCGACATACGGAGCCGCCGACCAGCGCCCCTGCTTCCAGTCGTCGTAAGCGCGCTCCATCATCTCGACCGTATCGGTCAGGTGCAGATCGCCGCGGATGCAGGGCGCACCCTCGGGGATCGCCGGAAAGCGCGGCAGGCCGTCGAGCGCGATGTTGAGCTTGCCCGACGAGCCGCGGATCTTGAAGCGGCGCACGGCCGTCAGGAACTCCGCGGGCAGATGCTCGGGCTCGACCGTGTCGAGGAACGTGCGTTTCACGTCCATGTTCGAGACGACCGTCGAGGCCGTGATCTCCTCCCCGCTCGCAAGCGCGACACCTCGGGCCCGGCCGTGCTTGACCAAGATCCGCTCGACCGGCGCCGCGGCCCGGATGCAGCCGCCGCTCGCCTGCAGCGAGGCGCTGAGTGCCTGGGTCACCGCGCCCATGCCACCGCGCGCGAAGCCCCAGGCGCCGACCGTGTCGTCGATGTCACCCATGTAGTGGTGCAGCAGCACGTAGGCGGTGCCCGGCGAGCGGGGCCCGAGCGCGGTGCCGATGATCGAGCTGCCCGCGAAGTGCGCCTTGACGATTTCACTCTCGAAGTACTCGTCGAGAAAGTCCGCCGCGCTCATCGTCCAGAAGCGCAGCGTGTCGTACATCCGGTCCTCGCCGGTCGCATTCAGGCGCTGCCCGAGGTACAGCAGTTCCATCAGGTCGCGCGGCCGGAAGGAGGTCGGGTCGGGCGGCTCGCGCATCAGCAGCGGCTTGATGAACTTGCACTGGCGGATCACGTCGGTCGAGAACCGCTCGTAGGCCTCGGCGTCGCGCTTGGAGTGCCGGCAGATCTCGCGGCGCAGCGCATCGTGGTTGTCGTACAGCGCGAGGTGGCCGCCGTCGCGCATCAAGGTGCAGCCGCCCTCATAGGGGATGATCTGCAGGCCGTGGCGGGGCAGCTCGAGGCCGCGCATGATCTCGGGCCGCAGCAGGCTGCAGACGTAGGAGCAGTTCGAGTACGTGAAATCGCCGTACAGGCGCCGGCTCACGGCCGCGCCGCCGATGTACTCGTTGCGCTCGAGCACCAGCACATCGAGGCCGGCACGGGAGAGATAGCACGCGGCGACCAGCCCGTTGTGGCCGGCGCCGATCACGATGACATCATGCCTCCGGCCGCGAGGGCTTCTGACCGCCGCCATATGCGCCGCACCGCCGGCCGGTCAGGCCGGGACCTTCTCGGCGATCCGCGAGCGCAGTGTTGCGTCGACCGCGATCTCGAAGCCGCGCAGCGTGTCGGCGAGGCACGAGTCGTCGTGCGCCGCCGAGACGAACCACGGCTCGCGCGAGTCGGGCTCGCACAGCACGCCCTCATCGTGCAGGACCTGCGCCATCGCGTCGTAGAACGCGTAGTCGCTGCTCTTCCAGGCGCGGTAATTGCGCGGCGGGTCGGCGGCGAAGTACAGCCCGCTCATCGACGGATGGCCGACGAAGCTGTGCGGGATCCCCCGGGCGTTCAGCACCGCGGTCATGCCCTTGCGGAGCCGCGTGCCGTAGGCGGCGATCTTCTCGAGCGCGTCGGTCTCGTCGAGGATCTCGAGGCAGGCCTCGGCGGCGGCCAGCGACACCGAATGCGCGGTGTACGTGCCGCCGTGGGCGACCCCCTGGCCTAGCTTGCGCATGATGTCCTCGCGGCCGGCCAGGATCGAGATCGGGTAGCCGTTGGCCACCGCCTTGGCGAACGTGCACAGGTCGGCCTTGATGCCGCAGAGCTCCTGCACGCCGCCGCGCGCGACGCGAAAACCCGTCTTGACCTCGTCGATCAGCAGCACGGCCCCGTACTTGTCGCACAGCGCGCGTGCCGCCCGCAGGTAGTCGGGCTCGGCCGCAATCCCGAGGCAGTTCCCCATGATGGGCTCGAGCAGCATGCACGCGACCTTGCCGGCCTGACGCTTGAACGTCTCCTCCAGCTGGTTGGCATCATTCGCCTGGACGAAGTGCGCGAATCCGCGCGCGCCGAGCGGGATGCCCTGGCTGTACGGCTGCACCTCCGGCTCGCCGACCTGGCCCCATTTCTCCATCGGCGTGTACCACATCGCCGCATCGAACAGGCCGTGGTAGCTGCCTTCCAGCATGATGTAGTCATCGCGCCCCGTGTAGGCGCGGGCGAGCCTTAAGCCCGCCATGACCGCTTCGGTTCCGGAATTGGAGAACCGCACGAGCTCGGCGGCCGGCACCATCTTGGAGATTCGCTCGGCGACCCGGAACTCGCGCTCGGTCGAGAGCGCAAACACTCCCCCGACCTCCATGCCGGCGCGCGCTGCCGCATCGACCCTGGGGTCCGCGTAGCCGAGGATCGCGGGGCCGTAGCCGAGCCGGTAGTCGACGTAGACGTTGTCGTCGATGTCGGTGATCCGCGCGCCGCGGCCGTGCTTGACGTAGATCGTCCGTTCCGCTCCCCAGTAGCGGAAGTTCGACGCAACGCCGAGCGGCAGCCGCGTGACCGCGCGCCGCCACTGTTCGTTGCTCTTGGTCAGTGTGCGCGCCATGGCCGTCTCTCCCCGGTGAGGCGATATGCGTGCCCGAAACGCTAGCATTGGCCGGTACGCGCGTCCACGAAATTCTATATGGTCATATAACATTTCTGTGGATCGCGGTGCAGCATCCGGGGCTTAAGCGCCAGACGTGTGGATGGTGCTACTGATATTAATATATGTAATTGATTTATATAAATATATATGATCTAGCCCCAGCAGACTGCTCACGCGCCCCAGTGCTTGCCCAAGGCCACGGGAGGGGCGTACATTGAACGCACGTATAACCAGCCTCGGGGGCACCAGCGTGGTCACTTCCGCAGCAGCTCAGGCGGATCGCACCCAAGCTGCGGCCGGTCCGCGCGCGCTCCCGGCGTGGATCTACAACCATCCCGACATGACCCGGCTCGAGCTCGAGCGGATCCTGCGGCCGAGCTGGCAAATCGCCTGCCACATCAGCCAGGTTAAGCGGCCGGGCGATTTCACAACGCTCGACCTCGGTCGGGACAGCATCGTCGTCCTGCGCGACCGCGACGGTCGGGTGCGGGGCTATCACAACGTCTGCCGGCACCGGGGCGCGCGGCTCCTGGACGATGCCGGGCATTGTCCGGGCGTCATCGTGTGCCCGTACCACGGCTGGTCGTACAACTACGCGGGGGCGCTGGTGGGCGTCCCCGGCAAAGAAGGCTTCCCGGGGCTCGACCGGGCCGAGCACGGACTCAAGTCCGTGCACGTCGAGGTCGTGCTCGGCTTCGTGTTCGTGTGCCTCGCCGCCGACCCGCCGCCGCCGCTCAAGGAGCGCTTCGCGCCGTTTCTCGGCGAGCTCGAGCCGTATCGGCTTGAGGAGATGGTGCCCCTCGTGCCGGTGTCGTACGAGGAGTGGGACGTCGACTGGAAGGTGGCGATGGACAACTACCTCGAGTCGTACCACGTGCCGGTCGGCCACCCGGGGCTCAACCGGATGTTCACGCCCGACTACGAGGACCAGAAGGGCGCCAAAGGAATCGCGCGCGGCACGAGCTGGCTGCGCGAGCAGCCCTCCTCGCGCTGGAGCGAGCGGCTGTACCAGAAGCTCGTCGGTCCGACCGTCACGCACCTCCCCGAGGCCAACCGGCGCTGCTGGCGCTTCTACAGCATGCTGCCGAATCTCGGGATCGACGTGTATCCGGAGCTGATGGACTTCTTCCAGGTGCTGCCGCGCGGGCCCGGCAAGTGCGTGATCCGCTACGCGATCTTCGGATTGCAGGACGAGCGGCGCGAGATGCGCGTGCTGCGCGCCCTCAGCAATCGGATCAACACGTCGGTCAACAACGAGGATAAATGGCTGTGCGCGCGCGTCCAGCGCGGCCTTGCATCGCCGAGCTACACTCCGGGCCCGCTGTCGGCCCTCGAGCGCTGGATGCTCGAGTTTCATGACCTGCTGCGCGAGGCCATTCCGGAGGTACGCCTGCCGACCGCGCCGGCGCGCTTCGCCTGAGCGCTGGAACGGGCCTGCGGCCATGATCCCCGACGCGAAGCCGGATCCGACAGCCGGCGAGTTCTCGGGGCTCAAGCAGCTCGAGCACAGCTTGCCGAGCCGCTGGTACTACGATCCGGCCCAGTACGCCCTCGAGCTCGACCGCATCTGGTATCGCAACTGGGTGTACCTGTGTCGCGCCGATACGCTGCCGGAGCCGGCGAGCTACCGCACTTTCACGATCGGCACCCAGCCCGTGCTCGTCGTGCGCGACGAGGCGGGCGCGCTGCGGGCGTTCTACAACACCTGCCGCCATCGCGGCTCAATCCTGTGCACCGACGCCGCAGGCCGGCTGCCGGGGAGGGCGATTACCTGCCCGTACCACGCGTGGAGCTATCGGCTGAACGGCGAGCTCACGCGCATTCCGTCGTTCGGGCGAGCGCATCACGTCCCGATCGGCGAGACCTCGCTGTATGCAATTGCGCTTAAGGAATGGCAGGGGTTCGTCTACGTAAATTTAAGTGACGCAGGCCGCGGACTCAGCGACAACTTCAACGCCAACACCGAGGCGCTCGCCCACTGGCCGCTGGCCGAGCTCGTCGTGGGCCACCGGCTGACAAAGCGGATCCGCTGCAACTGGAAGATCTTCTGGGAGAACTACAACGAGTGCCTGCACTGCCCGACCGTGCACCACTCGCTCAGCAGCCTAGTCCCGATCTACCGTCGCGGCATCATGGAGGAACGTGACGACCCGGCGTGGCGCGAGCACGCGGCGAGCACCGATCCTGCCTACAAGGGCGGATTGCGCCCCGGGGCGGCGACCTGGTCGGTGGACGGACGCTCACTGGGGCACGAGTTCCCGGCGCTCTCGGCCGAGGAACGCCGCGTCGGCTATCACTACATGACGAGCCTGCCGTCGCACTACTTGGTTCTGCATGTCGACCACGTGCGCTCGACACGGCTGCTGCCGCTCGGGCCCGAAGAGACCGAACTCACCATTGAATGGCTGTTCCCGCGCGAGACGCTCAACGACCCGAGCGTCGACATTCAGGCGGCGTGCGCATTCTCGGCCGCGGTGATGAGTGAGGACGGGGCGGTGTGCGAGATCAACCAGCGGGGGCTGCGCTCGGCGGCGCACGCCCACGGCATGCTGATGCCGGAGGAGTACGACGTGTTCCGCCTGCACGAATGGCTGCGTGCGGAGCTCGCCCGCACCTGACCCCTGGCGGCGGACCGGCGCCGCGACCGCGCTAGCCCAAGTGTATCCAGGCCGACTTCGTCTGCGTGTACGACAGCAGGCTCTCGAGGCACTTGTCGCGGCCCTGCCCGGACTGCTTGTAGCCGCCGAAGGGCTGCGTCATATCGCCGTGGTCGAAGCAGTTGACCCAGATCACCCCGGCCTCGAGGTCGCGGACCGCTTTGTGAGCGGTGTTCAGGTCCCGCGTCCAGATCGATGCGGCGAGGCCGTAGATCGAGTCGTTGGCGACCGCAAGTGCCTCCTCGAGCCCGTTGACCTCGATCGCTGCAGCCACCGGCCCGAAGATCTCCTCGCGCGCAATGGTCATCCGGTTGTTGACGCGCGAGAACAGCGTCGGGTTGACGTAGCTTCCGGGCAGCGCCGGCGTGTCACCACCAAACTCGAGACGGGCACCGTCGCGCTTGCCGCGACCAATGTAATCGAGCACCCGCGCCCGATGCTCGGCGGTCACAAGGGGCCCGAGGTTGGTGTCGGGATCGAGCGGGTCGCCGGGCCGGTACGCCGTCTTGCCGTGCTCGATGAACCGGGCGACGAACGCTTCGGCGATCGGCTTGTCGATCAGCAGCCGGGACCCGGCATTGCAGACCTCGCCCATGTTGCCGAAGATGCCATTGATGGCGTAGGTCACGGCCCGGTCCATATCCTGCAGATCTGCCAGGAAGATCTGCGGCGACTTGCCGCCGCACTCGAGGCTCACGCGTTTCATGTTTGACTGGCCGGCGTAGGTGAGCATGAGCTTGCCGACCTCGGTGGATCCGGTGAACGCGATCTTGGCGACATCCATGTGCAGCGCGAGCGCGGCTCCCGCCGCCTCGCCCAGCCCATTGACGACATTGAAGACTCCCGGCGGGCCACCGGCCTCGATGAACAGCTCCGCCAGCAGCAGCGCCGACAGCGGCGACTGCTCCGCGGGCTTCAACACCACCGAGTTGCCGGCGGCAAGCGCCGGTGCGACCTTCCACGCGGCCATCAGCAGCGGGTAGTTCCACGGCACGATGCAGCCGACGACGCCGAGTGGCTCGCGCAGGATGTAGTGGAATGCATCGGCTGCCGTCGCGGTGACCGCGCCGTCGATCTTGTCGCACAGTTCGGCGAAATACGTGAACGTCTGCACGGCCGCGGGTACATCGCTCGCGAGCATGTCGCGGACGGGTTTACCCATGCAGAGCGTGTCGAGCAGCGCGAAGCGGTTCGCATTCGTCTCGATGAGCGCGGCGAACCGCGACAGCACCGCGAGGCGCTCGCGGGGCGCCATGCGCCGCCACACGCCGGCGCGAAACGTCCGGCGGCAGGAGGCGACGGCACGGTTGATGTCTTCGGGACCACCGGCGGCCGCTTCGCACAGCGGCGCGCCGGTGGCGGGGTTCGTGACGGTGAACCGCTCCCCGCTGTGGGCGGCAACGTGCTCGCCGTCGATGAAATGGCCGGTCGGGTACTTGAGCTGGTCCGCCCGGGCGTGCCAGTCACGGACGGAGAGAGCGGTGTTCATCGTGAGTCTCCAGGGTGGCGCAACGCGCCCGGTAGCAATCGCGCAATGATATTGCGAAATTCGGCCAGCGGGGCCGGCACGCGGATCACCGGCTCCCGTACCGGTCCCGGGGACTCGAGGCCCCTCTGGACCGAGGTCGCGAGCGCGGCATCCGCGGCGGGGCGCCGCCGTGCGAGGCGCCCGGCGAGGCAGGCGAGGGCGCGGTCGAGCCGGCCGCTGGGCGCCGGCGCGTAGTCGAATGACCGCAGACAGCAGCGGCCCGGAGCCAGCGGCAGCACCTGCAGCACCTGCACCGCGCCCGGCCGCACGTCGATCAGCTGGTTCGGCGCGATGAAGCTGCGCTGCCAGCGCGCGGTCCCGGCCTGGCGCGCGAGACCACGGTAGCGCTGCTCGCGCCAGGCGCCCGTGGCCGGCAGGTCGCCGGCGAACTCGACGCTGCCGGGCGCGGCGGCGGAACTCGGTTGCGCTCCGGGCCACTCGAGCCACTGTTCGATGAGCAGCTTCCAGTCGGCCGCGACCTCAGTCTCGCGCGGCGGCCCCGCCGGGCGCAGGTCCGTGGCCGCGGTCGCGGTCGCGGCCGCCGGCGCCGGCGGCGCGTGCTGTCCGTCGACCGCGGCCCGGACGAACACGAAGCCGCCGACGACGGCGAGCTCAAGACCGGTCAGCGCCCCTCCCGGCGTATCGCCCTGGGGCTCGCCATGAAGGTCATAGCGTAGGTTGTGCACGCTGCAGGCAATGAGGCCGTCCAGGTGGCCCGAACGCTGCATCGCCAGGGCATGCGGGCGCTGCGGGCAGGTATTCTCGAGCGCGCGCAGCCCACCCATCGGCTCGCGTAGCACGAGCGCGCGGGTGCCGGGCACGTCCAGCGTCAGGTAGTCACCGGGCGAGACGAGTTCGCTGGCGAGGCCGACGAACTGCCAGCTGCCGAAGAACAGGGCATTGCGCTCGGCCTCGAGGAGCGGCGCGCTCGCGTAAGCGGCGGGCGGCAGTTCGAGCGGCGATGGCCGGTCGACCGGCATCGCGAACTGGGCGGGAAACACGGACCTTAGGTAGGCCATGCAGCGTCGCCGGGCATCGGCGCGGTCGATCGAAGACTCGGTCTGGAACGCATACCCCTGCCACAGCATCTCGAGGGCGCCGATCAGGCCGAGCGCGATGGCGTCGGCGTCGAGGTGGCGGGCCCCGGTGTCCGCGATCAACCGCCCGATCAGCTCGCGAACCAGCGCCTCGAAGCGTGCGTCCCGCTTGCCGCAGATGTCGTAGTACTCCTGGCGCGAGCTGGCCTCGCCCCAGAATGAGTACCAGACGGACACCTTGCGGGCGCTCGCGATCTCGGGGCCCAGGTACAGGTCGACCAGGCGCTCCAGGGCCGCGACCGGCGTGGCTTTCAGTTCCGCGACCGGGACGATCAGCCGATCGTCGAACTCCTCCGCCAGATACTCGAGGGAGGCGACCAGCATCGCCGCCTTGGAGTCGAAGTAGAAACGCACGATGCCCGGCGACATCCGGGCGATTGCGACGACCTTCTCGACGGTCGTGTGGGAGGGGCCGTGAACGTGCAGCGCCGAGATGCAGGCGTCGATCAGTCGCTGCCGCTGGCGGGCCCGCGACGCTCGGGGGCGCGTCTGGCCGGATGTGCTGCGGGGCCGCGTGCCGGTCGTGCGCGTCATTGGCCGCGAGCCTTCGCGCGCTGCGCCCTTTCCCGGCGCGAGGCCCTCGGGCAGACTCTGGGCGCCGCTAGCATCAGCGCGCCGAGGGAGATAACCGGGTGGGGGAGAGGCAGCGACTGGCCCGGAGCCGGATGGGCGACGACAGCCCGCGGCGGCCGCGCTCCGTGCTCGGCCGGCTTGTCGACCGCCACGGGCGGTTGCTGATCATCCTGCCACCGCTCGTGTTCCTGCTGGTGTTCTTCCTCATCCCGTTCGCCTTTGCCCTGAAGATCAGCTTTGCCGAGGCGGCGCTCAGGATCCCGCCATTCACCGACAGCTGGCACGTGTCGGCCGATCACCGCGTGCACCTGAGCCTGAGCGTCAGCAACTACAAGTACCTGCTGACCGACGAAGTGTATGTCGTTTCCTACCTGTACTCGCTCAAGACGGCGTTCTTCTCGACGCTGCTGTGCCTGCTGATCGGCTATCCGATGGCTTACGCCATGGCGCGCGCCTCGAAGGCGACGCAGGGCATCCTGATGCTGGTCATCATCCTGCCATTTTGGACGTCATTCCTGCTGCGGGTCTACGCCCTCGAGGGCATCATTCGCGACAACGGCCTGCTGAACACGGCATTGCTGTGGCTTGGCGTGATCCACCACCCGCTGAAGCTCATGCGCACGACCGCCGCGGTCTACCTTGGCATCGTCTACTCGTACCTGCCGTTCATGGTTCTGCCGCTGTACGCGACTCTCGAGAAGCTCGACGTCACACTGCTCGAGGCAGCCTCCGACCTCGGCAGCCGGCCATGGCGGGCCTTTGTGGACGTCACGCTGCCGCTGTCGATGCCGGGTGTGATCGCCGGTTCCATGCTGGTGTTCATCCCGGCCATCGGCGAGTACGTCATTCCGGCGCTGCTCGGCGGGCCGGACAATCTGATGATCGGCCGCGTCCTGTGGGACGAATTCTTCGCCAATCACGACTGGCCGGTCGCGGCGGCCGTGTCGATCGCATTCCTGGTGGTGTTGGCCGGACCGCTCGCGATCAACCAGTACTATCGCGTGCGCGAGCTCGAGCAATGACGATGGAGGGGCGCTCATCGCCGCTGCTGATCTCCGTGCTGTGCCTCGGGATTGCGTTCCTGTACGTGCCGATGGTGGTGCTGATCGGCTACTCGTTCAACGCCTCGGCGATGGCGAGCGTCTGGGGCGGGTTCTCGACCGCCTGGTACGGCGAGCTGCTGCACAACGCGCAGATACTGAAGGCCGCGGCGCTGTCGCTCGAGGTCGCGGCCGCCGCGTCCACCGGCGCTCTGGCGCTCGGGACGCTCGCCGCGATCGCGCTCGTACGATTCGGGCGGTTCCGCGGGCGCCTGCTGCTGACCGGGATGGTCAACGCGCCGCTCGTGATGCCCGAGATCATCACCGGAATCACCCAGCTGCTGCTGTTCGTGTCGATGCTGCAGCTGGTCGGCTGGCCGAGCCGCGGCATGACCACGATCATCCTGTCGCACGTGGCGTTCTGCACGGCCTACGTCACGATCACCGTGCAGTCGCGCCTGCAGACGGCCGACCGGTCGCTCGAGGAAGCGGCCATGGATCTCGGCGCGAGCCCGCTCGCGGCCTTCCTCGACATCACCCTGCCGATCATCGCGCCGGCGCTGATCTCGAGCTGGCTGCTCAGCTTCACGCTGTCGCTCGATGACCTGGTGATCTCGAGCTTCGTCTCGGGGCCGCGCTCGAGCACGCTGCCGATGGTGATCTACTCGAAGGTCAAGCTCGGGGTCAGCCCGGATATCAACGCGCTTGCGAGCCTGATCATCTGCGCGGTCGGCGCCTGCGTGCTGCTCGCGGGATATCTCGTCCGGCGCGCCGAGCGCGAGCGGTTGCTCGATGCGCAGCTCGCGGGCCGCTGAGCCGTGGCTCAGGTCGCGTCGCGCCCGACGAATCGTGCGTCGTAAGGCGGTCGGCTGAAGATCGCGCGCAACAGTGGCTCGAAGCGTGCCAGCGGCTCGCTCGGGTAGTCGGGATCGAAGGACGACTGGTCCCAGCGCTCGCAGAACGCCGCGCAGGCCTCGTACCACCGGTGGTCCCGCAGCCGGTCGCGGCCATCGCGGTTCCCACCGTAGTGGTGAGCGTAGTAGTAGGCCTGGAACAGGCCGTGCTGCGCGACGATCCAGGTGACTTCCGGCCGGACGTAGGGTCGCAGCACCGCGGCGGCCACCTCGGCGTGATTGCACGGGGCCAGATCGTCGCCAATATCGTGGAGCAGCGCTGCCACCACGAGTTCGTCATCGGCACCATCCCGCAACGCGCGGGTCGCTGCCTGCAGCGAGTGCTCGTAGCGGCTGACGGGGTATCCCTGCAGCGCGTGCTCGAGAGTGGCGAGCGCGGCAATCAGCCGGTCGGGCAGGGCGCGCACGTAGTCCTGCTCTTCGCGCGCGAGCAGCAGATAGTCCTCGCGCGTGCCGTCCTTCATCTGACGGAAACTGACAATCTCGCCCATCGGGATTCCCTCTTGCGCCCCGCGCCGCATTCTACGCGTTGCGCCGGGCCCCGCCGCCGGGCGTCGAGCGCCCGGCAGCAGTCAGCCGGGTCCCAGGATCAGATCGCAGGCTTTCTCGGCGACCATGATCACCGGCGCATTCGTGTTGCCCGAGGTCAGCGACGGGAACACGGACGTATCCGCGATCCGCAGTCCCGCCGTGCCGTGTACCCGCAGCCGGTGGTCGACGACTGCCCGGAGGGGATCCGGGCCCATCGTGCAGGTGCAGGAGGCGTGATAGACCGACCCCGCCCGCTCGCGGAAATCCGCGAGCAGCTCATCATCGGAGCGGCACTCCGCTCCGGGATGGATCTCCGATTCGACGACGTCCGCGAGCGGCCGCGCCGCCGCGAGGCGACGGAGAAAGTGCGCGCCCTCGCAGATGTCCGCGAGATCCTCGTGCGTCGACAGCGAATTGGGGCGAATCGCTGGCGGTGCGAACGGATCGGGCGCGGTGATCGCGATGCTGCCGCGGCTCGTCGGTCGGCACGTGTTGAAGGAGATCAGGAAGGCGGCGTACGGGTCCGGATGCGTCATCCGCTGGCGGGGGCCGGTCGTGGTGGTGTAGCTGAGCGGGTTGAAATAGATGTGCAGGTTGGGGCGGCTGAGCCCGGGGCGGCTGCGGACAAATGCACCGGCCTGGTTGACGCTCATCGCGAGCGGCCCTTGCCTGCCGAACGCATAGCGCAGCGCCGCGCGGATCTTGCCGGTGAGCGGGTAGAGCTCGTTGTTCAGCGTCGCCACGCGCGACCTGTAGTAATAGGACACGGCGATGTGATCCTGCAGGCCCTGGCCGACCGCCGGGGCGTGGCGGATCAGCGGGATGCCGAGCCGGCTGAGCAGCGCGCCATCCCCGATACCCGACAGCTGCAGCAGCTGCGGCGAGTTGACCGCGCCGGCCGACAGCACCACTTCCAGGCGGGCGCTGGCCTGCTGGCGCGTGCCCGCCTGCAGGAATTCGACGCCGCGGGCGCGCAGCCCGTCAAACACGACGCGCGTCGCCTGCGCGTGCGTCCTGACCTCGAGATTCGGACGGCTCCGTACCGGCCGCAGGTAGGCGCTGGCCGACGACACCCGGATGCCCCGGCAGATGTTCATCTGCCAGATTCCGGCGCCCTCGAGCTCGGCGCCGTTGAAGTCGCGATTACCCGGAATTCCGAGGCCCTCGCAGGTGGCGATGAAGGTGTGGCACAACGGATGCACCTTGGAGGATATATCGCTCACGTGCAGCGGCCCGCCGGCACCGTGGTACTCCGAGGCGCCCCACTGATGGTCCTCGGACCTGCGAAAGTACGGCAGCACGTCCGCCCACGACCAGCCCGGATTGCCGGCAGCGGCCCAATCGTCGAAGTCCCCCCGATGGCCGCGGACGTGCACCATGGCATTGATGGCGCTCGAGCCGCCGAGTACCTTGCCGCGCGGCCAGTAGGCGGCGCGGTTGTTAAGCTCCGGGTCGGGCTCGGCCGTGTACATCCAGTTGAACCGGTGGTCCATGAACGTCTTGCCATAGCCGATCGGCACCTGGATCCAGGGACTCCGGTCCGAGCCGCCGGCCTCGATGAGCAGCACGCGATGGCTGCCGCTGGCCGACAGTCGATTCGCCAGCACGCAGCCCGCCGACCCTGCACCGACCACGATGTAATCAAACTCAGTCATGGCTTGCGTGTTTCAGGGACGCCGATCGCAGCGGCCGGCGCCACCATCGCTACGGCCGCGGCACTCACGCCGCCGGGCCGTGCGCCGCGGTGCGCTCCGGATCTGCGAAGTGTCCGGGTTTCCGGGAAGTCTGCATAGGGCGACGGGGGCGGCGCGCGCTGGCAATTGACGGCGGGCCTGCTAGGCTCACTGACCGCGCGCCGCGCTCGGTCGCCGACGCGACCCGCATTCCCAGCCGCGCCGGCTGCAAGGTGCCCCGTGATCGCCAGAATCGACCTGCGCAAGCTCCCGCCGCTCAACGCCCTCAAGGGTTTTGAGGCCACCACCCGCCGGCAGAGCGTACGGGAAGCCGCCGACGAGCTGTGCCTGACGCACCCGGCCATCAGCCACCAGATCCAGCTCCTCGAGGGCGACCTGGGGGTGGCGCTCTTTTCGCGCGAGGGCCGCAGGATCGTGCCGACGCCGGAGGGCGAGCTGCTGTACCCGTTCGTCCGCCAAGCGCTCGAGACGCTGATTGCAGGTGCCGAGACCGTCAGGCGAGCCCGGTCCGAGCAACCACTGCGCGTGCAGACGTACGTGACTGCATCGGTCCGCTGGCTCGCGAGGCGCATCCCCGGCTTCATCGCCGCCAATCCCGAGGTCAACGTGCTCTTGAGCACGTGCTCCTTCGAATGGGAATTCGACGAGTCGCTCGCCGATGTCGGCCTCGTGTACTGCGAGAATCCGCCGGATCAGGGATTTTGCTGGTTGCCGCTGTTCGATTACGCGCTGTTCCCGGTGTGCAGTTCGGTGCTGCGCGCGCAACTCGGGAATTCGCCGGCGCCGCGTGACCTGCTCGCGCTGCCACTCGTGTCGATCTACAGCGAAGCCCGCAACTGGGACATCTGGTTCGAGTCGGCCGAGGTCGAGTACACGGCTCGGCCACGCATCGTTGTCGATACGCTCGCGGTCGCGCTCGAGATCGCCCTCGAGGGGCGAGCCGTCGCGCTGGTCAACGGCCCGTTCGTCGATGACGACCTGCGGTCGGGCCGGCTCGTGGAGCCCGTCGCCCACCGGCTGCGGTGCCCCGGTGGCTGGGGCCTCATTTGCCGCCAGGAAAAGCGCGACAACCCGCGCGTGCGGGCGTTCATGGACTACATCTTAGACAATCGCAAGCGCGTTCAGTCCTGAGACCGCCGGCGCGGCACGCGAACCGTGTCGCGCCGCTAGGTTGCGCCGCCGGCATTGCGTGTGCGACCCCTCGGCACGACCTCATATCCGGGCACCTTGGGCTGGTCGTCGACGATCTGCGCCGGAAAGCCCTGGCCGAGGACCTTGACGCCGCACGGCTCCTCCAGGCGCCGGATGATGTTGTCGGAGAACTCGCGCGGGCCGTAGCGGCGCTGGCCGTCCTTGAATATGTTCAGCACCAGCGGCGAGAGCTCCAGCGGCACGTGATGCTGCCTCGCGAGCGCGTCGAACAGCCCGACATCCTTGATGACGAGGTCCATCGTGAAGTTGATGTCCCGACTGCCGTTCAGGATGACCTGGGATTCCGTTTCGTGGACGAAGGAGTTGCCGGACGACATCCGGATCCCCTCGTAGGCCATGTTCATGTCGAGGCCGATGACCTTGGCCACCGTCAGCGCCTCGGCGAGGGCCGCAAGATGCACCGTGCACAGGTAGTTGGTCAGGACCTTGAGCATTGATGCCGATCCGAGCGGGCCCGTATGCAGGATCTCCCGGCCCAGGATCGACAGCGTCGGCAGGACGCGCTCGAACGCTTCCCGGGTCCCGCCCGCAAAGATGGCGATGTTGCCGGTCGCCGCCCGGTGGCAACCGCCCGACACCGGGCAGTCCATCGCGGTCGCTCCCTGCGCCTCGACCTTGGCGGCGAGGCGCTCGACCTCGGTATGGTCGGTCGTGCTCATCTCGAGCCAGATCTTGCCCGCCGTGAGGCCGGCCAGGACGCCGTCCGCCCGCTCCATCACATCCGCCGATGCCGCCGGCGAGGGCAGGCAGGTAATCAAGATGTCGACGTGCTCGGCCATCTCCTTGGGCGAGGCGGCGGTCTTGGCGCCGAGGGCAAGGAATTCCGCCATCACCTGGGCATTGAGGTCCCGCACCGTCAGGTCGATGCCGTGGCGCAGCAAATTACCCGCGAGTTTGCTGCCGACATTGCCGAGGCCGATGAAACCAATCCGGGTGTTACTCACAGCGCCACCGCAATGTTAAAAGAGGAGTGAGGCCGTCCAAAACCAGTACCATGAGGCCGCCGGGGCGCGCACCGCGAGCGGTCGTGCGCGAGGCTAGCGACATTCCAAACCCGGGAACAAGTCAAAAAAATTGCTGCACAGGAAAGGATTCTTGGCACGGCCGCACCCCGGCTCGGGTCGACCGGCCCAACGGCTGGAGCAGCCGGCTAGCACCCGAGGCCGGAAATCCGTACAACACGTGGCCGTCCGCGAAAGGCGCGCCACACCCAGACGTTTGGCCGATGCGATGGCGCGTGCCTCGCTGATGGACACCCGGAACACGAGGGCATGATGGAGCAGGCGCTGGCACTCGAGGACACGACGAACCCGACGTCGGCCGTCGCACGCTGGTACGTCCTGATCCTGATGTGCGTCGTGTACACGCTCAGCATCACCGACCGCTACATGATCTCGCAGGTGCTCGAGCCGATCCGTCTCGAACTGCAGCTGAGCGATTCGGGCATCGCCTGGCTCACGGGCATCTCGCTCGCGCTCTTTTACGTGGTGCTCGGCTTTCCGATCTCCTGGCTGATTGACCGCGCCAACCGGCGCAACATCATCGTCGCCTCGCTGATTGCGTGGTCGGTGATGACGCTGTTCTGCGGGCTGTCGCGCAATTACTGGCAGCTGCTGCTGTCGCGCATCGGCGTCGGGGTCGGGGAGGCGGGCGGTACGCCGGGCGCGAACTCGATCATCTCCGACTATTTTCCGGCGCTGCGCCGCCCGATGGCGCTGACGGTCTTCTCGCTCGGCGCTCCGATCGGTGCCTGGCTCGCCTCCGACATCGCCGGCGCGATTGCCGATCACCACGGCTGGCGCGCGGCGTTCCTGTGGCTCGGGGTCCCGGGCGTGGCGTTCGGCCTACTGATCTTTTTTACCGTCAGGGAGCCGCGCCGTGGCCAGCAGGACGCCCGTTCGCTCGGCACTAAGCCGTCGTTCCTGGACACGATGCGGTACCTGTGGAGCCAGCGCTCGGCCGTGCACGTGATGATCGCAAGCGCCCTGACCGCGCTGTGGGGCTGGGGACTCATGTGGTGGACGCCGGCCTTTCTGGCGCGCAACTATGGGCTGTCCCCTGGAGAGGCGGGCGCGATCACGGGCCCGATCCATCTGGTCTGCGGTGTCGGCGCGACACTATTGACCGGCTGGCTGCTCGCGCGTCCCTGGATGGCCGATCCACGACGGATCGTGTGGCTGATGGGCACCGGGATTGGCATCGCGACCGGGGTCTCGTTCGTCATCTACTCGACGCACTCGCTGAGCCTCGCGACTGCGCTGTTCTGGGTGTTCATTCCCTCCATCTATTTCTACATCGGCCCGTGCTTCGGGCTGCTGCTGAACCTCGCGGAACCGCGGATGCGGGCGCAGTTCTGTGCGGCGACGCTGTTTATCGCGAACGTGGGCAACTTGATCATCGCGCCGCAGGTGGTCGGATTCCTAAGCGACTGGTTTGCGCCGAACCACGTGGCGAACGGCGCCTCGCTGCGGCTCGCACTGCTGTGCCTCGTGCCGACGGGATTCTGGGCCACCTTTCATTACTTCTGGTCCGCGCGCGGGCTGATCGCGGACCAGGAGCGCGCGACGGGGATCCGGGTCTGATCTGCTAAATTGCGCATTCCACGCGGACACGCTGCGCGGTGCTGGTGGCAGGCGGTCGGGCTCACCGTCCCGGGCCGGTGGCGGCTCGCACCGGTGCGGCAGCGGTGCGGTATCGGGCGCGACTCGTCGCCGGGACGAGGCATCGCCGTGCGCCGCCTCGGGCTGCCACCGGGCTTGAGTGGTGCAGTAATCGTCGACATGGCCATCCGTGATTCACGAAGTCAGGAGGTAAATCCGCCGTGAAACGTCTTCAGCACTACATCGCCGGGCGCTTTGTGCCATCGGCGGTCGATTCCCCGCCGTTTGCGGTCATCAATCCGGCCACGGAACAGACCGTCGCCGAGCTCTCGATGGGATCGGCGACTGACGTCGATCGCGCGGTCAAGGCCGCGCGGGCCGCGTTCCCGGCGTATGCGGCGACGACGCTCGACACCCGCAGCGCGCTGCTGGGTCGTCTGAAGACGGTGTTCGAGCGCCGCTACGAGGAGATGGTCGCCGCGATCACGACCGAGATGGGCGCGCCGCACGACCTGTCGTCGCGTTCCCAGGCGGCCTGCGGGCCCGGGCACATCGAGACGACCGTGGCGGCGGCGCGCGAGCTCGACTGGGAGCAGAAAAGCGGACGCTCGGCGAACGTCGTGCGCGAGCCGGTCGGCGTGTGCGCCCTGATCACGCCCTGGAACTGGCCGATCAACCAGCTGGCGGCCAAGATCGCGCCGGCGCTCGTCGCTGGCTGCACCGTCGTTCTGAAGCCGAGCGAGCAGAGCCCGCTGTCGGCGCAGCTGTTCGCGGAGTTCGTCGACGAGGTGGGTTTTCCGCCCGGCGTGTTCAACATGGTGCACGGCACGGGGCCCACGGTTGGCGCCGCGCTCAGCGCCCACCCCGACGTCGACATGGTGTCATTCACCGGTTCGACGCGCGCCGGCATCAGTGTGGCCAAGGCGGCGGCTGACACCGTCAAGCGCGTGGCCCAGGAGCTCGGCGGCAAGTCGGCCAATATCGTGTTCGCGGACGCGGATCTCGAGGCGGCCGTGAAGCGCGGGGTACTGCACTGCTTCAACAACTCCGGCCAGTCGTGCAACGCGCCGACCCGCATGCTGGTCGAGGATTCGGTGTACGACCGTGCCGTCGCGATCGCCGAGAACGTGGCGGGTGCCGTCAAGGTAGGCGATCCCACGCAGCCCGGCAATCACCTGGGACCGGTCGTGTCGAAGCTGCAGTTCGACCGGATCGAGCGGCTGATCGACATCGGGATTGCAGAGGGCGCGCGCGTCCTGGTCGGCGGCCCGGGCAAGCCACCGGGATTCGAGACGGGCTACTACGTGCGGCCGACCGTGTTCGCCGACGTCAACAACCAGATGACGATCGCGCGCGAGGAGATCTTCGGCCCGGTGCTGTGCATGCTGCGCTTCAGGACGCTCGAGGAGGCGATCGAGATCGCCAACGACACGCCGTACGGGCTCGCCGCCTACGTCCAGACTGCGGACCTCGCGAAAGCGCGCGCGGTCGCGCGCCAACTGCGCGCGGGCAGCGTGCACCTCAATGGCGCTGGCCAGGATTACGTGTCGCCGTTCGGCGGGTTCAAGCAGTCTGGCAACGGCCGCGAGTGGGGCAAGCACGGTCTGCTCGAGTACCTGGAGACCAAGTCGATCAACGGGTTCTACGCCGCCTGACCGGGCTTGCCGATGAAGCTGCAGGACATCAAGACCTTCGTCGTCGGCAATCCGCCGCCGCACTACGGCGGCCGTTACTTCGTATTCGTCAAGCTCACGACGGACGGCAACGTCACCGGCATCGGCGAGGCCTATTGCGTGCCATTCGAGCCGCACCTCGTCGCCAGGATGATCGAGGATGTGTTCCAGCGGTACATGCAGGGCGAGGACCCGCACCGCATTGAGCACATGTGGCGGCGCGTGTACTCGGCGGGATTCACGCAGCACCCGGATCTGACGCTGATGGCAGTTCTGAGCGCGCTCGAGATGGCTTGCTGGGACATCATCGGCAAGGCGGCCGGCCAGCCGGTCTACAATCTGCTCGGCGGGCGCGTGCACGAGCGCCTGCGCTCATATACCTACATCTATGCGCGGCCGGGCGACAAGACGGACGTCTACCAGGACCCCGACCTGTCAGCTGAGCGCGCCGTCGAGTACATCAAACAGGGATTCACGGCGATCAAGTTCGATCCCGCGGGTCCGTACTCGGCGTTCGACGGCCGGCAGCTGTCGCTCGCGGCGCTCGAGCTGTGTGAGCGCTTCTGCCGCCAGCTCCGCGAGGCGGTGGGCAGCAAGGCGGATCTGCTGTTCGGCACGCACGGCCAGATGACTGCCGCGGGCGCCATCCGTCTCGCGCGGCGCCTCGA
>DATNIE010000031.1:0-39096 GCA_035604595.1 Steroidobacteraceae bacterium | reverse complement strand
CGAACACGCGCCGAGCCACAGTCGCGCCGTCGCGACGGTGCGACGCCTGGCGATCCAGGGGCCGCCCCGCCACACCGGGCGACGGCGATCCTTCGAGTTCGCCGTCGTCCTGCGGCGCGGCGGTAAGCTGATCGGCGCCTGCGACCTCGCGCTGACGCGGCCCGGTGCGGGCGACATCGGCTACATGCTGGCCCCGCGCCACTGGGGCTTCGGCTACGGCACCGAGCTCGTCAACGGGCTCGTGGACTTCGCGTTCCGGGTGCTGGGCCTGAAGGAGCTGTCGGCCGTGGTTGCGATCGAGAACGACCGGTCGCGCCGCGTGCTCGACAAGGCCGGCTTGCGCTGGGACGGCCTGATGCGGCGTCACGCGCGCTTCGCCGGGCGCTGGTGGGACTGTCACCGCTACATCGTCGATCGTGCCATGTGGACTGCGCGCAATCGGTCTTGCGGATAGGGCCCTCATCTCGGATCATCGACGGGCTGCCGAGGAGACCCGATGTCGCCGATGCCCGGTTTCATGCGCCGCCCGTGGCCCTGGGCCGTGGCCGTACTGCTTGTCGCGGGCTACGCGGCCGCCGGTTTTTGGATGGTGCCACGCCTGATAACGAGCGGCGTGCACGACTTCGTCGCGACCCACTACCATCGCGAGGCGCATCTCGGTGCGGTCACCTTCAACCCGTTCACGCTCGAGCTCGAGGCGCGGAGTTTCGCGGTGCCCGACGCCGACGGCGGACCGCTTGTGTCCTTCGAGCGCCTGTACGTCAAGCTGGGCCTGATCTCCATCGTGCGCGGCGGCCTCGACTTCCAGGCCATCGACCTCACCGGGCCGAAAGTCCGACTGGTTCGCCGGCCTGACGGGCGCGTCAACCTCCTCGACCTCGCGCTGCCGCCGCAGGCCAAGCCCGAGCCGACGCCCAACCCCAACGCGCCGCCGCCGCGGCTATGGATCACGGAGCTTGCGGTCCGCGGCGGCGAGGCCACCGTGGTCGACCTCAAGCGCCAAACCCCGCTGACGCTGGCGCTGCAGCCTATCGCGTTCACGCTGCGCAACTTCAGCACGCGCAGTGAGGGTAACGCCTACGCGCTGTCGGCACTGTCGACGCGCGGCGAGGGGCTCGACTGGCGCGGAAGTTTCGGCCTCGCGCCGATCACCTCGCAAGGAACCTTTGCGCTGTCCCACATCAAGGCCCAGACGCTGACCGACATCGCGGCGGGGCGGATCCCGTTTGACCTGTCGGGTGGCGAGCTCGACATCAAGGGCAGCTACGAAGTCGCCGAGAACGGGGAGTCGCTCGCGCTCAACGCCAAGGTGGCGGAACTTGTGCTGACGGCGTTGGGAATTCGGGCGCGGGGCGAGGCCACCGACGCCGTTGCGATCCCGCGCCTCACGGTGACCGGCACCACGATCGACCTCGGCGCGCAGACGATTGCCGTCGGCCAGGTCGCGGTCGAGCAGCCGCGTGTGACGGCGGTACGCACGCGGGACGGGCAGCTGAGCCTGACGCGCCTCGTGCCGGGCAGCGGCCCGCCTACGCCTCCGGCCGCGGCCGCAGCACCCGGGCCGACCGCTGCGCCGGCCGCTCGCGAGTCGACTCCGTGGACAATCACGGTGCCGGATATCCGGATCGCCGGCGCGGACCTGAGCCTCGAGGATCATGGCCCGACGCGCCCGGTCATGCTGCACGTCGCGCCGCTCGACTTGACGGTCCACGGTTTTGCGAGCCCGGCGCGCGGCGCGCTCGCGGTTGATCTGCAGGCCACGGTGAACGGCGACGGGCGGGTCGCCGTGAAGGGTGATCTGACGCCGAGCCCGCTCGCCGGACATTTGACCATCGAGGCGGGCACCCTCCCGCTCACCGCACTGCAGCCCTACCTCGACGACGCCACGGGGATGGTCATCAAGAGCGGCACTGCGGGCCTGAAGGGCGCGGTGAGCCTTGGCGCGGGCGGCGCGGTCGATTTCGACGGCGAGGCAAGCGTTGATGGTCTGCGTACGATCGACGCGGCGCTCGAGGAGGACTTCATCAAGTGGCGGAGTCTCAGGCTCGCGGGACTGCGCGTCCGGACCGCCCCGCTATCGGTCAAGATCCGCGAGATCGTGGCCAGCGAGCCGTATGCGCGGGTGATCATCGGCTCAAATGGCATCACCAATCTCAAGGTCGTGCTCGCCCCGCACACCGCTGAGGCCGCTGCGGCGCCTGCCACCGACGCGGCCTCCGGCAAGCCTGCGCCCGCGGCTCCCGCCGCGAGCGCGCCGCTGCCGGTCGACATCGGCATCGTGCGCGTGGCGGACGGCTCGGTGAACTTCGCGGATTTCTCGATCAAGCCGAACTTCGTGACCGGCATCCAGCAGCTGGCCGGCACGATCAAGGGCCTGTCGGCGCGGCCGGACGCCCGCGCCGAGGTCAAGCTCGAAGGCGCGGTCGATCGGTACGCACCCGTGACGATCACCGGCACGGTCAACTATTTTGCGGCCGTCAGTTACACGAACCTGCACGTCAGCTTCAAGAACCTCGAGCTCACGAGCCTGTCGCCGTACTCCGGGAAATTTGCCGGCTACCGGATCGACAAGGGCAAGCTGTCGGCCGACTTCAGTTACCTGGTCGAGAACCGCAAGTTGAACGCCACCCACAAGATCGTCATCGACCAGCTGCAGCTTGGCGAGCGCGTTGAGAGTTCGGACGCAACGAGCCTGCCGGTGAAGCTCGCCATCGCGCTCCTCAAGGATCGCAACGGCGTCATCGATCTCGACCTGCCGGTGACCGGCAGTCTCGACGACCCTCAATTCCGGCTGGGGCCGCTCATCTGGAAGGTCGTGGTCAACCTGATCACGAAGATCGCCACCTCGCCGTTCAAGCTGCTCGGCTCACTGTTTGGCGGCGGCGAGGAGATCTCCTTTGTTGACTTCGCGCCGGGATCGGCGACGCTCGATGCGGCCGCGAAGGCCAAACTGCAGACGCTCGCCAAGGCGCTCGACTCTCGCCCGGCGCTCAGCGTCGACGTGCCGATGATCGCTCAGCCCGAGGCTGATCGGGCGGCACTGGCCGAACTGCGGTGGCGCGAGGATCTCACCGCACGCGCGAGCCACCGCCTCGGTACCCACGCGACCGACCCGGGAGCGATCGACCACCTGCTTGCGACGCCGAAAGATTACCGGGCGCTCCTTGAGGACGCCTACCGCGAGTCATTCGGGCACCGCGCCGAGATTCCAAAGCCGGAGGCCCCGGCACCGACCGCGACACCCGCACCGGCAGCGGATCCGCAGGCGCAGGCGATCGCCTGGCTCGAGACGGCGCTCAAGGGCCGGATCAGCGTCGCGCCGGCCGATCTCGATGCGCTCGCCAAGGACCGCGCGAGCGCCGTGCAGGTAGCGCTGCTCGACGGCACCGGTATCGACCCCACGCGGGTGTTCGTGATCACCGCCCCGCCGCTGCCGCCGGCGAGCCCGCTGCGCATGCAGCTCGCGCTGCACTGAGTCTATCGCGGGCGGCGTGGGCCCGCGTCGCGCTGGCGGATGAGACCCTCCTGGGCGGTGCTCGCCACCAGCCGCCCGTCGCGCGCGTAGATGCTGCCGCGCGCGAAACCCCGTGCGCCCGATGCGCTTGGGCTATCGACCGAGTACAGCAGCCACTCGTCGGCGCGGAACGGCCGGTGAAACCACATTGCGTGGTCGATGCTCGCCATCTGCAGGTGCGCCAGCGACGCGGCGTGCGGCAGCGTGGCCGTGTCCAGCAGGTTGTAGTCGGAGACATAGGCAAGCAGGCAGCGGTGCAGCCAGTCCTCGTCGGAGACGATGTGGTCGACGGTGCGGAACCACACCTGCTTGGCCGGCGGCAGCGGCTCGGGACTGAGGTAGTTCGGCATCCGCACCGGGCGGAATTCGAAAGGCCGGTGATGCTCGAAGAATCGCCGGACCTTTTCCGGAAGCACCTCGAGAATTTCCTCGTGATAGCTGCGGAAGTCGCGGAGCTGCTCCGGCGGCGGCACGTCCGGCATCCGGGCCGAGTGATCCATGCCCGGCTCACTCAGCTGAAATGAACAGGACATGTGGAAGATCTGCTCGCCATGCTGGATCGCGACCACCCGTCGGTTGCTGAAGCTGTGGCCGTCGCGGCTGCGGTCGACCTGATAGATGATCGGTGCATCGAAGTCGCCACGACGCAGGAAATACGCGTGCAGCGAATGGCAGGCGCGGTCGCTGACCGTGCGGTACGCGGCGACCAGCGCCTGGCCGAGCACCTGCCCGCCGAACACCTGCGGACTGCCGATGTCCCGACTGTCGCCGCGGAACAGGTTGACCTCGAGCGGCTCGAGCTCGAGCAGTGCCAGGACGTCTATCAGCCGCTGATCCATGGATCCGATGTTACCGGGACCGGAACCGGCAGGCTCAGGCGACCCCGAGCCGCCTCTGCATCACCGGGCTCGTGGTCGTGTACTGGAGAAACTGCTTCTTGTCCGGGTACAGCCACGCCTGTACGCCGAACGCCGTGAGCGCCGCCTCGTGAAAACCCGACAGGATCAGCTTTTTCTTGCCCGGGTAGCTATTGATGTCTCCGATCGCGAAGACCCCGCGCTCGCTGGACTCGAACTTCTCGGTATCGACGCGAATGGCCTTCTTGTCGAGTGCGAGCCCCCAGTCGGCGATCGGCCCGAGCTTCGGGTGCAGCCCGAAGAACGCGAGTACGTGGTGGCACGCGATCCGCCTCAGCGACCCGTCGGCGAGTTTCACTTCCGCGGCCGCCAGAGTGCCGTCCGAAACCTCGAGCCGCTGCACGATGCCTTCATGGAACTCGAGCCGGCCGCTCGCCGCGTACTCGCGCATGCGCGCGACCGAGGCCGGCGCCGCCTTGAACTCCGCGCGCCGGTGCACGAGCGTGAGTTTGCCGGCCTTGCCGGCCAGCGCCAGCGTCCAGTCGAGCGCTGAATCTCCGCCGCCGAGGATCAGCAGCTGCTGGCCGTGGAAGTCCTCGACCCGCCGCACTTTGTAGTGCACCGACGTGCCCTCGAGCGCGTCGGCGCCCTCGACGACCAGGCGGCGCGGCTGAAACGAGCCGAGGCCGCCGGCGATCACAACCGCGCCGGCGTCGAACTCGGTGCCGCCGGCGGTGCGCACACGGAAGCGGCGGCCGTCCGGTGCCCGTTGCAGCTCGCGCACTTCCTCGCCGAGGTGAAACTCGGCAGCAAAGGGCTTGATCTGCTGCAGCAGGCGATCGACCAACTCCTGGGCGCCGCAGAACGGCAGTGCGGGAATGTCGTAGATCGGCTTGTCCGGATACAGCTCCGTGCACTGCCCGCCCGGCGCCTTCAGCGTGTCGACGACGTGTGCCTTGATGCCGAGCAGGCCCAGCTCGAACACCTGAAACAATCCGCAGGGGCCGGCACCGATGATCACAACCTCGGTGACGATGGGCGCGACCGCTGCGCCCGTGGCTCGGTCTGACACGACTGGAATCTCCACTGGGCGCGATTGCGCGGCGCGACGGCCACAAATTGTACACGCCCGGCGCGGCCAGCGGCCGCGAAGCTACACGCGGGAATGTTAGCATTCTGCGCATGCCGACCGTGCGTGTGGACACCGGCCTCGAAGCGCTCGTCGAGCGGCACCGGCTGCTCGCAGGCCCGTGCGCGCTTGCCACGATCGTTGCGACCGCAGGATCCACCTATCGCAAGGCCGGCGCGCGCATGCTGATCGAGGCGGACGGCCGGATCACGGGTCTGCTGAGCGGCGGGTGCCTCGAGCAGGACCTGCGCGAGCGGACCCGCGCGGTGCTCGACACGCAGCTCGCGGCGGTCGTCGAGTACGACATGCGTAGCAGCGACGATCTGATCTTCGGAATCGGCGCCGGCTGCGAAGGCGCGATGCGCATCCTGGTCGAGCCGGCCCCCCGCGGCGGCGCGGCCGCCACCGCGCTCGAGCACGCGAGCCTTCTCACCCGCAGCGGCCGCGGCGCGGCACTCGCGGTCGTGCACGAGGGGCCGGTGGCCGCGCTCGGCACGCGCGTCTGGCCGACGGCCGGCCCGGTCCCGCTCGAGCCCGCGCTGGCGGGCTGCTGCGCCGAGGTGGTCGCCACCGAGACCTCCCAAAGCCTGCGCTACCACGACGGCGACACCCCGATCGAGGCCTGGATCCAGTACCTGGCTCCGCCGCCGCGGGTGCTCGTGTGCGGCGCCGGGCCGGATGCCGAGCCGCTGGTTGCGCTGCTCGGCACGCTCGGCTTTCCGGTGACCGTGGTAGATCACCGGCCGGCGTATGCGAGCCAGGCGCGTTTTCCGCACGCCGCCGTCGTGCTCGGCCCCGCCGCAGCGCTGGCCCGCGACGTCGACCTCGGCGGCTTCGTCGCCGCCGTGGTCATGAGCCACCACCTGGCCTCCGATGCGCATTACCTGCGGGCGCTCGCGGCGAGCCCGGTCCCCTATGTGGGCCTGCTCGGCCCGCGGCCGCGCCGCGAGCGACTGCTCGGCGAGCTCGGAGCAGCTGGCGAGGCGCTCGGCCCGCGGCTCCGGGGGCCGGTCGGTCTGGACATCGGGGCGGTGACCCCGGAGGCCATCGCGCTCGCGATTGCCGCCGAGCTCCATGCGGTCGCGGCCGGGCACGGTGGCGGCCCTTATGGACGGCCCTGGCGATTGCCGTGAACCGGCTGCAGAAGATTCGCGACCACGTGCGCTCGGCCCGCCTGGCGGACGGCACGCGCGTGTTTCTGCGCCCGCTGCGCGATGCCGACCTGTCGCACGCCAATGAATTCTTCGCGCGCCTGTCGGACCGCACCAAGTACTTCCGCTTCATGACTCCGACGCCGACGCTGACCGAGGAGACGCTCGCGCAGCTCGTCGCCGCTATTCACGAGGCGCGGGCCGCGGTCGTTGTCGCAGTGGTCGACCACGGCCATGAGGAAGAGCTGGTCGGCGGCGGCCGTCTGGTACCGGCCAAGCGGCGCGGCACCTGCGAGTTCGCGCTGACGATCGTCGATGACTGGCAGGGCCGCGGCGTCGGCACCGTGCTGCTGCGGGAGGTCGTGCGTCTTGCCCAGCAGCTCGGCTATCACCGCATCGAGGGCAGCGTGCTGACGATCAACGCCAAGATGCTGAAGGTCGCCCAGCGGCTCAAATTCGCGCTGCACACCGATCCGGCGGATGCCAGCGTCACGCTCGTCGCGCGCGCCCTCCGGTCGTGACGCACGAGTCCTCCCTGCCCGCCCGGCGACTCGATGCCGCCGGCCGGCCACACGTCGATTACCGTGCCGTGTGGCTGCTTGCCGGGCCGCTGATGGCGAACAGCGCCGTCCAGGCGGCGCTCAACCTGACCGATACCTGGTTCATCAGCCGGCTGTCGACAACCGCGACCGCGGCGATGGCGGCGATCTACTGGGTCGTGCTGTGCGTGATCATCCTGATCGGCGGCATCGGCATGGCGACCCAGACCTTCGCAGCGCAGGCGTTCGGCGCCGGCCGACACGCGCGGGCCGCGCAGGCCGCGTGGTCGGGGCTGTTCGCCTCGCTCGCCGCGGTTCCACTGTTTGTCGCGATCGGCTTCCTGGGCGACCCGCTGCTTCAGGTCCTGCATGTCGATCCCGAGGTGCGACGGCTGGCGCTCGCGTACTGGTGGCCGCGGCTCGCGGTCGCAGGACCGCTCGGTCTGTTCGTCTGGGCGCTGACCGGATTCTTCAACGGGATAGGGCGCTCGCGTCTGACACTGCTCGTGACGCTCGTGATGGGCGTGGCCAACGTGCCCTTCAATCAGCTGTTCATCTTCGATCTCGGCCTCGGCATCGCGGGATCCGCGTGGGGCACCGCCGCAGCCGAGGTCCTTGCGCTCGCACTCGCGCTCGCACTGTTCCTCGCGCCATCCATCCGGCGCAAGCACCGTTCGCACCTGACCTGGCGGCGACTGGCGATCGGGCGACAGTTCGCGGTCGGCCTGCCGATGGGCCTCAGCACGACGGCCGACCTGCTGGGCCTGGCCCTGTTCCAGCTGATGCTGGTGTCGCTCGGCACCGTCGCCGGAGCCGCCACCCAGATCGTGATGATGATGACCTCCGTCGCCTACATGCCCGGCATCGGGATCGCTCTCGCCGGTACGACGCTGGTCGGTCAGTCGATCGGCGCCGGCGATGTCGGCTGGGCCGAGCGCGTCGGCAACGCGATCATTCGGCTCGCGATGGGATTCATGGGCGTGATCGGGATCCTGCTCGCCCTCGCCAGCCCCTGGCTGCTGCCGCTGTTCGTCAACGCACGCGATCCGCTGGCGCCGGCGGTGCTGTCGCTCGGCCGCACGCTGATCTGGATGGCGGCGTGCTACCAGGTGTTCGACGGACTCAACCTCGGCAGCAGCTTCAGCCTGCGCGGAGCCGGCGATGTGCGGGTACCGGCCGTGATCGTGGCGGTGCTGTCGTGGGGCCTGTGGGTGCCGCTCACGCACGTGGTCACGTTCCCGCCCGGCGGCGGCTGGGTGACGTTCCTGCCCCAGTTCGGCTACGGGGCCGTGGGTGGCTGGGCGGTGTCGGTCGGCTACGTCGTGGCGCTCGGCGTCGGGCTCTGGCTGCGCTGGGCATCGGGCGCCTGGCGCCGGATTCGTCTGCCACCGCCGTGACCGGGCTGCCGCGGTGTGAGCCGCAGCGCGAGTGCCGGCAGGATCGGCGACCGGGCGCGCCGCAGGCTACAGATCCCGCACGACGCGAAAGCCCAGGTCCGCCTGTCGCAGCCCCTGGAGCTCGGCGCCGCGCGCCGCCGCGCGGGCATCGGCGGGCCGGCTCGCCCAGGATCCGCCGCGCACGCCGCGCAGCTCGCAGCCGCCGGCCCACTGCCAGGCGCGCGCGTCGGCCGGACGGCCCCGGTAGCTCGCGGTGTAGCAGTCCTGCACCCACTCGCGGACATTGCCGAGCATGTCGTACAGATCGAAGGCGTTCGGCTTGAAGCTGCCGACGGGCGCGGTGTAGGCGTGGCCGTCGCTGCAGCGCGCGTTCGGGTAAGGAAACGCGAGCTCGACGACCGATGAGGCGTCATAGACATTGGCGTAGTCGCACGCGAGCGAGAGCACTGACTCCTCGTCCGAGTCGTGTGCGCCAAAGTACCGCGGCCCCGTCGTGCCGCCGCGCGCCGCGTACTCCCACTCGGTCTCCGACGGCAGCCGGTAGGGCTTGCCGGTGGTCTTTGCGAGCCAGTCGGCGTAGGCCTTGGCGTCGTCCCAGCTGACGCACACGACCGGCTCGTTATCGGCCTGCTCGGCCGCAAAGCCGGGACTGCGCCAGCTGCGGTCGGGCAGACGCAGCCAGGCGCCGCCGCTCGCGACCCGGCAGTCACCCTGTGTCGGGTACTGCGCGGCACTGACGAAGGCGCGGAACTGGGCCACGGTGACTTCGTATTTGCCGATCGCATAGGGTCGCGCCATCGTCACCGCGAGCGGCGGCGTCTCGCCGCGGTCCCGGTCGACCTCGGGCTCGTCCGCGCTGGTGCCGAGCACGAACTCGCCCGCCGGCACGACGATCATGTCGGGGCAGGTGGGGCAGTCGCGGAACGCACCGACAGCGGCGCCGGCCGGTGCCGCCTGGGGCGGCGCGGTCGCCTGCGGCTCCGCCAGCGTCGGTGCGGACGCGAGGGACGCGAGGCACAGCAGCAGACACCCGTAGCGCATGTCAGCGCTGCTCGGCGCGACCATCGAGGTCGAGCGCGACACGAAAGCCGACGTAATCGGCACGCTCGCTCGCCTCGCCCGAGTCACGGTAGGCGCTGCGGGCACGGTCGGCGGGCGAGATCCAGCTGCCGCCCCGCTGCACGCGCCGTGCGCAACCGCCACCCCAGACCCAGGCACGTCCGTCGCGCGGCCGCCCGACGTAACTGTCGGTCGCACAGTCTTCAACCCATTCGGCCACGTTGCCGATCATGTCATACAGCCCGAACGCATTCGCCCGCAGCGCGCCGACCGGGGCCACGTCCGGATAGCCGTCCTGGCACCGGACGGGTTCCCAGCCGAAGGCGTACACCTCGTGACTGCCGAGGTCGTGCACGTTGGCGAACTCGCAGCCGTCGGCCGCCGCATCGCCCCATGGCCGAAGGGTTGTGCTGCCGGCGCGGGCCGCGTACTCCCACTCGGCCTCGGACGGCAGGCGGTAGGGCTTGCCGGTCCGCCGCGCCAGCCACTGCACGTAGGCCTTGGCGTCATTCCAGCTGACGCAGGACACCGGATGATCGTCGCGCGCCTCGCGCGGCCGGCCCGGGTTTTCCCAGCTGCGGCCGCGGTCGTCGCTGAAGCGCGCCAGGTTTTCGTCCCAGGTCCTGCACGGCCCGCGGACGTCGTAGCCCGAGTCGGCGATGAACGCGCGGTATTCCCGGCGCATCAGTTCCACGCGGCCGATCGCGAACGGCTTGGCGATCCTGATGATGACCGCCTGCGATTCGGCGCGCGTCGCCGCGGCGTGCGGATCGGCGGTCGGGGTTCCCATGACGAACGTGCCCGCCGGCACGCGGACCATTTCCGGACAGTCCGCGCAGTCGCGAAACGGCGCAGGCGGATCGGCCGCGCGCGCCGGCATCACAATCGTGATGCCGGCGACGAGCATCATGGCGAGGGTGAGGCCAGCCGCGAGATCCGTCCCGCGCCGACGGTCTCGACGCTGCACCTCAGCCACCCACCTTGAGCGGCACGAAGATCGTCGTGCCCTCACGGTTGACCAGCAGGGCGACGCTGCGCTTGGAGGAGGCGACGAGGTTTTCGAGTTCGTCCACAGTCGTCACGCGCTCGCCGTTTGCGCCGAGGATCACATCGCCCGGGTGCAGCCCCGCCTCGAGCGCGGGCCCTTCGACGTCCTCGACCAGCAGGCCGCCGTCGAGGCCCGCGGCGTGCTTCTCCGGCGGCGTCAGCGGGCGCACCGACAGGCCGAGCCTGCCGCCGGGGCGTTCGTCAGGCCCGGCGGTTCGCGCCAGTCGACCTTCCTTGAGCTCGGCGATCTCCACCTCGATCTTGCGGCTCGCCTTACCGCGCCACACCTCGAGCTCGGCGTTGCTGCCGGGCTTTAGCTGCGAGATCGCCGCCGACAGCTGCCCGGAGTGTTCGATCGGCGTCCCGTTGACCGCAAGGATCACATCTCCCGCCCGGATGCCGGCCTTCGCGCCGGGGGCACCGGCCTCGACCTGACTGACGAGAGCCCCGCGCGGTCGGTCGAGGCCGAAGGAATCGGCCAGCTGCTGGCCGACGTCCTGGATCACGACGCCGATGCGGCCGCGCTGGACCCGGCCGGTCTTGACCAGCTGCTCTTTCACTTCCATCGCGATGTCGATCGGGATGGCGAAGGAGATGCCCATGAACCCGCCGGTGCGGCTGTAGATCTGGGAGTTCACCCCGACCACCTCGCCGGCCATGTTGAACAGGGGTCCGCCCGAGTTGCCCGGGTTCACCGCCGCATCGGTCTGGATGAACGGCGTGTACTGGCCGTCCGGGAGCGAGCGCGAGATGGCGCTGACGATGCCGGCGGTCACGCTGTTGTCGAAGCCGAACGGGGAACCGATTGCGACCACCCATTCGCCCGGGCGCAGCTTCGAGGGATCGCCGATCCTGACCGTCGGCAGATCCTTGCCGGCGATCTTGATTACGGCAACGTCGGTGCGGCGGTCCGCGCCGATGACCTTGGCGGTGAACTCGCGGCGGTCAGTGAGGCGCACGGTCACCTCGCTCGCGTCGGCGACCACGTGCGCGTTCGTCAGGATGTAGCCGTCCGCCGCCACGATGAAGCCGGAGCCTTCGCCGCGGGCCGGCGGCTGCTGGCCGCGCGGTTGCGCGCCGAAGCGGCGCAGGAAATCGTGCAGCGGATCATCCGGCGCATCCTCGTCGAAGCTGGCCGGCCGGCCCCGCGCGACGACGCTGACGTTGACGACGGCGGGCCCCGCACGGGCCACGAGCTCGGTGAAGTCGGGCAGTCCCTGGACGGCGGCGGCGACGGTACCCGGGCTCATCGGCTGCGCGACCGGCGCCGGCGCGGTGGCGACCGGCCCGGCCGAGTCGTGAGCGACATGGCGGCTACAGGCGCCAAGCGCGGCCGCCACCAACACCATCGCGGCCAGCGGGGCCCATCGTTGCGGTCGACTCATCTCAATATCTCCTGGATCCGGGCCCGAGGCCCCGCCAATAGACAACCGGGCCGCCGTAGAAGTTGCGTCATGGTCGATCGATGCCAGTCGCTACGGCCGGCCGACATGATACCGCCGTCTGGCTGCGCCCTTCCGGCGCTGGCGAGGAGCGCTCGGAACATGCACCAGAAAGCCGCACACCGACCGCTTCCCGCCTGCAGGTGGCGGACGCCGGCGCGCTAACGTCGCCAACCGAGCCAACGCTGCGCCGTCTCGAAGGACATCAAGCCACCGGTGGTGCGGGCCCCGCGCCGCTCAGCGGTATCGAGCGCGATCAGGAACAGCTGGGCACTCATATAGGCATCGGCAAGGGCGTCGTGGCGCCCGATTGGCTGCAGCGAGAAATGCCCGAGCCAGTCCTCGAGCGTGTCGTTCTGTGTACCGGGGAACAGCGCCGGCAGCAGCACTGCCAGGTCAACGAACCGCCGCGGCACACGTACGCCGAGCTCGAGCTCGAGCTCCCGGGCCAGCACCGTGGCGTCGAACTCGGCCCTGAACGCCACCGCCACCGCGCTCCCCATGAACTCGAGCAGCTCGACCAGCGCCTCGGCGCCGGCCTGTCCGCCGAGCTGCTGCTGGCCGCCGATCCGGTGCACGAGAATGTTGTCGACCGAACTCGAGCGCCGCTGACGCAACACGGCCGCGAATGCATCGCGATGCCCGACCGATCGTTCGGCCACCGCGACCGCCCCGATGGCGATGATGCGGTCCCGATCCATCCTCGGCCCGGTCGTCTCGACGTCGAGCGCCACGAAGCGCGCGAGCGCCAGCGGTGCGGCGCGCAGTGCCCGCCCGGCCGCAAAGCCGCCCCGCGCGCGTTTCAGGGCCGCCAGCCGCGCACGCAGCGCCTCGGGCAGTGCCGCTCGGGTCCGCTGCCGCTCGAGCCGAGCCTGGAAGGGCAGGCGCATGTCGCGAACCGCTACGGCGCGAGCGTCTGCTCGAGCAGTCTTTGCAGCGCGCGCGCCTGGCGGAACGACTCCTTGAGCATCCTCTGGTCGAGCTCGTTGAGCGCATACGGGTCGAGTCGATTGGCCACGGCGGTCGACAGGCTCGCCGGCATGCCGTCGCCGTTCCGGTCGGCGACCGCACCGCGCTGCACGCGCAGTCGCAGCAGCTGCAGGAAATGGAACGCCTCGACGATCGCCGCGCCCTCGCGTTCCTCCATGCCGAGGCGCCGGCCGGCGAGCCTGAGGCGGCCCGCGGTGCTGGTCTCGGCCACGCCGAAGGCGAGCGCGAACGCTCGCGCCGCGTCGACGAAAATCCGCGTGCCGTGCGTCTTCAGATCGAGCGTGCCGGCATGCGGTCCCTCATCATCGGTCCGAAAACCGCGCACGACGCCGAGCGGCGGCTCGGCCTGCAGCGCGTTCGTCGCCAGCAGCCTCAGGAACAGCCGACTCTCGGGCGTCATGGCCAACAGCCAGCCACGCAGCTCATCGGCCAGCGCGCTGCGGCCGGCCAGGGCGCGGAAGTCGAAGAAGATGTTCGCCGCCAGTAGCGCCTCGGGCGCGGGCTCGCGGATCCAGCCGGCGAAGCGGACCCGCCATTCATCGACGCTCAGGCACAACGCCGGATTGCTCGCCATGATGTTACCTGGGCACAGCGGCACGCCAATCGCGACCAGCGAGTCGTTGGCGGCGCGGGCAAAGGGGAGCAGGCGCACGCGGCGGGACTCGGGGTCAGTGCCGGCCGCCTCGAACACCAGAGCGTTGTCCTGGTCCGAGACGATGGTCTGTTCGTGCCGGCCTTCGCTGCCGAGCGACAGCCAGCACCACTCGACCCCGGCGAGGTCGAACCCGGGCGTCAGCAGCTCGAGCAGCCGGTGCGTCAGTGCGTCGTGCAGCGAGGCAACCGTGCGTGTCAGCGGTTCGGCGGCCGCCCCCTGGGCCACGAGGTTGTCGGTCAGCGTTCCGATGTCCGTCGCCGCCTGCCTGAGGCCGGCGACGTCGCCCGCGCCGCGGATCGCCTCCATGATGTGCTGCATCGAGACCCGCTGCAGGGCGAACAGGTCGCGCTCCGACACGACGCCGGCGAACAGGCCGCCACGGGTGATGACGAGCTGGTGGTAGCGGTTGGCCGCCATCAGTGCCATCGCTTCCTGTGCAGTGGTCTCCGCGTCGACCGCACCGGGCCGAGGCGTCATCGCCGCATCGATCGGGGTGTCGAGCGTGACGCCGGGCAGCACGACCCGCGCCAGTAGATCGGTCAGCGTGAATATGCCGACCGGCCGGCCGGCGGCGTCGACGATCGCGATGGTGCCCACGCCCGCGCGGTCCATCTGCTCGAGTGCGGCGCGTATCGGCGTCGTCTCGCGGCACGCGACGGGAGATCGGCGCGTGAGCGCGTGCACCGGCTGCAGCAATGTCTGCTGGTCGAGCGCGCGCCCGCTGAATTCGCGGTGCGCCTGGCCGAGCGAGCGCCGCACCAGGCTCGCCAGCGACTGGGTGCAGAAGTCCGCGAACTCAGCGGAGGCGTCGCGGAGCGCGCGCAGGTCGGTGCGCGCCAGCTGGAATGAGAACACGTCTTCCGCGGCCACGTACGCGGCGCTGGTGCCGGTATCGGTGACCGCGGCGGTCAGCGGGAAGCACTCACCGGGGCCGAGGATCGTCTCGCGCACACGATCATCGGGATCGTGGCTGCGCACGTGACCCCGCTGGATCACGTACAGCGGGCAGTTCGCACCGTTGGCGGCGTCGACGATCACGCTGCCGGTGGCGAAGTACGCCAGGCGGGCGCGCTCGGCGAAGAACTCGAGGTCGCGCCGGGCCATCCGCGCGAAAGGTTCGTGCGCCCGCAGGAAGCGGGTCGTCGCCTCAACGATCAGTGCCGGTGCCGCCATACTCGCAGCAGCCGCCCCCGCGGTCGCGGCCGCCGGGGCGGCGGGCCGGAATGGCCCGCCGCGCGCGTCAGTCCGCTAGTCAGTGAGCTGTCGGTTTCGAGACCAGCAGGCCCGTGTTCTGCCGTGCATACACCTCGTCCCACATGGCCTCCGAGCGCTTGTCGCGCCCGAGCAGCGAGCCGAGGATCACGGTCAGGAAGCCGAGCGGGATCGAGTACAGCCCGGGGTTCTTGAGCTCGATCAGCGGCTTTTCGAGACCCATGAACGAGGTCTCCTGCCCCTCAACCTTGGCCATGTCGGCCTTGGCCTTGCTGATCGCCTTGTCGAGCGCCGCCGCATCCTTGGCGGCCTTGGCCGCCTTGGCCGCATCGCCCGAGGCAACCGCCGCCGCGATGGCTTCGCGCTTCGCCGGCTCGGCGTCCAGGACCTTGTGAGATGCAGCGCGAATGGCCTTCGGATACGTCAGGTTCGGCGACACCAGCGTCAGCCCGACCGCGAGCAGCGTGCCGACGATCATGCCGCAGACGACCCCCGTGGTATTGCACCGCTTCCAGTACAGCGTCAGCAGCACGCACGGGAAGTTCGCGCTGGCAGCGACCGCGAACGCGAGCGCGACCAGCACCGCGACGTTCTGGCCCTTGGCGGCGATGCCGATGGTAATCGCCATCGCGCCGACGATCACGGTCGCGATGCGCGCCGCGCGCACCTGCTGCTGCGGCGCCACGGTCTCGCCGCCGTGCACCACACCGACCCACAGGTCGTGCGCCATCGCCGAAGCCGCCGCGAGCACCAGTCCGGCGACCACCGCGACGATGGTCGCGAAGGCCACTGCCGAGACGAACGCCAGCATGAAGTTGCCGAAGAACGAATCGGCTCCGCCGCCGATGTACTGCGCGAGCAGCGGGCCCGCCATGTTGCCGCCGGCGTCGACCGCCACGATATTAGCGGGACCGACGAACCGGGCGGCGCCGAAGCCGAGGAACAGCGTCAGTACGTAGAAGCCGCCGATGATCGCCATCGCCCACACCACGGACTTGCGCGCCTGCTGTGCGGTCGGCACGGTGAAGAACCGCATCAGGATGTGCGGCATGCCCGCCGTGCCGAACACCAGCGCCATGCCCAGCGAGATCTGGTCGATCGGCGCCTTCAAATATAGGCCGGGCTCCAGGAAGCGCTGGCCGAGCTCGGCCGCCGACATATTCTTGGCGGGATCACCGAGCAGCGTCGCGACTCGCGCCTGAACCTTCGGATCGGACACGACGTCCTGCATGAACGCCGGCAGCGAGAACCCGTACGGCGTCCACACCAGCATCACGATGAGGATCGAGGCAGACACCAGCAGTATCGCCTTGATGACCTGCACCCAGGTGGTCGCGACCATGCCGCCGAACAGCACGTAGCTCAGCATCAGCACGCCGACCGCGATCACCGACACCTCGTAGTCGAGGCCGATCAGCGTCTTGATGAGCACGCCGGCGCCGACCATCTGCGCGGTCAGGTAGAACGTCGAGACCGTGATCACCGACAGCGCGCCGACCACGCGCGTTTTCTTCGGATCATTGCGATACGCAAGGATGTCGGACAGCGTGTACTTGCCGATGTTGCGGCACGGCTCGGCGATCAGCAGCAGGACCGTGATGTAGGCGACGAGCCAGCCGACCGAGTACATGAACCCGTCGTAGCCATACAGCGAGATCAGCCCGGCGATACCGAGGAACGAGGCGGCCGACAGGTAATCGCCGGCGATCGCCCAGCCGTTCTGCAGGCCGGAGATGCCCCCGCCCGCCGTATAGAAGTCGGACGCCGACTTCACGCGCTTGGCCGCGACGTAGGTGATGTACATCGTGAGGGCGATGATCGCGGCAAACACCGCAAAGGTGACCCAGCGATACCGACCCGCGGCACTCGTGTCGGCGTACGCCGGCACGGCCATGAGCGCAAGTGCGCCGGCGGCTGCGAGCGCGCCGCCTCTGACAGTTTTGATGGTCATGGCTCAGCCCCCGGCACGTTTTGTAAAGTCGGCAGCGATCTCGGCGGCAACGCTGTCGAACTCTTTGTTGGCGACGTGCGAGTAATAGATCGCGATCCCCCAGGCGACCACGAACTCGCTCAGCGCGAACAGCAATCCGACATTCACCACGCCCCAGACCTTGATCTTGTACCAGTCCTGGAAGTACGCCGCGCCGATCGGGAGCAGGAAGTAATAGACGGTCGAGAACGCCATCAGCCCCCACAGGAACGCCGTCTTGCGCCGGTGCAGCTGCTCGAAGCGCGGATCGGCGATGACCGCACTCCAGTCGATCGAGTTTGTAGTCGCCATGTATCCCCCCTTCAGACGATGTTGGTCGATTTGTCGGTGGGAAACGGGGGGTGCCCTGAACTCCACCCCGGTCGGCGCGCCGGGCTCGGCGGCCCCGGTTGGCCGCTTCGCATGCCGATGCGCTCGGCCCACACCTCGATGGTCCCCTACGACTAGTAGAGCATAACCACGATCCGGCTGGAATCTACCCTGCCCGCGGCCATGCTTTGTTAAGGGTAAACCCGTAGGGGGACGGCGGCCCGCCGGGGTCCGGTACTGCCGACCGGGCAGGCACAGCCACCGCGGTGCTCGATCACCGCCGTCCGGGCGGCGTCGGCGTGTGGGGCTCGCCGGCTGACCCGGGCGGCGGCGCGTGCTCGGATACGTGGCAGACTCTGCCCGCGGTGCGATCGAATCGGTCGCGTCGATCGGTATCAATGCGGCTTGAGCTTCGTGTCGTTTTCGGGAACGATCCCTGCGCGGGGCCGGTGCCGCGGGCCCCACGTAGGGCGCGCCGTCGGTCGTAGGCGATGATCCGTACGAAGGTCAGGGCTCGGACACGCAATCGCGATTCTACAAGCCGGGCCGGACGTCAGCACGGCGCATGGGCGCCGGGGTGGCGATGCGCCCTTTGGGGGGACGGAACCGATGAACCAGATCTATGAAGTGCCGGCCGGGTTTGCGCGAACGGCTCGTGTCGATGCCAAGCGCTACGCCGCCGACTACGCCCGCAGCATCAACGATCCAAACGGCTTCTGGGGCGAGATCGGCCGGCGCATCGACTGGCTGAAGCCCTATACGCAAGTCAGGGATGTGTCCTTCCGGCTCGAGGACTTCCGGATTCGCTGGTACGCCGACGGTGTACTCAACGTCAGCGCCAACTGCCTCGACCGGCACCTGGCGCGCCGTGGCGATCAAACTGCCATCCTGTGGGAGGGTGACAACCCGAAGGACAGCCGCCGCGTCAGCTACCGCGAGCTGCACGCCGACGTCTGCAGGTTCGCCAACGCGCTCAAGAGCCTTGGCGTCACCAAGGGCGACCGCATCACGATCTACCTGCCGATGATTCCGGAGGCGGCCGTCGCGATGCTTGCCTGCGCGCGGCTTGGGGCCGTGCACTCGGTCGTGTTCGGGGGCTTCTCGCCGGAATCGCTCGCCAGCCGCATCCTGGACTGCGGCTCGACGCTCGTGATTACGGCCGACGAAGGGCTGCGCGGCGGACGCAAGGTGCCGCTCAAGGCGAACGTCGACACCGCTCTCGCGCATCACTCATTGGCGAGCGTCGAGAAGGTCATCGTCGTCAAGCGCACCGGCGATGCGATTGCCTGGCACGAAGGCCGCGACCTCTGGTACCACAGCTTGCTCGCTGCGGCGAGCCCGGTGTGCGCGCCGGTCGCGGTCGGCGCCGAGGACCCGCTGTTCATCCTGTACACCTCAGGCTCCACCGGCAAACCGAAGGGCGTGCTGCACACCGGCGGCGGGTACCTCGTGTATGCGAGCTATAGCTTCGAGACCGTATTTGACTACCACGACGGCGACCTGTTCTGGTGCACGGCCGACGTCGGCTGGGTCACAGGGCACAGCTACGTTGTCTACGGCCCGCTCGCCGCGGGTGCCACGTCGCTGATGTTCGAAGGCGTGCCCAACTGGCCCGACCCGGGCCGCTTCTGGGACGTGGTCGACCGCCACGGAGTCACGATTTTCTACACCGCCCCGACCGCGATCCGCGCGCTGATGCGCGAGGGCGAGGGCTGGGTCGGGAAACACTCCCGCAAAAGCCTGCGGCTGCTCGGCACGGTCGGCGAGCCGATCAATCCCGAGGCGTGGGAGTGGTATCACCGGGTCGTTGGCGAGCGCCGCTGCCCGATCGTGGACACCTGGTGGCAGACCGAGACCGGCGGCATCCTGATCACACCGCTCGCGGGCGCGATGCGCTTGAAGCCGGGCTCCGCGACCCTGCCGTTCTTCGGGGTCCAACCGGCAATCGTCGACAGCAGCGGCAAGCAGCTCGATGGCCCCTGCGAGGGGAACTTGGTGCTGCTCGATTCGTGGCCGGGCCAAATGCGCACCGTCTATGGCGATCACCAGCGGTTCATCGACACCTACTTCCGGACCTACCCGGGCACGTACTTCACCGGCGACGGTGCGCGGCGCGACGAGGACGGGTTCTACTGGATCACTGGCCGGGTCGACGATGTGATCAACGTCTCGGGCCATCGGCTGGGCACCGCGGAGGTCGAGAGTGCGCTGGTCGCGCACCATGCGGTCGCCGAGGCCGCCGTCGTCGGCTACCCGCACGACATCAAGGGGCAGGGCATCTATGCCTACGTGACGCTGAAGGCCGGGTTCGAGCCGTCGGACAAACTGATCCTGGAACTGAAACAGACGGTACGCGAGCAGATCGGCGCGATCGCCTCGCCGGACGTGATCCAGTGGGCGCCCGGACTGCCGAAGACGCGAAGCGGCAAGATCATGCGGCGCATTTTGCGGAAGATCGCGGCCAACGAGGCCGACCAGCTCGGCGACACCTCGACGCTCGCTGATCCATCGGTCGTCAAGCAGCTGGTGGATAACCGGCCGCACGGCTGAGGACCGGCGTTGTGATCCGGCTGTGCCGCTGCCGTGAACGCGCTGCCGGTGGCCGGCACGGGTGCGCTGCGCGCCACAACCGGCGAGCCCCGGCCGCGCCGGCTCAGGCCGTCAGCGGCTCCCGCGAAAACACGACACCGTCCTCGTCCGCGTAGACGAAGTCGCCCGGCCGCACTCGGGCACCGAGGATTTCGATCGGCAGGTCGCGCACGCCCTGGCCATGCTTGTCGCTGCGGCGTGGCTGGACGCCCTGCGCCATGACGCCAATCGGCACCGCCGCCAGCGCAGTCGAATCGCGCACGCAGCCGGCGACGATGAAGCCGGCCCAGCCGTGCGCGTGAGCGGCCCCCGCCAGCGCGTCCCCGACCAGCGCGCAGCGGCGCGACCCGCCGCCGTCGACCACGAACACGCGGCCCGCCCCGGCGGTGCGCACCAGTTCGCGCAGCAGGGAGTTGTCCTCGGCGCATCGCAGCGTTACCGCACGGCCCGAAAACCGACGCAGCCCCCCGAAATGCGTGAGTCCCGCCGAGCAGGCTTCGAGTTCCGGGTGCGCGTCCAACAGATCGGTCGTTCGAAAGCCCATCGGGCACCTCCGGCGGTCATTGTGCCGCGCGCGCCCAAAACTGCCTACCGGCGCAGTTCGCCGCGCTAGACTGAGGACCCGCGTTCCTCGAGGACTCGACATGCAGGTCACCCGCGACGCCGTCGTCGTCATCCACTACACGCTCACCAATGACGTCGGTGAGGTATTGGACAGCTCGGCCGGGGGTGAGCCGCTCGCCTACATACACGGCGGCGGCAGCATCATCAATGGCCTAGAGGAGGCCCTCGAGGGCAAGGCCGCGGGCGACAGGCTGGCGGTCGTGGTGCCCGCGGAGAAGGCCTATGGCAGCCGCGATGCGCGTCTGGTCGAGCAGGTTCCGAAGCGCGCCTTCCAGGGGGTCGGTGAGATCAAGGCGGGCATGCGCTTCACCGCACAGACCGAGCAGGGAGTACGACAGGTGGTCGTTACCCGCGTCGTGGGCGACATGGTGACCGTCGACGGCAACCACCCGCTGGCCGGCCAGACGCTGAACTTCGACATCCAGATCGCCGAGGTGCGCGCCGCCACCGCCGAGGAACTGGCGCACGGGCACGTGCACGGAGCGGGCGGGCACCACCACCACGAGTGACGCTCGCGGGGACTCGCCGGGGCGGCGCTACGTCGCTGCCCGCACCAGCCGATGACGCGCGAGGTGGCGCGGTGTCCAGCTGTGCGGCGCCTTGTGCACGAATCGGTGCCGCGCGACGTGATAGCTGGTATCGAAGCCATAGAAGCTGCGCCGCATCCGCTCGAGCTCCTCGGCCCGGTAGCGTGCGAGGGGCTTGCGCAACTCGTCGGCCGCGCGCCGCGCCCGCTTGGCGTCGAGATCCGCCGCGAGCGTGCTGCTCGTGGCGAGCGCCTGCGCCCGCTCGCGCACCTCCCTCTCGAACTCGTCCGCGTCGCGCCCGAAGGCGGCATCGCCGAGGCCGACGGCCACGGCCTGGCGGCCTAGCAGCGGCTGGCGCTCGTCGAGCATGCGCCGGGCCGCGGCGTCCCCGATCCGCCGGGGCAGCGTATAGGTCCACAGCTCCGACCCGTACAGGTTGCCCATGTTGCGGTAATGGAAGTTGAGAACGATGCCTGGGCGCATCCAGACATGGTCGGCTGCGAGCGCGAGGAACGCGCCGCCCGCCCCGGCATTGCCGCGCAGCGCCGCGACGGTGAGCTTGCCGTCCATGCGCACGATCCGCTCGGCGACGGCGTCGATTGCCTGGATATTGCGCCACGACTCGTCCGCGGCGCTCGCCGCGGCCTCGATGAGATTGAGGTGAATGCCGTTCGACCAGAAATCGCGGCCACCGCACAGCACGAGCACGCGCGTCGGCCGGCGGGCCGCCAGATCGAGCGCGGCGGCGAGCCGCTCGCACTGCTCGGTGCCCATCGCACCGTTGTAGAACTCAAAACTCAGCAAGCCGACGCCCGCGACTTCGGTGTAGCCGATCTCCTCGATCGGGGCCACTCCGGTCGCCACTGGCAGCACTGCCGCCTCCGGGCAGGCTGCGAGCGCCGGCAGCTTGAAGGCCTCCTCGGCGGCGCGGCGCGCATGCCCGATCGCTACCGCTCCATCAACCGTCGCGCGCAGCAGCACGCCCCGGTGCCGTGACAGCCACGCGCCCGGAGCGGCGCCTGCGATGGCCTGGGCCGGGTGCGCGTCGAACAGGCAGCACGGCACGCCGAGGATCTCATCGAGCACCCCGGGCGATGAGTCCGCAGCCCGGAGCTTGGCGAGCGCGACGGCCGTCGAGTCCGCGTGCCAGTCGATCCGGCGGTCGCGCTGGGTGAGCGGCGGGTGCAAGCGCCCGGCCCGCGCCGGATCGAGCGCCCCGAGCGGCGTCGGTGCGGCGCCGGCTGCGCGCCGCTCGATGGCCTCGAGCACGGCGCGCACGGCTCCGTCCGCGACCTCGTCGCGATACAGGCTCGCCTTTGAGGCGGTCCGCAGCGAAAACGACGTCGACGCCCAGACATCGCCCGCATCGAATTCCGCGCTGGCCTCGAGCACGCTGACGCCCCAGCGGCTGTGGCCCTCGAGAATCGCCCAATCAAGCGCCGCCGGCCCGCGGTCGCCCGGGATTCCCGGGTGCACGATCAGGCACGGTACCCGGCGCCAGACGTCCGCCGGAATGGCGCGCTTCAGGAACGGCGCGATCACCAGCTCGGGCGCGTGCAGCGCCACCGCCTCGCGCGTGACCTCGTCGGAGATATCCAGCTCGAGGCTGAGTGTATGGCCACGCTCGACGAGCTCGCACCACAGGCGTTGCGTCAGGCTGTTGAACGAGTGCGCAAGCAGCAAGATACGCACGCTGCCTCCTCAGCAGATGCGCGGCAGCTGGTCGCCCGTGAGCCAGTCGACGACGCGGCGGCCGCCGAGTGTCGTGGTCATCTGCACAAACTGATCGGGGTCGTGCGTGACGCGGCCGATCAGCGCCGCCTGCCGGCCGAGCGGATGTGCCCGGAACGCCGCAAGGACCGCTTCCGCATCCGACGCCGGCACGATCGCGATGAGCTTGCCTTCGTTGGCCACGTACAGTGGATCGAGCCCGAGGAGCTCGCAGGCGGCGGCGACGCCAGACGCCACCGGGATGGCCCGCTCCTCCAGCGACATCCCGACGCCGGACTGGCGTGCAATCTCGTTCAGCGTGGTCGCCAGCCCGCCGCGGGTCGGATCGCGCAGCACGCGGATGCGCGGGCAGGCCGCCAGCAGCGTCGCCACCAGGCGGTGCAGCGGCGCGCTGTCGGAGAGGATTTCGGTTTCGAATTCGAGATTCTCGCGCTTGGACATGATCGCGACGCCGTGGTCGCCGATGGTGCCGGACACGAACACCGCATCTCCCACGCGCGCGTTGGCGCCACCAAGCTCGATCCCGGCGGCGACCACGCCGACGCCGGTCGTCGTGATGTACACGCCGTCGCCTTTGCCGCGCTCGACGACCTTGGTATCGCCGGTCACGACCGGTACGCCGGCGGATTTCGCGGCGGCCGCCATCGATGCGACGACCCGCTGCAGGTCTGCGAGCGGAAAGCCTTCCTCGAGCACGAAGCCGGCCGCGAGGTACAGCGGCATGGCACCGGCCATCGCGACGTCGTTGATCGTGCCGTGCACCGCAAGCGAGCCGATGTCGCCGCCCGGGAAGAAGATCGGCGAGACCACGTGGCTGTCGGTGGCCATCACGAGGCGGCCCGGCGGTATGGGCAGCGCCGCGGCATCGTTGAGCGGACGCAGCCATTCGTTGTCGAAGGCCCTGAGGAACAGGTCCTCGACCAGCTGGGCGGTGGCACGCCCCCCGGCGCCGTGGGCGAGGTCGACCCGGCCGCGCTTGAAGTCGAGCGGTCGATGGTACTCGCGTCGCATCGCGGCGTTCATGCGTTCACCGCCGCCGGAGTCGCCGCCGGCGTCACCGGCGCACGGTCGCGGAACCGGCCGTAAGAGTAATGCGCCGCACAGGCGCCCTCCGAGGACACCATGCACGAGCCCATCGGCGTCTCCGGCGTGCAGGCGGTTCCGAACAGCTTGCACTCGATCGGCCGCTTCACGCCGCGCAGGATCGCCCCGCATTCGCACGCCTTGTTGTCGGGCACGGCCCGGTACTGGAGGCCGAAACGGCGCTCGGCGTCGAACGCTGCGAACTCGGCGCGAATCGCCAGCGCGCTGTACGGAACCGTGCCGAGTCCGCGCCACTCGAATGCCCGCCGCAGTTCGAACACCTCCGCGACCAGGGCCTGGGCCTTGACGTTACCCTCGCGGCTGACCACCCGGCTGAACTGGTTCTCGACCTCGGTACGGCCCTCGTTGACCTGGCGGACCAGCATCAGGATTGCCTGCAGCACGTCGAGCGGCTCGAAGCCGGTGATGACCACCGGCTTGCGGTACTCCTGCGCGAAGAACTCGTATGGCTCGGTGCCGATGACGGTACTGACGTGCGCGGGTCCGACGAAGCCGTCGAGCGGCACCGTGCCCAGCGTGCGCACCTCGGGTGACTCGAGGATGTTGACGATCGCGGCCGGCGTCAGCACGTGGTTGCACAGCACGCTGAAGTTCGCAACGGCCGAAGACCGCGCCTCGCGCAGCACGAGCGCAGTCGGCGGCGTCGTCGTCTCGAAGCCGATCGCGAAGAATACGACCTCGCGCGCGAGCGTCGCGCGCGCGATCTTGAGCGCATCCGCTGCCGAGTAGACCATCCGCACATCGGCGCCCTCGGCCTTGGCCTTGAGCAGCGAGCGTCCGTTCGACGCCGGCACCCGCAGCGTGTCGCCGTAGCTGCAGAGTACGACCCCGCGCTCGAGCGCCAGGTTGATCGCGAGGTCGACCCGCCCGATTGGCAGCACGCACACCGGGCAGCCGGGTCCGTGAATCATGCGCACGTTGGGTGGCAGCAGGTCGGCGACGCCGTGGCGTGAGATGGCGTGCGTGTGCCCGCCGCAAAATTCCATGAACTGGTAGCGTCGAGCCGGATTCGCCTCGCGGGCGATGGCCGCCGCGAGACCGCTGGCGATGTTGCCGTCGCGGAATTCATCGACGTACTTCATACCAGCGCTCCGGCATTGATGCCCGCCGCGGCCATTGCCACCAGGGTTGCCGCGGCGGCGGCCGGGTCGATCCGCGCGAGCGCGTAACCGACGTGGACGATCACGTATTCGTCAGGCACGAGCCCGTCCACCAGCGCCACCGAGACCTGCTTGCGCACGCCGCCGACGTCCACCAGCGCCATGTCGCCGGCTTCGAGGCGCAAAATTCGGGCGGGCACGGCCAGACACATGGGGCTACCTCCGGGTTCGCTGCGCGACCCAACACTGACCGAGGCTGATTGCGCCGTCATTCGGCGGCACGGCCTCGGCCTCGAGCATGCCGAGCGCGCGGGCCTCGAGTTCGCGGCGCAACGCGCGCGACAGCAAGTCATTCTGGAAGCAGCCGCCGCCACAGGCCACGGTCGTGATGCCGGTGGCGGCGGCGGCGCCCTCCACCCAGTCGGCGAGCGCAACTGCGAGGCCGGCGTGGAAATCGGCGGCCGCCTGGGCAGCATCGGTCGCGTCGGCGAGCGGTACAAGCAGCGGCAGCAGGTCGAGGACGCCGTTGTCTATTGAGTGCACGTGCCCGGTCGGTCGCGGCGTCGCGCGTGCGGCCAAGCCTTCGAGCAGCATCGCGGCCTGACCCTCGAAGGAGGTGACTGCCTTGAGGCCGAGCAGGCCGGCCGCGGCGTCGAACCAGCGGCCGAGGCTCGAGGTCCGTGGCGCCACGCCCTCCCGCTCGAGGACCTGGATCACCAGGCGCGCCGTGGGCTGGGCGGCGAAACGCGTCGCGACCTCCGTGCCGCGACCGAGCGCATGCAGCACCGCCGCGGCCATTCGCCACGGCTCGCGTGCGGCCCGGTCGCCGCCGACCAATGGCAGCGTTCGCAGGTGCCCCAGCCGTGTCGCATCCGCGCCGTCCACGCATAGCAGTTCGCCACCCCAGGCGCCGCCGTCGGTCCCGAAGCCGATGCCATCAAGCGCGAGTCCGAGCACTGGTCCCTCGAGGCGATGCTCGGCGAGCACCGCGGCGACGTGCGCATGGTGGTGCTGGACTGCAACCAGCGGCACCTGCCAGCCGGCCGCCAGGCGGGCGGCGAGCCGTCCGCCGTAGAAGTCCGGGTGCAGGTCGTGTGCAACCACGGCGGGCCGCACGTCGGTGAGCCGCAACAGGTGCTCGACCGCCGCATCCAGCGCCCGGCGCGTCGCGGCGAGGTCGAGGTCGCCGATGTGCGGCGTCAGGAAAGCCTCGGCCCCGCGCGTGACACAGGCCGTGACCTTGTAATAGCCGCCGAGACCGAGCACCACGGGCCCGGCGCTGCCGAGTGCCACCGCCCGCGGAGCGGCACCGCGGGCGCGCCGCACGTAGCGACCGCGTCCGCCGCGCACGCGCATCACGCTGTCGTCGCAGCGCGTGACGATCGCCCGGTCGTGGACCAGCCAGGCGTCGGCGATGCCGCTGAGCCGGTCGAGCGCGTCCGCATCGGCGGTCACGAGCGGCTCGCCGTGCGGGTTCGCGCTCGTCATCACGAGCAGCAGCGGCTGCGGCTGCGTCAGCCAGCGCGTGCCGCGCGGGCGGCCGGCGGCCTCGTGCCACAGCAGAAACTGAATCGGCGTATAGGGCAGCATCACGCCGAGCTGCTCGCACCCGTCGGCGATGCCCGGCAGAGCATCGCGCTGATCCGGGCGCCGGCGCACGAGCACGATCGGCCGCTCGGCCGACTCGAGCAGCGCCTGCTCGTCCGGGCCGAGCGCCACCAATGGCGCGAGCGAGGCCGTGTTCGCCGCCATGATCGCAAGTGGCTGCTCCTCGCGGGCCTTGCGCGCGCGCAGCCGTGCGACCGCGGCAGGCGACCGGGCGTCGCACGCCAGGTGGTAACCACCGAGCCCCTTGATCGCGACGATGGCGCCGCCGCGCAGCGCGGACAGGGTCGCGGCGATCGGGTCCTCGATGCCAGCACCGCCAACGAGCGTCAGGCGCGGCCCGCACTCTGGGCAGGCGGTCGCCTCGGCGTGAAAGCGTCGGTTGCCAGGCGCAACGTACTCGGCCTCGCACGCCGCGCACAGCGGAAAAGGCGCGAGGCTCGTGGCCACGCGGTCGTACGGCAGCGAACGGGTGACGGTATAGCGCGGGCCGCACTCGGTGCAGTTCGTGAAGGCATAGCGGTGGCGACGGTCGCCCGGTTCGAACAGCTCGGCGAGACATTTCGGGCACGTCGCGGTGTCATGGCCGATAGCAGTGGTCGCGCGGCTCCCGCGACTCACGGTCACGGCAAAACCGGTGCGACCCGGTTCCGGCGCGCAATCCTCGATCTCGATCGCATCGACGCGCGCGAGCGGCGGCGGCTCCCGCTCGAGGCGGACGGTGAGCTCACGCAGCGATGGCGATGCGCCCTGCGCGTCGATCGCAACCCCGGCGCCGTCATTGCACACCGAGCCCGCGAGTCCGAGCTCGGTCGCGACGCGGAACACGAACGGACGGAAGCCAACACCCTGCACGACGCCACGCACGCGGATCCGTCGCCGCACCAGCGGCGTGCCGCTGCGCGGATCGCGAATTGGAGCGGGCCCCTGACTCATGCCGTGACTCCACCGGCGAGCGCCGCCGGCTGCCTGCGCGGGGCCCGGCCGGCGAGTTCCCGCTCGAGCCAGGCGAGCCACTCATCGCAACCCACGCCCGACACGACCGACAGGGCCAGGCAGTGCAGGCCCGGGTTAATCTCCCGGGCGTGGCGCATCGCGCGGCCGACGTCGAACGGCACGTACGGAAGCAGGTCGATCTTCGTGATCAGGCACAGGTCGGCCGCGCGAAACATGTCTGGGTACTTGAGCGGCTTGTCCTCGCCCTCCGTCACTGACAGCATGACCACCTTGTGGGCCTCGCCAAGATCGAATGCTGCCGGGCAGACGAGGTTGCCGACATTCTCGATGAACAGCACTCCACCGGCCGGCAACGGCAGCGCGGCGAGCGCGTGCCCCACCTGGTGGGCATCCAGATGGCACCCTTTGCCGGTGTTCAGTTGCACGACCGGGGCACCGGTCGCGGCGATCCGGTCAGCATCGAGCCGGGTCTGCTGATCCCCCTCGACCACCGCGACCGGGGTTCGATCACGCAGCGCCTCGAGCGTGTGCACCAGCAAGGTCGTCTTGCCGGACCCGGGGCTCGATACCAGATTGAGTGCCAGCACGCCTTCGGCCGCGAAACGCTGGCGGTTGAGCGCCGCAAACCGGTCGTTCTTGGCGAGCAGATCCTGTTCGACGCTGACCGTGCGGGTCACCGTCGGACGGAACACGCCGAAGCCGCGCGCGGGGTCCGGGCCCACCTCGCGACCGTGCTCGTGGCTTCGCTCACCGGCGTGGTTATGATCGTGGTCATGATCATGGTCATGGTCATGAGCGTGGTCATGGTCGTGGGAATGGTCCTGCGGGGCCTGACAGCCGCATGTCACGCACATGTTTCGCCCTCCTGTGGCACGTCGAGGTCGAGTTCGTGTACCCGCATCTCGGTACCGCCCGTCACCTGCAGCCGACGACCGCCGCAGGCCGGACACGGCGCATCGACCGAGGCGAGCGTGACCGCGCGCGCGCAGTCCCAGCACCAGCCGCTCCCCGGCACGGTCTCAATCTCAAGGCGCGCCGTCTCCGCCCGGCTGCCCTTCATCACGACGTCGAAGCAGAACCTGAGCGCGTCCGGCTCGACCGCCGAGAGCGCGCCGATCCTCAAGCGCACGACGCGCACGTGCCCGGCTCCGTGCGCGCGGGCGGCGTCTTCGACGATCTCGCGGACGCTTGCGGCAAGCGACATCTCATGCATGGCTGCCCTCCATCTGCGGCAGCACCGCATACGAGACGCACGGATCGAGCGCCAGAGCCCACAGGTCCGCGCAACGCCGGGCCGCCTCCGCGGTTGGCGCGCGCCGGCCCACGACCCGGCGAACGAACGCGCCGTCTGGCGCGAAATTGCAGTCGGTCGGAGTCCTGATCGCATACGCCGCGATGCGCCCTGCGACCAGCGTGAGGTCGTGCGCCAGGATGCCGCGCGCCGTCGTCACGATGGCGAGGCCGCGCCCGGGCGCCGGCGCCTCGGCGTCCATGTCGATCGGCACACCGGCATCGGCCGCGAGCGCGGTCGCAAGCGCGACGGCTCCGACCAGCCGAGCCCCGACGTGTGCCTCGAGCCACCGCCCTTGCGCGGCGAGCGCCGCGAGCCACGGATGCTCCGCGTAACCGGCAAGCGTGCAGGCGCACTCTGCCGCCAGCGTCCCATCGCAGGGCTCGTCGACGCTCGGGCACTGCGCGACGCCGGCCTGGTGCAGGCGCTGAAAGAGTGTTGCGAGCGCGGCCGGGCTCGAGTTCGACCACTGGTCGAACAGTGCCAGCGAGCGCCAGTCGGACAGCTGCGCGAGCGGCACTCCGAGACCGCGATCGGCCAGCTCCTCGAGCAACGCGGCAGCCCAGCCCGGCTCGCCCGCTCCTATCGACCCGTACCAGCGCTTGAAGAGCTCCGTCAGCGGCGACAGTCCGAGTTTGACCGGCCAGTCGAGCATCAGGCGCCACAGGTGCTCCTGCACGGCCTCACAACCGACGACGCGCGCGAGCTGTGCCCGCCGCGCGCCAGGTAGCGGCAATCCGCCCGCCGCGGCGAGCGCGAGTTCAGCGCAGGCGCGCTGTGCGCGGCCACACACGGCGTACAGCCGGCCGAGCATCGCGAGCGCCACGGCTGGCGTTGAGCCGACGAGCACGCGGCTCGGCTGCGGGCGCTCGTCGTGCACGCTGATGTCGGCGATGACCCCTGAGCGCCAGCCAACGGTGAGGTCGAGGACCGCCATGTCAGGCCCCGGTGAGGAGGCCACGCCGCGACACGCGGCGTGGCTCTGCAGGCGTGAACAGGGCATCGAGCGCGGCGCGGGCGGCGGCCACGGCATCCGCGTGGCTGCTGAATTCGAGCACCGGCGAGACCAGCGAACACTGCCGGTACTGTCCGATGCTCGGCTCCGCGTGGCCGTAGAACTCGTAATCCCCCGACGGAAAGCTCCAGCACTCGGCCACCCCGGTCCGCAGGCTCGCAAGCGCCTGGCCGGGTGCCGCGACGATCACCAGGTTGACCGACCACGGGGTCACGAGCGCGCCGACGCGCGCACCGCGCCACTCGCGAAAGCCGACCGCCTCGACGCGCAATCGCGCGTTCAGGATCGGCACCGCCGCCATCCGGGTCGTGCGCACCTCCTCGAACACGCGCTCGAGCGCGAGTTCCTCGGCCGGACGCGACGCCGCAATCGGTGTCATGGCGCTCATCCGGCGACGGCCATGCGCGGCGCCGTCGGCGCAGCGCGCTCGGGGCGGCGCCATTGCACCGGGAGTGATGTGACTGGCGTGCCCAGGCGGATCCCGGCAACCGGGTCGCCGAGCAAAGGCTCGCTGACCCACCAGCAGACGCCGCACGTGGAGTGGGTGCCGGCGGACACCCCGAGCTCTGCGTTCGCGGATCCGGGCAGCAGGTTCATGGTCACTCGAGCGTCGCGAGCCATTCGCCGAGCCCGTCCAGCGAGTCGGCGAAGTCAACGGGCGCGGCCAGCGCCGCCTCGGGCACCGGCGTCACCTCGATCGTGTTCAGGATCAGGTTGTTCACGCTGTTGAAGTACTGCACCCACCAGGTGTGACGCAGCCGGGTGCTGACGATCCGGCAGTTGCCGCAGCCGCGCGAGAGCAGCGTGACAGGCCCGATCTGGAGCGCTGCGACCAGCCAGCTGATGTCGTCCCGGCTCACCGGCAGCAGCGTCAGGTTGATAACGTGCGTCGGCGCCCGGTCGGCACGCTCGCTGGCGGCGAGCAGCTCGGTCAGCAGCGCCGGCCCGGTGCGGACTTCGGGGCCCGCGGTCTTGGCGCGCAGCCGGCAGCTCGAACCGCGCAGCGCCGCTTCCGGGATCACGGCGGGCACGGGCGCGACCTCGATACCGTCGGCGACGAGCGCGCCATGCGCATCGAAGCTGCGGACGCGCCAGAAGCCCGGGAAGCCCGTCTCCTGCAGGCGCACGGCCGGCTGCTCCACGATCGCGCTCACCTCGCCTGCGCCGAGCGTCTCAGTGACGAGCGCCTGCGCCTGCGAATTGAGCGTCACTAGGTCGCGGTACAGGAGTTCGTTGCCGCCGAAGGCATGACGCTGCGCTGCGGCATGAAGCTCGGCGAGAAAGCCTTGCGCCTCGACCAGCGCCGCGGCGCTTGCAGCCACCGGCTGCAGCGGCGTCTGCAACGCCGTCATCATCGCGGGCAGGTGGCCGAACTCGAGTGCCTCCGCCGGCACCTGCGAGGCCGGGCGGAGGGCGAGCATCGGACTCGGCGACGTCTTCACGCGGGCCGCGCCGTCAGTTGCCCGGTTGCATCGCCGCCCAAGACCGGTGGCACCGGCGGACCGGCCGTGTTGAGGCGCCTCTGCGCCGCCGCGCACAGTGTCCGCGACCGCTGCCGTGCGCAGCTCACGACGGGCCCCGCAGCGACGCCGGCCGTCCCGGTTCGCGATCAACCAGATCCGGGAAAAACGCGGCGACGTCGATCGGCTGGCCGCGGGCAATGGACTCGAGCGCGTCGAGCGCGCGGTCGATCCGCTCGGCCTCCGCCGGTTCGAGTCGCGACCGGGCAGCCCCGAGCGATGTCAGCAGCCACTCGCCCGCGACGACCGGTTCGAGCAGAGTCACGTCGATGAGGACGGTGCCGAGGCGGCCGCGGCAGCTTGCGCAGTTGCCGTTCGCCGCCACCACCTGCATCGGGATGGCGAGGCACACGGCTCAGGACCGTCCGGGCCGGAAACGCGCAACGCCGGTGTGGCTGTGGGAGTGGGGCGGGGCCGGCCAAAGTGGATGCCGAGCTTGTATCCGGCGGTCAGCAGACCGCTGCACACCGCGCGCGCCGACGCCCTGCTCGGTCGAGAGGACCGTGCCCATGGCGAGCGCCAGCGCCTCGATCATTGGTCGCACCCCGATAGCCCAGCGGCGACTGTAACGGCGGGTGTAACGTGCCCCAATCCGTGCAAGCCGCAGGGTTTTTCGCTGCGCCGCTGCGGATGCGGTGGTCGGACGGTTCAGGTGCCGCGGCGGTACGCGATCTGCGCGCGGTGCAGGTCCCACGCGGACTGCAGCCGGAGCCAGAGTTCCGGTCCGGTACGGAAGTACCGGGCGAGCTTCAAGGCGGTATCGGGCGTCAGGCCGCGGCGGCCGTTGACGATCTCATTGACGCGCCGGCGCGAGATGCCGAGCTCGCGCGCCAGCGCTTCCTGCGACAGTGCGAGCGGCTTGAGATAGCGCGAATCGAGGAACCGGCCGGGATGCACCGGGCGCCGGCCGGCGGTCGCCGGGCAGCGCGCGGGCGCGGCGGAGTGGCTCGTCACTGTCTGTCCTCGACGCGGCGGTAGCCGTTCACCATGCAGGTCCGCTGTGCCATCGCCCGGGTCGAGCGCGCATTCGACGCCCACGCCCCCGTGCGTCCGGGGACGATCAGACGCGAGGAGCGGCCGCAGCAGAATCCGTACACGCCGCAGCGCCGGTTGCGGGTTATCTGGTTGCAGCGGCGCCGGCCGCGCCGTCCGCGCTCAGGTGCGCTTGAACGCGTGCGGGCGAAAGTCCATGCCCAGGGCGCGGGCCACGGCCTCGTGGGTGATGTGCCCGGCGTGCACGTTGAGTCCCAGCGCGAAGCCCGGATCGCGCGCCAACGCCCGCTCCCAGCCGAGGTCGGCGAGCGCGCGGACGTAGGGCAGCGTCGCGTTGGTCAGGGCGAAGGTCGACGTGCGGGGCACCGCGCCCGGCATGTTGGTCACGCAGTAGTGGATCACGCCGTCGACCACGTAGGTGGGCGCGGCGTGGGTTGTCGGCCGGCTGGTCTCGAAGCAGCCCCCCTGATCGATCGAGATGTCGACCAGCACCGCCCCCGCCTTCATGCGCTTGACCATTGCGCGGGTCACGAGCTTCGGAGCCGCGGCGCCGTGGATCAGCACCGCGCCGATCACCAGATCGGCATCTTGCGTCAGGACCTCGATGGCGTGGGTCGTCGAGTAGACGGTCTTGGCGCTGCTGCCGAACTGCAGGGCGAGCTCGCGCAGGCGCTTGGCGGACCGGTCGACGATCGTCACGTCGGCGCGCAGACCGGTCGCCATCTCAGCGGCGTGCGTGCCGGATACGCCGCCGCCCAGGATCACGACCTTGGCGGGCGGGACGCCGGGCACGCCGCCGAGCAGCACGCCAAAGCCGCCGCTCGCCTTCTGCAGCGACGTGGCACCGACCTGCACCGCCATGCGGCCGGCGACCTCGCTCATCGGCGTCAGCAGCGGCAGGCTGTCGTCGCTCGCCGTCACGGTCTCGTACGCGATCGCCGTGGCGCCCGCGGCCATCAGTCCCTTGGCCTGCGCGCGATCCGCGGCGAGATGCAGGTAGGTGAACAGCACCTGGCCCTTGCGCAGCATCCGGCACTCGCGGGCCTGGGGCTCCTTGACCTTCACGATCAGGTCGGCCGACTCGTACAGTTCCTTCGCGGTCCGCAGGATCCGCGCACCGGCGGCGACGTATTCGCCGTCGTCCATGCCGATGCCGTCGCCGGCATGCGTCTGGACCGTCACCTCGTGCCCGGCCGTGACCAGTTCGCGCACGCCCGCAGGCGTCAATCCCACGCGGTACTCGTGGACCTTCACTTCCTTCGGTACACCGATGCGCATCGCGACTCTCCCCTGGGTTGTTGATTGGCTACTGTAGCGATCGCGGCACTGCATGCTCTTGCAAATGCACCGCAGCATCTGGCCTGATTGCGCAATATTACGCTGAAAATCCTGACCATCACGCAAGGATCTGCCGATGCAGCTCGACCGATTCGACCGCGCGCTGATGCAGACACTGCAACGCGAGGGGCGCATCACCAACAGCGAGCTGGCGGCGCGCATCAACCTGTCGGAGTCGGCGTGCCTGCGGAGGGTGCGCGCGCTCGAGTCCGAGGGCCTGATCGAGGGCTACGCCGCAGTCCTGAACCAGCAGAAGGCGGGCTGTGGCGTCAACGTGTTCGTCAGCATCACGCTCGAACGCCAGGAGCGTGCCGACCTTGCCGCATTCGAGCAGGCGGTGCGCAAGGTTCCGGAAGTGATGGAGTGCTACCTGATGTCCGGGGAGTACGACTACCTGCTGCGGGTCGTAGTCGCTGATACCGCGGATTTCGAGCGCGTGCACAGTCGTCATTTGACGAGCCTGCCGCACGTGGCGCGTGTGCACTCGAGCTTTGCGCTGCGCACGGTGCAGAAATCCCGGGAACTCCCGGTGCGCTGACGGTCGGGGTCGGGCGTTCGACGCGGTCCGCGGCGGTGCACACCATCCCGGTGCCGGCGCCGTGCGCGGCACCCGGGACGCGGGTGGAGGCGCGGCCATCACAGCGCGCGCCCAGGCGGCACCCGATCGGCCGCCAGCGACCATCTACCACGGGGTTCACGGATTCGGCAGCGGCAAATCGTGAAGCCGGGGTGGGCGGCGCCCGCCCGACCTGGCGCTCAGCACCAGCGACGCGCGAGCCGAGGCGCGAGCCCGGTGAGCAGCTCGTAGCTGATCGTGCCGGCGAGCGTCGCCGCTTCTTCGAGCGGCACACCACCGCCCAGCAGATCCACGTAATCGCCGGTCCGGAGCGCATCCGCCGCGAGCTCCGTCACATCGATGGTGGTCAGATCCATCGATACGCGGCCAACGACCGGCAGTCGCCGGCCGGCGGCGAACGCGAAGCCGCGGCCGCCGAGCGCGCGCGGATAGCCATCGGCGTAGCCGGCTCCGACCGTGGCGATGCGTGCCGGCGCGCGCGCATGCCATGTCGCTCCGTACCCGACCCAGGCGTCCTCTGCGATATCCCGGACCTGCAGCACGCGCGCCTCGAGCCGCACGACCGGACGCATGGGGTTCTGCCCGGTCAGGAACGGCCGCCCGCCGTACAGCGCAATACCTGGCCGCACGACATCGCCGCGGAACTCCGGACCGAGCAGCGTTCCCGCGGAGTTGCCGATGCTGGTGGGCACAGCCGGCAGTCGCGCGCGCAGCGCCGCAAAACGGGCGACCTGCTCGGCATTGAGCGGATGCGATGGATCGTCGGCGCACGCGAGCTGCGTCAGCAGCAGTTCAAGCCGCAGCGCCGCGAGCAGCGGCGGGTCGGCGGCGAGCCGCGCGACGTCGCGCGCATCGAGTCCGGCGCGGGTAATGCCGGTGTCGACCTGGATTGCCGCCGGCGCGCCGGCGCCGTACGCGGCCCACTCGCGCGCATCGCCGAGCGTATTGAGCACCGGGGTCAGGCGTGCCTCGCGGCAGTCCGCAATCGCCGAGCCGGCACCGTGCAGCACGAAGACGCGGCACTCGGGCAGCAGATGCCGCAGTCGCACGCCCTCGTCCACGGTCGTCACGAAGAAGCTGCGGCAGCCGAGCGCGGCAAGGCGTTCGGCGACCGGGCCGAGGCCGAGCCCGTAGGCGTCGGCCTTCACGACGGCTGCCACCTCGCTGGGTGCCGCCACGCGCACGAGCGTCCGGTAGTTATCAGCGAGCGCGCCGAGCTCGATCGTCAACCGCGCGGCCGGCGCGCCGGTCAAGTCAGCGTCGATATCGCCGAGCGCGGCGGCAGAGTCGGTCAAAGCGGTCCTCGCGCGAGGGGAGCGCCGCTAGTCTAAGGTCTTTGGCGCTGGCCGACAGCTCGAGTGCTTCTGCCGCGCACCCGCCTCTGCTACGGTGGCAGCATCCGACTGACCTGCCGTGGGAGTTGCCGATGAACGCCACCACCGAAGCCCGCTTTGATGCGGCGAGCCTGTACCGGGAAGAGGTGTACACCGATCGCCGGGTCGGGACCGTGCGCGTGCTCGTTCCGGTCAAGTCGGACGGTGCCGCCGACCCCGCCCGCGCGACGCTGTATGTAGGGCAGATCTCGGTCATGACGCCGATGGGCACGCTGCCGATCAGCTTCGAGATTCCCGGCGCGACGCTCGCCGAAGCCATCGACAAGTTCGCCGACAGCGCGCGTGTGGCGATGGATGAGACGATGCGCGAGCTGCAGCAGCTGCGTCGCGAATCGGCCTCCTCGATTGTGATTCCCGAGCCGGGCGCGGTGCCCCCAGCGCCTGGCGGTGGCCGCATCCGGATGCCATGACGGCCGGCGGGCCGCACTGGCGCCGGAATATGTCAAATACCCGCACGCTGCGCGCCCGATGATGCCGTGCCTCCGGCCCGTCCCGTGTCGGCCACCGGCGCCGACGCGCGCTGCCGCGCCCCGTGCTGACGCCCGCTGAGTCGCAGGCGCTGGGCCTCAGCCTGCGCGTCGCCTCGGAGAGCGTGGCGTTCAATCTTCCGCTCGCGACCCTGATCGCGTGGCTGCTCGTCCGGGCGCGATTCGCCGGACGCACGCTGCTCGATGCCTTCGTGCACCTGCCGCTCGTGCTGCCGCCGGTCGTCGTCGGTTACCTGCTGCTGGTGCTGTTCGGCGTGCACGGACCGATCGGCGGCCGGCTCTACGCCGCGTTCGGCCTGCGGCTTGCATTCACGACCACCGGCGCCGCCCTCGCGACCGCGGTCATGAGCTTGCCGCTGATGGTCCGTGCGATTCGCCTGTCGCTGGAGTCGATCCCGGCCGGCCTCGAGGATGCGGCACGCACGCTCGGAGCCGGTGCGCTCGACCGCTTCGCGACTATCACCCTGCCGCTGATGGCGCCGGGAATTCTCGCCGGGGCCGTGACCGCCTTCGCCGCGGGACTCGGCGAGTTCGGCGCCGTGATCACCTTCGCGAGCAACATCCCGGGCGAGACGCAGACGCTGCCGCTTGCGCTCTACACCGCGCTGCAGTCGCCGGGCGGTGACCTGCCCGCCGCACGCCTTGCGGCACTGTCGTTCGGACTCGGGCTGGCCGGACTCGTGGTCGCCGAATTCATCGCCCGCCGCCTGCGGGCGCGTCTCGGCCAATAGTGCCGTGCTAGACGTCGATCTGACGCTGCGCCGCGGGACATTCCAGCTGACCGCCCGGTTTGCGTCCCCCACGCCCGGCGTCATCGCGCTATTCGGGCCGTCCGGAGCCGGCAAGAGCACGCTCGCCAGTGCGATCGCGGGCCTGCTCACACCGGCGCAGGGCCACATCCGTCTCGACGACCGCGTGCTGTACGACGGGCTGGGCGGTGTGGATGTGCCGGTCGAGCAGCGGCGCATCGGCTATGTGTTCCAGGATACCCGGCTGTTCCCGCACCTCGACGTCAGCGGCAATCTGCGCTACGGCGCGCAGCGCGCGCCTGCAGGCGGGCGGTACGCGGACCGCGACGAGATCGTGGTGCTGCTGGGGCTTGGTGCGCTGCTCGGTCGGCGCGCGAACCAGCTGTCGGGCGGCGAGCGCCAGCGTGTCGCGCTCGCGCGGGCGCTGCTCGCCCAGCCGCGCCTGCTGCTGCTCGACGAGCCGCTTGCAAGCGTCGAGGTCGCACGCCGCGAGGAGGTGCTGCCGTACCTCGAGACGCTGCGCGATCGCTTCGCGATCCCGATGCTCTACGTCAGCCACCAGTATGAGGAGGTGCTGCGCCTCGCGAGCCACATCGTGCTGCTCGCCGACGGCGGCGTGCTGGCCTCGGGCACGCCCGCCGAACTCAGCGGCAATGCGCGCTTGCAGGCACTGCTCGGTACGGAGTCGGTCGGAGCCGTGCTCGACGTCGAGGTCGTCGGCATCGACCCGCTCACCGGGCTCGTGAGCGTCGCCCTCGGCTCCGGGACGCTGCGTTTCGCGCTGCCGGGCGCCCAGCCCGGCGCGCACGTCCGCCTCAACGTGCTGGCGCGCGATGTGATCCTCGCGACCAGCGCGCCCCATGGCCTGTCGGTGCGCAATGCGCTCGCCGGCGTGCTCACCGAGCTCGCCGATGAAGGGCCCGATTCCGTGCTTGCGAGTGTTGCAGTAGGCGGCGCGCGACTCCTCGCCCGCATCACGCGCGCGGCGGTCGTCGAACTCGCGCTGCGCGCCGGCACGCCGGTGTGGGCGCTGGTCAAGGCAGCCTCACTGCGAGGCCATGCATTCAGCCGCGGCGGGCACGGCGGAGCGCCGCCATGAGTGGGACCGCGGCTCGCGCACCATGCCGGCTGCGCGTGCTCGGCACGGTGGCCGGGGTGGCGCTGTGCCTGACGGCGCTGCCTGTCGCAGCCCCGGCCCGCGCCGCCACCGCCGGTGCGCCGCTGGTGTTCGCCGCCGCCTCGCTGACCGACGTGCTCACCGACATCGCGGCCTCGTACCGGGCGGCGCGCGGCACCGAGGTGAAGCTGTCGTTCGGCGGCAGCTCGCAGCTGGCGCGGCAGATTGAGGCCGGCGCCCCGGCCGATGCATTCTTCGCAGCCGACGAGGAGTGGATGGATTACCTCGCCGCGCGCGGGCTGATTGATGCCGCCAGCCGCATCGACCTGGTCGGCAACCGACTGGTGCTGATCGCTCCGCGCGACTCGCGTGTCGAGCTCACGCTCGCGCCCGGTGTGTCCCTGACGGCGGCGCTCGGCGACGGCCGCCTCGCGGTTGCCGATCCGGATGTACCGGCCGGGCGCTACGCGCGCGCGGCGCTCGGCTCGCTCGGTGCCTGGCAGGGCGTCATCAACCGACTCGCCCGCGCTGAAAACGTTCGCGCCGCGCTGGCGTTCGTCGCCCGCGGCGAAACGCAGCTCGGCATCGTCTACGAGACTGACGCGCGGCTCGAGCCGCGAGTCCGAGTAGTCGCAGTGTTCCCGGCGGATTCACATCCGCCGATCCGCTACCCGTTCGCGCTCGCCGCGGGCGCCTCCGCCAGGGCGGCGGACTTCGCGGCCTGGCTGCGCGGCCCGAGTGCGCGCGCGGCGTTCGAGCGCGCGGGATTTACAGCGCTGCCGCACCCCTGAATGCCGAAGGGCCGCTGATGCGGCCCTTCGGGTGCTGGACGGTTCGCGGCCTGGCGGCCGCGCCCGGTGCCTACCAGCGACGCGGTCCGCCGCCGCCGCCGCCACCGCCGCGGTTGCCGCCACCGCCACCACCACCGCCGGTGCGCTCCTGAGCCTCATTGACGCGCAACGGGCGGCCGCCCATGTTCTGCCCGTTGAGGTTCTGGATCGCGCGCGCAGCGTCTGCGTTGGCCATTTCGACGAAGCCGAAGCCGCGGGGCCGGCCGGTGTCGCGATCGTTGATCAGCGCCACCGA
>DATNIE010000030.1:0-9965 GCA_035604595.1 Steroidobacteraceae bacterium | reverse complement strand
TGTTCGACAAGTACGACCCGGCGCGCACGGCGTACCAGAAGAAGGACTACGCGACCGCGGTCCGGCTCGGCAAGGAGGCGCTCGCCGCCGCCAAGACACCGTTCGAGAAGCAGTCGTGCCTGATGATCGTATTCGGCGCCGCGACCGCCGCCCAGTTCTACGGCGAGGCGATCGAGGCCGGCGAGCAGCTGGTCGCCCTCGACAGCGTGCCGGCGGCGACGCGCCTCAGCGTGCAGAAGGCGCTCGCGACGCTGTACCCGCGGGCCAACCGGATCGACAAGGCGATCGCGGTCACCAAGGACTACATGAAGGTGACCGGCGGCACTCCCGCCGACTGGGACCTGCTCGCCCAGCTGTATTCGGCGCAGAAGGACTGCGCGAACCTGATGCCGGCGCTCGACAAGGCGCTCGCCGGCAACAAGGCGCCGGAGGAGCGGCAGCTGCTGATGCAGAGCAACTGCTACTACAAGGCGCATGATACCGAGAAGCGCATCGCCATCAACACCGAGCTGCTGCGGCGCTTCCCGAAGAAGGACTACTACAGCCAGCTGCTCGTGATCTACCAGACCGACAAGAAGCTCGATGACCTCGGGCTCCTCGCGCTGCTGCGTTTCGGTTATGACCGCGACTATCTCGACACGGAGGCAGACTTCGTCAAGCTCGCCGACCTCGCGCTCGATGTCGGCACGACCGCCGAGGCACAGCGGGTCCTCGAGAAGGGAATCGCAAAGAAGCTCGTCAAGACGACCGGCAAGGGCTCGGAGAAGAACGCACGCCTGCTCGACCAGGCGAAGGCCCGGTCGGTCGAGGACAGCAAGACGATCAGCCAGCTGGACGCCGAGGCCCGCGCCGGCAAGAACGGCGAGTCGGACGTCAAGCTCGGTTACCGCTACTACAGCATCGGCCAGTTCGACAAGGCGGTGGACGCCATCCAGCGCGGCCTCGGGCCCGACCGCATCGCGCGCGTGAAGCGCCCCGACGAGGCCAACATGATGCTCGGGATTTCGTTCGCGAAGCTGAAGAAGAAGGCGGACGCCGACAAGGCGTTCACCGCCGCCAAGGCCGATCCGCGCATGGCCGCCGTCGCGCAGATCTGGATGAACGGGACCTGACGAGACTCTCGACACTCGAGGTAGCTATGGCTAGCTGGCAGTCACGTATTGCGGTGGCGTCGCGCGCGGCGGCGGTCGGGCTGTGGCTGGCGGCGGCGGGTGCATCGCTGCTGCCGACGCCCGCGCTGGCCGAGGACAAGAAGCAGACGGTCAGCCCCGACGTCGCCAAGAAGCTCAAGCCCGCCCAGGACGCGCTGCAGAAGAACGACTTCGATACGGGCCTCGCGCTCGCCAAGGAAGCACTCGCGATCGCGACCAAGCCCTATGACAAGGAGATGTCGCTGCGGATGATCGAGTTCGCGGCGGGCAAGAAGCAGGACTATGCGACCTATGCCGACGCGCTCGAACAGCTGAACCAGCTGGAGACGATCTCGGCCGAAGAGAAGGCCAAGAGCTACAAGCCGCTGACCCAGATCTATGCCCAGCAGCGGAACTACGAGAAGGCCGTGCAGTACGCGACCTTGTGGACGCAGACGGGCGGGGGCTCGGACGCCTACTCGATGCTCGCCAACCTCTACCTGATCCAGAAGGACTGCAAGAACGGCGTCGAGGCGCTGGAGCACGCCGTCGAGGGCCGCGAGGCGAGCGAGAACGAGCTCAAGCAGCAGAACTTCTGCTACTACCAGCTGCAGGACAAGCCCAAGCGGCTTGCGGTGATGGAACAGCTCGTGGCGCGCTTCCTCAAGCGCGAGTACCTGTACGACCTGATGCTGATCTACCAGGAGCAGAAGGTCGACGAGCGCGCGATGCTGAACCTGTACCGGTTCACCTATGACCGGGACTTCATGACCCGCGAGTCGGAGTTCGTCGAGTACGCCGAGATGGCGCTCGCGGACGGATCCCCGGCCGAGGCACTGACGGTGCTGAACAAGGGCCTGGAAAAAGGCGCGGTCAAGATCATTGCGCCGACCGACCACAATGGCCGGATGCTGGCGCAGGCGAAGCAGCAGGCGGCCGAGGACCGCAAGCAGATCGCCCAGCTCGACAAGGAAGCCCAGACAGGCAAGAGCGGCGAGGCCGACGTCAAGGTCGGGCTCGCCTACCTCGGTCTCGGCGAGTACCAGAAGGCGGTCGAGTCCATCGAGCGCGGTCTGACACCGGATCGCGTGGCCAAGGTCAAGCGCGTCGATGATGCCAACATGATGCTGGGAATCGCCTACACGAAGCTCGGCAAGAAGGACGAGGCGACCAAGGCCTTCACCGCCGCCAAGGCCGATCCGCGCATGGTCAAGGCCGCGACGATCTGGCTCGGCTCCGCCTGATCCCGAGGCGGGGGCGCACCCAGGCGCATCTGGTGGCTGCACCGCTGCGCGGGTGATCCGCGGTGGTCAGATCACGCCCGCGGCCTTGAGCGCCGCATAGCGCTCCGGCGCGACGCCCAGCAGCTTCAGGTACACCTCGTCGTTGTGCTGCCCGAGCTCGGGTGCCGGCGCGCGGATGCCGCCGGGGGTTTCCGACAGCCGCGGCGCGACGTTCTGCATCCTGAGGTCCCCGAGCCGCGGATGGCTCGTCGTGACGATCGCCTCGCGCGCCTTGAAGTGGGGATCGGCGAGCATGTCGGGGGCCCGGTAGATCAGCCCGGACGGCACGGCGGTCTCGGTGCGGGCGAGGATCTCGAGCACCTCCTTCGTGTTCAGGGTCGCGGTCCAGCGGCTGACGCGCTCATCGAGCTCGGCCTGGCGGACGCCGCGCGCCTCATGAGTCGCATAGCGCGGATCCTTCGCGAGCCCGGGCTCGCCCATGGCGAGCGCGAGACGGCCGAACACGGTGTCCTGGTTCGCGGCGATCAGCACGAGGACGTCGCGGGTCGGGTAGACGTTCGACGGCGCGACGCGCGGCAGGATCGCTCCGGTGCGCTCGCGGATGAAGCCGCGCTGGTCGAAATCGGTGATCAGCGACTCCATCATGCCGAGGACGGCCTCGTAGATCGCCGAGTCGACCACCTGGCCCCGGCCCGTCTGCTCGCGGTAATGGAGCGCGGAGAGGGCGCCGATGCAGGCGAAGGCCGCGGCGAGGGAGTCGCCGATGCTGATTCCGATCCGCGATGGCGGCGTCGAGGGATCGCCGACGACGTAGCGGAGCCCCCCCATCGCCTCGCCGATCGGGCCGAATCCGGGATCCTTGGAGCGGGGACCCGTTTGCCCGAATCCGGACACCCGGATCATCACCAGCCTCGGGTTCACGGCCGAGAGCTCGTGCCAGCCGATGCCCCACTTCTCGAGCGTCCCGGGGCGGAAGTTCTCGAGCAGGAAGTCTGCTTTGCCGACGAGGTCCCGGAGCAGCTGCTGCCCCGCAGCCTGGCGCAGGTCCAGGGTGATCGCCTTCTTGTTCCGGGAGATCACCGACCACCACAGCGATGGCTCCGACTCGTCGCGGCGGTCCCAGGTGCGCATCGGATCGCCCTGGTGCGGCGGCTCGATCTTGATCACCTCCGCGCCTAGATCGCCGAGCAGCTGCCCGCAGAATGGGCCGGCGACGAGCGTGCCGAGCTCGAGGACCCGCAGGTCCGCGAGCGGGCCGTGGCTGAAAACCGGATCGGTCATGGGGGTTCCGCGCGTGTGTGCGGGGCTGTATACAATCCGCCTTGCGCAGAAGCAAGCAAGCGGGAGGCAATCTTGGGGCCAGCTCGGGATCGTGCCTACAATCGGCCCGACGCCGCCGCCCCGCCCCCCGCAAGGACGCAGCCTTGAGCACCCGCCTGCCGAAGTCCGTCGAGATCCTCGAAGTCGGTCCGCGCGACGGGCTGCAGAACGAGCCGACCGTGGTGTCGACCGCGACCAAGGTCGAGTTCATCGAGCGGGCCGTCGCCGCGGGCCTCAGGCGCATCGAGGTCGCGAGCTTCGTCAATCCGAAACGGGTCCCGCAGATGGCCGACGCCGAGGACGTACTGAAGGCGCTGCCGCGGCGCGCCGGCGTCCACTACATCGGCCTCGTCCTCAATCGCCGCGGCTTCGAACGCGCGCTGGCGGCCGGCTGCAACGAGATCGGCATGGCCGTGGTCGCGAGCGACACGTTCAACCAGCGCAACCAGGGCGCGACGACCGACGAGTCGATCGCGGCGTGGCTGGATATCGCGCGCGCGGCGCGCGCCGCGGGTGTGCGCGCGCAGGTCACGCTGTCGGCGGCGTTCGGCTGCCCCTTCGAGGGCGAGATCCCGGTCGCGCGGGTCGTCGAGGTCGCCGAGCGCCTCGCCGCGGCGGATCCCTTCGAGCTCGCGCTGGCCGACACGATCGGCGTCGGCGTGCCGAGCCAGGTGACCGAGCTCATGGGCCTGCTGCGCGAGAAGCTCCCGCGGGTGTCGCTGCGCTGCCACTTCCACAACACGCGCAACACGGGGCTGGCGAACGCCTATGCGGCGGTCGAGGCGGGCGTCGCGACCTTGGATGCCAGCATCGGCGGCATCGGCGGCTGCCCGTTCGCGCCGGCGGCGACCGGCAACATTCCGACCGAGGATCTGCTCTACATGCTGAGCCGGATGGGCATCGAGACCCACGTCGATCTCGACGCGCTGATCGCGACGGGGCGCTGGCTGCAGGACCGGCTCGGCCGTCCCGTCCCGGGCCTGCTCGTCAAGGCCGGCGGATTTCCCGGGGCACGGGCGGCCTGATGGCGGCACGCCGTGATCGCGGCCGACAGCATCGATCAGAGGACTCACCGGAGGATGATCGCGACACACGGCGCGCCGGTGCCGCCGTGGGGCGGTCTGCGCCCGCCCGGGTTTTTGTTGATAAGCTGACGCGGGGCGGTGCGCGCGGGGGAGGCCGGAATGGGTCATGACGGCAAGCTGTCCGGCAAGGTCGCGATCGTCACCGGCGCGGCCAGCGGAATCGGCGAGGCGATCGCCGCGCTCTATCTCAACGAAGGCGCGCGACTCGTGGTCACCGACCTGCCGGGACACGGGCTCAGCCGGCGGTTCGTCAACCAGCCACACGTCCGGACGGTCGAGATCGACGTGACGATGGACGAGGCACCCGAGCGCGTGGTCGGCATGGCGGTCCGCGAGTTCGGCGGCCTCGACGTGCTGGTCAACAACGCCGGGATCGGCCTCGGCAAGCAGTTCGAGGACACGACGGATGCCGAGTTCGACCGGATCATGGCGGTGAATGTCCGCTCGGTGTTTCGCATGTCGCGCGAAGCAGTGCCGTACCTGAAGGCGCGCGGCGGCGGCAGCATCGTCAACCTCGCCTCGATCATGTCCGACACCGGCGGGCCGCTGCTCGCCGCCTACGCGACCTCGAAGCACGCCGTGCTCGGACTCTCGCGCGGCATGGCGGTCGATCTCGGCAAGTACGGCATCCGGGTCAATGCGCTGCAGCCGGGCTCGATCTGGACCGGCATGTCCCGGCCCTTCATGAACGACCCGGAGTTCCGCAAGTCGTGGGAGCAGAAGGCCCCGCTCGGCCGGATCGGCGACCCGGTCGACGTCGCGGTGGTGGCGCTGTTTCTCGCGAGTGATGACGCCACGTTCATCTCGGGCGCAGGGATTGCGATCGACGGTGCCGCCGGGATCAATTTCTGAGCAGCGCGCCGCCGGGTCGTGCGGCGCGCAGTTTAAGTTTGCTTCACGAAGTCGCCCGGGCCCGGCAATTGCCCGGTGTGCACCTTGTACCCGACGCGCGGACGGACGAGGATCTACCGCGCTGGCGCCCGGCACCACGGCAGGCCACACGGAGACCCTCGTGAATCCGCTCACCGTCGCCCGCATTCTCATTTGTACAGTGGCGATCGCCGCGCTCGCGGCGTGCACCGTTGAGCCCGTCGTCTACGCACCGGCCGCGCCCGCGGCCGTGGCGCTCACGGTCGCCCCACCGCCGCTGCCGGTCTACGAACTCCCGCCGCCGCCGGGCGAGGGCTTCCTGTGGACACCGGGCTACTGGGGGAACGGTCCCGGTGGCTACTTCTGGGTACCGGGCACGTGGGTGGAGCCGCCGCGCGTGGGACTGCTGTGGACGCCCGGTTACTGGGCGTTCGCGGCCGGCGCGTTCAGCTTCCGCGAAGGCTACTGGGGGCCGCGCGTGGGGTACTACGGCGGCGTGAACTACGGCGGCGGCTACGGGGGCCTGGGCTTCGCCGGCGGCCGCTGGGTGAATAACTCGTTCCAGTACAACGCCGCCGTGGTCAACGTCACGAACGTCCACAACGTCTACCGCGAGCCTGTGGTCAACAACGTGACGATCAACAACACCACCGTCAACAACGTCAGCTACAGCGGCGGTCCGGGCGGCGCCCGGGCACAACCGACATCGCTCGAACAGATGGCCGGGCAGGCGCCACACGTGCCGGCGACGCCGCAGCAGGTCCGTCACCAGCAGGACGCGAGCGCGAACCCCGTGCTGCTCGCAAGTCGTAACCAGGGTCACCCGCCGATCGCGGCGACGCCGCGGCCGAGCGCGTTCACCGCGCCGCAGGTGACGGCTGCGCGCCGGCCACCGCCCGCGCCGCAACCTCCGCCGCCCATCGCCCGCCCGGCCGCCCCGGCGCCGCCGTCGATGGCCCCTGCGGCCCGCGAAGGGGTCCGGGAGGGCGCGGGTGCACCGCTGCGCCCGAACGAGGCGGCCCCGGCCGTCCGCGCAGCGCCGGCCGCGCCCGTGCAGCCGGCCCAGAAGCCGCCGCCGAAGCCCCCGCAGAACGCGCAGGCCCAGGCTGACCAGAAGGCCAAGCAGGCCGCGCAGGCCAAGGCCAACAAGGAGAAGGCCGAGAAGGACAAGCAGGAGCGCGAGCGTCAGTAGCCCCACCAGCAGCGCGGTGCCGGACCCGGTAGAATTCGGCCATCCGGCACCGCGCTACTTGCCAGGGGGACGAGGCCATGACGATCAAAGTCGGCGACCGGGTTCCGGCCGCCACGCTCAAGCAGATGACCAAGGAGGGGCCGGCCAACATCACGACCGAGCAGGTCTTCAAGGGCCGCCGCGTGGTGCTGTTCTCCGTTCCGGGCGCGTTCACGCCGACCTGCCACGCCAAGCACCTGCCCGGGTTCATCCGGGATTTCGACAAGCTCAAGGCCAAGGGCGTCGACGCCGTGGCCTGTCTCGCCGTCAACGACGTGTTCGTCATGGACGCGTGGGGCAAGGCGAGCAACGTGAGCGACAATATTCTGATGCTCGCGGACGGCAACGCCGAGTTCACCAAGGCGCTCGGGCTCGAGCTCGATGCCAGCGGCTTTGGCATGGGCACGCGCGGCAAGCGCTTCGCGATGGTGGTCAAGGATGGCGTCGTGACGCACCTCAACGTCGAGAGCGCGGGCGAATTCCGGGTCAGCGCCGCCGACTACGTGCTCGGCCAGCTCTGAGGCACCGATCAGTGTCTTAATTGCGCCGGGGCCCCCGCACCGGGGCGCGCCGGTGATCTTGGTCGCCAGGATTCGGATCGACACCCGCATCGAGCGCAGCGCCTCGCGCGCGAGCGCCGATCACCTCAAGGGAGCACTCGGGCAGGCACGATGAACGGCAGCATCACCGGGCTCTATGGCGGACTGACGGCGCTCCTCGTCATCGGTCTCGGGGTTCGCGTCGTGCGGTTGCGCATGCGGCACCGGGTCGGTCTGGGCGACGGCGGGATCGCGGAACTCTCACGGGCGATCCGCGCGCACGGCAACCTCGTCGAGAACGCGCCGCTCGCGCTGCTGCTGATGCTGATTGCGGAACTCAGTGCGGCCGCGCCACCCGTGGCGCTGCACGCTGCGGGCGTCGCGGTCCTCACCGGACGGCTACTGCACGCGTTCGGCCTCAGCCGCAGCCCGACGCGCTCCCCGGGTCGATTTCTCGGCGTGCTGCTGACCTGGCTGACGATCCTCGCCCTTGCACTGCTGCTGATCGTTCGCGGGCTTGCTCGCTAGCCCAACTTGCGCAGTTGGGAGGCTGATAGCGGGTTTTCATCGGACGTGCGGCAAGTGGATCAAGCACTTGAGCAGTGATGGAGGCTGATTTCGGCGTGTAGTGCCGACCTTGGGGGTTTTCTTTTGCGTCGTGGTCGGCTCTGATACGACGCATGTACCTGCGCTACACGACGCGCAAGAAGGACGGCAAGGTCCACCGCTACTGGCGCCTGGTGCGTAGCGTTCGCGTCGGACGACGGGTCATTCAGCAGACGGTCGCGCAACTCGGCGAGCTCGATGAGTACGGACGGCTCGAGGCGCGCGCGCTGGCCCGGCACCTGATTGGCGAGCCCGAGCAAGCGCGCTTGTTCGACGACGGCAGTCAGCACCTGACGGTGCCGGTGCGGTTGAAGGGCATCCGGATCGAACGTCCGCGGCAATTTGGCGATGTGTACCTGGCGCTTGCCTTATGGCGCGGGACGGGTCTGGCGGAGCTGTGCGAGCAGCTGCTGCCGGCGGGCAAGGAACAGGTGCCGTGGGCCAAGATGGCCGCCGTGCTCGTGACCGCACGGTTGTGCGAGCCGTCGAGCGAGCTGCACATTGCCGAGGATTGGTACCGGCGCACGGCGCTCGCGGATCTTTTGCAGCTCGCCGATGAGCAGGTCAACAAGGACCGGCTCTATCGCGCGCTCGATGAGCTGCTGGCCCACAAGACCGCGCTCGAGGCGCATTTGTCGCGACGCTGCGGCGAGCTATTTGCGATCGACAACGAGGTGCTGCTGTACGACGTGACGAGCACGTACTTCGAAGGCCAGGCCGCCGCGAACGCCCTGGCACAGCGCGGCTACTCGCGCGATCACCGCGCCGACTGCAAGCAGGTCTGCATCGCCCTGGTCGTGACCTTTGATGGCTTCCCGCTGGGCTACGAGATCTTCCCCGGCAACACCAACGATGTGCGCACCCTGCAGACGATCGTGACCACCATGGAGGCCCGACACGGGGCGGTCGGTCGGGTATGGATCACCGATCGCGGCATGGCGAGCGTGGCGAACCTCGCGTGGTTGCGCGACACCCGCCGGCGCTACATCATCGGCGCGCCAAAGTCGGAGCTGAAGAAGTTCAGCGCCACACTTGCCGCGACTCGGGGCTGGCGCGAGCTGCGCGAGGGTATCGAAGTCAAGCTCACCCGCTGCCCCGAGACCCACGATACGATCATCCTGTGCCGCTCGGCCGAGCGCCGCAACAAAGAGCGGGCGATGCACGACAAGTTCAGTCGCCGCATCGAGCTGGCGCTTGCGAGCCTCGCGAGCCGCATCGCCCACTCGAAGCACCGCCTCGATCCGACCCAGGTCAACCGACAGATCGGCCGGATCCTGCAGCGTAACCAACGCGCCGCCGCGCGCTTCAACGTGAGCCTCCCCGCGGACTCGAGCCCGGCGGGCTTGCAGCTGCAGGTCGACTACAGCACCGCGTTCGATGACTGGGCCGCGCTCTCAGAAGGCGCTTATCTGCTGCGCTCGAACATCACCGACTGGAACGACGAGCAGCTCTGGAAAGCCTACATCCAGCTGTCCCAGGCCGAAGCCGCGTTCCGCATCCAGAAAGACCAGCTGCGCATTCGCCCGATCTGGCATCAGCGCACCGATCGCGTCGAGGCTCACATCCTGGTCTGCTTCCTCGCCTTCGTGCTCTGGAAGTGCCTGGAGTTGTGGCAGCAGCGCGCCGGCCTCGGCAACTCGCCGCGCACCGTGCTCGAAGAGCTGGCCCGCATCCAGTCGCACGACGTCACATTGCCCACCACCACGCACGGCAACATCCGCCTGCGCTGCGTCACTCACCCCGATCCCGTCCAGGCCGCACTGATCGACCGACTCGGCATCGTCCTCCCCAAGCGCATGCGTCAGACCGAGCTCGAGCTGCCCGCTATCGCCATCAGCACCTGACTCCCCGCCGTAATCGCCAAAATTGTAGTGCCGACTTTCGGCCTAAGATATTGATTCGCCGCATCGACTACTAAGATTCTGCGCAAGTTGGGCTAG
>DATNIE010000029.1:0-182740 GCA_035604595.1 Steroidobacteraceae bacterium | reverse complement strand
TGATCCATCGTCGCCAAGTCCTCGCGCGTCGCGTTCCTGATCGGGAGTGAACCCGCCTCAGCAGACTCACACCGCAGCGCGGCTCAACCCCGCGAGAAACCCCCTCGCGCCGCTTGACACGACGGGGCCATATCAGAAGCGGAACCGCACCCGCTCGTCGACCTCGGCCGCTGAGGGCCGCGGCGCGTACCTCCAGCGGCTGACGGCGTCGAGCGCCGCCTGATCGAACACGCCGCGCGGGCTCGCGTTCGTGACGCGCACGTTGTCGGTGACGCCCTGCGGCGAGACGGTGAAATGCACGTCGACCCAGCCCTCCGTCCCACGCAGCCGGGCTTCGAGCGGATATGCGGGCGGCACGTTGAGGACCTTCACGAGCGGAGCGATTTGCGCGGGCGGCGCTGCTGCGACCTCCGCCGCCAGTGGACTCGCCGCCATTGCCGGTGCACCGGCATCCACCGCCGGTGGGCTCGCGTCCGACGCCGGTGCCGATACTGCCGGCAGTGGCCCGTTCGAGTCGGGCAGCGGGCCGATCTCAGGTGGCGCACCCGGGAGCGGCACATCGACCGGTGCGGCGGGCAGGACGGAGTCCGGGGCGGGAGGAGCGACAGCGGCGGGCTCGGCGAAAGACTCAGCCGCCTGGCGCCGGGCGTGCGGAGCGGCCGTCGCGCCTGGCGCGTCGGCATGTGGCGCGACCGGCGCGACCGGCGCGACCGTCACGACCGGTGCGATCGTCACGACCGGTACGGGCTCCTGGGCGGGCTCTTGGGCGGGCTCCGGCGCCGGTTCCGGCACGGGTGCGGGCGTCACCGTCCGTAACACTCCGCGAACCGCAGCGCGCGGCGTGTGCGGCGGGGCGGAACCGTGGGGTCTCAGCGCCAGGAAGAGCGCGAGCACAGCGAGGGCGGCGGCAGCGCCGAGCAGGATACGCGGGAGGCGGTGCGCGAGCTGCGTGCCGATCGCGGCGTAGCGGGGGGCTGGTCGGCGGGCCTTCAGGCGCGACGACGTCAGGGCGGACGGCGGTGCGGGCAGCGATGACGGCGCGTGCAGGAGGGGGATCCGATCCGCATGCCGACGCAGAGCCGCCTCGAGGAATGTCCGGGCCCGTTCCGGCGACATCGGGCGATGCAGGTAGCGGTAGACCTGACCGGCGGAGATCAGGGCCGCGACGAGTGCCTCCTCCTCGCGCGTACCAACTGCGACGATCGGCAAATCCGGGAACTGGGCCGCCAGGTGATTGAGAATCGTTGCAGGATCGGCGCCGAGCGCCGGCACGTCCATGACGAGCACGCCGTAAGTTCCAGAGAGCAGCAGGTCCGGGAGCGCGCCCGGTGCCTCGACGGTCATGATGAAGACGTCCGGCGCCGCGGCGCGAAGCGCGGCCGCGAGCTCGGCATCCGTCGTCACGACTGCAACGTCGGGATGGACACGAACCACGGGCGACGGCGCGGCCGGGGCGCGCGCCGGCGCGCCGGGCACGGCGCTGGTGTCGACCGTCGCGTTCGGACGGCTCCTCGTCATACTGTGGTGTCCTCGCCGCCCCCGCCGCCGTCCCCGCGGGATGCACCACGCGGTCAGGGCGGCCGCTCGACCCCGGTCCAGCCCGCATCCTTGGACTTCGCCGGCGTTGCAGAGTCGAGACAGTTAACACTTTGGCCGGGCGGGCCCGTGACGCAGGTCAAAAAAGCGAGCGACGGCGGCACCTTGTGGCCATGCATAAGACAGCATTTCAGGAGTGGTTGTAGCGTGGACGCTGCACCTAACCCATTGATCGCACGTCATTTTTCGAGATGGCAGTTGAATTTACCTCTCGACAGGGGCCCGGCTTCCGGTGCAGGATGCGACGCGACGGGGACGGCTGATGCACACGCTCGGCCGGGTTGAGCGGCACGTTGTGCCCACTACAATGACGACGACGGGCGGGGGTCTTGCAGAATGCCGTACGAGATCACGGTCAAGTCGCGCTTGCCTGCAACGATGCGGGGCCAGCTCGAGGCGTTGCTGTTCTTCAACGCCGGCCAGCACCGGATGCGGCACGCAATCCAAGCGACGATCGAGCGCTATGGCATACCCGAAATCGTAGAAGACGACGGCTGGCTCAGGGTGCAGGTGGCCGGAGTACCGGAGGTACAGACGCTGTTCGCCGTGCACGAGGAAGGCGGACGCGCCCGACCGGTCGGTGCGGTCGTTTACGTCCGCGACACCTTCGAGCGGATCACCGTCGTCCACCTCGGGGTCGCCGACGACTACGCCTTCGGCGGTCGGTATGCACAGGAGCGCGTGCTGCCACGCCTGCTGCAGCAGATTCGCCAGGTCGCCCGGCGCACCTCGGGCATCCGCCACGTCGAGGTTGCCTACCGGCGCAACCGCCCGCGCGTCGCGACCGCCTGAGGCGACGCCCCGGCTCGGGTGCGCTCCGCCGCCACCGGGCATGCCGGAACCGCTCGCGATAGCCCGACGATGATCCTAGGCCTGCCGCGTGCCCTGCTCATCGCCGGTCTCGCCCTCGTGCCGCCGAGCGGCCTTGCGGCGAGCTTCGCTGAGATCGACGCGCGCGTGCGCGAGGCGCTCGCGGATCTGTACAAGACCTCCCCCGCCGCCAAGGAACTCGCTGCCAAGGCGCGCGGCATGCTGGTGTTTCCGCGCATCATCCAGGGCGGCGCCGGCGTCGGCGCTGAGTACGGCGAAGGGGCGCTGCTGGTCGGCGGACGGACCGCCAATTACTACAAGATCGGCTCGGCCTCGATCGGCTTTCAGCTCGGGGTGCAGGAGAAGAGCGTCGCGATCCTGTTCATGGACGACGCCGAGCTCGAGAGATTTCAGAGCAGCGATGGCTGGATGGCGGGCGTGGACGGGTCGATTGCGATCGCCTCGCTAGGCGCCGGCGAGTCGATCGACACCGAGACCACCCGCAAGCCGATCGTCGGTTTCGTGTTCTCGAACAAGGGCCTGATGTACGACCTGACCCTCGAAGGCTCGAAGATCACCCGGCTCAAGAAGTAATCGGGCACCCGCCGACCGGTTTCACGCGCGCTCCCGGCGGACGGCGTCGGCCGGGCCAGCGGCGTCGATGTGGGTCGCCATGCCGCCGGTGATCGCGAGACGCATCGCCGCCTCGACCGGCATGTCGAGCGGCTCGACCGCAGTCTTCGGCAGGTAGACGGTGAGCCCGCCCAGCATGTAGCTCAGCGGCAGGTACACGGCGACGAGGTCGACGCCGCCCGCCTGCTTCTTGAGCTCCGGAAGGTCATCGCGCGTGACGAAGCCGAGCAACCGGGCCTCGCCGACCCGCCAGACCACGCTCTGCAGATCGCGCTTTCCCTGCCCGGAGGGCAGCAGCCGTGCGACGTCCCGGAACGCGCCGTAGACCGTCTTGATCAGCGGAATCCGCCCGAGGAACTCCTCCCACACCGCGATCGCGCGCCGCACGATGTAAGCGTTGACGACCGAGCCCACCGCAAACAGCAGCAGCAGCCCCACGAGAATTCCCATGCCCGGGAGATAGTGCCGGGGCGGCACGACGACCGTCAGCACGCCGTGCATCAGGGACTCGGCGGTCTTCGCGAGCCACCAGACGAAGTACAACGTGAGCCCGAGCGGCAGCACGGCCGCGAGGCCCTTCATCAGGATGTTGGTCAGGCGTTTCATGGCGGCGGGCCGGCGACAGACGGCGGGGCGGATGCTAGTTTGACACGCAGCGACCCCCGGGTGCGCAGGAGACGCCCGATGCGAACAGCGATTCTGGTGCTCGCGGCCGCGGTCGCCTCGGCCCATGGGCAGACCGCGCCGCCGGCGCAGCCGGCACGCCAGGGGTCGCCGGCCGCCGCGACCGGCGAAGCGCGCGCCGCGGCGTTCGACGCCGCTGCGCCCGGCTACCGGCAGGTGAGGTGGCACCGGGACCTGGCGAGTGGTCAGGGCGCATGCGTCGGCTACTTCGACCGCGGCGAGCTCAGGCTCATCGAGGAGACTGTGGCGCGCCCCGGCGCGCCGAGCCTCTCGAACCGGTATTACTTCGAGCGCGGGGCGCTCTTCTATTTCAGTGGCGAGATGCCGGCCACCGCGGTCGGTGCGGGACCCGCGGCAGTCGCGCCGCGGGTGGCGGTGCGTGCGGAGTTTCGCGGTGCCGCGACGCTCTCGGCCGTCCGGATCGAGCACTACGGCGAGGTCAGGCTCGATCCGGCCGCGATTGCCGATATCCGGCGGGATGCCGCGACGCTCGCGACTGCCACCGCGGCCGAACGTGCTGCGCCTGCCAGGCGGTGAGGGCGCGCAGCCCTCCGAAGAGCCTCACAGCTTCGGCACGCAGCGCTCGCTCACCGCGCTTGCGAGCGAGGCGACGCGGCGCAGGGTCCCGCTGTCGGCGTCCCACACGAAATAGCGCGTCATCAGCTGGTCACCCTCCTGACCGGTGACGGTGAGCAGCCGGCTGTCGCGCCGGAACTTCAGCGGCCCGCGGTCGGTGCAGGCAGTGCGCGGCGGGAGCGTGGCGAGCGCCGCGGGATAGGCGATGCGACCACTCGCCAGGTCGACGAACGCCACGCTCTCGCACCCGGACCCGCAGCCAATACGCAGCAGCACCATCCGGCCCGCGAAATTGGCCGGGTTTGCGAGCGCGGCCGTCAGCGCCTCGCGGTCGCGTTCGATCCTCGCATCACCATCGCCCGCGAGCGCCGCGGCGCGCGCAGCTAAGTAAGGTGGCGCCGGGTACTCAGAGAACTTCGGCGCCGCAAGCTCGGCTTCGCCGGGTTCGCCGCCGTCCGGCTGGCCGAGGATCTGGTCGAGCTCGCGGCTCACGGCATCGTCGAGATACCAGTCCGTCAGCTCGACGCCGTCGACCTTGCTCCCTCCGACGGTGAGAGTCCTCAGCCCGTGCTGTGGGCAGTCGGCTGGCGGATGGCTGCGGGCGCAGGCCGCGTACTCGGTATAGGCGCCATATATCGCGGGTGCCCCGGGGTCGGCGGGAGTCGCGAACAGGTAGTAGCGACCGGGCGGCAGGTCGATCGCGAAGCTCGCCTGACCGCTCGCGGTCGTCATCGAGTAGAGCTTCGCGCCGGTGAGCGACCACGCGTACAGCGTCAGCGCCGGGAGCGACCCGGCGGGTGCGGCCGGCGCGGCGACCCGACCCGACACCGGGCTCGCCGCGGCGACACCCGCCGCCAGCACCAGCTGGGCGACCAGGAGCAGCAGAGGGAGTCTTTGGCGCATCGGCGGGAGTCGGGCGGCGATGGGTGACTATGGCAGCGCCGCGATCCGCGTCAAGTTCCGTCCGCCGGCGGATCGCGTAACATCGGTGAGCGCGCGCGCTGCCCACGGGAGCCAACCTTGACGCTGACGATCCACGCTGCCAAGCCCGCCGACGTTGCGACGATCCGCTCGCTGATCGGCGAGCTCGCCGAGTTCGAGCGGCTCGCCCACGAGGTCGTCGCGACCGAGGAGGGCCTGCACGAGGCCCTGTTCGGGCCGCGGCCGGCCGCCGAGACCGTGCTCGCCCGCGTCGACGGAGAGGTTGCAGGATTCGCGCTCTTCTATCACAACTTCTCGACCTTCATCGGCCGGCATGGACTCTATATTGAGGACCTGTACGTGCGCCCGGCATTCCGCGGCCAGGGGGTCGGGCGGACGCTGCTCGCGCACCTCGCGCGGCTGGCCACGGCGCGCGGCTGCGGCCGGATGGAGTGGTCGGTGCTCAACTGGAACCGTCGCGCGATCGGGTTCTACGAGGCGCTCGGCGCGAAGCCGGTCAATGACTGGACCATCTACCGTCTCGACCGGGCAGGGTTCGAGGCGATCCAGACGGGCGCCGCCGGCGAATAGACCGGTGAGACCGGTCGCGCCCCGTCGCTCGCGCCACCCGGTGATCCGTCCGCTCGCAGGCGCGATCATCGGCATGCTGCCGGCCGGCGGCGCGGCACGATCGTGACGGTGGACCCGATCAAGCTTGGCCTGCTCGCGGCCATCATGCTCGCGGGTGCCGTCATGTGCGTCGTCTGGTTCCGGAGCCGCCGGACCGCCCCGGACGCGCGCCTGCCGTCCGGCGGAGAGGTCGTGGTCGGTTTCGGCACCGAGTTCTTCGACACGCTGGGAATCGGGTCGTTTGCGCCGACGACGGCGATCTTCAAGCTGTTTCAGATGGTGCCGGATGAGCTGATCCCGGGCACGCTGATTGTCGGCCACACGCCAGGCGTGCTGCTGCAGTCGCTGATCTTCATCACCTCGGTGGCGGTCGCGCCGGCGCTGCTCGCCGGCATGGTGCTCGCGGCCGCGATCGGCGCGTGGTTCGGCGCCGGCATCGTCGCGCGCCTGCCGCGCTCCGCGATCCAGATCGGCATGGGCACGGCGCTGCTCGTTGCGGGCACCGTGTTCGCGGCCGTCAACCTCGGGTTGATCCCGGGCGGCGGCGTGGCCCTGAGCCTCGACGGCTGGAGGCTCGCCGTCGCGCTCGCTGCGAGCCTGGTGCTCGGGGCGCTGATGACGGTCGGAATAGGCATGTATGCGCCGACGATGATCCTGCTCGCGCTGCTCGGCGTACACCCGCTGTCGGCGTTCCCGATCATGATGGGGGCCTGCGCGCTATTGCAGCCGGTCGCGGGTGTGCGCTTCGTGACGCGCTCGCGCTTCGCGTTCGGCCCGTCGCTCGGTCTGACCGTCGGCGGCCTCGTCGGAGTACTGCTGGCCGCATTCGTCGTCAAGGAGCTGCCGCTTGCGATGCTGCGCTGGCTGGTGGTGGTGGTGGTGCTGTACGCCGCGCAGGCCATGCTGCGCTCGGTCACCCAATCGGCGGTAGTCAGTCGGCGACCTTGAGCACGATCTTGCCGATGTGCGCGCTCGACTCCATCAGCCGGTGGGCGAGAGCCGCCTCGGTCAGCGGGAAGATCGCATGCACGAGCGGGCCGCAGCGGCCGGCGTTCAGCACCGGCCACACCCGCTCGCGCAGCGCCTGGGCGAGCGCGCCTTTCTCGGCCGTCGTGCGCGGCCGCATCGTCGAGCCCGTGATCACGAGGCGCCGCTGCATCACGCGCGACAGGTCGAAGCGCTCGACCTTCGCGCCCTGCATGACCGCGACCTGCACCAGCCGGCCGTCCATCGCGAGGCAGCGAAGATTGCGCTCGAAGTACGGCGCTCCGACGATGTCCAGCACGACGTTGACGCCGGCGCCCGCGGTCAGATCCATCAGCCGGTCAGCGAAGTCCGTCGCGCGATAATTGATCGCCGCGTCGGCACCGAGCGCCAGGCACGCCGCGCACTTCTCATCGCTGCCGGCGGTGGTGTACACACGGGCCCCGAACTCGCGCGCCAGCTGGATCGCCGTGACGCCGATGCCGCTGGTGCCGCCGTGTACCAGTACCGACTCGCCGCGCGTCAGGCGCCCGTGCTGGAACAGGTTTGCCCACACCGTGAAATACGTCTCCGGCAATGCCGCCGCGCGGATCGCATCGTACCCCGTCGGCCACGGCAGGCACTGGGACGCAGGCGCGATGCAGTACTCGGCATAACCGCCGCCGTTGGTGAGCGCCGTGACCTTGTCGCCGGCGTGCAGCTGCGTGACGTCGGTGCCGGTCGCGGCCACCTCGCCCGCGACCTCGAGCCCGATCACCGGACTCGCCTCGGCCGGCGGCGGGTAGGCCCCCCGGCGCTGCAGGACGTCCGGACGATTGACGCCGGCGGCGAGCACGCGGATCAGCACCTCATTGGCGCGCGGCGTTGGCACGGGTCCCGTCGCGACCTCGAGCACCTCCGGCTCGCCCGGCTGGCGGACGGTCATGTACCTCATCTCGGGCGGCAACAGCGGTGTCGACACGGGGCAGGGCTCCTCTCACGCCGGGCGCGGGGACGCGATGCTACTCGTTACGACGGGCGGCGTCTGCCGGTGGGTATCCGAGCCCGGCGTCGCTTGAGCTCGACGACAGGTCGAGTCCGAAGTACGCCGCCCCGGGGAGCGGATTGAACCGGTACGCCGTGACTGGCCTAAATCCCAGCGACCGGTAGAGCGCCTGCGCGCTCCCCATGGTGTCGAGCGTGTCCAGCACCAGCTGCCGGTAGCCGAGCGACCGCGCGCGCACGACGATCGCAACGGTGAGCGCACGACCGATGCCGACACCGCGTGCCGGGGCCGCGACGTACAGCCGCTTGACCTCGCGGCGGGCGGCATCGAAGGGCCGCAGCCCCACGCAACCGACCGGGCGCCCGTCGAGCCTCGCCATCAGGAACGCACCGCGCGGCGGGCCGTACTGTTGAGGCAGCCGCTTAAGCTCCTCTGCGAAGCCCTGAAAGCCGAGGTCGGCGCCGAGCGCAGCCGCGTACTCGAGCAGCAGCGCGCGCGCAACCGCCCAGTCTGGTGCGGACCAGGGTTCGCGGATGTCTGGGCCGGCCTGCATCAGCGCTTGCGCCGTGCGGACGGGGTACTCGCGAGCGGTGCCGGACGGAGGATCCTTTGCCAGGCAGCGAGCTTGTCCTCGAGCGAACGCGCCGCATGGGCCGGGCTCGTGGAGGGCAGCACCGCGACCGGAAGGCGCGCGGCGCGGCCGAGCAGCTGCGGCAGCACGCGGCGCCGGTAGAGCGCGTGGGCCGTGGCGCCGTTGAAGCAGACGAGCCCGATGCGCCGATGGGCCGCGAAGAACGCCGCGAAGTCGTTGACGATCACGCTGTCCGCGACGATCGATGCATCGAGGCTGCCGGCGCGGAACGCCGCCGCGCAGACGTCCCACACGGCGATGCGCCGGGCGCGGAGCCGGCGCACGCGCACCGCGTACGGCAGCTCGGGACCTGCGCCGATCAGCTCGCCCATGATCTTCCAGAACGCGTTGCGCGGCTGCGCATAGTACTCGTGGCGCCGCAGCGACTCGTGTCCCGGGAGTGACCCCAGGATCAGCACCCGGGAGTCGGCGCGGGCGATCGGCGCGAAGCCTTGCGACTGCACGGCGTGCCCGGGCTAGCTGCCGGCGGGCGCGATTGCCGCCCACTGCGCGACGGGCAGCGCTGCCGCAGCGCCGGCGCATCTGCTGCCGGTGACGGTCGCGGCCCGGTCCGGTGAGGCGCGATTCATTGCGGCCCCGCGGGCGCCGGCGAGTACTCCTGCAGCCCGACGACCAGCGTGCCCGGCCCGCCGTGCACGCCGATTGCAGTGCCAAGCGGAATCAGCCAGACGGGGCCGATGTTCGGGCAGTCGCGGGTCAGCAGCTCGAGCAGTCGCTGGCCCTCGGCCGGCGCATCGGCGTGCGAGACGATCACCTTGTACTTGACTGTAGGGTCGACGCGTCGCGCGAGGAAGCGCGCGAACTTGGCAGTCAGGTTCGAGCGCCCGCAGAGAATTCCGCCGATGGCGACGCGGCCGTTGGGGAACGTTGCCAAGAGCGGCGACAGATGCAGCAGGTTCGCGATCGTCCGGGCGATCGCGGGCACGCGGCCGCCGCGCACGCCGTAGTCGAGCGTTGCGAGGCACGCAAACGTCCGGGTCCTGGCGCGCATCGCGAGCACGCTGCGAGTCACTGCGGCGGCGTCGAGACCCGCTTCGGCACACTCGGCGGCGTGGATCACGAGCAGCCCCTCGCCCGCCGCGGCGTTCGCCGAATCGATCACCGCAACCCGGTTCCTGGCGGTGACCCGGCCGGCGGCGGACTCGGCCGCCTGGCGGGTGCCGCTGATGCGGCCGCTGACGTTGATCGAGATCACCTGTGCATAGTGCGAGGCGAGAAACTCAAATACCCGCCGGAAATCCCCGGCCGGCGGTTGCGAGGTTTTCGGGTGCACCGGGCTCGTGGCCAGCAGCCGATAGAACTCTTCGGGCCCGAGACTGATCTTGTCGAGGTAGCTGTGCTCGCCGAAGTGCACCCGCACCGGCACGACGTGGATGTCGAGCCGCTCGAGCTCCTCCTCGGGAATGTCGGCCGCCGAGTCGGTCACCACCGCGACCCGGCGCCGCGCCGCATGCAGCGCCGCTTGCTGCTGCCGCTGAATGTCGTCGGCCTTCTCGCCGCTGACGAGGCCGAACTCGGCTGCGATCCGGAACACCTCGCGGGAGTCGGCGGCATGCACGTGGACGCGCACCTTGCGCCGGGTGCCGGCGACCACCAGGCTTGAGCCGATCGCGGCCAGCCGCTCGCGCAGCCGGCGCAGCTCTACCGCCTCGCCGCTGACCATGCACTCCGTGCACCAGCGATGCTCCAGGTTCGCCTCACCGCCCGCCGCATCGGGCTCGTCGTGAAGCATGCCGGGCACGGCGTCGGACTCATGGAGCTCGCCGGTGTCCAGGTAGTCCGCGATGCCTTCCAGCAGTATCACGAAGCCGGCGGCGCCGGCGTCGACGACGTTGGCCCGGGTCAGCACGTCGAGCTGCTCGCGAGTCAGCTCGAGCGAGCGCTGGCCGCGCAGCAGAGCGCGCCGCACCACGTTCCTGAAGTCCGCGAGCCCGGCATCGGTGAGGGTGCCGAGTTCGCTACCGACGTCGTGCAGCACCGTCAGGATCGTGCCCTCGCGCGGTTCGGCCAGCGCCTCGCGTGCATATCTCGCGCCGGCGCGCACGGCATCGGCGAACTGCGCCGGACTTAAGTCCGGCAGGTGCCCGGCGCTGTCGCCGACGCCGAGCAAAAACTGCGCGAGGATGGCGCCCGAGTTGCCGCGGGCGCCGTCGAGCGCCGCATCCGCGACCTGGGTGAGGAGCTCGCCGGCGTGCGGCAGCGTCGCGCGCTTCAGCAGCTGTGCCACCGCGCCCATCGTCAGCACCAGGTTCGTGCCCGTGTCGCCGTCCGGCACCGGAAAGACGTTGATCCGGTCGAGATGCTCCTGCTGCTGGCGCAGCCGGTGGATGCCGGCGCGCAGCGCGCGGCCGAGTTCGGTCCCGTCGAGGCGCGCGATCACGGCATCGTGCATCGATGCCACGCTCCGTCGCATGGGGTTGCGGTGCCGGTCCGTCCGGCCGCTGCATCTGGCGGTACTCGTGACCGCCGGGTCGTCGTCATTCGCGCCGCAGCAGGAACCGGGTGCCCTGGTAGCTCAGGATCACGCCGTCCGGCGTGATGCGCTCGAGCGTCGGTCCCTCGCGCAGCTGCCCACCCTCGTGCAGGCGCTGCCCGTTCAGCATCACGAAGCGCTGCGCCGGATCGCTGCTGTAGACGTGCAGGTCGATGTTGAGTTGCGGCAGCCCCGACGCCAGCTGCGGCGGCAGGTCATCGAGCGTCGGAGCGCTGTCGACCGGCACGCGCCGCTCGGGCGCGGCGCGACTCACCTGCCGCCCTGGAACCGCGCGCGGCGCCAGCGACGGATCGGGCACCGCACCGGCCGAAAGCTGCTCCGGGTAATCGGCGGCATCCTCGGCGCCGCCCGGCTCGGTCTCGAGCGGACGGGTCCGGCCGGACGACGCAGTCGCGGCCGGGTCGGTCGCGGTCGTGCGCTGCGGCGCGTCCGACGGTGCGACCGCGCGCGGCGCCGCGGCGGGCGCGACCGGCTGAGCTGCGAGGCCCGCCGTCGGCCTCGCGGGCGCGGCGGGTTTCAGCAGCACGATCGACAGCACCGCGACGTTGATGACGAGCAGCGCCCCGAGCCCGGCCAGCACGAGCGGTAGCTTCGACGGCATCGAGCGCGACACCGGCAGATCGACGAGCCCAGGCACCGCCCGGCGCTCGCGCTCGTGCTCGGATTTTCGCAGTGCGTCGAGGATGAAAGACATCTAGCCTCCGCGGGCGTGCAGTGTCGGCGTGCCCGGCGCGCCGACGAGCGCATCGAGCAGCAGCTGCGTTTGTTCGCCGGCGATGCCGTCCACGACCAGGCGGTGGGAGCGCTGGAAATCCTCGACCAGACGCTCCAGATCCGTGTCATAGCGGTCGGAGTCGTCCCGCACCGCCTCGCCGCGGACCGTCGCCAGCCCCTGTCGCAGCCAGCGGACCTCGGCGCCGTGCATGCCGGGCCTCAAGGGATGGGCCATGGCCACCGGCGGCCGCCACAGCACGAGGAACTCGCCGTACCAGCCACGCTGCAGGTCGAGCAGATCGGCAGTCACGGTCGCCTCGCCCGCCTCAATGAGCGCGGTCCGGTCGGTGAGCGCGGAGACGACCACCTGGTGCTCGACGCCGTTCTCGGTGACCAGCGACAGAATCGCCGGCCGGTTGAGCAGCCGCAGCTGCGCGAGGGTCCCCTTCTCGGCGAGGCACTCAAGGCCCTGTGATACGGCCTGGTCGCACGGCCGGCCGCCGTGGGCGTCGAACGGCAGCTTCCAGAGCGCGAACAGCCGGGCAAACGCCGCATCGGTACTGGTGTCCGCTGCGTGCGCCGTGAGAAATCCGGCCACCGCGGGCGGCGGCGGGGCGTCGCGGACCGGTGCCGGGGCCGCTGCGGTCAACGCTGCCGGGAGCCCCGGGGGGGGCGCGTGCACCGCGGCCGCGGCCGTCGCGGCCGCGGCGGGCCCCGTCGCCAGATGCTGCGCCCGGCCGCCGACAATGAGCGCGCCGAGCCCGAACGCGAACATCGCAGCGCCGGCGGCCGCCACGCCACCGAGCGTCCACGGCAGCCACGCCGGCGTGATCGCCCGGCCGCGGACCTCGCCCGCCGCACGGCGCACCAGCAGCGGGGGTACGCGGTGCTGCTCACGCGTGTAGGCACCGAGCAGCGCCCGGTCCGCAATCACGTTGATCAGACGCGGCACCCCGCCGGACAGGCGGTGAAGCGTGCGCAGTGCACCCGGAGTGAACACCTCGGTCGTCGCGCCCGCGACCTTCAGCCGGTGCTGCACGTAGGCCGCCGACTCCGCCCGGGACAATGGATCGAGGTGGTAGCGTCCGGTGATCCGCTGGGCGAGCTGGCGCAGGTCGTTGCGGGCCAGCACCTCGCGCAGCTCGGGCTGGCCGACGAGGATGATCTGCAGGAGCTTGCGGGTCTCTGTTTCGAGATTGGTCAGCAGCCGTACCTGCTCGAGCACATCCGCCGAGAGCTGCTGTGCCTCGTCGACGATCACCACGACCCGGCGGCCGCGCCCGTGGGCATCGAGCAGGAACCGGTTGAGCGCATCGACGATCGCCCGAACACTGCCGCGAGCCGCACCTGGCACCGCGACGTGCAGCTCGTCGACGATCGTCAGCAGGAACTCCTCGGGAGTCACCCGCGGGTTCAGGATCAGCGCGATGTCCGCGTGCGCCGGCAGCTGGCCGAGGAAACTTCGGACCATCGTGGTCTTGCCGGTGCCAACCTCGCCGGTGAGCTGCACGAAGCCGCCGGCGTCGTCGATGCCGTACAACAGGTGCGCGAGGGCCTCCGCGTGCCGCTCGCTCAGGTACAGGTAGCGGGGGTCCGGCGTGATCGCGAAGGGCTTCTCGGTGAGCCCAAAGAAGCGCGTGTACATCGTCCGGGAATGATAGCGCAGGCGCATCCGCCGTTCGGCCTTGCCCGGGATTGCCGGCCCCGCCGGCACCTCGAGGGTCGAGGAGCGCACCCGGGGGGGCCGAAGGGCGCCGGCCGGCCCGCCGCTCCGGGTCAGGAGTGCAGTCGGCGCGAGGCAGGCCAGGCGGGATCAGCAGGCGCAGCGCGGCGCGCCGGCCGGCTCCCCACGTCAGTGGCGGCGGCGCACCTCGGTGAACCCGTCCTGTTTCTCGGGCTTCTCGAGCGTGCTGGCCCGCTGCACCGCGCCCGTGCCGAACTTCTCGCGGATCCGGTCGAGCGTCGGGTCGAGCTTCGCAGTCGCCCGCGCCGGCGGGCGCGGCGCAGCATCGCCTGCTGCCGCGCCGGCGGACTCGGCGAACAGGTCGAGCTGCACGGCCGGAGACAGGCTGCTGACGCCGACACCGAGCAGGCGCACCGCAGCCCGGGGCTGTTCGGCGAGCCAGGCATCGAGCAGCTGCCGGGCGATCGCGAGCACCGTCGCCGTCTCCTGGGTCGGCGGGCTGAAGCTGCGGCTTCGGGTATAGGTCGTGAAGTCGCGCCGGCGGATCTTGACCGTCACGCTCGCGGCCATCAGCTCCTTGGCCCGCAGCCGCGCGCCGACCCGGTCGGCGAGCCTGGCGAGCTCGGCCGTGAGGTCCTCGCGGCGCCGCAGGTCGGTGTCGAAGGTCTCCTCGGCGCTGACCTGCTTTTCCTGCCAGTCCGGGACGACCGGTCGCTCGTCGATGCCGGCGGCGCGCTCGCGCACGCGCTGCGTGTAGCGGCCAAACAGCGGCCAGAGCACGGCGTCCGACGCGAGGCGCAGCTGGCCGAAGGTGTGCAGCCCGCACTCCTCGAGCCGTGCGGCGGTCTTGGCGCCGATGCCGGACAGCCGGCGGATCGGCAGCGGATCGAGAATCCCGACCACGTCCTCGGGCGCGATCACGCACAGGCCGTCGGGTTTTTTGAGGTCGGAGGCGATCTTGGCGAGCAGCTTGTTGTGCGACACGCCGACCGAGGCGGTGAGCCCGGTACGCGCACTGATCCGCGCCTTGATCTCGGCGGCGATCGCGGCGGGCTCGCCGAACAGCGCCCGGCTCTCGGTGACGTCGAGGAACGCCTCGTCGAGCGACAGTCCCTCGATGAGCGGCGTGAACTCGCGGAATACCGCGAATACCTCGGCCGACACCTCCCGGTAGCGGCCCATGCGGGGCTTGACGACGACGGCGTGCGGGCAGCGCTCGAGGGCCGCGCGCGTCGGCATTGCCGAGTGCACGCCGTAGCGGCGCACTTCATAGCTCGCCGCCGCGACCACCCCGCGCCCCGAGGCGCCGCCGACGATGACCGGCTGGCCACGCAGCTCCGGCCGGTCATGCTGCTCGACGGAGGCGTAGAACGCATCCATGTCGACGTGCAGAATCGCGCGCATCCAGGCGGCCCTCAGGCGGTCAGCGCACTGAAGATCAGCGTCGCCAACAGCGTGATGCTCAGAAATACCATATATGCGAAGCCCACCACCGTGAGTTTGGCGAGCGTCAGCGAACGGCCCTGCCCATAGTAGTTGCGCATCGCCCGGTACACGTACCAGACCGCGTACACCACCCCGGCGAACTTGGCGATGCCGCCGATGCGCGCGAGCGGCGGTACCCACACGATCAGCCACGACAGCATCAGTTCCGCCAGCAGGACCAGGAACAACGCCGCGTGGGTGTGCAGGAAGAACACCAGATGCTCGACGTAGTAGCGCCGCGGCCGCCAGTACAACAGCAGCATCACGAGACCCATCACCGGCAGGAACAGGAACATCACCTTCGGGATGCTGGCGAGAAAGGCGCGGATTGCCGCCCTGCCGCCGTCCGCCACGTTGCGCCGGCAGGCGCGGCGCAGCGGTTCCTTGAGCCACGCGATGGAGGAGTCGAGCTTCTCGCAGTCTTTGCTGTCGACCCCGATGATGAAGCCTTGGTCCGCGGCTCCCGGCTTGGCGAGCTCCTGCTTAAGATCGCGACCAGCCTGCGCGATGTCGGCGGATCCGGTCGGGCTCTTGGCAAGCGCCTGCACTGCCGGGAGGGCGTCACGGTGCGGGCCGATCGCGGCGAGCGTGAAGAACAGCACGCTCAGCACCAGATACAGGCGCACCGGAGGCAGGTACCGCGCCCGGCGTTCGGCGAAGTACTCCTGCGTGAGCCGCCCGGGTCGCAGCAGCAGCGCGCCGAGCGTCCGCCACAGGCGGCCGTCGAGGTGCGTCAGCACGTGCCAGGTGTCGTGGAATAGCGTGCTGATCGCACGCGCGCTCTCATGGGCGTGCTGGCCGCACTGGGCGCAGTAGGGGCCCGTCAGCGGCGCATCGCAGTTGGCACAGGTTGCAGGTTGCACCCGGAGCTCGCGGCGTGGCTTAAGACCTGTAACTTGCCAGATCCGGCCCCGATCCGATACCTCCGTCCGGCCTTCGCACAACCCGCATCGTCGGCGGCCCGCGGCGGCTGCACAATGCACTCTGTCAGGACCGGGAGGCCGAGGTGAGCCCGACGCGGCGCATGGCAGTGCTGTCGATTGCGACCTCGCTCGCAACCCTCGTGCTCAAGTTCGTGGCGTTCGGCATCACGGGCTCGATCGGGCTGCTGTCGGACGCGCTCGAGGCGCTTGTCAACCTCGCCGCCGGCATCGTCGCGCTCACGGTGCTGTCGATCGCCGAACGCCCGGCCGACCATGACCATGCCTTCGGCCACGAGAAGGCCGAGTACTTCTCGAGCGGCGTCGAGGCCGTGCTGATCCTGATCGCCGCGGTCGGCATCGTCTGGGCGGCGACGGGGCGCCTCGCGCATCCGGTGCCACTGCACGGCCTGGGGCCGGGTCTGCTGGTGGCCGCGGTGGCCGGGGCGCTGAATCTGTTGGCCGCGCGGCTGATGCTGCGTGCGGCGGCGAGGCACGACAGCATCACGATCGAGGCCGATGCCCGGCACCTGCTGGCCGACGTGTGGACCTCGGCCGGCGTGATCGCGGGTCTTTTGTTCGTGCTCGCGAGGCCAGGCTGGGCGGTCGCCGATCCGCTGATCGCAATCGCGGTCAGCATCCACATCTGCTGGACCGGGGTCTCACTGCTGCGCCGCTCCGTCGATGGCCTGATGGATCGTTCGCTGCCGCCCGCTGAAATCGAGGCGGCGCAGGAGATCATCCGGTCCCAGCTGCCGGCCGGCGCCGGCTATGCCGACTTGCGCACGCGCAAGGCAGGCTCGCGGCGCTTTCTCGAGTTCAAACTGCGCGTGCCAGGTTCCGAGAGCGTCGCCGCGGCGCATGCGTTGTGCGACCGGCTCGAGGCGTTGCTCGGCCGTCGCCTTCCCAATGCGTTGGTAACCATTCACGTCGAACCGGTCGAACCGGAACGCGCCCGGCAGCAACCGGCCGGCCAATCGTAGCGGTGACAGCGCCCGGCGGCTTGCGGGCGGGCCGTGGCTCCCGGCACTGCGTGCCCAGCGATGACCGCGCGTTGGTTACTATCCAGCGGTTGCGGGCGCAGCGCCCGTAGAGCGAGCGTGCCCGGTCGCCGAGCGACGCACGGAGTGGCGGACGGAATGGAGCAGATCACCGCGGACATCGTCGGAGATCCCATCCGGTATGAGCTGGACGGGAGCCGCGATGACTTGCTGACCGCCGGCCTCGGCATCACCGGACTACGCGGCGCGCCACCGTCGTTCGCCGATCCCGGGCGACCGACACCGCGCGAGCTGCGACGACGCGCGATCCACGCCGCCTATCGCGGTCTCGTGGACACGAGCGATGCGGGCGGCTTCGGCCGTCTGTACGGCCCGGCGGGCGATCAGCGGGTCGCGGGGATCGAATACCTGGTGGCCGTGCGCACGCCGGACGGACTCGGTACGACGACCGTCCTGCTGCAGCTGCCGCGGGACTTCGATGTCGCCAATCCGTGCCTCCTCGCCGTCGCGTCCTCAGGGTCGCGCGGCGTGTACGGAGCACTGCCGACCGCCGGCGAGTGGGGACTCAGGCACGGGATCGCCGTGGTGCACACCGACAAGGGCACGGGCATCGGCGTCTGGGACGTCGACCGTGCCCGCGGTTACCGGATCGACGGCACGCTGACGGCGGACCCGTCCGATCCGCTGCTCGGCTTCGTGCCGGCGCTGACGCCGGAGCTCGCCGAATTCGGCAGGCGCGAACCGCACTCGCTGCTGTTCAAGCACGCGCACTCGCGCCAGAACCCCGAGGCCGACTGGGGCGCCTACCTGCTGCAGGCGATCAAGACCGCGTTCGGGCTCCTCAACCTCGAGCTCGGGCGCCGGCTCGCGGCGCCCCTGACACCGGACAACACGCTGGTGCTGGCCGCCGGCATATCGAACGGCGGGGCTGCCGTGCTGCGGGCGCTCGAGCGCGACCGCGCGGGCTGGATCAGCGGGGCCATCGCCGTCGAGCCGAACGCAGTCGTCTCGGGCCGCACCGCAGGCGTCGCGATCGACTACGGTGGCCGGCGTCTGGCGGACGGGCAGATCGGGCTGCTCGACTACACGGGCCTGCATTACCTGTATCAGCCGTGCGCGGTGCTGGCCGAGAGCGACCCGGAGGCGCCGTACTTCGCGGCGACGCAGGCGAGCCGCCCGCGGCTCGAGCAGTGGTGTGCCGACCTGCAGGCAGTGGGCGTGCTGCCGGCCGGGCCCGTCGGAGCGGCGGCGAGCGCTGCGCGCAACGAACTGCTCGCCGCAGGTGTGCTGCCGCAGGGCCTGCGGCTCGGGCATTTCAACCTGCTCGCCAATCTGTGGCCGGGGATCGCGACCTGCTATGCCTGGGCCTACACGCGGCGCGCGCCGTGGGATCCGCCGCTCGGAGTCACGTTTGCGGCGACCGACGCCGGCGGCCGGGTCCGCAGCCTCACGGAGGCCGAGGCGGCGGCGCTGTGGGCCGACGGCAGCGGCATCCCGCCAACCGAGCACATCTCGCTCGTCATCCGCGGCGCGGATGGCGAGCGCCGCGCGGCGAACGAGGGCAGCTCGCAGCTGGCGCTCGGCTATGCACCCGAGCGCGTGCTGGCGCGCGCGCCGCGAGCGCTCGAAGGCCTGCCGCCGGGCCGCGCCGCGCTGCTCGAGGGCGTCCGCGCGGGCCAGCAAGAGGTCGTGATGACTGCGCGCGTCGGCAATCGTCCGGTCATCATCATCCACGGACGGGCCGACAGCCTGATGCCGGTCAACCACACCTCGCGGGCCTACTACGCCGTCAACCAGCGCGACCGCGGCAGCCGTGACGAGCTGCGCTACTACGAGCTCGAGCACGGCCATCACTTCGACGCATACCTGGCGCTGCCCGGATTCGCAGACGGCTACGTGCCGACCCAGCCGTGGATGCTGCGCGGCCTCGATGCGCTCTACGAGCGGCTGAGGACCGGCGCGGCCCTGCCGCCGAGCCAGGTGATCCGCTCGCGCCCGCGCGGCCACGCCGACGGGGCAGTGCCGCCGCTCGCCGAGACGCATCTGGGCGCGCTCAAGATGCATCCAGGGGCCGACGCGATCGGCTTCAGCCGCGGCGTGCTGACGGTGCCTGACTGAGGCGGCGCCGGCCTCACTCCCGCGCTTGCGCGCCGTGCACCGGCTCGCAGCGCACGTCGGTCTTCACGGAGTTGGCGATGAAGCACTGCGCGTGCGCCGCATGGTGCATGGCCTCGACCTCCTCGCGGCTCGGAATGACGGCGCCGGAGAACGCCACCTCGGGCCGCAGCGTCACGACCGTGATCGCCATCCGGCCGCCCGCGTCGCGCTCCATGATCCCGCTCGCCTGGTCGCGATAGCGGTCGACCCGGAATTGACGGGCCGCCGCGACCGACAGGAACCAGAGCATGTGACAGCTGGCGAGCGCGGCGACGAACGCCTCCTCGGGGTCCATCGCCGCGGGATCCGACAGCGGCGCCGGCACCACGTGCGGCGAGGCGGAGCCCGCGACCTCGAGGCCCCCGTCGAAGCGCAGCAGGTGCCGCCGGCTGTAGCGATTGTCGAGAAACGGCTGCGAGCCGCGCTGCCAGCTGACCTCGGCAATATATGTCGCCATGGCGGGACCCCCGGGTGGACTAGCTGATTGGCGGTGAGCGCTGGTGCCAGTCGGTCGCCGACTGGTAGGCGGCGGCGACTCTGAGGAGCGTCGCCTCGGCGAACGGCCGGCCGACCAGCTGCAGGCTCGCCGGCAGCCCGCCCGCCGTGAAGCCGACCGGCACGCTCAGCGCGGGCACGCCGAGGTAATTGAAAGGGGCCGTGCAGTGCACGAGCCGCGCGATGGCAGCCCACATCGCGACGCCCGCGCCGACGTCGGTGTCAGCAAGCGTCGGGACCGGGAATGCGAGTGTCGGCGTCGCCAGCACCTCGCAGTCCGCGTAGACTGAGGTAACGAAGCGCCGCAATATCCGCGGCCGCAGCCGCAGGGACTCGAGGTAGACGGCAGCGGGGATCGCGATGCCGGTCATCGCCCGCGTGCGCACCTGCGGCGAGTAGTCCTCGGGGCGTGTCCGCAGCCACTCGCCGTGGACCGCCGCGGCCTCCGAATACAGGATCGCGCGGCCGAGTTCCGTCAGGTGCTCTGCTGCGGGCACCTCGATCTCGGTGAGCTGCGCGCCGAGCTCCTCGAGCACCCGCAATGCCGCCTCGAGCACGCGCCGGACCTCTGCGTCGATGCCGTCGAAGAAATAGTTGAGCGCGATGCCGACTCGCAGGCCGCCGACGCCGCCGGCGAGCGCCGCCTCGTAGTCGGGAACCGGGCGCCGGCTCGAGCTCGGGTCGGCTGCGTCGTGACCGGCGATGATCGTGAGCAGGCGCGCCAGGTCCTGCGCCGTGCGCGCGAGCGGCCCGACGTGGTCCGTCGACCAGGACAGCGGCATCGCGCCGGCGCGGCTGACGCGACCGTAGGTGGGCTTGAGGCCGAGCACGCCGTTGACGGCCGCCGGCAGCCGGATCGACCCGCCAGTGTCGGAGCCGACTGCGCCGAAGGCGATCCGGGCGGCGACCGCGGCGCCCGCGCCGCTCGACGAACCGCCGGCGATATGGGCGCGATTCCAGGGATTGCGGCAGGCGCCGTGGAAGGCATTGTGGCCGGTCGGGCCGAGCGCGAACTCGGTCATGTTGAGCGCGCCGAGGTTGACCGCACCGGCGGCGGCGAGGCGCGCAAGCACCGTCGCCTTGGTCGTCGCGCGAAAGCCCTGCCGGATGCGCGAGCCCGAGCTCGTCTCGCGCTCGGGATCGTCGAACATGTCCTTGGCCGCGAGCGGGACGCCGTGCAGCGCGCCGAGACGCGCGCCCGCGGCGCGCGCCTCATCGGCGCGCGCCGCCTCGCGCAGCGCGGCGTCGTCCTCGATGCGGATGAAGCAGTTGAGTTCGGCGTTGAGCCGGTGCGCCCGCTCGAGACAGGCGCGCGTGAGCTCGACGCTCGAGGTCTCGCCGCGGGCGACCGCGGCTGCGGCCGCGGCGAGCGTCGCCCTGGCGAGATCCGGCATCAGTCGGACTCTGCCAGCCGCTCGAGTTCGGCCAGGAACGCGGCGGGCTCGGTGTCGATGAGGCTCACCGTCGCGCTCGCGGCCACGGCGCGCACGGCGTTGCTCGCGCCGACCGCGATGCGGGCGGCGGTATCAGCGTCGAGCGGCGGGTACCCCGCGAGGCGTGCGAGGGCCATCACGACCTCGGGCGCGAGCGAGGACTCGGGTTGCTGATCGTTCATCGGGCAGCGTCCTTGCGGCGGGCGGTCGCGCAAGCATTGCAGTCTCGCGGCGAACGGTCAAAATTGCAGCCTGCCATTCAGGAGCGTCCGCCATGTCCATCTCGATGTATCAGGCCTCGGTGCCGGTGTTCCAGCAGCAGCTGACCGCGCTCAAAGGCGTGCTCACCAAGGCCGAGTCGCAGGCCGTGGCCATGAAAGCGAGTCCCGCGGTCCTGCTCGAGGCGCGGTTGTACCCGAACATGTTCCCGCTGACGCGGCAGGTGCAGATCGCAGCCGACTTTGCCAAGGGGACGTCGGCACGTCTCGCAGGACTCGAACCGCCGGTCTACCCGGACACGGAGAGCAGCTTCGCCGAGCTCGTGGCGCGCATCGACCGCACGCTCGAGTTCCTGAAAACTCTGCGACCGGTGCAGATCGACGGTCAGGAGGAGCGCACGATCGACCTCAAGGTCGGCGGCCAGCCGCGGACATTCAAGGGGCTGCCGTACCTGCTCCACTTTGCGCTGCCGAACTTCTTCTTCCACGCGACGACGGCCTACGCCATCTTGCGGCACAACGGCATCGAGCTCGGCAAGCAGGACTTCATGGGCACCGCCTGAGGCGCCTGCCCACGCCGTCCCCGAGACACCCCGCCCCATGCGCATCCACGTGCTTCCGACCGCCGAAGCCGCTGCCGAGCGCGCGGCCGACTGGCTGCGTGCCGAGATCGGCCGTGCCACTGCGCAGCGCGGCCGGTGCCTCGTCGCGCTGAGCGGTGGTCGCACCCCGTGGCGGATGCTGCACGACCTGCGGCGGCTGCGCGTTCACTGGCACGATCTGCAGGTGTTCCAGGTCGACGAGAGGGTCGTCCCGGCGACCGACGAGCGCCGCAATGCGCGCCAGATCTCGGACCTCCTGGTTGCGCCCGACGCCCTCGGCCCGGAGCAGTTCCATGCGATGCCGGTCGAGCGGGACGATCTTGAGGCGGGCGCCGACGAATACGCGCGGCTGCTCGTCGACCAGGCCGGCACCCCGCCAGTGCTGGACGTCGTGGCACTCGGGCTAGGCGCCGACGGCCACACCGCCTCGCTCGTCGCCGGTGATGAGCTCCTCGAGGAGCGCGGCCGCGATGTCGGCGTCAGCATCGCCTACCAGCGGGTGCGTCGCATGACGCTGACGTTCCGCGCGCTCGATGCAGCGCGACACAGGCTGTGGCTGGTCACCGGCGCCGACAAGGCGCGGGCGCTGCGCCAGCTGTGGGCCGGCGACACCTCGGTCCCCGGCGGGTGCGTCGCGCGCGAAGCGGCGCTCGTGTTCGCGGACGTGGCAGCGGCGGCCGAGCTGCCCGCCGAGATCCGCTCGCCGCACTGAGCCCGCCGGCTCAGAAGCCCGCGAGCGCCCGCACCATGTTGCGGATCGCGCTCGTCTGCGTGCCGCGGCGCGTCGCGTAGTCCGGATCCTGGTAGCCCCACCAGTCCCAGCATCCCTCGGGGTTCAGCGGCAGGAACCAGCTGCGCCGCGCCTGCGGATAGAGCACGACGAGGTCGTTGGCCTCCGCCCAGGCGTTGTAACCGGCCTCGCGGACGAAGGACTCGCCGACGAACTCCTCGCCCTGGCGGCAGCCGTGGAAGGCGATGTGCAGGCGGCACGGCGTGCCGTGGCCGCAGCGGGCCGGCACGTACACAAAGCCCGTGGCCGCGAGACTGCCGAGCGGATCGTAGGCGGACTGCGCGAAGCGCCTAAGACCGCGGCCCGAGGCGGCCGCGGCGAGCGCGGGCTCTCGCGGGGGCAGCAGCGTGCGGTACAGGTGCGACAGCATCTGCCCGACGCCGTCGTAGCGGCAGGCGTTGAGGTACGGCGTGGCCGTGAGTCCGCAGCTGCCTCCCGCAGCCAGCGTCGGCACTCCGTGCGCCGCCGGGACGTCGGTCACGTAGCGGATGCTGTCGGCCGGCACGAACGCCGTGTAGAACTCGACGAGCGCATCGCTGACCGGCCGCGCGAGCGTGTCGTCGCGGCTGCCGCGGAACACGAACACCCGCGCCTGCGCCAGGCCCTCGAGCGGGTCGATGCGACCCTCGCGCGCGGCCCGGCGCGCGGCCGCGACGAGTCCGGCCGCGTCCGGATCGCTGCTGTCGCGGTCGAGGCACTCGCTGAGCGCGCGGCTGAGCGAGCCGCGCGCGCAGTACCACGGGCCCGCCGCGAAGATGCCGGCGCCCGTCACCAGGCTGCTGAAGCTGACGTGGAACTGGGTGGCCATGTAGCCGCCCGACGAGACACCCGACACCGACAGGCCTGCCGGGTCAAGCGCGAGGCGCGGCAGCGCGTCGGATGCACCGAGACCCGCGCCGGCCCAGGCGCAGGCCGCGACGGCGGCGATGCAGCTAAGCGCCGGGCGAGCGGCGTGGGTCATCGGCCGCTCCGTGAGCGACCGGCGCACGGGCGCAGATGCGTCGTGAGGCTCAGCTGGCTACCCGGCGCCACGCGCCGCCACGGGCGGCGGTGCGCACCATCAGCCACAGCCAGCCGGTGAGCACTCCGACGGTCGTGAAGTTGATGATCGTCCAGTTGGCTCCATGGCCGAGCGCCATCAGCACGCCGCCCACGGCGCCGCCATACACGAAGGCCGCCGCACTTGCCGCGAGGCCGGCGCTGAGGGTGATCGCGAGAAGCCGCCAGAGGCGCGCCCGGAGCCGGGCCAGCGCGTGTGCGCGGTCGGTCTCGACGTGCTCGCGCAGCTCCCGCCGCGAGAGCTGGTCTGCACGGCTGCGCGCAACCTCCGCCTGTGCCAGCACGCGCGCCGTGAAACCAGGGGTGGCGTCGAGCCGGCCGTACAGCCGGCGCAAGCGCCGGTCGAGCTCCGTATCGGCAAACGGGCGTTCGTTCATGCTGCATGCTCTCCCGTTGCGCCGAGCTCGGTCGCGAGCCGTGCCCGCGCGCGATGAAGGTGAGTCTTGACCGTGTTGACCGGCAGGCCGAGCATCGCCGCGACTTCATCGACCGGCCGCTCGTCCTGGTAATACAGCGTGACGACCTGGCGCTGCACCGCGCTCAGCGCCGCGACCGCGCGCCACAGCGTCGCATCGTCAGCGCCGATGCTGTCCTCCACGGCGGTGATGGCTTCGGCTTCGGCCAGCACGACGGGATCGGACAATGAGCGCGATGCGCGCTGCCTGCGCAGCGCCGACACGGCGGTGTTGCGCGTAATCGCATAGATCCACGTCGAGAGTTTGGCGCGGCCGTCATAGCCATCGAGGGCTCTCCACAGCTTCACGAACACCTCCTGGGCGACGTCCTCGGCGGCCGCGCGCTCCCGGACGATCGAGTAGGCGAGGCCGAAGACGCGGCGCCGGTAGCCGGCGACGACCGCCTCGAAGGCAGCCTGGGACTGGCCGGCCTGCAACGACTCGATGATGGCCGCGTCCATTCCCACCCCGGCAACCCCTCTTGCCTGTGGTGATACGCGCGAGGGCCGGTCCCGGTTTCAGCGGCCGGCGCCGGTGCCGGGGATGGTTGCATGAAACCACCTGCCCCGGGGCCGCGTATCAAACCGGTGAACACGTTACGGCACCACACGCTGCCCGCACACTACACCGCCGATGCGCTCGCCGCGGCGGCGGTGGGGCTCGCGGTGGGCCTCAGCCTCGGCGAGGTCTGGCCGCAACTGCGGTGGCTGCTGCTGGCGCTGTGCGGCTACTGATCGACAGCAGCGGAGCTTTTTCAAACTCGAGGAGATCGGACGCCATGAACGAGGACATCGTCGCCGTTTTTATTCCCATCACCGCCATCATATTCGGCGTTTCGTGTGCAATCGTCTCGATCATCGTCGGCCACCGCCAGCGGATGCAGCGCGCGGAGCTGCGGCACCGCGAGCGGCTCGCCGCGATCGACAAGGGGCTCGAGCTGCCACCCGACCCGCCCGATTTCGATGCCAACCGCGCCCGCCCGCGCTTCCTGTTGCGCGGCCTGGTGCTGATATTCCTCGGCATCTCGCTGACGATCGCGATGCTGCAGCTTCGCGGGTCCGTCCCGTACCTGTTCGGCATGATTCCGGCGGCGGTTGGCCTCGGCTACCTCGTCTATTACTTCATCGAGGGCCGCCGGGAGTCGAGCCCCACGGCGCCGGGCTCCCTCGCGGACGGGTCGCCGCGCTCCTAGCGCGCAGTCGCGGGGCACAGCTGCACGCGGGCGGTGCGCTCAGCGCTTCGCGTTGAGCGCGTCCTTGAGCGCCTCGCACACCGCAGCGATTGCCGGCGCCCGTGTGCTGCTGCGACGCCAGACGGCGCCGAGCGTCCGATGCGGCACGGGCTTCGCGAATGGCCGGATCACGAGATTCCTGGCCGCCGCGAACGGCCCGTGAGTCGCGAGCGCGGGCAGCAGCGTGACGCCGAGTCCCGCCGCGACCATCTGTCGAAGCGTCTCGAGGCTGGTCGCGCGGAAATCCCCCGCCTCGTGCACGTCGACCCGGTTGCAGACCTCGAGCGCCTGGTCGCGCAGACAATGGCCGTCCTCGAGCAGCAGCAGCGTCTCACCGGCCAGATCCTCCGCCCGGACCGCGGGCTTGGTCGCGAGCCGGTGACCGGCAGGCACGGCGAGCGTGAACGCCTCGTCGTACAGCGGCTGCACCTCGAGGCCGCTGACGTCGACCCCGAGCGCCAGCACGCCGAGGTCGAGTTCCCCGGCGCGCAGCCGCTCGAGCAGCGCCCCGGTCTGGTACTCGTACAGCAGCAGCTGCAGCCTCGGTAACTGCTTGCGGATGCGCGGCGTCACGAGCGGCAGGAGGTATGGTCCCAGCGTCGGAATGAACGCCACCTTGAGCGTCCCGGCAAGCGGATCGCGCGATCCGCGCGCGAGCTCGACGATGTCGTCGGCCTCCTGCAGCACGCGCCTCGCGAGGATCACGATCCGCTCGCCGATGTCGGTCAGCGCGACGTTGCGGGGCTGCCGCTCGACCAGCTGCACGCCGAGATAGTCCTCAAGCTTCCTGATCTGCGCCGACAGCGTCGGCTGGCTGACGTGGCTCTTCGCGGCCGCGTGCCCGAAGTGGTGCGTGTCGGCGAGCGCGACCAGATAGCGCAGGTCCCTAAGGTTCATCGCGGGCTCCCGGAAGACATAGGGAGATACTATCAAAGTCATAGGAACAATCGAATAGACCTATGGCAGGGGCCGTCCCAGACTCTCGCGCAACCCCGTAACGGGCCATTTGCCCAGGTCCCGGATCAAGGAGAGAGCGATGCTCGGCGTAGGACAGAAATTTCCGGAGTTTTCACTGACTGGCGTCGTCTCCAATGACCTGGGATCGGCATTCCAGCGCATCGATGCGCCCTCGCTGCGCGGCAAGTGGGCCGTCGTGTTCTTCTGGCCGAAGGATTTCACCTTCGTCTGCCCCACCGAGATCGCCGCCTTTGGCAAGCTGAACAAGGAGTTCCAGGCCCGCGATGCGCGGATTTTCGGCGCCTCGACCGACTCCGAGTTCGTGCACCTCGCCTGGCGCAAGGACAGGGAGGAGCTGCGTAACCTGCCATTCCCGATGCTGTCGGACGTGAAGCGCGACCTTGCGACCGCGCTCGGCATCATCGACCGGGAGGCCGGCGTCGCCCAGCGCGCCACCTACATCGTCGATCCAGAGGGCGTGATCCGCTTCGTCTACGTCACGGACCTAAGCGTCGGCCGCAATCCCGACGAGGTGCTGCGCGTGCTCGATGCACTGCAGACCGACGAACTGTGCCCGTGCAACTGGACCAAGGGCGAGGACACGCTGAAGGCAGCGTGAGGTCTGATGCCACGCGCGCTTTCGGCGCGGATCTGCACCCGCGCGGCCCCGGCCCGGCGGCGGGCGTTCGGCCCGGGCCCCGTCCGCCAGCACAGGAGATGTAAATGACGACGCTCGAGACGCTGCGCGAGGAGATTCCGGACTACGCCAAGGACCTGAGGCTCAACCTCGGCTCGGTGCTCGCGCCCGGCGGCGCTCCCGGACTCACCGACCGCCAGATCTGGATGGTGGCGGTCGCGACGGCCATCGCGTCCCGCAATGCGCTCTTCGCGCACCGGATCGAGGCGCTGGCCCACGCAACGCTGGACGCACCGGCGCTCGCAGCGGCCAAGGCCGCCGCGGCGATCATGGGCATGAACAACATCTACTACAGATTCGCTCACCTGACGGACGATACGGACTACCGGGCGATGCCGGCGCGCCTGAGGATGAACGTGATCGCAAGTCCCGGCATCGACAAGGCCGACTTCGAGCTCCTTTCGCTCGCCGTGTCGGCGGTCAATGGCTGCGGCCTGTGCCTCAATGCACACGATGCGGTGCTGAAGAAGCACGGTGTGTCCCGCGAGGCGATCCAGAGCGCCGTGCGCATCGGCTCCGTGATCCATGCGGTGGCCGGCGTGCTGGCCTACGAGGCTGCCGCCTGAGCACTCGGCGGGCGCCGCGTCGCCCGCCGTATACTTGGACGATGCGAAGCCGCAGCCAGAAACGTGCCGCGGGTGTCGTGATCGTCCGCCAGACTGCGGGCGATCCGAGGGTCCTGCTGTTGCGGGCGTACCGCAACTGGGACCTGCCCAAGGGGCGGCTCGAGGAAGACGAGACACCACTCGAGGGCGCGATTCGCGAGGCCCGCGAGGAGACCGGCCTCGGTGATCTCGTGTTCGCCTGGGGCGAGGACTCGATCGACACCGAGCCCTACGCCGGCGGCAAGGTCGTGCGCTTCTATGTGGCGCGGGCCCCCGACACCGACGTCACGCTGCCGGTCAACCCCGCCCTCGGCCACGCCGAGCACCATGAATTCCGCTGGGTGCCGTTCGCGGAGGCACTGAGGATGACCGTGCCGCGCCTGCAGCGCGTGCTGCGATGGGCGGCGGAGCGGATCGGACTCGAGGTTCCGCCGGCCGGCTGAGTCAGCGCGGCCGGCCGCGCCGCGGCGGCGCCTATTTGGCGCTGATGACGCCGCAGGCGACGCGCGGGCCGGAGTTGCCGGCCGGCTGCGAGGTGAGGTCGTCACGGTCGCGGTGCACGACGATGCTGCGTCCGACGATCGAGGTCGATCCCGGGTCCAGCGTGAGCCCCGCGACGTCGAGGTCGAGCTTTACCTTGCCGGCCGCATTCGCATTCAGGCTCGGCAAGTCACCCGCGTGATGTGCGGGTCCGCTGGCGGGGCCATGCGGTGCGCCGGTCGGGTTGAAATGTCCGCCGGCGCTCATCGCATCGGGGGCAGAGCAGTCGCCCTTTTCATGCACGTGGAATCCGTGCTCGGAGCCCGGCACGAGCCCTGCGAGTTCGACGTGCAGGTGCACGCCCGTGCTCGTCTGGCGGAACTCGACGCGGCCCGACACGGTGCTGCCGGAGCGCGGCTCGAGCGTCGCGACCGCTTTCAGGCCAGCGGGCTGCGTGCCCGCGCAGCCGCCCGCGCACACGGCCGCCGTCACGAGCAGACCTGTCAGGATTCGCATGCGGGGATCTCCAGTCAGGGAACGGACAGCGCAGCCTAGTGCGTCGGCGCCGCCGGCGCCAGCGGGGGCCGCCCTGCGCCGGACTCGCGTCTCAGCCGCCAGATCAGGTAGCTGACGACCACGACGTTGGCGACCAGCACGAGCACCTTGGCCGCGGTGAACCGATGGAAGATCTCGTAGATCTCGAGCGGGATCAAGGAACTCGTCGCGACCACCGTCAGGATCTCTCCCCAGTGCAGGCCCATCCACAGCCCGACACCCTCGACGAGGAACAGCGCCGAGGTGCTGAAGGAGGCAGCAGCGATGATCTGGATCTGTCGTGGGCTCATGCCGCTCAGGAAAGCGATCGCATCGCGCATCAAGTGCTGCTCGAACGCATAGGGGAGGTCGTGGGCCAGCCGCAACAGCATGCCGTTGACGGCCGGGTCGTAGAACCGCAGCAGCGCAAGACCCGTCGCGATGACGAACGCGGCTTTGCCGAACTTGAAGACGGCAATCGCGCGCAACAGGCCGAGCGAACGCGGCGGGGGCAGGGATTCGTTGGTCAAGGTGCTCGCGCCAACGGCAATGGAAGCCGGGGGGCGGAGTCTGCCGAGCGGGCGCTGGGGCTGGCAAGCGGATTCCCCGAGACCTCGCGCATGGCGCGAGGGCAGGGACTGCGGCGGGTGTCGGATACGGCCCGGCACGGCGACCGAGACGTTCGCCGCCGCGCCGGCCTGGGCGATGTTTGACATAAGGAATCAGACAACACGGCCGCGCTGCCCGCCGCGTTGGAAGTCCTCGATGTTTGCCGCAACTTCGTCGAGGGCGCGCTGGCGCGATTCCCGCGCCGCCCAAGCAGTGTGCGGGGTCGCGATCAGGTTGCCGAGGTCCGGCGCGAGCAGCGGATTGCCGTGGACCGGCGGCTCCTCGGCGAGCACGTCGATACCGGCACCGCCCAGCCGGCCGGCGCGCAGCGCCGCCGCGAGTGCCGCCGCCTCGATGAGCGCGCCCCGCGCCGTGTTGATCAGAATGGCGTCCGCCTTCATCAGCGCGAGCTCCCGGGCGCCGATCATGTTGCGCGTCGCCGGCGTGATCGGACAGTGGAGTGTCAGCACGTCGGCGAGCGGCAGCAGGGCCTCGAGGTCCAGGCGCCCCGGCTCGCGCGGCCCGCCCGGGCGATTGGCGATGAGCACCCGCATCCCGAAGCTCTCGGCCACCCGCGCAACACCTTGCCCGAGTGCGCCGTAGCCCACGATGCCGAGCGTGCGGCCGGCGAGTTCGCGTACCGGGAAATCGAGCATCGTGAAATGCGTCGCGTGCTCCCAGGCCCCGGCCTTCAGCGCCCGGTCGTAGTCGCGCAGCCGGTGCGTGAGGGCGAGCAGCACCGCAAAGACGTGCTGCACGACCGAGGCCGTGCAGTAGTCGCGGATGTTGCACACCGCGACACCCCGGGCACGGGCGGTGTCGAGATCGACGTTGTTGGTGCCGGTCGCGACGAGCGCGATCAGCCGCAGCGCCGGACTCGCCGCGATCAGCTCGGAGGTCAGCTCGACCTTGTTGATGAGCGCGACCTGCTGGCCCTCGAGCCGCCCGCGGACCTGGGACGCCTGCGTGAGGTCGTGGATCGTCAGGTCCGGCAGCGCCCGGCGCAGCCGGCCGGGATCGAGGTCAGCCCCGATGCTGACGGTCGCGTAGTCGAGAAAGACCCCGCGCATCAGTCGCGGAAGTTGTTGAACTGCAGCGCCACGTCGACCTTCTGCTGGCGCAACAGTGCGATCGCCGCCTGCAGCTCGTCGCGGCTCTTGCCCGAGATGCGCAGCTTCTCGCCCTGGATCGCCGCCTGCACCTTGAGCTTCGAATCCTTGACCGCGCGCTGCAGCTTGCGCCCGGTCTCGGCATTGATTCCCTCCCGCAGCAGCACCGTCTGGCGCGCCCGCGCGAGGTTCACGTCCGGGTCCTTGATCTCGAGGCACACGAGGTCGATGCCGCGCTTGGTGAGCTTGAGCCGCACGATGTCGAGCATTTGCCTGAGCTGGAAGTCCGCCGGTGCATCGAGCGTCAGCTCGTTGCCGGCTAGCTCGAACTTCGCATCCGTGCCTTTGAAGTCGAAACGGCTGTCGAGCTCGCGGTTCGCCTGGTCGACCGCGTTGGCGAGCTCGTGGTGATTGAGTTCCGAGACCACATCGAAGGATGGCACCGCGTGCTCCTACATCTCGCCGGCAGCCGCGCTCAGCTGCCGGTAGTAGATCGTCGTCGGGTCGAACGTGCCCTCGGTCGAGCGCGCGAAGCCGGGCACGGTTCCGACCAACTGGTAGCCGGCGCGGCGGTACAGCTGCTCGGCCACATCGCCGCTGCGCACATCGAGCAGCAGCAACGTCAGTCCGCGCGCCGCGGCCGAGTTCTCGAGGGCCGTGACCAGCGCCCGGCCGATGCCCTTGCGGCGGAACTGCGAGTGCACCATCAGCTTCTGCACCTCGCCGCGATGCCGGCCGTTCTGGCGTGATTCGAGCGCGAGCTGGATGGCGCCGGCGCACACGTGGTTGTCGGTCGCGACGAACAGCAGCCGCTCGCCGCGGCCGACGGCCTCGAGCACGCGCGTCCAGTAGTTGCGTGCATCCTTGGTGCTCGGCACCTCGGTCCAGCCGATCGACGCGCCGCCGCTGACTGCGTCCTGCAGCAGCTCGACCAGCTCGCTGAATAGCTCGAGGCTCGGTGGTGCCTTGAGTTCGCTGATTCTCAACATCTCGGTTCTCCTGGTCTCGGCCTTCTCCCGCGAGCAGCGATCCGACGCGCGGCGGTCCGTCAATGGGTCGGCAGCTCGACGTCCGCGAGCAGCGCCGCGAGCTCATCGCCCGAGCCCGCGCGGATCGCCTGGTCGACCAGACGCCGGTTCAGATGCGGTGCGAACGTCTTCAGGAATTCATACATGTAGCCGCGCAGCAGCCGGCCGCGGCGAAACCCGATCCACGTCACGTGCGGCGCAAACAGGTGGGCGGTATCCAGCACCACGAGGTCGCGGTCCTCGCGCGGATCGATCGCCATGCTCGCGATGATGCCGACGCCGAGGCCGAGCCGGACGTAGGTCTTGATCACGTCCGCATCGCTCGCGGTCAGTGCCACGTGCAGCTTCAGGCCGGCGCTCTCGAACATCGCCGGCAGCGAGGAGCGGCCGCTGAAGCTGAACGTGTAGGTCACGATCGGAAAGCGCGCCAGGGACTTCAGGCTCAGCTCCGTCTCGGCGGCGAGCGGATGCTCGCGCGGCACGATGACCCGCCGGTGCCACCGATAGCACGGCAGCAGCACCAGCCCCGGAAACAGCTCCTGCGTGCCGGTGGCGATCGCGAAATCGACGCGGTCGAGCTTGGCGAGCTCGGCGATCTGCTCCGAGGTACCCTGGTGCAGGTGCAGGTCGACGTCCGGATAGGTGCCGCGGAAGCGCTGCACGATCGGCGGCAGCACGTAGCGCGCCTGGGTATGTGTCGTGCCGATCGAGAGGGAGCCGCTGCGGTCGTCCTTGAGGTCGGAGGACAGGCGGCGGATGTTCTGAACTTCCTCGAGGATCGTGAGCGCGCGGTCCACGACCTGCTGGCCCGCGGCCGTCACGCGCGTCAGATTGCGGCCGTCGCGCTCGAACAGCGGAAAGCCGAGTTCGTCCTCGAGCAGCTTCAGCTGCTTGCTGACGCCCGGCTGCGAGGTATGAAGCTTGCGCGCCGCGGTCGTGATGTTGAGGCCGTTGTGGACGACCGCCGCGAGGTAGCGAAGCTGGTGGAGTTTCATGATGGGCGCCCGAAGCGCCCGATTATAGGGGTTGGGCGCCGGGCCGGCAGGCCTCGCCGTGCCCGGTCGCGACCGCGCCATGGTGTGCGGTGCCGGCCGGCAGGGCCAGGCCCGGCCGACTGGGTCGTGACCGCCGGCGCGCGGTGCCGGGCGCAGCGACCCGGTCAGCGGTAGCCGCGCGCCTGCAGCGTGAACAGCCGCGCATAGCGCCCGTCGAGCCGCATCAGCTCCTCGTGCGAGCCACACTCGACGATGCGCCCGCCCTCGAGCACCGCTATCTGGTCGGCCATCCGCACGGTCGAGAACCGGTGCGAGATCAGGATCGTGATCCGCCCGCGGGTCAGGGTTCGGAAGTGCTCGAACACCTCCGCCTCGGCGGCTGCGTCCATTGCGGCGGTGGGCTCGTCGAGCACCAGCACGTCGGCGCGCGAGCGCATGAAGGCCCGCGACAGCGCGATCTTCTGCCACTCCCCGCCCGACAGCTCGCGTCCGTCCTTGAACCACTTGCCGAGCTGCGTGTCGTAGCCGGCGGGCAATTCGCGGATGAATGGATCCGCGAGGCCCTTCTCGGCGGCCTCGATCCAGCGTTCCCGGGCATCGAAGTGCGCCACATCGCCGGCGCCGACGTTCTCGCCGACCAGCAGCTGGTAGCGCGCGAAGTCCTGGAAGATGACCCCGATCCGCTCGCGCAGCGTCACTTCGTCCCAGTCCTCCAAGTCCCGGCCCTCGAACAGGATCCGACCCGTCGACGGATGGTAGAGCCGCGTCAGCAGTTTGATCAGCGTCGTCTTGCCCGAGCCGTTCTCGCCGACGAGCGCGAGACTCTCCCCGGGGAGGATCGTGAGGCTGATGTCCGCGAGCGCCGGCGCCTCGGCGTCGGGATAGGTGAACGACACTCTTTCGAAACGGATGCCCTCGGCCGGCGCCGGGCCGTGCCGGACCTCGCCGCGCAGCGCCGGAACCGGCTGCTCCAGGTACTCGTACAGGTTCGACAGGTACAGGTTGTCCTCGTACAGCCCGCCGATCGCCGACAGCCCCGCCGAAAGCGCCGCCTGCCCCTGGCGGAACAGCGCCAGGTACATCGTCATCTGGCCGAGCGTGATGACGCTGCGCACCGCCGCCACGGCGATCCAGGCGTATGCGCCATACAGGCTCAGCGTCGCGAGCAACCCGAGCGCAAAGCCCCACGTGTCGCGCTTCAGAGTCAGCTCGCGGTCCTCCCGATAGAGCTTCTCGTAGATTGTTCGGTAGCGCTCCAGCAGCAGCGGCCCGATCCCGAACAGCTTCACTTCCTTGGCATGGTCCTCGCGCGCCAGTACCGTCTCGAGGTACAGCTGCATGCGCGTCTCGGGCGAGCGCCAGCGGAACAGGCGGAACGCGTCGCCCGAGAACTTGGCCTCGGCGAAGAACGCGGGTAGCCCGGCGAGCGCGAGGATCGCGACCGCGATCGGCGAGAACTGCACCAGAATTGCACCGAAGCTCGCGAGCGACACCGCGTTCTGCACGAGCCCGAAGGTCCGCATCACCATCGACAGCGGCCGGCTGGACGCCTCGCGCCGGGCGCGCGTCAGCTTGTCGTAGAACTCCGAGTCCTCGAACTGCGCGAGCCCGAGCGTCAGGGCCTTCTCGAGGATCATCACGTTGACCCGCTGGCCGAGCTGCGCACGCAGCAGTGACTGGCAGGTCGACAGCCCGCGTTGTGCGGCCGCGAGCAGCGCAACCAGCAGCGCCTCGAGTGCGACGAAGCTGAGCACCGGCCGGTAGGCGGCGGCGCCGGTGACCGGGTAGGCGCGGATCGCGCCGACGACCGCATCGACGATGCGCGCGCCGATCCAGGCGACGCCGGCCGGCAGGACGCCCGCAGCCACGGTCAGCAGCGCGAGCGCGAGGCACAGGCGCGCGTTGGTGGTGTAGGCGAGCTCGACCGCATGGCGGCCGTAGCGGAATATGCTGCCGATCCGCCGCTTGCCGGCGGCCGGCCGCGCGCCGGGGTCGGCCTGCCAGGAACGCAGCAGATCCTTCAGGTTCACGGGCGGACTCCGGCGGGCCCGGCGGGCCGGGCCAGCGGCGATTATAAGGACACGGCCACCGCCGGCGCGCCGGGCGGCATCCGCACGGCCATGCTAGCGTAGCGCGTGCAGGAGGGAGCGGGATGCAAGATGAGGCACGATCCGGCGGCGCGCCAGCCGCGGTTGCCACGCCGAGCCACGAGGAGCGGCAGTGGGCGATGCTCTGTCACATGAGCGCAATGCTGATGTACGTGACGGTGATCGGCGGCTTCATCGCGCCCTTGGTGATCTGGCTGATGAAGCGCGATGAACTGCCGCTGGTCGCGGACCAGGGCCGGGAGACACTGAATTTCCAGATCACGATCCTGCTGGCGCTGATCGCTGCCGGGATCCTGATGGTGATCGTCGTCGGATTTGCGATCTTCGCGGGCCTGCTGCTGTTTCACTTCATCGTCACCATTATCGCCGCGGTGAAGTCGAGCGAGGGCGTCCGCTATCGCTACCCGTTCTGCTGGCGCGTGATTCGCGCACCCGGGCCGTAGTAATCCGGATAGTCGGGCGTCAGGCCCTTGAAGCGCCGGTGGATCCACCAGTACTGCTCCGGCATCTTGCGGACCTGCGCCTCGATGCAGGCGTGGTAGCGCAGCGTATCGGCCACCGGATCGGGTCCCGGCCAGTCGGCGAACGGCGGATGGATCGTCGCGCGCCAGCCCTGCGTGCCCGGCAACCGCTCGGTCGAGTAGTACAGGACGGCGGCGCCGGTGATCGCGGCGAGCCGCGAGGTGAAGACGTTGGTTGCGGCCGGATGGCCGAAGAACGGCACCATCATCGCACCCTTGTTGCGGTAGCTCTGGTCGGCCGCGTACCAGACGATTTCGTTGCGCCTGAGCGCACTGATCATCGCGCGCACGTCGTCGCGCTGGATTGCCTTGCGCGCCTGCCGTCCGAAGCTGCCGCCCGAGACGGCCGCCAGCAGCTCATTCTTTAGCGGCCGGTACAGCACGTTGATCGGGATGCGGTTGTTGAGTATCCGGGCGCCGATCTGCAGCGTCGTGAAGTGCGCCGTCAGGATGATCGCGCCACGGCCGCGCGCAAGCGTGGCGTTGAGGTGCTCGAGCCCCTCGACGCTGGACAACGCGTTGATCCGTTCGTCCCGGCTCCACCAGGTCATCGCCGACTCGAGCATGCCGATGCCGAGGCTCTCGAAATGCCGGTTGATCAGCGCCTCGCGCTCATCGAGGCTGAGCTCGGGCAGGCACAGCTCGATGTTCCGCCGTGCCACCCGTGCGTACGGCAGCGGCGCGCGACGGGCCAGCCGGCCGAGGCAGCGGCCGACCGACAGCAGCGAGGCGAACGGCAGCTGCTCGACGAGCCGCAGCACGCCCAGGCCCACCCAGGTCGGCCAGTACCGTGGGCCGAGGAATCGAGAGGTCATCACACCCATGCCGTCGAACGTCGCCCCGCAAGGAGCCGACCCTACCATGCCCGGCGGCTCCCTCGGCGCTGCGGGCGGCGGGATCGCGGACGGCCGGCTTGACCGGTTTTCCGTGCTCGCGCCATACTCCGGCGTCATGAAGCCGTTCCGTCACAACCCGCCCGCTCCGGCGCCCGTGCCCAACACGGGCTGGTGGTGGCGCCCCTCGATGGAGTGGGCGCGCGGGGGACAGGCTTAGCCGAGCGATCCTAGACCCTACCGCGAACCCGTCTCCGACCAGTGCCGGGGATGGGTTTTTTGTCGTCCGCTCCCCGGTGCCCCCGACGAGGAGCCCATGCAGCCGCCGTTCGACATCACCGCAGACCTCGATACGCCCGTCTCGGCGTACCTGAAACTGCGTCCGTTCAAGCCGCGCTTTCTGCTCGAGAGCGTCGAAGGAGGCGAGCGTCTCGCCCGCTATTCGTTCATCGGCTTCGGCGACTGCCTCGAGGTGCGGCTCGATCCGGCGGGCCTGCACGTGCGTGCCGTGGGCCGGCCAGGCGAGACCCGGCCGCGGCCGGCGGACCGCGCGGCGCTGCTCGAGACGCTGCGTGCGGAGCTTGCGCGTGCGCCACGGCCGCAGCCGGAGATTTCCGGAATGCCGCTCGCCGGGGGTCTGGTCGGCGCCGCCTCCTACGACCTCGTGCGCTACTTCGAGCGGTTGCCGAGCCGGCTCGCCGTCGAAGCGGGGGTCCCGGAGGCCTGCTACATCGCGCCGCGCTCGTTGCTGATCTTCGACCACGTCACGCGCGGCATCGCACTCCTGCACGCTGGCCCGCAGCCTGAGCGCGCCGAGCTGCGGCGCGAGATCGTCCGGGCGCTGCGCGGCGGGCTCGCGATCGGCCGGCCGCCGGCGCGGCTCGCGGCGCCGACGCCGAGCCTGACGCGGGCGGAATACATCGACGGCGTCAGACGCGCCCAGCAGCACATCGCCGCGGGCGATGTCTACCAGCTCGTGCTGTCCGCGCGCTTCGAGGGCGAGTGCGAGCTCGAGCCCTTCGAGGCCTACCGGGCGCTGCGGCTGATCAATCCGTCGCCGTACATGATCTACTGCGAGCTCGGCGACCAGACGCTCGTCGGCTCCTCTCCCGAGGCACTCGTGCGCCTGAGCGCCGGCCAGGCGCAGCTGAGGCCGATCGCCGGCACGCGCCCGCGTGGTTCGGACCCGGCTGCCGACGCGGCGCTCGAGCGCGAACTCCTTGCCGACGTCAAGGAGAACGCCGAGCACGTGATGCTCGTCGATCTCGCCCGCAACGACCTCGGGCGCGTGGCGGCGGCGGGCAGCGTGCGAGTCGACCCCTACCGGGTGATCGAGCGCTACAGCCACGTGATGCACATGGTCAGCGGCGTGCAGGGCACGCTCGCGAGGGGCTGCGACGCCTTCGACCTGTTTGCCGCATCGTTCCCGGCCGGGACCCTGGTCGGGGCGCCGAAGGTCCGGGCCATGGAAATCATCGAGCAGCTGGAGCCCGTGCGCCGGGGATTCTACGGCGGAACCTACGGGTACTTCGGCCACGGCGGCGCCATGGATCATGCGATCACGATCCGCACGGTGACCTTCCACGACGGGCGCTACCGCTATCAGGCGGGGGCGGGCATCGTCGCGGACAGCGTCCCTGAGCGCGAGCACGACGAAGTGCTCGCGAAGAGCGCGGTGCTCGGACGGGCGCTCGAGCTCGCGAAGGAGGGTCTGTGACATGACGGAAGCGAGGCCACGACTGCTGCTGATCGACAACTACGACTCCTTCACCTACAACTTGGTGCAGGCGTTCCTGGTGTTGGGCGCCGAGGTGCTCGTGTACCGGAACGATGAGATCACGGTCGCAGCGGCCCGGGCGCTCGGACCCACGCACCTGTGCATCTCGCCGGGTCCGGGCACCCCGTACGATGCGGGCGTGTCGATGCAGATGATCGAGGCCTTCGCCGGACGGATCCCCGTGCTCGGCGTGTGCCTGGGCCACCAGGCGATCACCGCGGTATTCGGTGGCAAGGTGATCCGCAACTGGCGGCTGATGCACGGCAAGACCTCGCGCGTCGAGCACGACCGGCAGGGCCTGTTCGCGGGGCTGCCGCAGCCGCTCGAGGTCGGCCGCTATCACTCGCTGATCGCGGAGCCCGGTTCCCTGCCGCCGGAGCTCCTGGTCACGGCGCTGACGCCGGAAGGCGAGATCATGGGCGTCCGGCACCGGTCGCTCGCGGCCGAGGGCGTGCAGTTCCATCCAGAGAGCGTGCTGACGCCCGACGGGCCGGCGCTGATGCGCAACTTCCTCGCGATTCCCGACAGCGGCACGCGCGTGCGCGGGGCGGCATGACCAGCGGACCACAGCCGCTGCGGGCCACGCTCGAGAGCCTGGTCGAGGGCCGCTCGCTGAGTGAGCGACAGGCGCACGATCTGCTGATTGCGCTGACCGACCCGGCGCTCGCCCCGGCACTGGCGGGCGCGCTGCTCGCGGCGCTGCGTGCCAAGGACGTCACGGCCGACGAGCTTCGCGGCTTCGCCCGCGGCATGCGCGGACTCGCCCGCCGGCCGCGGCTGCCGGATGTCGGGCCGACCGTCGACATCGTCGGCACGGGTGGCGATGCCTCGCACACCTTCAACCTGTCGACCGGCGCGGCGCTGCTCGCGGCGGCCGCGGGTGCGCGGGTCGCAAAGCACGGCAATCGCTCCGTGTCGAGCCGCTCTGGCAGCGCGGACCTGCTCGAGGCGCTGGGGCTCCCGATGCCGCTCGACGCGCAGGCTGCCGGCGAGTGCCTCGCCGCCACCGGCTTCACGTTCCTGTTCGCGCCGCACTATCACCCCGCGATGCGGGCGATCGCGCCGGTGCGCGCCGCGCTCGGCATAAGGACCGTGTTCAACATGCTGGGGCCCCTGACGAACCCCGCCGAGCCCCCCTACCACGTGATCGGCGCGTTCAGCCGCGCGTCGGCGCGCCTGATGGCCGATACCCTCGCGGGACTCCCGATCCGGCGCGCGTTCGTCGTCCATGGAGAACCCGGCTGGGACGAGCCGACGCCGGCGGGCCCGTTCCTGATGTACGACGTCCGTCCGGGAAGCGTCAGCGAATCCATCCGCAGCGCGGACGACTTCGGCCTGCCGTCCTGCCGGCCCGAGCAGCTGACGGGCGGGGACGCCACGCACAACGCCGCCGCGCTCGCGAGCGTCCTGGGCGGCACCGACCGCGGGCCGCACCGCGATGCACTCATCATGGGCGCGGCCCTGGCCCTCGAGGTGGCCGGGCTCGCGACCGGACCCCGGGCGGGCGCCGCCCGCGCCGCTCTGGCGATCGATTCGGGCGCGGCCGGGGACCTGCTCGGCGCGCTGGCCGCATTCTCGGGGAGAGGCGCGTGAGCGCGGCTGCAAGCGGCGATTTCCTGGCCGGCATGGCGCGCGCCTCGGGCGCGCGCGTGGCCGAGGCGCGCGAGCAGGAACCCGACGCGGCGCTGCGGCTGCGCGCGATCGGCGCGCCGGCCGCGCCGCCGCTGCGGCTTGATCGGACGGGCTTCGACCTGATTGCGGAACTCAAGCTGCGTTCACCGGCGCAGGGGATCCTGGCCGCGGTCGGCGATGACATCGAGCGCCGCGTGCGGGCCTATGCGCGCGCGGGAGCTGCCATCGTGTCGGTGCTGACCGAGCCGGATCGCTTCGCCGGGAGCCTCGCGCACCTCGCACGCGCGAGCACGGCGCTGGCGGCGCTGGGCGTGCCGGCGATGCGCAAGGACTTCCTCGTCGATCCCTACCAGCTGCTCGAGACGCGCGCGGCCGGCGCCGGCGGGGCGCTGCTGATCGTGCGCATGCTCGGGCGCTCGCAGCTCGCCGAGCTGATCGCCGCCGCGGCGGAGCTGAAACTGTTCGTGCTGCTCGAGGCTTTCGATGCGGCCGACGTCGCGACCGCCGCCGAGTTGGCCGCCGGCTGGCGCGGCCGGCGCGAGGAGTGCCTGCTCGGCATCAACAGCCGCGACCTCGCGACCCTCGAGGTCGCCCCACAGCGCCTCGAGTCGCTCGGGAGCTTGCTGCCGGGGGCATTCCCGCGGGTCGCGGAGAGCGGCGTCGTCACGGCCGCGGACGCCGGGCGCCTCGCCGGCTGTGGGTTCACGCTCGCGCTCGTGGGCTCGGCGCTGATGTTGGCGGCCGACCCCGAGGCACTGGCGCGGGACATGATCGCGAGCGGGCGCCGGGCGGCGCTGTCGCGATGACCGTGTGGATCAAAATCTGCGGGCTGACCTCGCACGCGGCGGTCCGGGCGGCGCTGGATGCCGGCGTCGATGCGGTCGGCTTCGTGTTTCACGCCGACTCGCCGCGGAATCTCACGCCCGCGCGCGCCGCGGCGCTCGCAAGCGCAGTGCCGCCGGGCGTCCTGAAGGTCGCGGTGACGCAGCATCCGTCGCAGGCGCTCGTCGATGCGATCGCCAAGGACTTCGCGCCGGACGTGCTGCAGAGTGATTGCTCGGATCTAGCCGCGCTGTCGCTGCCGCCGGGACTCGCAGGGCTCCCGGTGCTCCGGTCGGGGGAGCAGCTGCCCGCGACCTTACCGGCGCGGTGCCTGTACGAGAGCGCGACGAGCGGCGCGGGACGCACAGCCGACTGGTCCGCGGCGCGCGAGCTCGCCGGCCGCACCGAGCTGATACTGGGCGGCGGCCTCAGGCCGGAGAACGTCGCCACGGCGATCGCAAAGGTGCGGCCGTTCGGCGTCGACGTATCGAGCGGGGTCGAGTCCGCCCCGGGCACCAAGGACGCGGCGCGGATTCATGCGTTCGTCGCGGCGGCACGCGCTGCGGCGGCTCGATAGGCAGAACGTCGGGAGTGAGTGTGATGACAGCAGCGATCGCGACAGCCGAGGCGGGGGCGCTCCTTCAGCGCGAACTGGCCGGGGAGTTTCCGGACGGGCGGGGGCGCTACGGCCCTTACGGCGGCCGCTACGTTCCGGAAACACTGGTCCCCGCGCTCGACAGGCTCGAGGCGGGCGTCAAACGCTGGCTGACCGATCCCGCCTTCGTCGCCGAGCTCAACGACCAGCTCTGCACGTGGGTCGGCCGGCCGACGCCGCTCAGCCATGCGCCGGAGCTGTCGCGCCGCTGGGGTGCAGAGGTCTACCTCAAGCGCGAGGACCTCGCACACACCGGCGCCCACAAGATCAACAACGCGATCGGCCAGGCGCTGCTCGCCAAGCGACTCGGCGCCGGGCGCATCGTCGCCGAGACCGGCGCCGGCCAGCACGGCGTCGCGGCCGCCGCGGCCTGCGCGCGACTCGCCCTGCCGTGCACCGTGTACATGGGGGCGATCGACTGCGAGCGGCAGGCCCCGAACGTCGGGCGGATGAAGCTGCTCGGCGCCACGGTCGTGCCGGTCACTGGCGGCGACCAGACGCTGCGCGCCGCGATCGATGAGGCGCTCAGGGACTGGGTGACGGATCCCGATGGCACCTATTACCTGCTCGGCTCCGCGGTCGGACCGCATCCATACCCGTACCTGGTGCGCGAGCTGCAGTCGGTCATCGGCCGCGAGGCGCGCGCGCAGATGGAGCGCCAGGCCGGAGGCCTGCCGCACGCCGTGTTCGCCTGCGTCGGCGGAGGTTCGAACTCGATCGGCATGTTCCATCCGTTCGTCCGCGACCCGGGCGTGCGGCTGATCGGAGTCGAGGCGGGCGGGCGCGGCCCTGCGCTTGGCGATAACGCCGCGACCCTGTCGCTCGGCACGCCAGGCGTGCTGCAGGGGTGCTACTCGATGCTGCTGCAGGATGCCAACGGCCAGATCCAGGAGACCCACTCGGTGTCCGCAGGCCTCGACTATCCGGGCGTGGGTCCGGAGCACGCGCTACTGCAGGCCGTGCACCGCGTCGAGTATGAGTACGCGAGCGACGAGGAGGCACTCGCCTCGGTCGCGGAGTGCTGCAGGGCCGAGGGGATACTCCCGGCCATCGAGACCGCCCATGCCTTCGCCGGCGCGCGCAAGTGGGCCGCGGCCAACCCCGGCACGCGGATCCTGATCTGCCTGTCGGGCCGCGGTGACAAGGACATGTCGACGCTGCAGAAGACGCTGCTCGGGGAGAGGGCGTGATGAGCGGTGCTGGCACAGCCGCGAGCGTGGCCGGCCACGAGACGATCGGGGCGGCGATCCTATCGGCGCGCGCGCGCGGCGAGCCGGCGCTCGTGGCCTACCTCACGGCCGGGTTCCCACGGCGGGAGCACTTCGGCGCCGACCTCAAGCGCATCGCCGCGAGTGCCGACGTCGTCGAGATCGGCGTGCCGTTCACCGATCCCATGGCCGACGGCATGACGATCCAGCGGGCGAGCCATGCCGCGATCGCGCAGGGCGTCTCGCTCGCGTGGATACTCGAGGAGCTCGCCGCGCTCGCGCCGCGGCCGACGGCGCCGCTGCTGCTGATGAGTTACCTCAATCCGCTGCTGGCCTTCGGCCTCGAGCGCCTGCCCGGCGCGGCGCGCGCGGCAGGCGTCGCCGGGGTCATCGTGCCGGACCTGCCGTACGAGGAGTGCGACGAGCTGAAGCGCGCGCTCGGCGCGCAAGGCGTCGGGCTCGTGCAGATGGTGACTCCGGTGACGCCGCCCGAGCGGCTCGCGACGCTGTGCCGGGCAGCGCGGGGGTTCGTCTATGCGGTCACGATGACCGGGACCACCGGTCACAGCGTCGCGACCGTCCCGGACGAGGTGCTCAGCTACCTCGCGCGCGTCAAGGCGGTTGCGCCGATTCCGGTGTGCGCCGGATTCGGCATCCGCAGCCGCGCGCAGGTCGCGCGGCTCGCGGGCCACGTCGACGGGGTGGTCGTCGGTTCTGCGCTCGTCGAGGTGCTGGAACGCGGCGAGGATCCGGCCGCGTTTTTGCGTACTCTGCGTGTCGCGGGCTAGCATCCGGGGGGAGGATCATGCACAAGAGCAAGCTTGCCGGCTTCATCATCGACTGTCAGACGGCCGATCTCGCCGGCGCCGCCCGGTTCTGGGGCGGCGCGCTCGGCCTGCGCGTCGAACCACTGCCGGGGACCGAGGGACAGACCTACGCCCGGCTCGTGGATCCGACGCAGACCCTCGATATAGAGGTGCAGACGGTCGATCATCCGAGCCGGGTGCATCTCGACATAGAGTCCGACGACATCGAGGCCGAGGTGCGCCGCCTCGAGGCACTCGGTGCGAAACGGATCGCGCAGGTCCGCACCTGGTGGGTCATGGAGGCGCCGACCGGTCAGCGGTTCTGCGTCGTGCGGCCAAGCTCGCCGCGATTCGCGCAGACCGCCACGAGCTGGCCGTAGCGTGACATCGGCCTGCCCGCGCGCGACACTTGTTCGATGCCCGGCAGACCACGTCCGCCCCTGTCGAGAGCCGCGCTCAGTGCGGCGGTACTGTTGTCGATCGCGGCTGTGCCGCCGCCCGCCAGTGCGGGCCACGACCGCCGTTCCGGGCGCTAGGACGTGGCCTCGCCGGGGGAGCGCCGGCCACGGCTCACAGCCGCAAAAAGTACGCTCGCGGCGCTTGCAGCGCTTGCGCTCAGCGGCTGCGCCACATACCGCCTCGACGTCCCCCGCCCCGCGAGCCAGGCGATCCCCGCGACCGCGGACACCGCGATCGGCCGCGCGCTGCGGCCCGCGCTCGCGGCCCATCCGGGCGAGTCAGCCTTCGCGCTGCTGCAGTACGGCTCACTCGCGTTCCTGTCGCGCGCGGCGCTCGCTGATCTCGCCGAGCGCTCGCTCGACGTGCAGTACTACATCTATCAGGCCGACGACTCGGGTGCAGTGATCGCCGACCGGCTGCTGGCCGCGGCGCGCCGCGGCGTGCGCGTGCGGCTGCTCGTCGATGACAACAACCTGGTGCGCAGCGAGGACCGGCTCGCGACGCTGACCGGCCATCGCAACCTCGAGATCCGCGTCTTCAACCCCTATCGCAACCGCGTGCGCTGGATGCGCCCGGTCGAGTTCGTCACGAGCTTCGGGCGCGTGCAGCGGCGGATGCACAACAAGATCTTCGCGATCGACGCCCAGCTCGCAGTGCTCGGCGGTCGCAACATCGGTGATGACTACTTCGACCTGGACCGCGGCGTCAACTTCAGTGACCTCGAGGTGCTGGCGGCCGGGCCCGTGGCCCGCGAGGCGGTCGCGAGCTTCGACGAGTACTGGAACAGTCCGTGGGCGGTGCCGATCGAGGCGTTCCTGAAGCGCGCGCCAACCGAGGCCGAAGCCGACGCGGTAGCCGCCGAGATCGCCGCGCAGGCGGGACGCACCGAGGAGGTGCGCGAGAGCTACGCATCGGTGCTCGCCGCGATGCGCGCGCTGGCCCTTGAGGCGGCGTTCGAATACTGGGGCGCGGCCGAGCTGCTGGTCGATCCGCCTGACAAGATCGACGAGAGCCGCAAGGCACCGTCGCCGCTGCTGCAACGGGTCTACGGCCTGTGGCGCGCGGCCAAGTCCGAAGTACTGGTCGAGTCGGCGTACCTCGTGCCGCTGCGCGCCGGCGCGGAGCTGATCGCCGAGCGTGCCCGCGCCGGGGTCCGCGTCGCCCTGCTGACCAACTCGCTCGCGTCCACCGACGTCGTGCCGGTCCACGCCGGCTACGCCAAGCGGCGCCGCGAGCTGCTGGTTGCCGGCGTTGAGCTCTACGAGTTCCAGGCCGAGGCGCGGCGGCGGCCGGCGGAGCGCCGCTACTTCCGCCGCATGGCCACCGGCGCATCGCTGCACTCGAAGGTCATGGTTATCGACCGGGCGCTGACCTGGGTCGGCAGCTTCAACATCGATCCCCGCTCGGCGCTGATCAACACCGAGCTCGCCGTGCTGGTGAAGAGCCCGGCGCTCGCGGCCGCAACCGCGGAGCTGATCGAGGCCGACATCGCCCCCGACCGCGCCTGGCGACTGTCGCTCGAGCCGCCGCGATCGCGCACCGGGCGCATGTTCTGGACCGGGGAGCGCGACGGGCAGATCGTGCACCTCACCGGCGAGCCCGGCGCGACGCGCTGGCAACGCTTCGTCGCGGGCCTGATGCGCTGGATCCCGGGCCTCGATCACTTTCTGTAGGCGATGCGCCGGAGTCGGCGCGGCGCGCGTACTAGCGTCGCATCAGCAGGAATGCGACCGTCCCGGACAGCAGCGCGGCCCCGGTCCACCACGGCTCGGCGCCCATCGCGAGCCACAGCCCGCCGAGCACCAGCACCGCGCTCGCGACGATGGTCTGGTCGCGCCGTCTGGCACCGGCGCGCAGCTCCGCACGCAGCGTCTCGAGCCGCGGCACGTCGGTCGCAACCAGCGAGTCGCGCGCCTCGGCCTCGCGGATCAGGCGCCGTAGCAGCGGCGGGGTCGCGCGCAGAGTCGCGATCAGCTCCGGCAAGTGGCGGCGGCCCTCCGCGATCAGCCTGCGCGGGTTCGCGCGCTCGGCCGACCACGCGCGCAGCAGCGGCTGCGCGGTCTTCCACAGGTCGAGCTCGGGATACAGCTGCCGCCCGAGCCCCTCAATGTTGAGCAGCGTCTTCTGCAGCAGCACCAGCTGCGGCTGGATTTCCATCCGGAAGCGGCGCGCGGTCTCGAACAGCCGCAGCAGCACGATGCCGAACGAGATCTGGGACAGCGGCTTGTCGAAGATTGGCTCGCAGACCGTGCGCACCGCGCCCTCGAGCTCGTGGACGCGCGTGCCGGGCGGTACCCAGCCGCTCTCGACGTGCAGCTCCGCGACACGGTGGTAGTCGCGGTCGAAGAATGCGAGGAAGTTGCCCGCCAGGTACTCCAGATCCTTCGGATCGAGCGCGCCGACGATGCCGAAGTCGACCGCCGCGTAGCGCGGGTTCTCGGGATCCTCGGTCAGCACGAAGATGTTGCCGGGATGCATGTCGGCATGGAAGAAGTTGTGCTGCAGCAGCTGCGTGAAAAAAAGCTCGACCCCGTTCTCCGCCAGCTTCTGGATGTTGACCTTGAGCTCCCGCAGGCGCGCCACGTCGCTGATCTGCACGCCCCTGATCCGTTCCATCACCAGCACGTCGGTGCGGCACAGGCCAAAGTGAACCTCGGGCACGTAGAGCAGCGGGCTGCCTGCGAAGTTGCGCTTCAGCTGCGCCGCGTTCGCCGCCTCGCGCATCAGGTCGAGCTCGTCCATGATCGTCTTGTCGTATTCGGCGACGACCTCGACGGGCCGCAGCCGCGAGGCGTCCGGCACGTAGCGCAGCGCCAGCTCCGCCAGCGCGTACAGCACCTCTAGGTCACGACGGATGACCTCGTGCATGCCGGGTCGCAGTACCTTGACGATGACCTCGCGCCCGTCTTTCAGGGTCGCCGTGTGCACCTGCGCGATCGAGGCTGCCGCGAGCGGCTCGGACTCGAAGCTGCCGAAGACCTCGCTCACCGGTTCGCCGAGCGAGCGTTCGATCGCCGCGCGGGCCGCCTCCGCCGGGAATGGCGGCACGCGGTCCTGGAGCTTGGCGAGCTCGTCGGCGATGTCGGCCGGCAGCAGGTCGCGGCGCGTGGAGATCGCCTGCCCGAACTTGATGAAGATCGGCCCCAGTTCCTCGCACGCGAGGCGCAGCCGCTCGCCACGCGATGCGCCGCGCCGGCGCTCGAACCAGGTCGAGGGCTGCAGGAAATACAGGAACCGGAGCGGCCGGTAGAGGTGGGTCGCGGTCACAAACTCATCGAGCCCGTGGCGCACGAGTACGCGCTGGATCTCGATGAGCCGTCCGGCGACCGGCAAGCTGATCACGGTGCGCGGGCCCGCGTGGGCGTGCGGCGCTCGAGGAGCCCGAGCCGGGCCTCAGCCCGGTCGAGATCCTCGCGGATCCGGTCGATGCCGCCGAGCAGCACGTCGAGTTCGGCGCGCGCCACGAGGTCGCGGCTCTCCTCGGTCAGGTACTCACCGACGCTTCGGGCCAGCGAGTCGCGGGCGCGGCCGGCCCAGCTGAGGGCTGCGCGCACGGCGCGCCCCGCATAATGGGCCGGCGCGTCGCCGACGAGCCGCGCCAGCTCTTCCTCCAAGTCAGGGCGGGCGTGCCTGAAGAGCTCCTCGAACGCCTGCGCGACCTCCGCCTCGCCGGCAATCGTGATGCCGGGGACGCTCGCACGCCCCTGCGGCCCGCCGGCGAGGAGCGCAGCGAGCGCGAGCGGCGTGCCGCTGACGGTCGCATCGGCCGGCTCACCGCCACTGCCAACCGCGAGGCTCGACTCGAGCGCCACGAGCCGCAGTCGAAACATCGGGCCACCGAGCGGGGTCGCGAACTCGATCGCGAATGCCTTGCCGGCGAGCGTTTTCAAGATCTCGCGCGCCGGCGTCGAGGCGGCAATGGTGCGATTGACGAGCGACTCGAACGGGGCGAGCAGCGGCGAGGGGGCCATCAATAACGCCAGCCGCGGTGCAGCGCGACGATGCCGCCCGTCAGGTTGTGGTGACGGCAGGCCTCGAAGCCCGCCTCGCGCATCATGCCGGTCAGGGTTTGCTGGTCAGGAAACACCCGGATCGACTCGGCGAGGTACCGGTAGCTGTCGGCATCACCGGCGATCGCACGGCCGAGCGCCGGAAGTATCCGAAACGAGTACGCATCGTAGAGGGGCTTCAATCCCGGCGCGACGGGCTTGGAGAACTCGAGGATCAGCAGCTGGCCGCCGGGTCGCAGCACGCGGTACATCGAGCTGAGCGCCGCGCCCTTGTCGGTGATGTTGCGGAGTCCGAAACCGATGGTCACGCAGTGGAACGAGCCGTCGGCAAACGGCAGGCGTTCGGCATCGGCGAGCACGCAGTCCACACCGCGGGCGAAGCCGGCGTCGAGCAGGCGATCGCGGCCGTGCGAGAGCATCGCGGCGTTGATGTCCGACAGCACGACCCGACCGCTCGGGCCGACCTGGCGGGCAAGTCCGATCGCGAGATCACCGGTGCCCCCGGCGACATCGAGAGCCCGGTCCCCGGGCCGCAGTCCGCTCTGGCTCAGCGCGAACCGCTTCCAGAGCCGGTGGATGCCGAGTGACATCAGGTCGTTCATGAGGTCATAGCGGCCGGCCACCGAATCGAACACGGCCCGCACGCGTCCGGCCTTTGCCGGAGCGGCGACCCGTTCGTATCCGAAGTCAACGGTTTTGGGAGCGGCGCGCTTCTCGGGAGAGCCGGTCATTGTGGAGCGTCTTCAGCAGTGGAAACCTTGGAATTGTACCGCTCGCGCCGCCGTGCCGCACCGCAACACGCATGGCTCGCGACCGCCCTCGTCGCGCTCGGCCTCGGGGCCCTGCCGCTCCCGGCACGCGCCGAGCCGCACTGTGCGGATCGCGGTGCGCGTTCGCCCGAGGCGCGCTGCGAGTCCCTGCTCCACGACGGGCGCGTGCGGACCTATCGGATCTATGTGCCGCCGCACGTCGCGGCGGCAGCGCCGCTCTTGGTCGTGCTGCACGGCGGCGGCGGCGGGGGCGCCGGCATGGAGGTGCTGACAGCACGCGGCTTCAACCGCCGGGCCGACGAGACCGGGGCGCTCGTCGTGTACCCCGACGGGGTCGGTCACACCTGGAACGACGGCCGCCATGACGTCTGGACCCAGGCGGTTGCGGAAAACGTCGACGACGTCGGGTTCCTCAAGGCACTGGTGACGACGCTCGCGGCGCGCTACCCACTCGACCGCACGCGCGTGTTCGTGACCGGCATGTCGAACGGCGGGATGATGACCCTTAAGCTCGCCTGCGAGGCGCGCGACGTGTTCAGCGGGTTCGTCGCGGTCGCCTCGAGCCTCAACGAGCAGCTCGCCGCGAGCTGCGAGGCGACCGGCATCGCGCGGCTCGCGCTGATCGACGGCACCGCGGACCCGATGGTGCCGTGGGCCGGCGGGACGGTCGCGGTGCTCGGGATTGCGCGCGGCAGGGTCATCGGCGCACCGAAGAGCTTTGCGCTGTTCCTGGCCGCGGCCCGCTGCCGCGCAGAGCGTACCGACCCACCGCTCGACCGCGTTGCCGACGACGGCACGCGGCTGACGCTGCACGTCGGGGAGGATTGCGCCGGGGGTGCGCAAGTCCGGCTCTACGAGGTCGACGGTGGCGGCCACGCCTGGCCGGGCGGACTGCGCTATGCCCCCGAGCGGCTCATCGGCAAAGTGAGTCGAGAACTCGATGCGACGGATGAGACGTGGCGCTTCCTGGGGCTTGCCGCAGGAAAGCGCCCAGGACCGGTGTGAACAGCGCCGTTTCGGTCAGGAACGCGTCGTGACCATAGGGCGAGTGGAGCTCGACGAACTCCGTGTGAATTCCGGCGTCGCGCAGCACCGCTGCGAGGCCCTGCTGCTGCTCGAGCGGGAACAGCAGGTCCTCGTGCACGCCGACAATGAGGGCCCGCTCGAGGTTCAATCGCGCCGCGGCGCGCGCCACGTCCGACGCATCGTGATGGTGCACGACCGCATCCCCGCCGGGCGCGGAACCATGCGCGCCGAAGTCAAACAGGTCCATCGCCCGCGAGATGTACCAATACGCCCACGGGTTGAACTGCTTCAGGAACTTCTGCGCGAGGTGCTCGAGCCAGTGCTCGACCTCGAACGCCGTGCCTGACGGGCGGCCGGCGAACGGCTCGGTCTGCTCGCGGCCGAAGCGCTCCTCGAGCAGCTCCTTGCCGACGTACGACAGCACGCCGATCTTTCGCGCCCAGCGCATCGCCTGCGCGACCGTCGCGGCATCGGCGCCGCTCCTCAAGGCCGCGCCAAGGATCTCGCGCTGCAGGCTGCGCGTCGCGATCGCCGCGGCGCCTGCCGCGAGCGCACCGGAAATGGAGATCAGCCGCCGCGCCTGGCCCGGGAAGGCGACGGCATGGGCGAGGGCGGTCATGCCGCCGAGCGAGGCACCGACGACGGCGTACAGCCGCTCTATTCCGAGCGCATCGACGGCCGCCTGGCTCGCGCGCGCGATGTCCTCGACCCTGAGCTCCGGGAAGCTCGAACCATAGGGCACACCGGTCGCCGGGTCGATCGACCCGGGGCCCGTCGAGCCGAAGCAGCTGCCGAGCGAGTTGACCGAGATGATGAACAGGCGCCCGGTGTCGAGCGCCTTGCCTGCGCCGATCATGTTCTCCCACCAGCCCGGGGTCGGATCGCCCGCGTGCGAGGCGGCATGCGCCGATGCTGAAAGACCGGTGTACAGCAGCACCGCGTTGTCTCGCTCCGGGGACAGCTGGCCGTAGGTCTCGACGGCGACCTCCGCGCCCCACAGCTCGCCGCCCGCCTGCAGGCGGAACGGCGCCGGCAACGCCACGCGGCGCGCGGCGGATGCGGAGTCGGGCGGGAACGCGCTCATGGCCCGAATCTTCCGCCCATCGGCAGCCCTGAGCTACGGGGCGTCAAGAACCGATCGTTATGGGGACATGCCCACCGGAAGGACGCGTTTCGCTGCCGGCCGGACTACGCTACCGGCCTCCCGTTTTTGCCCCCAGGACCCGGCCATGATCTACGACAGCATTCTCGCGACCATCGGGCGCACGCCGATCGTCCGCATCAACCGTCTCGCGCCGAAGCACGTGACGATCTACGTCAAGATCGAGTACTTCAACCCGGGCGGATCGGTCAAGGACCGGCTCGCGATCGGCATCATCGAGGACGCCGAGCGGCGCGGGCTCTTGAAGCCCGGCCAGACCGTGATCGAGGCGACCTCCGGTAACACGGGCATCGCGCTCGCCATGGTGTGCGCCGCAAAGGGCTACCCTTTTGTTGCGACGATGGTCGAGACGTTCTCGATCGAGCGGCGCAAGATCATGCGGGCCTTCGGCGCCAAGGTCATTCTGACCCCTGCGGCCGAACGGGGCACGGGCATGGTGAGGAAAGCCAAGGAGCTCGCCGAGCAGCACGGCTGGTTCCTCACCAGGCAGTTCGAGAACGAGGCGAACCCGGCGTACCACCGCCAGACCACCGGCCCGGAGATCCTGTCGGACTTCGCCGGCAAGCGGCTCGACTACTTCGTCACCGGCTGGGGTACGGGCGGAACGCTGACCGGCGCCGGCCAGGTGCTCAAGAAGGCCCGCCCGGACATCAAGATCGTGACAACCGAGCCCGCCGGCGCGCGGCTGCTGGCGGGTGCCGAGTTCAAGCCCCACAAGATCCAGGGCTGGACCCCGGACTTCGTGCCGGCCGTGCTCGACCGGACAGTGTTCGACGACAACATACCGGTCACGGACGATGAGTCGATCGCGGCCGCGAAGGCGCTCGCGATCAAGGAGGGGCTGTTCGTCGGCATTTCCTCGGGCGCGACCTTCGCGGCGGCCCTCAAGGTCGCCGAGAAGGCGCCGCAGGGCGGCGTGATTCTCGCGATGCTGCCGGATACCGGTGAGCGCTACCTGTCGACGGTGCTGTTCGAAGGCGTGCCTGAAGGAACCGATCCGGAACCTGCCCTGCCGTGAACGGTGGTGCGCAGCGGATACGCAGCTGCGATTGTCGCCTTGGCCCCTGGGTGCGCTGGAAGACAGCTGCCACGGACCCGGCGGGCGCGGGGAATTCCGCAGTGTTGCGATCTTCGCAGGCCGAGCACTGTTAGCAGAGGCGGCCCGCGGTCGAGCTAGTAGGTCTCACGAGCTGGAATCGGTCTCAAGCTCGACCGGTTTGCCGTGCGGCGTATGCCGGTAGGCGTCTGCCCACGCCTGCTTGCGATTGAGCAGCGCCGCCGGGTCAGTCAAGTGCTTCGCGATCGCAAGCCGCTCGAGCGCCGCCAGCCAGCAGTGGTAGTAGTACGAGCCGTCATCCGGTTCGCCGCGGGCCGCGCTCGCCTTCAGCTCATCCGAGAGCGCCGCTGCCCATTCCGTCCAGGTGAAGTGTCCCTGCGCGGACAGCCGGACGGCGAGCGCAAACGCCTGTGCCTGCCACGGTTCGGCGAAAACCGGCTCGTCCGCATCGCGTGACAGGTGCGGCACCGCTGGGGCTCAGCCGGGGATCACCGGCTTTCTGACATAGCCGATGCCGTCGAGGCGCTGCAGATATCGCGCCCACTTCTCCTCAAAGGTCGCACCGAGCTCGCGCAGGTACGTCCACGAGTAGAGTCCCGTGTCATGACCGTCGTCGAACACCAGCCGCACCGCATAGTGTCCGACTGGCTCGATGCGCAGCACCTGCACATTCTCCTTCGCGATCTGCAGCACGTCCTGGCCCGGGCCGTGGCCCTGGACCTCCGCGGACGGCGAATGAGCCCGCAGATACTCGAAGCTGAACGCATAGTGAGCGCCGTCGGGAAAGTCGACCTCGACGAGCCGCGACTTGCGACGCAGCCGGATGGCCGTCGGCACGCTGTCGCCAGATGGCGTCAGTTGGGTCACTTGCGCGGGATTTGTGGCACAGGCCGCGACAAGCTACTCGCAGACTCGGCAAAATGAAACGGGTCGGGCCGAGCGGGCCCGGAACGAGGCAGAGCCCATGACGCGAATGCTTGAGGCCGGCTATCCGCTGCTCGCGGTCGTCGCACTCACCCTGTGGCAGCCCGCACTGGCGGCGGAGGATGACGCGGAGCAGGCACCATCGGACGCGCGCTGGTCGCTCGCTGTTGGGACGGAAGTCGATCAGCAGACGAACCGCGGCTTCGAGGGTGAGGTCGGCTACGCGCTGAACCCGAGCAGCAGCGTTCGGCTCGCTGCGAATTCAGTGAGCTATTACGCTCTCGCCTCAAATGGCTTCAGCTCGCAGGGACTCGAGCTCGGGGCGTCCCACGACTTCGCGCGCTTCACGCTCGACGGCGCTGTCGGCCGCTGGCAGGATACCGACATCCTGGCGGCCGAGGAGCTGAAACTCGGCGCCGATCTGCCGCTGAAGCCGTGGTCGATCGGGCTCAGGGGCATGTTCCGACGCTCCGGTTTCGAGCCGCTCGGCGTCGATACGACGGTCACGCTGCGCGACGGCACGCAGCTGCCCGTGGCGGCGACCTCGAGCTGCACGCTCGACAATACCGGCCTCGGCCTGCACGGCGCTTTCGGCGGGGAGGTGTGGGGCGCGTACCTGAGCGCGATGAACTACCAGTACCAGCAGGCGAGCTGCAGCTTCGACATGCCCGGCCTCGATGCGCTGCACCACCCCGATCGTGCCGAATTCAGCCAGCTCGAGTCGACGCTGGTCGACCCGCTCGAGACCGTCGGCGTGCGCCGCATCGGCCGGGACAACGCACTGCTGGCCTCGGACCTCGGCGCGGGCACCAGCTGGAAGCACGAGGACCTGATCGTCAGCCTCGACTACGCGCGCCAGAAGGAATACTTCAGCGGCGCGTACTCGAACACGCTGTCCGCGACCGGCACCGCGGACCTCGGCGACAAGTCGGGCGTCGACGTCACCGTCGGGCTCACCCGCGGCAGCACCGTCCAGTCGGGCGCATTCATCGGCCTCGGGGTGCGCGCGCACTTCTGAACCCGGCGCCTCACCCGCTGCACCGGCTCGGGTCCGCGCTGCGGCCTCAGCGCGACCGGCGCCGCGCGCGCGGGTGCGCGCGGTCATACACTCGGGCGAGGTGCTGGAAATCGAGGTGCGTATAGACCTGGGTCGTCGAGATGTTCGTATGCCCGAGGAGTTCCTGGACGCCGCGCAAATCCTGGCTCGATTCGAGCAGGTGGGTCGCGAACGAGTGCCGGAACAGGTGCGGATACGCCTTCACGTCGAGCCCCTGGCGGCGTGCCCAGTCCGCGACCCGCAGCTGCACGGCCCGCGGCCCGAGACGCCGGCCGTTGCGGCCGACAAACACCGCAACGGCGCCTAGCTCGACCAACTGGCTGCGCGTCTTCAGCCACTCGCGCATTGCCGTCGCCGCCTGCGCGCCGACCGGCACGATCCGCGTCTTCGATCCCTTGCCCAGCACGCGGACGGTCCGGTCGGTGAGGTCGAGGTCGCCGAGATTGAGGCCGACGAGCTCGGCGAGGCGCAGGCCGCTCGAGTAGAACAGCTCCATGATCGCCCGGTCGCGGGTCACGAGCGCTTCGGACTCCGCTGCAGCGTCGGTCGTGCCGGTGGCGGGCGCCTTGGCGCGCGGCCCCTGCAGCAGGCGCGTCATCCGGTCGACGTCGAGCGCGGGCGGCAGCCGTTTCGCCGCCTTCGGCGCGCGCACCTCGGCAGCCGGGTTGCGGGTCAGGAGTCCTTCGCGGATCAGGAATCCGAACAGGCCCCTGAGTGCCGACAGCCGGCGCTGGATCGAGCGCGGGTCGAGCCCGCCGCGGTGCGAGGCCGCGGCGAACAGCCGGATGTGGTTCTCATCGAGCGCGGACAGGCGCTCGATTGCGGCGTGCTGGCACCACGCAGTGAATGCCACGAGGTCGCGCCGGTAGCTGATGCCGGTGTGACGACTGAGCCGGCGCTCGATCGCGAGGCTCTCGAGCCAGCGCTCGATCAGCGCCCGCTCATCGCTGTCCCAGTGCGGCAGTTCGACGGAAGGCCGCGCGGCCGGCTCAGGGCCGTCGGTCCGCGGCGCCATCGAGGGCAGTGGCGATCAGCTCGCCGATGCGAGCCAGGTAGTCAGTTCCCATGGTCGGATTGAAATGGTCCGCATCCGAGGAGGCAATTGCGAGCAGGCCCTGTTCGCCGCCCGGGCCGAGCGGTACGAGTGCCACCGACCCGACCGTCGCGCCGTCCGCGGGAAACAGGAACTCGCGCTGCGAGTCGCGCACCCGGCCGCAGCGCGGCTTGCCGGCGGCGAACAGCGACTCGAAGGACTGCAGACCGGGGTCGTCGGCGGGCAGGATTCTGAGGTAGCGGGCCTCGACCGCGGTCAGCTCCTGATCGACGCGCGTCAGCACCAGCAGGAAGTCGCGCGCACCGAAGTCCTCGCGAAGGCTCGCTTCGATCGAGGCGAGCCGCAATCGCGCGGTGCGTGCATGGATCAGGCGCTTGGCGAGTCGGTGAATCTTCTCGGCGAGCAGGTCATTGGCGCGGCCGTTTTCGACGAGCGCCTTGAGCCGCAGCTCGAATTCGCGCGTGCGCTCGCGCAGCACGTCGACCTGGCGCTCGACCAGTGACACCGTCGAGCCGTCGCCGCGGCCATGCGGCAGGCGCAGCTGCAGGAGCAGCGTCGGGTGGCGCTCGAAGAACTCCGCATGGCCGGCGAGAAAGGCCGCCACGGCGGCCTCGTCCGGACGGGCAGCCTTCGCGGCGCCGCCCTTGGAATCGAGCTTCGGCTGCGGATTGGTCATAGATCGATGTGTCCTTCGAAGACGGTCGCGGTGGGACCGGTGAGCCAGATCGGCTCGTCTTGGCGCTGCCATTCGACGGCGAGACGTCCGCCCGGCACGTCGACCTCGACCTCGGCGTCGAGCCAGCCGCGGCGGCGACCGACGGCGACGGCGCCGCACGCTCCGGTGCCGCAGGCCTGGGTCTCGCCCACGCCGCGCTCGTGGACTCTCAAGCGCACGTGGGCGGGCGTCACGACTTCCATGAACTCCACGTTGGTACCGCGCGGAAACCGCGGATGATTCTCTACCGCGGGACCGAGCCTGTCCACCGGCGCATTCGCGACCGCCGGCACGCGGATGACGGCGTGAGGATTACCGATCGACACCGCACCGATCTCGATCCGCTCACCGGCAGCCTCGAGTGCATAGCTTGCCGCTTCGCGGTCCGCGGCGAAGGGCAGCGCCGCCGGCGCGAAGGTGGGCACGCCCATCGCGACCGACACGAGCCCATCGGCCCGAATCCGCGCCCGCACGAGCCCGGCAGGACTGTCCATCAGCAGTTCGCCCGGGCCCCTGCCGAGTCGGCGGGCAACGAGCGCCGCGATGCAGCGCGCACCGTTGCCACACTGCTCGGCCTCAAGGCCGTCGGCGTTGAAGATCCGGTAGAAAACCGCCGTGTCGGCGCGGCGCGGCGCGGCGAGCGCCAGAGCCTGGTCGAAACCGATGCCGGTGTGACGGTTCGACAGCGCCCGCAGCTGCCGAGCGTTCGGCAGCGTCTCCGCGGCGGCGGCGTCGAAGACGATGAAGTCGTTTCCCAGTCCGTGCATCTTCACGAAGTCGAGCCGCATGCGCGCATGATAGCGTGCCCGCTCGCCCGCTATCATGTGTGTGGCTGCCGCGAAGCGCCTGACTGCCGCCTGCCGGGAGAGAGTACACGTGACACGCAGCGATCGCCCGTGCCGTCCGTCGCTGATCGCCGTGACGCTGGCGCTGATCCCGCTCGTGGCGTCCGGCCGGCCGGCTTCAGATCCCTACACCTACAGCCACCACGCGGTCTCGACGTCGATCGCCTCTGCACAGTCGGCCTTCGACCGCGGGCTCACGCTCGTCTACGCCTACCAGCAGGGGGAGGCCGAGCAGGCGTTCCGTCAGGCGGCCCGGCTCGACCCGTCGCTGGCGATGGCCTGGTGGGGAGTGGCGCTGGCACTCGGACCCGACATCAACACGGCACCCGAGGCGAAGCGCACGGCCGAGGCCGCCGCGGCGATCGCCCGCGCGCGCCTCCTCGCGGCGCGCCGGGCGACGGTGGCCGAACGGGACTACATCGAGGCGCTCGCGGCGCGCTACAGCAGCGAGGCGGCGCCGGATTTCGATGCCCTCGCGCTCGGCTACCGCGACCGGATGCGCGCGCTGGTGCGCAGCTACCCGACTGACCCCGATGCCGCGGCGCTGTTCGCCGAGGCGATCATGGACCTGCATCCGTGGCGGCTGTGGACGCAGGAGGGCGCGCCGGGCGACGGCACGGTCGAGCTCGTCTCGGTCCTCGAGTCCGGCCTGAAGACGCACCCCGACCACATCGGGCTCATGCACCTCTACATCCATGCGGTCGAGGCCAGCACCGAGCCGGGCCGGGCGCTCGCGGTCGCACGGCGGCTCGCGGCGACGCCGGTCGAGCCCGCGGCGTCACACCTGGTGCACATGCCGGCGCACATTTTCCTCAGGGTCGGCGACTGGCAGGCGGCGATCGAGGCGAACGAGCACGCGGTGCACGAGGCGCTCGACTTCCGGCTCAGCAAGGATCCCGGCACCGAACGCGCCTGCGGCCACTGCCTCGAGTTCCTGACGTACGCCTACGCGATGCAGGGCGATCTCGCCGCCGCGCGCCGCGCCGCAGAGGCATCGCGGGCGATCTCCGGGGATCAGTCGACCAGCATCGCGGTGCTGGCCCGCTTCCGGCGCTTCGAGGAGCTGCTCGCGCTGCCCGAGCCGCCGTCCGACTCGAAGCCTTACGCGCGCGACGCCCACGTGGTTCGCGCGCTGTGGCACTACGGGCGGGGACTTGCGCTGCTCGCTCGTGCCGACCGCGACGGGGCGGCGGCCGAACTCGCCGCGGTCAGGAGCGAGGCGGCGCTCGCGCCGCCCGCACCGGTGTTCCCGTCGGATCGCCCGGACCTCGCCCACGTCTATGGCAACCTCGACGCGGCCATCGGCGCCGCCGCGCTCGCAATCGCCGAGCACCTGCTCGCCGGGCGCCTCGCGCTCGCCCGCGGCGAATCCGACCGGGCGATCACCGAGTTCAAGACCGCGGTCGATGTGCAAGAGCACGCGCAGTACACCGAGCCACCGCTGTGGCTGTACCCTGCGCGCGAGACTCTCGCGGCCGCACTCCTCAAGACCGGCGCCAAGGCCGAGGCGGAGCTCGTGCTGCGCGAGTGCCTGAGGCGCACGCCGCACGATCCGCGCGCCGCCCTCGGTCTGCAACAGCTGCTGACCGCGGCGGGACGACGCACGCACGCTGCGGAACTGGCGGCCGACATCGCCGCGGCGCAGACCCATGCCGACGAGCCGCTGAGCTTCGAGGCACTGTGAGCGCCGCCGCGCGCCGTGGCGCCGGCGGGTAGCCGGGCTGGCCCCGGGCGGGTAGGATGGCGGCCCCCTTGGCCACCGCCGGCCCGATGAAATCCACTCCGCGCATCGGTTTTGTCAGCCTCGGCTGTCCGAAGGCGCTCGTGGATTCCGAGCGGATCCTGACGCAGCTGCGCGCCGAGGGGTACGAGGTCGCGGCTAGCTACGAGCGGGCTGACCTCGTGGTCGTCAACACCTGCGGGTTCATCGACGAGGCTGTGCACGAGTCGCTCGAGGCCATCGGCGAGGCGCTCGACCGCAATGGCAAAGTGATCGTCACCGGCTGCCTCGGTGCGAGGCCCGAAACCATTCGCGAGCGGCATCCGCGGGTGCTCGGCATCACCGGTCCCCACGCGTATGAGGAGGTGCTTGGTCACGTGCACGCGCACCTGCCGCGGCCGCACGATCCGTTCGCCGACCTCGTGCCGCCGCAGGGCATCCGCCTGACGCCGCGGTACTACGCGTACCTGAAGATCTCCGAGGGCTGCAATCACCGCTGCAGCTTCTGCATCATTCCGTCGATGCGCGGCGACCTCGCGAGCCGTCCGATCACCCACGTGCTGAACGAGGCCATCCGGCTTCTGAACGCCGGCGTCCGCGAGCTGCTGGTGATCTCCCAGGACACGAGCGCCTACGGCGCGGACCTGCGCTACCGGGCGGAGCACTGGGGCTCGCGCGAGATTCGCACGCGCTTCCTCGACCTCGCGCGCGAGCTCGGCGCCCTCGCCAGCGAACGCGGCGCCTGGGTTCGGCTGCATTACGTGTATCCGTACCCGCACGTCGACGAGGTGTTGCCGCTGATGGCGGAAGGCAAGGTGCTTCCCTACCTCGACGTCCCGTTCCAGCACGGCAGTCCGCGGGTGCTGAAGCTGATGAAACGGCCGGCGCACGCCGAGAACACGCTGCAACGCATACACGCCTGGCGCAGGGATGTGCCAGGGATCGCGGTCCGGAGCACGTTCATCGTCGGCTTCCCCGGCGAGACCGAGGCGGACTTCAACGTGCTGCTCCAGTGGCTCGAGGAGGCCGGGCTCGACCGTGTCGGGTGCTTCAAATACTCGCCCATCGAGGGCGCAAGCGCCAATGCGCTGCCCGACCCGGTGCCCGAGGCCGTCAAGGAAGAGCGTTGGCAGCGATTCATGCAGGCCGCGGCGCGCCTCAGCAGCGTGCGGCTCGCCGCCCGCGTCGGCACGCGCACGCGCGTGCTCGTCGATGGCCTCGAAGGCAGCGGGCGCACCAGGGTCGCGATCGCGCGCAGCTATGCCGACGCACCCGAAATCGACGGCAGCGTGCGGATCGAGACCGCCGGAACGCGGGTCGCGGTCGGCGAATTCGCCGACGTGGAGATCACCAGCGCCAGCACTTACGACCTCACGGCACGGCTGGCCGAGAACGAGGCGCCGCGATAGCTCCCCGCGTTGGAGCGTCGATATCAGCGCAAGTATTTGAGCCTTCCGGAGTTTCGCATAGACCTGTCGCGCGTCAGATTGCGCTCGGGCCGACGGGGTCCACGCCAACAGCCCCGCAATCGGCGCCACCTACGGTGGCGCCGCGCGACCCGCTGGAGCGTCAGCCAGAAACACGGGGGCATCGGGGGTTACGCGGCTGTCTGGTCCTGGATTTGCGCGCCCGTGAACGGCAACCGAACCGTAACCACGAGTCCCGTGCCGACAGCCGGATCCGCCAGCTCGATCTCACCGGCCAGGAGCTCCACGACCCGACCGACGATTGAAAGTCCGAGACCGCTGCCGGACGAGGCGCTGCCCGGTATGCGGTAGAAACGCTCCAACGCACGCGAGCGCTCCGCAATCGGGATCCCCGGTCCGTTGTCACTGATCGAGAGTACCGCCGACTGATCGCGCTCAATCACCGTGAGAGCGACTTGGCCCCGCTCACTGACGTGACGGATAGAGTTCTCGAGCAGATTGCGGATCAGGAGATAGAGGACCTCGGGAGAGCCCGGTAGGCGTTGCAGACAACCCTCAAGCATGATCTCGATCCGCTTCTCGCGTGCTGTCTGCGCCAAGTCCTCGAGGACTAGATCAACCACGACTTTCGCCTGCGTGGTCTGGCCGGCGCTAAACGAGGATCCGGGCTCCAGGCGCGCCAGCGACAACAGCTGACTCATCAGGTGTGCGGTTCGGTCAATGTTCGCCTGCAGCTTGTCGAGCGCGCGTCGCGCCTCGGAGGGCGTCGTGGCGCGGGCGGCGACCTGCGCCTGTGCGCGCAGTGCGGCGAGCGGCGTGCGCAGCTCGTGTGCCGCATCGGCCGTGAAGCGGCGCTCGCGCGCCAGGACTTCCGCGTGCCGTGCCAGCAAGCCGTTGAGTGCGACGCCGAGCGCATGCGTCTCCACCGGCATCTCCGCCGTGTTCACCGCGGAGAGATCATCGGCGCCGCGTCCGGCGAGATCCGCTGCCATGCGCCGAACCGGCCGGAAAGCACGCTCCGTCACGACGCCGATCAGGAAGGTCAGCAGCACCAGCGCAAAGAGCAGCGGCAGGGCCACGGCGTGCAGCGTGCGCGACAGTGCGGCATCGCGGTATTCGAGCGGCTCGGCGATGTGGATGACTAGCGGAGTCGTTGCGGAGTTCAGCGAGTACACGCGCCAGGAGCGGCCGTCGAGCACCGCGTTCGAGTATCCTGGACCGTTACCGATGGCGAGAGGCGCCTGCGGTGTACCCGGCGAGCGGTACAGCAGTTGATTCGTGCGGGTAATGATCTGATAGACCACGCCGAGAGGCGTCGCCCGCACTGCCGCACCGAGGGAGCGCGGTACCACGCTTTCGCCCTCGTCGTACTCGTGATCGGCGTAGCGCAGGGCGAGCGACGCCTGCTGCTGCAGCATCTCGTCAAACTGCGCAGCCGTGCTGCTGGCTACCGCGCGATAAACGAGCAGTCCCAGAATCAGAAACACCATGCAGGCGGCCGCCGCCACGGCGATCGCCATGCGCCGACGCAGCGACCATGGCCGCTCGGCCTTAGCGGGCGTCGTCGACGCGATAACCGCGTCCTTTGACATTGGTGATGACGTGCGGACCGAGCTTGCGTCGCAGGTTGTGAATGTAGACCTCGATCGCGTTGCTGGCGATATCGTCTTCGAATCCATATAGCTCCTCCTCGATCTCGGCGCGCGTCACCAGGCAGCCGGCCTTTCGCATCAGCAGTTCGACCACTGCGTACTCGCGCGCGGTCAATGCCGCCGGCTCCCCCCGGTACGTGACCACCCGCTGGCGCAGATCGAGAATCACGTCACCGGCGGTCAGCGTGGACTCGGCGCTGCCGACCACCCGACGAGTTATGGCGCGCAGCCGCGCCGTGAGCTCGTCGATGTCGAACGGCTTGATCAGGTAGTCGTCTGCACCGGCATCCAGGCCCGTGATGCGGTCGGTGACGTGATCGCGCGCCGTCACGATGACGACCGGTATGGCTTGCCCGTTTTGCCGCAGCCAGCGCAGCACGCTAAGCCCGTCGCTTCTCGGCAGACCCAGATCGAGCACCACGGCGCTGAAGTCCGCGGTCGACAGCGCCGCCAGCGCGGCGCCGCCGTCCTGCACCCAATCGACGACATAGCTCTCCTGGCGCAGTCCGTCCCGAACTGCTTCGCCGAGCATGCCGTCGTCTTCCACCAGCAGAATTCGCACGACCGCATTCCCTATCACGCGTTGGGCGATTTCAGCACGGACCCGCTTAAGTCTGCCTTAAGCATGAGCCTTCTATTCTGCCCTCGCCATGCGAGTTCAGGCAGCGACACCCCCATGCCCCGGCGGCACGCATCCGGCGCTTGCCGCGTGGCTCGCATCACTGCTGCTGTTCGCAGGAACGTCTGCCTGTCTGGCCGGCGGGGGCCCCCTCGGCATCGATCACGAGTGGACCTACGACAACAGCGGCATCTGGAAGCGTAGCAACCAAGAAGTGCTCGAGTACGGGCTGATTGCTGGTGAGGTGGTCGGAGCGCTCTGGGAGGGAGGGGAAACACGGTTCGGCCGCACGCTGTGGCAGTCGGTGGATGCTTCGGCAGCGTCCGGCATCGTGGCCTTGGCCGCGAAGTACGCGTTCTCGCGGGTGCGGCCGGGCGCCAGCAACAACGATCCGAATCTATGGTTCAAAGGAAACGGCAACGAAAGCTTTCCGAGCGGCGAGGTGACCGCGGTGAGTTCGATCGTCACGCCGCTCGTACTCGAGTACGGCCGCGATCACCCGCTGACCTATGCGCTCGAAGCACTGCCCGTGTATGACGGCATCGCGCGCATGAAAGTGCAGGCGCATTGGCAGTCGGATGTCATCGCCGGCTATGCGATCGGCACAGCGGCGGGCTGGGTCATGCACAGAAATCCGGATACTCCCTACATCCTGCGCGTCATGCCGCACGGAATCTATGTCGGAATCGGCAAGAAATTCTAGAGCGCCGGTGCGCAGTTCCGGAGCTCCGCGCCATGCGCATGGCCGGCGCATGCATCCCTGCACAGCACTCGCCGCGGCGCTGCTGCTCCTCGTTGCCACTTCGCCGCCTGCAACTGCGAGCAGCGCCGGCGGCCTGCTCGACCTGGCAGCGTTCAGGGGCCAGGTCGTGTATTTGGATTTCTGGGCCTCCTGGTGCGCGCCGTGCCGGAAGTCGTTTCCTTGGATGAATCACCTGCAGGGCGAGCTCGGCCATGACGGACTGGTGGTAGTCGCAGTCAACGTCGACCGCGAGCGCGACGATGCCGAACGATTCCTGCATGAGCACCCGGCGCAGTTTCGCATCGTCTATGACCCGGACGGCCTACTGCCCGAGAAGTTCGGGGTGCGCGGCATGCCGACCAGCGTCCTGATCGACCGCAACGGCCACATTCAGTTGCGGCACGAGGGATTTCTGGTCCGCGACCGCGATGCTCTGACGCAGCAGATCCGTGCACTGGTGCTCGCGCACTAACCTCGACGGAGAGCCATACCGATGCGCATCCGAAGTTTTGCCCGCCTGACGATCCTGTTGGGTCTGTTGCCGACCATGTGCGGTTGCGGTGCGATGGGCGTCAAGCCCTGGCAGCGCGAAATCCTCGCGCGGCCCGAGATGGCGCTCAACGCCGAACCGATCGATTCGGCCATCGATGCTCACATCTACTTCAGCAAGGAAGCAGCGAGCGGCGGCCGCAGCTTCGGCGGCGGGGGTTGCGGATGCAACTGAAGCGGCCAGCATCGCCACTGCACCTCGGCCTGATCGCGGCGAGCTGTACGCTGCTCTCGGGCACGGCCCGGGCACAGACGGCCGATGATACCGCCGAGCAGCCCCTGCAGATTGACGCGGACCTGCTCTACTATAAGGAGAATGCGGGCCGGGTCCAGACGATCGAGCCGGTGGTGAACTTGAAGAAAGACTTCGGCGATCAGCGGCTTCTCGATGGAACGCTGACGCTCGACACGCTCTCGGGCGCCACGCCCAACGGCGCCATTCCCGCGCGTACGCCGCAGACTTTCGCAAGTCCCTCGAGTACCAGTCTCACGCCCAAACCGGGCTACAAGACCACGCTCTATACGATCGCGCCAGGCAATCTGCCGCAGGATCCGCATTTCAAGGAGTCTCGCATCGCGGGAGATCTCGACTGGTCGCAGCCGATCGGGCTCGACAACACCCTCTCGTACGGTGGGCACGCCTCGACCGAGCACGATTTCTACTCAGTGGCGGCGCACGCCGGACTGAGTCACGACTTCAACGAGAAAAACACCACGCTCTCGGCGGGGGTCAACGAGGAGTACGACCGGATCCACGCGCACGGGGGTAACCCGGTACCCGCCAGTAATTACGCGCTCTACGAGAAGGAGTCGAGTCAGACCAAGAACGTTGCCGGCGGGCTCATCGGCGTAACCCAAGTGATGCGCGGCAACTGGCTCACGGAGCTCAATTACACCTTCGACCATTCGCAGGGGTATCTCACCGATCCATACCGGATAATCTCGGTGGTCGATGATACGGGGGCCGTGACCGGCTACCGTTACGAGAATCGGCCGGATACCCGCACGCGGCAGAGCCTGTACTTGGTCAACAAAGTGGCCCTAGGTCCGACCGTCCTCGACCTCTCGTACCGGCGCAGCAAGGACAGCTGGGGTATCGGCTCGGATACCGTCGACGCGAAGCTGCGGATCGATCTCGGTTCCGGTATGTATTTTGAGCCGCACGCGCGCTGGTACCATCAGTCCGCCGCAGATTTCTACAACCTCTATTTGACCGACACGAGTCCCGCGCCTGCTTACATGTCTGCAGACCCCCGGCTGGCCACCTTCGCTGCCACGACCTTCGGGTTCAAGTTCGGCATTGCCACCAGCCGCCACGGCGAGCTGAGCCTGCGCCTTGAGCAGTACCAGCAGAGGCCCAGCGACCAGTCGAGCTCACTTCCCGAGCTGCAGGGCCTCGATCTCAACCCGAATCTCAAGGCGACCATCGTGCAGCTCAGCTGGCACTTGGAGTACTAGCGATGAGCACGGGGCGCGCCGCAGCTGGCGGTGCGTCGCCGCCTCCCCACGCACCCGACTTCGAGGTCCTGCCGCGCGAGGGGGGCATCATCGCGGCGTGCTTCGTTGCGATGGCAAGTCCCTGCGAGCTGCTGCTTGAGATTGCCGATGCAGACGCGGCGCGCGAGATAGGCCGCCTCGCCGCCCAGGAGGCCTGGCGCATCGAGACGAAGTTCAGCCGCTACCGCCCGGACAGCATCGTCAGCGTCATCAACCGCAGCCAGGGTGACGAGGTCGTGGTGGATGGCGAAACGGCCGCGCTCCTCGATTACGCTGTGCACTGTCAGGCGCTGTCGCAGGGGCGCTTCGACATCACATCGGGCGTTCTGCGTCGCTGCTGGACGTTCGACGGGTCCGACCGCCTGCCGGAACCGGCCGCGATAGCCGCGCTTCTGCCGCTCATCGGGTTCGAGAAGGTCCGCTGGGAATCACCCCGCATCACCTTGCCCGCGGGCATGGAAATCGACTTCGGCGGCATCGGCAAGGAGTACGCGGTCGATCGCGTACTGGCCCTCGTCACTGCGCGGTTTACCGGAGCTGCGCTGGTCAATTTCGGGGGAGACCTCGCCGCCAATCGCGCACCGGGCGCAGGCCCTTGGCAGGTCGGCGTCGAACGCCCCGATACTGACCGCGAAGCGCGCCTGCTGTTGGAGCTGAGCCGGGGCGGACTTGCGACCAGCGGGGATACGCACCGCTTTCTGCTGCGCGATGGAGTGCGCTACGGACACATTCTCGATCGAAGGTCAGGTTGGCCGGTCCGCGACACACCGCGCTCGGTGACCGTGGCGGCGGCCAGCTGCGTCGAGGCCGGGATGCTCGCGACCTTCGCCATGCTCCAGGGCGGTAGCGCTGAGTCATTTCTGGAGGAGCAGGGCGTACGCTACTGGTGTCTGCGATGAGCGCCGACTGGCCGATCGAGAGCTCGCCAGCAGCGCTCAAGCGCGAGGAGAATCGACCATGTCGCACGACTCGCCGGCATCTGAGACGCGATATCACCCGATGGCGAAGGCGCTCCACTGGCTGGTAGCGCTCCTCGTAGCCGTTCAATTCGGGATCGCATGGGCGATGCCGGATATCGGGCCACAGACAAAGCTGGACCGTTTGATCAGTCTGCATCTGACGGTAGGCGCTCTGATTGGCCTCGCCGCCCTTGTGCGAGTCTCCTGGCGCGCGCGCCATCGCGCCCCGGGCGCCAGTCCAACGGAACCTCGTTGGCTTCGCGCTGCAGCGCGAGTAACCCACGGGGCGCTCTACGTCCTGCTGTTCATTCTGCCGCTACTTGGGTGGGCCGCCGCGTCGGCGCGCGGCTGGCGCGTGACACTCTTTCCACGCCTGGATCTACCCGCATTGCTTCCGCGCGGGTCCAGGTCGGGCTTTCTAGCAGGCGATGCGCACACATTCTTGGCTTATACGCTGCTGGCGATTGTGGCCCTTCATGTCGCCGCGGCCCTTTACCATCGGCTCATCTTGCACGACCAAGTGCTGGCGCGAATGCTCCCGGGCAAAGCATCGACGGCCGGAACTCCCGATAGCAGGAGCGCGACAGCGCATGACAAGGCTAGCTCGTTCACGTCGCGCTAGCGCCGTGAACGATCTCACTGCGTAGCGTCTCGAATCGTTGCAGCTCACGCACGCTCAACTACAAAGGCTTTGTGAAGTGTTGGAATAGACGCCAATTGCAGGACTGGCCGCTGTTGCATCACGATCCGTATCATGGCCGCGGATGCGGCAGTCACTGTCGAGTGACTTCAGACGTGAGGCACTCGTGCGAAGGCTGGCCGAGCGCGAACAGGTCCACCAGACAACGCTTGTCAAGCAGCCCCTCGAAGTTGCCGTTCGGACTGACGCGCTGTCCGATCCACCGGTGCCAGCGGCGCCGGGCAAAGTGAATCGCGATGCGCGACTCCATGTGCGTCTGTCCGCTGAGGACTGGAGGCTGGTCAACGAGCGCCCGCGTCAGCCGACGGCCTCACGGGAGGAACCCGACGTCGCGCTGACTGCGCAACACGAGTACGCGGACCTGATCGCGCAACACGACGAAGCGGTAAAGGGCCAGATAGCCTGTCGCTCCGTACGAGATCACGAGCTCGCGCAGCTCGCCTTCCACGCACCGGCCGATCAGCGGATGAGTCGCGAGGCTCTCGACCGCCGAGCGTATGGCGGCCACCGTCCGTCGTGCGGCACCAGGATCGGCCGCGCCGAGCAGCGGCACGCTGCGCTCGAGCTGGTCGAGCGCGCGCGCCGCGTAGACTACCTGCGCCATGGCTTGGGTCGCTCCGCGGCCGCGGTTCGCGCGAGAGTCTCCAGCCAGGCGTGCACGTCCTCCGCACCGTAGACCTCGACGCCGCGCTCAATCCCGGTGTCGGCCTCGAGAGCCTCTTTCACGAGGCTCTGCAGCTGTTCCTGGTAGGCGGCGTGCCGCTCGACGGCTTCGAGGATGAGGCTGTGCACCGAGCGGCCCGTGTGCTTGGCGAGCAAGGCAAGCCGCGCGCGCAGCTTCGGAGGCAGACGAATCGTGGTGGTAGCGGCCATGGCGGGCTCCCCGAAATCGGACGCTTGCGGCACAAAACGGTCTGTCGAGCGGCTGGCAGGTACACCGTGCTCTGAGCGGCGGCCGCCAGCGCCGGAGCTATGGCGGCGGCAGGCTCGAGAGAATCCCGAGCCGCAGGTCCTTGAACCGCGGCGCGAAGCCGAGTTCCTCCCTGATGCGGCTCGAGTCGACGCGGCGCGACTCGGACAGGTACGACCAGAGCCCGGGCGACACGGCCTGTTCGGCCTCGGCGCGCGTCACGAGCGTCGGTGGCGGGAGCCCGGTCAGCATCGCGACGCGCTCGAAGTACTCGGTCATCGTCGTCGGATTGCCGTCGGTCACGTTATAGATGCGATCCACCGCGCGCGGTGCGCTGCTCGCGAGCAGCAGCGCCGTTGCCAGATCATCGACGTGTATGCGGCTCGAGAACCCGGCCTCGGAGTGCCGGATCATCGGCTCGCCGCGCTTCAAGCGCTCGATCGGCAGCCGCCCGGGGCCGTAGATGCCGGGGGCCCGCACGATAGTCCAGCCGACGCCCTGGCGTTCGCACCACTGGGTGAGGCTGCGTTCCGCATCGACCCGCCGCTGGGCGCGGTCGGTCGCGGGCTTGAGCGGCGCCGCCTCATCGACCACCGCGCCGCCGGTGTCGCCGTAGACACCCGTCGTGCTCAGGTACACGATGCGCACGGGCGGTGCCGGCAGTCGCGCCAGAAAACGCTTGAGGCGCGGATCGGTCACGCCGGTCGACGGCGGCGGCACCAGATAGAAGACGACCGACGGCGTCCCAAATCCGCGCGGCACCGGCGAGTCCGGTGCATCGAGGTCCCAGGCGACCGCGTCGATGCCCTGGGCTTCGAGTTGCTCCGCGCTCGCCTCGGAGCGGGCGAGTCCCACGACCGGGCCGCGCGCTATCAGCGCGCGCGCGAGTCGCGTGCCCACGTACCCGCAGCCCGCCACCAGGTACCGCGCCGTCGTCGCCATGGGCGGCATTCTAGGCTGAATGCGGGCAAACTGGACCTCCATGCGCCTCACGCTCCGACCCCGCAACCGAGTGCTCGAGCTCACGCCAGGACAATCGGCGCTCGCGGCGGCGCTCGCGGCGCACGTCAATCTGCCCCACAGCTGCAAGGGCGGAAATTGCGGCTCGTGCCGCGCGCGGCTGATCGAGGGCCGGATCCGCTACCCGCGCGGCCGGCCGCTCGGGCTCACCGATCAGGAAATCGCCGCGGGCTACGTGCTGCTGTGCCAGGCCGAGGCCCTGACTGACCTCACGGTCGAGGCGCGCGAGATCCGCCGCGTCACGGATGTCGAGATCAAGAGCCTGCCGTGCCGGATCGAGCGGCTCGAGCGGCTGGCACCGGACGTCGTGGGCATGTTCCTGCGGCTGCCGGCCATCGAGGAATTCCATTTTCGCGCGGGCCAGTATCTGGACATCATGCTGCCGGGCGGACGGCGCCGCAGCTTCTCGATTGCCTCGCCACCACACGATGCCGGGCTGATCGAGCTGCACGTCCGCCGGGTCGCCGGAGGGGAGTTCACCGGGCAGGTGTTCGAGACACTGACGCGCGGCGCGCTGCTGAGGATCGAGGGGCCGATGGGACAGTTCTGCTACCGGGACCCGGTCGATGGCGACGGCGCCGGGCCCGCGATTCTGGTGGCGGGCGGTACCGGCTTCGCGCCCGCCAAGGCGATCGTTCGCCACGTGCTCGAGACCGGAAGCCGGCGGCCACTCTTCTTATACTGGGGCGCGCGCCACGAGGTCGACCTCTACGAGGACGCCTGGGTGCGGGAGCGCCTGCTGCGATTCGCCTCGCTGCGCTACGTGCCGGTGCTGTCGGCGCCGACGCGAGATGAGGCCCTGCGGTACCGCACGGGGCTCGTGCACGAGGCTGTGCTCGCGGACTTTGCGGATTTCGGCGCGGCCGAGGTGTACGCGGCAGGGCCGCCGGCCCTGATCGCGGCATTGCGCGCGACGCTGCCGGCCCGCGGGCTCCTCCCCGACCGCCTGTACTTCGACTCCTTCGAGTACGCCCCGGACGTGCTGGCGAGGATGCCGCGGCAGTAGCGGCCGCGCTCAGCGGCGCGGCATGCCGAAGCGCCGCTGCCGCAGCGGTGGCAGCTCCGGCCGTCGGCCGGTGGCAAGCGCGAGCCCGTCGTTCAGGATCTGCATCGCGCGCTGCGGGTCGCCGAGCTGGGCGATCAGCTGGGCGAGGAGCTGGGCCGTCTCGGCGCGCGGCCGCAGCGCCTGGCTCGTCTCCAGATAGCTGCGCGCCTTGCCGTAGAGCTCCGCGCGCAGGCACAGGCGCGCGCAGCACACCAGCAGCGCCGCATCCTCGCGCCGCCCCCGCAACCAGCCCTCGGCGACCCTCAGCCGCTCGAGCGGATCGCCGCCCGCGAGCTCGCCGTACAGCAGCACCGCGGCCTCGTTCCAATCCACATCGAGGAGCTCGCGGAGCACGAGCGCGGCCTGCTCCGGCTCCCCGAAGCGGGCGAGTCCGCGCGCATAGGCGACCGCGACGGTCGGCCGGCGCCGGGCCGCGCGCGTGGCCTCGCCCCACACGGCAGTCAGCGCCGCGAGTCCGCCTCTCTCGGTCGCCACTTTCAGCATGTCGCCGTACAGCGTGTCCATGATTTCGTCGACCGCCGCCGACGGGATGCCGCGGGTATTGCGCAGCCGCGGCTCGAGCTGCCGCAGCCGGTCGAAGTCGCCCCGCAGGCGGTGCACGCGGGCGAGCAGCAGCAGGCCACGCGGGTTGAGTTCGCCCAGCTGCTCGAGCGAGGTGAGCGCCTCGAGCGCCGCGCCGCTGTTGCCGTCCTTGAGGTTCATCTCGGCGACGGTGATCAGCACCGGTCCCGGCTCGTCCGCGGCGGCCTCGCGCGCGAGCACCAGCCACGCGTCGCGACGCCCGCTCTGGCCCTGCAGATCCGCCGCCCGGGCGCCCGCCAGGTAATGCACGGCCGGCCAGGCGGCGTCGCGCGCCGCGCGGGTCAGAACGAGCTCCGACTCGCGCCAGTGCCCGGCCGACATCTCGAGGAGCCCGCGGTTCAGGTCCTCGTGTGCTTGCGCGCGTCGCTGCTCGAGCCGGGCCGCGCGCAGCCTCCCCGGCAAGCGCGCGAGACGCTGCAGGCCGTGAAGGGCCAGCAGCGTCAGCAGCAGGCACAGTGCCAGAGTCGGAACCGACATCTCGATGAGATAGCCGCGAAAGCTGATCGCGACGTAGCCGTTCTCCGGCAGCAGCGTGTTGGCGAGCACTGCGCCGAGTACCAACGCGGCCACCAGCAGCACGCTACGCTTCATTTGGCGACCCGCCGCAGCAGCTTCAGGGATCCCGACACGTCGGGGATCTCGGGACTCACCCGGCTGCCGGCCAGCGCGGCGAGCTCCGCCTCGAGCGCACTGCCGTGGGGGTCGTGCAGGTCGAAGAACCGCGCCAGCCAGTCGCGGGCGGCCGCCACGCTCGCCGCGTAGTCCGCATCGTCGCCCCTGAGCGCCGCGAGCCGCGCCGCGAACAGCAGCGTCTCGAGGTGATCACGCCTGACGCCGATCTCTTCCATCGACACCAGCTCGACGGTTGCGTCGCTGACGCGGCGGATCGTGACAAGTTCGTGCAGCGATGTCGTGAACTGCTGCCAGGCGCGGGCGAGCCCGGGTGTCGGCGCCGCGGGTTCGCCCGGCGGTGCGTACTGGCTCTTGATCATTCCGAGCATCGGCAGCTCGCGGACGACCGCGCCTGCCGCCGCGAGCCGGGCGCCGATCTGGCTGACGTCGGGTTCTGGCACGGAACGCAGCAGCGCCAGATCGCGCTCGAGCTGGGCCCGGATCCGGAGCGAGGTGGCATCGGTGAGGCTCGCGAGGCGGGCGGCAGCCGCCTCGTAGAGCCGGACCGCACCGGCGACGTCGCGCTCGAGTGCGAGCCGGCGATCGGCGAGCTCGACCAGATACGCCGCCTCGACCCGCGCGACCGCTCGCTGCGGAGCCTCGATCCGGTCCTCGATCGTGCCGACCCGAAGTCCGAGCAGCTCGAGCTGGTGCGGCAGTGGCTCGAGGCGGCCGAGCGTCGCGCTGTTGGCGGTGGCCTGTGCCTCGAGCTTGGCGATCCCGGTACGGATCACATCCAGGTCGCGGTTGGCGAGCTGATCGGCCGACCGGTTGCGCTCGAGCGCCCGTTCGATGCCGACGATGCGCCAAACGGCGAGCGCGGCCAGCGCGATGGCGATCACGCCGAGCAGCAGTCCGAGCGCGCCCTGCCACAGTGCGCGTTGGACGCGCCGCTGCTCGCCACGGCGCCGCTCGGCACTGCGCCGGTCGTCGATTTCGCCGGCGGCCGCCGTCACTGGCGCTTCGCTGAGGTCGGACATGGACTATCGCCGGGGGCGGCGTCAGGAGTCGCTAGTATGCCGCCGCCACTTCAGCAGTGCATCCACGAGGCCGGAATCGTCCGGTTGCGAGGCGAGCACCACCGGGCCTTTGAGACCGATCTGGCGGGCGAGCGCGGCGATCCGCGGACTGCCGGCGAGCAGCGCCGTACTCGCGAGCAGGCTGCGGCCAGCCGGGCTCAGGAGCTCATACAGGCACTTGAGGACGTCGGGGCTCGTGGCGGTGACGATATCGATCGCACCGCGGCTCCATTCCGCCTCGACCGCAGCGACGGCGCCTGGCACCGGTCGGGCGCAACGCCGCTCGTAGACCTCGGCGTAGCTGACCTGCGCGCCGCGGGTGGTGAGCTCCTCGGCAAGAAGTTCGCGGCCGCTGTCGCCGCGCACGATCAGGATGCGCTGCCCCTGCACGTGCCCGAACTCGGGGCTTGCGAGCAGGTGCTCGCTGCCATAGCCCCCGGACGGCACGAGCGCAACTCTGAAGCCCGCATGATTGAGCGCGGCGGCGGTGGCGGGGCCGACCGCCGCGAGCGTCAGATCGCGTCGCTCGTCGAGCAGCCTCACCCCAAAGCGCACGGCGTTGGCGCTGACGAAGACGATCCACTGGAAGCGGTCGATGGGTCCCAGCGCCGCGCGCTGGGCCACGAGATCGTCGCGGGCATGCAGCTCGATCGCGGGAAGACGGAACACTCCGGCGCCCTGCTCGGCGAGCCGGCGCGCGAGCGCCGCGGCCTGCGGCTCCGGGCGCGTCACGAGCACCGCGAGGCCATCAAGGGCAGCCATCCTCAGGTTCCTGTGCCCCGCAGCGTCGCGAGCAGTCCTGCGGCGCCGGCCTCGAGCAGTGCCTCGGCGAGCGACCGGCCGAGCGCGACGCCGTCGCGGGCGTCGCCCTCGACCGCCTGGCGATAAACGGTCGCGCCATCGGGAGCGCCGACGAGGCCCTCGAGCCTGAGCGCACGGCCCGCGACCGTCGCGAAGCCGGCGATCGGCGACTGGCAGCTGCCCTCGAGGCGGGCGGCGAAGGCGCGCTCGGCGGTCAGGCACTCCCGGGTCGGCCGGTGATCGAGCGGCTCGAGCAGCGCGAGAAGGTCGGGCGCGTTGCGGCACTCGAGGCCGACGATGCCTTGGCCGACCGCGGGCAGCGACACGCTGTGGTCGAGGTACTCGGTGATCCGTGCGCCGAGCCCGAGGCGCACGAGCCCGGCCGCGGCGAGGATGATCGCATCGAAGTCCCCATCATCGAGCTTGCGCAGCCGGGTATCGACGTTGCCCCGCAGCGGCGCGATCGCAAGGTCCGGCCGGGCCGCCCTCAGCAGGCACTGGCGCCGCTGGCTCGAGGTGCCGACCCGGGCGCCGCGAGGGAGCTCCGCGAAGCGGGCATAGCGCCGCGACAGGAACGCGTCGCGCGGATCCGCCCGCGGCAGCACCGCTGCGATGATGAAACCGTCCGGAAGCTCCGCCGGCACGTCCTTCATCGAATGCACCGCGATGTCGGCGCGGTCCTCGGCCATCGCGACCTCGAGCTCCTTTATAAACAGCCCCTTGCCTCCGGCGTCGGCTAGCGGCCGGTCCTGGATCCGGTCGCCCTGCGTCACGATCGGGACCAGCGTCACCGCAAGCCCCGGGCGGCTGGCCCGCAGGAGCGCGGCGACGTGGTCGGCCTGCCAGAGGGCAAGCGCGCTTCGGCGCGTGGCGATACGGAGCTGCTGCATGGCGGCATTCTGCCACGCAGCCGCTGCTCTGCGGCGGCGCGGCTACCTGAGCGGGAACCCCCGGGATTACCATGCGCAGACTTGCCGCAGGCGGGCGGGGGCGTGGGGGACGTACATGCGTGCCGTGATTCTTGCTGTCGGCCTCGCCGCGGCCATGCCGGCCCTCGCCCAGACGGCGACGGGTGAGGCGGTCGCGGAATCCACGATCGGCTCCGACCGCTTTGCCGCGGGCAGCTCCGTCGAGGTCTCCGAGCCCGTCGCGGGTGATGCGGTCCTGACGGGCGGGGAGGTCACCGTCGAGGCACCGGTGGCCGGCGGTGTCGTCGCGGCGGCTGGCCACATCGACATCCAGGCCCCGGTCGCCAAGAGTCTGTACGCCGTGGGCGGCTCGGTCACCGTCAGCAGCACCGTGCGCCACGATGCGTGGCTGCTCGCCGACACGATCGATATCACGCCGGCCGCGAAGATCGTCGGTGCGGCGTCATTCGCCGGCCGGACGGTGACGCTGGCAGGCACGGTGGAGGGCCCGGTACAGATCGCCGCGCGCGACGTCGCCATCAATGGCCTCATCACCGGGGACGTCGAAGTCTCCGCGCGGCGGGTCGAGATCGGCCCCCAGGCTCTGATCGGCGGGCGGGTGCGCTATCACGGGAACACGGCGCCGCAGGTCGCACCCGGCGCGCAAATCGGTGGCGGGCTCGAGAAGCTGTCGACGCGCGCTGCCCACTTCGGTTGGCACGACCGGGCGCGCCGCGCGACCAGCGAGGCCGGCCACGGCCTGTGGTTCGGCGGCAGCTTCATGATTGGAATACTGATGCTGCTGATAGGGCCCGCGTTCATGAGCGACACGAGCGGCATTGCCCGGCGCGAGTGGGCGCAGAGCCTTGGCCTCGGGTTCCTCGTGCTGGTGATGGTGCCGGTCGTCGTGCTGATGCTGTTCATCACGCTGATCGGAATTCCGGTCGGGCTGGTCGCAATCGCGGTCTATGCGGCCGTGCTGATGCTGGGCTACGTGTGCGGAGCGACGGCAGTCGGCGATCTCGCGCTCGAGCGACTTGCCCCGACGAGGAGCGCGCTGGTCGGCTGGCGAATTCTCGCGCTCTTAGGCGCGCTCGCCGCGCTCGCGATCCTGAGGCACGTGCCGCTGGTCGGAAGCCTCGCCGTGTTCGCGGTATTCCTGGGCGGCGTCGGGGCGCTGACCCAGCGGGCGTTCAGGACGGCTCGGCCGGCTTCAGGCGCCGGAGCAAATCCCGTACCAGGCGCCGGCTGACCTCGAGCGTGAGCTCGCTGTCGCGCAGATGCACGCGATAGCGCCCCTCGGCGTCGCGGTCGACCGCTGCGACGTGGCGAACGGCTGCGAGGCCGCTGCGATGCACGCGGACGAACTCTCCCGCGAACTCCTCCTCGATCGAGCGCAACGACTCCTCGACGAGGTCGGAGCCCTGCCGGTGGTGCAGCGTCACGTACTTCTGGCCCGCGACGCAGGCGAGCACCTCGCTCGCCGGGATCAGTTTCAGCTGGTCGCGGACCCTGACGGCGAAGTGACCGCGGCGCGCGAGCGCGGCGAGCGGCGCGAGCTGCGGCTTGGCGAGCCGGCGGGCGGTTGCGAGCGCCGCCTCGAGCTTGTCGCGGCGGATCGGCTTTAACAGGTACCCGATCGCCTGCGCCTCGAAGGCGGCGAGCGCGTACTCATCGTAAGCGGTCGTGAACACGATCGCCGGCGGCGCGGGCAGCACGGCGAGGTGGCGCGCCGTCTCGAGGCCGTCCATGTCCGGCATGCGCACGTCGAGAAGCACGACGTCGGGATGCAGCTCATCGACCCGCGCCAGCGCCTCGCGCCCGGTCGCGGCCTCGCCCGCGACGCGCAGGCCCGCGATCTCGGCGATCAGGCGGCCGAGCCGCTCCCGCGCTGGCGGCTCGTCGTCGACGACCAGCACCGACAGCACCGCCGCCGGATCCGTCACGGCCGCAGCGCCGGGCGCTCGGCGGGGAAGCGCAGCCGCGCGACGAAGCGTCCCGGCAACTCCTGGGTATCGAGCTGCGCGGAGCCGGCGTACAGCAACCCGAGGCGCTCGCGAAGGTTCGCGAGCGCGATCCGGTTGCCCCCGCGCCCGCCGGCCGCGGCGCCATCGGGCACCGGGTTGTCGACTCCGATCTCGACGGTCGCGCCATCGCGACGTGCGGTGATCGTGACGGTGCCGCCGCCGGGCAGCCGCTCGATCCCGTGGTAGATCGCGTTCTCCAGCAGCGGCTGCAGGAACATGCCTGGCACGAGCGTATCGCCCGGCAGTGGACCGAGCTGCCAGTCGACCTTCAGGCGCGCGCCGAGCCGCAGCTGCTCGATGCGCTCATAGGTCCGCGCGATCTCGACTTCGTCGGACAGCCGTACCTCGTTGCGCGCCTCCGAGAGGCTCGCGCGGAACAGATCCGCGAGGTCCTCGACCGCGCGCTCGGCCTCGACCGGGTTCGACCGGGTGAGCGAGGCGATCGTGTTCATGCTGTTGTAGAGGAAGTGCGGCCGGATCCGCGCCTGCAGCGCATCGATCCGGGCGCGGGCCTCGCCCTCGACGTTCTGGCGCCACTGATCGGTGACGTAGAAGTAGCGCAGCAGGATGCCGCCGACGATCAGGCCGATCGCGAGATTCCCGAGCAGGAACGCCGCGTGGCCGTGGCCAGACAGCGGCTCGCCGAGATAGCCGAGATCGAATCCGTAGGCCACCGCCCACCAGGCGAGCTCCGACACGAGTCCGGTCACGATGAGCAGCAGCCCGAGCACCACCGCCGAGCCGCGCCCGACTCCGAGCCGTGCGAGTCTGGGCCGCAGGCCGCACAGCGTGGCCGCGGCGCCGAGCGCGATCCACAGCAGAAACAGCGAGGTACGCGCCAGGTCGTCCCAGAACCCGCCGGCGAGCCCGAGTCTCGCGGTCGTCAACAGCAACGCGATCAGCTCGGTCGTCAGCACGATCCCGAGGACCATGCGCGGCGCGCACAGGTCCGGAAGATAGAACGATGGCGCGGGCTCCTCGACGGGGGCAACGGTCTCGGGCATGGCCTCACTCAGCGCGGCGTGCCCCCGCTCGTGAATAGCGCGTCCTTGAGCCGGAAGATCGATGAGATGTCCTCGTCGCCGTGGCCCGACTCGATCAACAGCGCGTACTGGGCGAGCGTCGTTTCGATCACGGGCAGATGCACGCCATATCGCACTGCCATGTCGCGGCAGATCCTGAGGTCCTTGTCGTGGAGCTTGATCCGAAATCCCGGCGGAAAGCTGCCGCGCGCCATGAACGGCGCGCGGTTGACGAAGTACCACGACGACCCCGCGCCCTTGCCGAGCGTGTCGATGACCTTGTCGAGCGGCAGCCCTTCGGCCTTGGCGAAGGCCATTGCCTCCGCAACCGCTTGGATGATCCCGGCGCACATGATCTGGTTCGTCGCCTTGGTCGCCTGGCCGAAACCGGTCGGGCCGATGTGCACCACCGTGCGGCCCATCTTCTCGAGCACCGGTCGCGCGCGGGCGAACGCTTCGGCAGTGCCGCCGCACATGATGGCGAGCGTCGCGTCGCGCGCGCCCTCGACGCCACCGCTGACCGGGCAGTCGAGGAAGTCCGCTCCAGCGCGCGCCAGTCGTCCGGCCGCATCGCGGGCGGTCGCAGCGGCGACGGTCGAGCAGTCGATGACGACGAGACCGGCGCGGGCGCCGGGCAGCAACGCATCGACGATGCCGAGTACGTCAGCATCTGCCGACACGCACATGACGATCACCTCGACGCTGTGCGCGAGTGCAGCCGGGTCGGCGGCGAGTGCGCATCCCGTCTCGGCCGCAAATGCCTGCGCACGCTCGCGGCCACGGTTCCAGACGCCGGCCAGCAGCCCGGCGCGGTGAAGGTTGCGCGCCATGTGCGCACCCATCGCGCCGAGTCCGATGAATCCAGTCTTCACGCGCTCTCCAGCCTCGCCGCATCGAGGGTCTGACCCGCACCGTGCAGCGGGAAACGGCGGGCGCCGCTCGCGGACGGCGCATTATGGCAAGCGCTTGCCAGCGGTTCCACCCGTGTCCGCCGCCGACCCGCAGTGGCGCGAAGACCGTGCGTCCCGTTTGAATCCCGCAATCCAATCGCAGCTGCCGCGGCTGCAAACCGGGACAGCAGTGCAGACGTGCACGACAGTCGGTGGCAGTTGCGGCGCTGGACGCGCAGCAGCTTAGCGATCGGGACCGAAGATCGACGCTCTTGAGCGCCGCGCGTCAGGGTAGCGTGACGCCTTCGCAGGCCTCGTCAGCCGCCCGCTTGGCATTGAGCCGCTCGGTGTCCATCTCCGCATCCGACAGATAGATCTGCTCGTTGTCCGGCCCCTTCCTGATCAGGCGCCGCGACTGGACGTAGCGCTGATAGGTATCCCGGGCCTGCTTGCACTGCTCGGCGCGGGCATTGGCGATGTCCTCGGCCACCGCCCGCTTCTGCTCCGGGGACACCGCGGCCGGCTGCTTGGCTGCCGCGGGCGCGGGGGCCGGTGGTGCGGTCGGCCGTTCGATCGTGCCGATGTGGGCGCGGGCGTAGGCGGTGGTCTCCACGGAGATCAGCTTGCCGTCAGGCGGCGGCGGCCGGTCGCTGTAATGGATGCGGCCTTCCACGTCGAGCCACTTGTAAACGGCGACGTCATCGGCCGCGGCCACCCAGGCGCCGGCAATGAATGCCGCGATGCCGCAGGCAAGGGCCAGTTTGAGCAACCGTCGACCTGGAGTCCGGATCGCGTCCATGTTCGGCTCCTCGCTGCGGGACAGGCGCCCACGCATTTAGTTAACAGTGTGGCGCGTCAGCCCCCGGAAACCCTTGAAGCCCGTCACAGTCGGGGCCGACGGGCCGCATCCTGCCATGCCCGTGGCCCGGCTGTGAACCGGCGCGTCTGTCCGCGCGCAGCCCGACGGGACCCTCCGCCGGGCGGTCTCGGGCGCCACCCCCCCTCACGCCGCGGCCAATCCCTCGACCAGCGTAAGCTCGAGCTCGCGCGCCCCTTTGAGGGAATTGATGATCAGACACACGTGCTCGGCCTTCTCGAGGAGGTGGCGCGCCTTGGTCGGATCGCTCCCCGGTGCGACGGTCAGGGTCGCGTAGGTCTTGAAACGGGTGAACTGCGTCACCCCGTCGACCCGCTCGAGGATGGCCTCGACCCGGCAGTCGAGCGCCTGCCACTCGAAGCGGCTGGCTCGGCTGATCGCACGGAACGACAGCACGAAGCAGTCCGCGACCGACGCGGCGAGCAAGCTCTCCGGTGACCACGTGCCGCCTGGACCATCGAACTCGGGGGGCGGGGCTGTCCGAATCTCGGCGAGGCCGGGCGCAGTGACGGCGACGAGGCCCGCTGGCGTGCCGTGGGCGGTGACGTGATAGACATGCGGGTAGGGATCCATCGGGTGCTCTCCTAGACTGCAGGAACAACCTTGCGGCGCAGCGCCGCGCGCAGCGGCACGAGCGTGCGACTGAGCTGCGCCGCGCCGAGTCGCGCGAGATCCTGCGGCACGGTGGCCGCCAGCCGCTGCCGGGCGGCTTTCGACAGCCGCAGCTCGATCAGGGCGAGGAGTCGCGGGCCGGCCACGACGATCAGCTCATCGGCGCGCTCGGCCGCGAGCCGGCGGCCGATCCGCCGCGCGATCGCCCTCGCGAAGTTCTCCTCGAAGATCCGCTTGTGCCGGTTGCGCGGGTCGAACGACTGCGTATGACCGATCCCGCGGTTGAAGATCCGGCCGGGCCGGCCCGACACGAGCTCGCGTTCTGTCGTGCGCGCCGCGGGATTGCCGAGTGCGTCAATGAGTTCCAGCCGGACCGCCGCATCGGGCAGCCGGTAAAAGCGGGCGACCGCGTAGTCCGCGACCACGACCTGCAGCGTGCGCATAGCGAGCCCTCCGACGCGGCCGGTGAGGCGACCAAGGGACGTGCACCGCCTCCTCGCCGAACCCGCGACAGCACCAACCGGCGGCGCTCGCGCCGCCGCCAGAGAAAGCCTATGCGCCCCGGCGTGCGCTGCCAGCCCGGACGAACCGCAGCAGGCTCTCGGTAAATCGCCAACGCCGCGCGCCGGTGCTGCCTGCCCGAGGTGCTAGGCTCGCCGGCGCAGGGCCGGGGGGAGCCGACGCCGTGACCGAATCCGCGCTGATCACCGACCTCTACCAGCTGACGATGCTGGCGGCCTACCGCAAGCTCGGTCTCGATGCGACGGCCGTGTTCGAGCTGTACGCGCGGCGGCTGCCGGCCGAGCGCGGCTTCCTGCTGGTCGCCGGCCTCGAACAGGCGCTCGAGTACCTCGAGCAGCTCCGGTTCGAGCCCGCCGAGCTCGACTGGCTCGCGGGGCTCGGCCGATTCGAGCCAGACTTCCTCGAGTGGCTCGCGACTCTGCGCTTCACGGGCGAGGTGCACGCGGTGCCCGAGGGGACGGTGCTGTTCGCCGATGAGCCCTGGCTGCGCATCGTTGCGGCGTTGCCGCAGGCGCAGTTCGTCGAGAGCCGCCTGATCAACCTGCTGCACTACCAGACGCTGGTGGCGAGCAAGGCCGCGCGCTGTGTGCTGGCCGCGCAGGGGCGGACGCTGATCGACTTCGGGATGCGCCGCGCCGCGGGTGCCGAGGCCGCCTGCCTCGCGGCGCGCGCTGCAGTGGTTGCTGGCTTTGCCGGGACGGCGACCGTCGAGGCGGGCCGCCGCTATGGATTGCAGCTGTACGGCACGATGGCGCATTCCTTCGTGCAGGCTCACGAGACCGAGCGCGCCGCCTTCACGGGTTTCGCCGGCTGTCAGCCGGATGCCACGACGCTGCTGATCGACACGTACGACACGCGCGCGGCGGCGCGCGAGATCGTGACCCTCAGGCGCGGCGGGCTGCGGGTTGGCGCGGTGCGCATCGACAGCGGCGACCTGGCAGTGCTGTCGCGCGAGGTGCGCGCGATCCTCGACGACGGCGGCTGCACGGACGTGAAGATCCTGGCGAGCGGCACGCTCGATGAGTACCAGGTCGAGCGACTGCTCGCGGCCGGTGCGCCGATCGATACCTTCGCGATCGGCACGCGACTCGGAACCTCGGCCGATGCGCCGGCGCTCGACTGCGCCTACAAGCTCGGGGAGTACGCCGGACGGCCGCGCCGCAAGCGATCATGGGGCAAGGAGACCTGGCCCGGACGCAAGCAGGTCTACCGCACGTTCGACGCCAGCGGCCGGATCAGCGCGGACACCGTCGCACTCGAGGCCGAGCGCGTCCCGGGCACGCCGCTGCTCGAGCTCGTGATGCACGGTGGCTGGCGCACGCGCCAGCCCGAGCCGCTGGCACGCGTGCGCGAGCGGGCGGCACGCTCGCTGGCCGCGCTTCCGGCCGACGCGAGGCGCCTCACCGATCCGATCCCGGTCACGACGGTGATCTCGGCGGGCATCCGCGCGCTGGCCGAGGAGGTCGATGCGCTGACGAGGCGCTGACGCCGGGCCGCCACCTCAAGGCCGGTCTGCCGCTCAGCGCCGTGTCGCCGCCGCCCGCGGTGGCCACGCGACGCGGGCGAGCTGCTGCAACAGCTGCGGGAGCGTGCGCGCGCCCATCTTCTCCATGATGCGGCGGCGATGCGCCTCGACCGTGCGCTTGGTAATGCCGAGCGTCGCCGAGACGCGGTCATAGTGCTCGCCCTCGACCAGCTGGTTGAGCACCTCCTGCTCCCGCGGCGTCAACCTCGCCAGACGCGCGAGGACCCCGCGCCGCGCATGGCCTTCGACCGCTTCGGCCGCGGAGCGCCGCAGCGCGCGATTGACGACGTCGATCAGCTGTTGATCGCGAACCGGCTTCAGCAGGTAACTGGCCGCTCCCCGCTGCATCGAAGCGACCGCCGACGGCACATCGCCGTGCGCCGTGACGAACACGACTGACAGTGGCGAGGCGGCCTGCCGCAGCTTCTCGTGCAGCTCCGGACCGCTGATGCCGGGCATGTTGACGTCGAGGACGACGCAGCCGGCGGCCTCGAGATCGGCGCGCGCCAGAAAACTCTCGGCATCCGGATAGTCCTCGATCTGATAGCCGAGCGATTGCAGCAGCGTGCGGTACGCCTCCCGGGCCGCGACATCGTCGTCGACGACGTAGACGCGGGGCAGCTCGACCGCATGCATCATCACGCCTCCTCGACGCGCGCCAACCCGCGCGCCCCGGGCGGTCGCGAACTCGCGCGCAGGTGGGACGACCGTGCCGGCGCGGCCCCCCCGGCCGGCGGCTCCGCGCAACCGGTGCCGGGGAACGCCCGGATCCGCTCGAACGGCGTGCACGGCACTGCGCTCACGGGAGGTCCACGACTCTGCCCAGATAGGGGACAGGCTGCGGGAGGCCGGCACTTGGTGTCATCCGCATAACTGCGGAGCAGGGCCGCTACCGGGCTAGGGACTCACCGCAATGGGGTACCGCGGGACTTCGGGTTTCCGGGCAAGGACGGTGCGGTGTCCGGGGTCATGATAAAAAGGTATCGGAGCCTAATCGATCAATGCCCACCGAGGTATTGCATGCCCCGCAAGACCCCGACTCGCCCCGCCAAACCCGGCATCCGCGCCCGAGCCGCCGAGGCGCCCCCGCCCGCGGCGCCGAGTCTCGCGAGGACGGGAGCGGCCGCGGCTGTCGAGGCCGACCTGCGCCGCAAAATGGTGGCGACCGAGGCGTATTACCTGGCCGAGCGGCGCGGCTTCGCGCCCGGCCACGAGCTCGCCGACTGGGTCGCGGCCGAAGCCGCAGTCGCGGCGGCGCTCGCCGAGGGCGGACAGCGCGGCGTCGCGAAGCGCCGGCCCGCGGCCAAAAAAAGGGCGAGCCGCAGCCCGCCCTGAGGGGGTCCCGTCGATCCGGGTCAGCTGTAGGCGCGCTCGCCGTGCGAGGTCGTGTCGAGACCTTCGCGCTCTTGCTCCTCCGGCACGCGCAGCCCGACCAGCACGTCGGCGATCTTGAACGCAACGAAGGCCGCCACCCCGGTCCACAGGATCGTCACGCCCACCGCTTTCGCCTGGATGAGCAGCTGGTCGACAATCGGGTTCGAGGCGACCTTGCCGGTCACCCAGTCGCTGACGAAGCCCGGGCCGCCGAGCGACTGCGAGTTGAACACGCCCGTCAGCAGCGCGCCTGTCACGCCACCCACGGCGTGCACGCCGAAAACGTCGAGCGAGTCGTCGGCATTGATGGCCTTCTTGAGCCCGGTGACGCCCCACAGGCAGATGAGGCCGGCCGCGATACCGATCACGAACGCGCCCGGAATTCCGACGTTGCCTGCGGCCGGCGTGATCGCAACGAGACCTGAGACCGCCCCCGAGGCGGCGCCGAGGAGCGACGGCTTGCCCTTGAGCGCCCATTCGCCGAACAGCCACGCGAGCACGGCACAGGCAGTGGCGAGGTAGGTGTTCATGAACGCCAGCGCCGCCGAGCCGTTTGCCTCGAGTGCCGAGCCGGCGTTGAAGCCAAACCATCCGAACCACAGCAGCGCCGCACCGATCATCGTCATCGTCAGGCTGTGCGGGGCCATCGACTCCTTGCCAAGCCCCACGCGCTTGCCGAGCAGGATGGCACCGACGAGGCCCGCGACGCCGGCATTGATGTGCACGACCGTGCCGCCGGCAAAATCGAGCGCACCCCACTGCCACAGCAGGCCGCCCCTGGCCGTGACCGCGTCGGCGAGCTTCGGATCAGTGTAGGCATCGGGTCCGGGCCAGAACCAGACCATGTGCGCGATCGGCAGATAGCTGATCGTGAACCAGATGGCGGCGAAGATCAGCACTGCGGAGAACTTCACGCGCTCGACGATCGAGCCGAGGATCAGGCACACGGTGATCGCGGCGAAGGTCGACTGGAACGCGACGTATACCAGCTCGTAGAGCGGCGTGTTCCTGCTGAACGTCCCGGCCATCGAGAACTCGCCCGTGGCCGCATCGAAAGTACCCTTCAGGAACAGGCGGCTGAAGCCGCCGATGAACGGGTTGCCCTCGGTGAAGGCGAGCGAGTAGCCGTAGACGGCCCACAGCACGGTGATCAGCGAGAACACGACGAACACCTGGATCAGCACCGACAGCATGTTCTTCTGCCGGACGAGACCACCGTAGAACAGCGCCAGCGCCGGCACCGACATCAGCAGCACGAGTGCCGTGGCGGTGAGCATCCACGCCGTATCGCCCTTGTTCGGCGTCGGCGCGGGCGCTGCGGCCGCCCCGGTGGCAGCAGCTGCTGCGGCCGGCGAGGCCGCCGTGTCGGTGGCCAGCGGCGCCGCCGTCGCGGGCACTGCGTCGGCATGCGCGAGCGTCGAGCACAGCAACGCGCACGCGGCAAGCAGCAATGCGGCGAGCGATGCGCGCGTGAACTCGCGCCGGCTGGCCGCAGGCGCCGTCCGTACGCTCGGTGGCTGATCAAGTCTTGCAAGTTCCACAGCGTTTCCCCTGTCGGTGTCGGTCCGATTCGTCTCAGATCATCGTGCGCTGCGAGTCCCCGTCAGATCGCCTCGGTCCCCATCTCGCCGGTCCGTATCCGCACCGCCTGTTCGAGTGGAAGCACGAAGATCTTGCCGTCGCCGATCTTTCCGGTGCGCGCGATGTTGGTGATGGCCTCCACGACCTGGTCGCACACCGAGTCGTCCACTGCCATCTCGATCTTGGTCTTCGGCACGAAATCCACGCGGTACTCCGCCCCGCGGTACAGTTCCAGATGGCCGCGCTGGCGGCCAAAGCCCTGTACTTCGGTCACCGTGACGCCCTGCACCCCGATGTCCGCCACCGCCTGGCGGACCTCGTCGAGCTTGAAGGGCTTGATGATTGCGACGATCAGCTTCATGAGTTCCGTGATCCGCCCGGCGCCAGGACACCCGGGCGCGACCTTCTCGCCGCGGTACCCGCGGGCGGTCAAAATGCAGCTTCCATGCCACGCGCTGGGCCTAGCACAATCAGATACTTACCCGCGCCATCGCGCGATGGCCGGGCGATGGCGCACCGTTTTGGCGCACGCGCGGCGGCCGGCTGCCTGAATGCGGGGCATACGCCTTGACGGACGGGCGATCCCGGTCGAATGTCACGGAGCCGCGCCCACGCACCAGGTGAACCCCATGGCAAACAGCTTCGACCCGCGCTTCTTCGATGACCTCGCGAAGCGGCTGTCCGATGCCATGCCGCCACAGCTCGCGGCCCTGAAAAATGACCTAGAGGCCAACTTCAAGAGCGTGCTGCAGGCGGGGCTCGCCAAGCTCGACCTCGTGACCCGCCAGGATTTCGACGTCCAGACAGGCGTACTCGCCCGGACACGCGACAAGCTGACGGCGCTGGAAGCGCGCCTCGCGGCGCTCGAAGCCGAACTCGCACGCCACGAGCGGGACGTGGCCGAACGAGTCGAGCCGCCCGCCGCCTGAGTCGGGTCCATGGGCCTGAGGCACCCCGACGGCCACGAGGCGTTGACCGTCTTGCCTCGATGCGCGGACGGCTGCCGAGCGGATGGTCCGGCAGTTCCAACGCACGACGCCCGGCACAGGCCCGGGCGTCGTGAGGCAATCGGCGATGGCGCAGCGCGCCGGACGGCCTACTGGCTCGCCTTCACCAGATAATCGACCGTCTCCCTGACGAGCGCGTCCGGCAGGTCTGCCCGTCCGCCCTTGGCGGGCATCACGCCGGCCTTGCCCGTGAAGCCCTTGAGGGCATGGTCGTACAGCATCGCCTTGCCCTCGGCGACGCGTGGCCTCCACGCACCGTGGTCGCCCATCTTTGGCGCACCGGCGACGCCGGCTGCGTGGCATGCGCTGCAGACCGCCTGGTACGTTTCCTCGGCGCTCTTGGGGACCGGCAACGCGGTCGTGATGCCCGCACCGCCCGCGCTCGTCGGCGCGATTGCGATGGCGCTGTTGTCCATGCCGGCGACGGCGACCCGGCCCACCGGTGCGATGCGCTCAGCCACCTGCGAATCCGCAACGGCAAGGCCGCCCTCGACGGGCCTCGCGGTCAAGCGCGCGACGCCAAACAGCGCGACCGTGATCCCGATCCCGACCAGCATGCCGAGGACCACGTTGAACATGCTCAAGAAATGACCGTCGTGCTTGCTCACTCTAGGATTCCCCGGGGGCCATCGAATTCGGGCCGCGAGTATAGCGGCTGCCGGCCGGGGCCTGAAGGCCGCGGTTGGCCGGGTCTGCGCCCGCGGCGGTAGAGTAGAATTGCGGCCGCGCAGTGCGCCCGTAGCTCAGCTGGATAGAGTGACGGTCTCCGAAGCCGTAGGTCGTGGGTTCGACTCCCGCCGGGCGCGCCACCCCTGCTCCGATCCCGCGGCACTTCCGCGGGCCTCGCAGAGCCGCCTCGGACGCGGCGGCCGTGGGTCAATCAGCGCTTGTGCTCGGAGGCCGCGAGGTCGTCGACGAGCTCGAGCAGCTGCGTCTCGCCACCGGCCGTGCCGACATCGGCCGTGTACTTGCCGTTCACCACCATCAACGGCACCCCCGTGACCTTGTAGCGCCGGGTCAGCTGCTCGGCGCGCTGCAGCTTGCTCTCCACCGAGAACGAGCGATAGGTGCGGTCGAAGTCCGCCTCCGAGACACCGTTGGCTTTGAGGAACGCCCGGTGAAGCTGCTCGGTCCGCGCCGGATCGGCGTCGAACAGGTAGTGGCTGTTCACGTGTATCTCGCGGAACACGGCGGTGTGCAGCTGCTCGAGCTTGTCGAGCGCCTCGAGCGTGTAGAACAGCCGCGCATGCGCACGCGTCACTTCATTCCACATCACAGGCACGCGCACGAACTCGACGAACGCGGGCTTGCCCTGTTTGCGCCAGCCCTCGAGCAGCGGGTCCAGGTGAAAACAGTGACCGCAGCCGTACCAGAACACCTCGACCACCTCGACCTTGTCGGGTGCGACCGAGGTCGGCTGCGCCGGCACGAGCGAGGTGTAGCTCTTGCCCTCGGTCCACTTCGCCGGGATGGCGACGGCGGCGGCCGGGGTCGCGGCGGCGACCGCCGCTGCGATCGGCGACAGGCCCGCTGGCACGTCGGCCGCTCCTTCGGTCTCCTCGGTGATTTCGACGGCGCGTTCGCTACTGGCCGCCGGGGCGGCGCCCGGCTTGACCGCGATCGCCGCGGCCGCATCCGGCGCTCGCCGCTGCACCTGCGCGGCCGTCTGTTCCGGGTGGCGGCCGCAGGCTGCGAGGGTCAGCGTCACGAGTAGCAGCGTCCCGACCCGGATCGACAGTGTCTTCATCGCATTTCCTCACGACTGCCCGGCCGGGGCACGCCACTTGGAGCATGTCGCAGGGCCCGAGTTCAGGGCCGGCGACACAGTTTGTCTACCTCAGGCCCTTCAGGTAGGCGACCAGCGCCTTGATGTCGTCCTCGGACAGGCGCTTGCCGACGTCGTACATGATCTCGGCGCCGGACGGGGCCCCGGGGTGGCCGGCCACGACGGTGTAGCGCGTCCGTGCCGCGTAGCTCTTGAGCTGGTTGGCGAGGTACGTCGGCTGCTGCGACCGGATCTGCGGCCAGCGTGCCGGTCCATTACCCCGCCCGTTCGGGCCGTGGCAGCCGCTGCAGGCGGGGATGCCCCGCGCCTGGTCGCCGCCCCGGTAGAGCTTCTGACCGGCCGGCCACAGGCCGGGATCGGCCTCAAGGCCGGTCGGCGTCTGCCGCTCAAAGTAGGCCGCGAGGTCCGCCATGTCCTGGGCGCTGAGCGCGACTGCCATCGGCGCCATCACCGGACCCACGCGCACGCCCGACTTGAATAATCCGAGCTGCTCGGTCACGTACTCGTGGTGCTGGCCGGCAAGGTTCGGCCATTCCGGGTTCACGCTGTTGCCCGTCGCGCCGTGACAGGCGCCGCACACCGCCGCCTTCGCAGCCCCGGCCGCAGCATCACCGGCGATGGGCTGGGCGGCGAGCGCGGTGGTGATGAGACCCAGGCCCGCCAGCTGCGCCACGAGCGCACGTGCGGCAAAACGACTCTTCATAGCAGTATCCAGACTCCCGTGGACGCCCGCGCGGCCCTGTTAGACTCGGGTTTCCGCGCGAGCCCACGATTCTACACGATGTCGGCGTTCCCCCATGCGAGGTACCTGAAGGGTGCGCACGAGCCGACGCAGTTCGTCGCCGACACCGGCGCCGAGGTCGCGATCGCCGGCCGCTCGAACAGCGGCAAGTCGAGCGCCATCAACGCGCTGACCCAGCGCCACGCGCTCGCCCGCACCTCGAAGACGCCTGGCCAGACGCAGCTGATCAACTTCTTTGAGCTCGAGCCCGGACAGCGTCTCGTGGACCTGCCCGGCTACGGCTTCGCGAAAGTTCCGCGACCACTGCAGCAGCACTGGAAACGCTTGCTCGAAGCCTACTTTCGCGACCGAGAATCATTGACGGCGCTGTTCATCGTGATGGACGCCCGCCGCCCGCTCGAGGAGCAGGACTGGCAGATGCTGCACTACGCCCGGGCCCGCGGCCGGAAGGTGCACCTGCTGCTGACCAAGGCTGACAAGCTGAGTCGCAATGCGGCCGCGAGCACGCTCGCGCGCGTGCGGCGCGAAACGAAGGAGCTCGCGACGGCGCAGCTGTTCTCCGCGACCGCGAAGACCGGGATCGACGAGGCGCGCCGTGAGCTGCGCTCACTGCTGCAGGGACGAGGGCCTGGCGCGGATCACTCGGCGAGGAGCCAGCCGACTGACCGGGGAGCTCCCTAGCCCAACCGAATCGCGATGCTGGCCGGCGAGTCGACCGAGGCGCTGCAGAGCGCTCGATGAGCGGCGCGCCTGCCACGCGGCCGAATCGACACTGATGGCACGTCTCGTGCGGCCGCGGCGCATCCCGGCGCCCGCCTCATCCGCACCCTACACGACAGCGGCCGCGGAATGTCGCCCGCGGCCGCCAATCGAACGGTGCAGTCTGGGTGTTACTGGAACGACGCCAGATTGTGCACCACCGCGACATCTTCAATACCGCCAGCACCGTGGCAGACCAGGCAGGACTCCTGTGACGGCTGCTTCAGCGTGCCATTGGCGTTCTTGACCGCCGCGAAGTTGGCCCCGTTCTGCGACATGTGGTCCTTCGCGGACGCTGTCACGTGGCACGCGGAGCACACCGCCGCACCGGCCGTGGTTGCCAACGGGCCACCCGCCGCGACCTCACTCGGGCTACTCGTGTCGGTCGTGCTCGCCAACACCGACGATGACGGATCCGCAGGATAGTACGTCCCAGCCGCGTGGCAGCCAGTGCAGTGGTTGATCGTCGGGCCACCGCTCGGGCCGCTGCCGGCGGGGGTCGGGAACGGCGTGCTCGTGATCCAGTTCCGCGCGCTGCCGTGATAGATGACGTACGGAGTGTACGTTCCGGCCGCCAGGAACCCCGCCAGGTCCGGACCCGCATGGATCCCGTGGATCATGACCTTGAGATCGATCGTCTGCTCGCCCCGTTTGTCCGTCGGGTCGGGGTTCGCCCAGGTGATGCCCTTCTTGCCACGCGCGACGACGTCCGTCGCCGCCGGGTTGTGGCACTCGGCACACATCTCGACGTCGCCGACGCGGTTGTTGCCATGCCCGTTCAGCTGGTCGTGGCAGGTATCGCAATTCGTGACGTTGACGACGGTGCGCCGCGCGAAAGCCTTGGCGTCCGTGATGCCGGCATAGAACAGAGCATTCGGCTGCGGGATCGGGATCTCGCGGTTCGTGCCCTGGCCGTCCGGGAACCATGCCGTGTTGGCGACGCCGAACTCGTGCGCCGGGTGGCCCTGGATCATCACACCGGCAGAGCCGGTGGTTCCGGCCGGGATCGCCGTCGCCGAGGTCACCGTGAACGTGCCATCGCCGTTGGCGACCGGCGGCGTCGCGGCACAGGTGATTCCAATCGTGAGCGGCTCGCCCGTTTCGCTCGTATTGCCGCTGCCGACATTCGAATAGTCGGTCGTGCTCCAGGCGATCGCAACGCCGAGGTTCGCCAGCGACTGGTCGACGGCCGGGTTGCAGTGAGTGAATGGCTCATCGGTCAGCACGTTCCACGGCTTGTTCTTGTTGGTCGGGTCTACGACCTGGAACTTGACGACCGCATTCTGCCCGGGCGTCGTGGTCGCGGACAGGATCTGGTACTGGATCTTGGTCTGGTAGTCCCGCTCCGGTATGACGTGGACATCGGCGACGCCGAGCGTGCCACCGCCGCCTGCCACCGTCGTGTACGCGAGCACGCTCTCCTTCGCCGGGGTCGTCGCGTTGCCGTGGCAGAACGCGCAGTCCTTGTTCGTCAGGCCACCGAGCATGATGGGACTGTGATTGGCGCCCGTCACGAAGTTGTCGGTGTTGTGGCACGAGCCGCAGACCTCGATCCCGGGGTTCTGCCGCCAGCCGATCGTGTCCGGCGTGTTGGCATCGGACTCGTTGTGGCACTTGTAGCACGTGCGCAAATCGCCGGTCGGGAAGCTGATCGTCGAGTAGTCGCTGACCGAGTTCATGTAGCCGACGATGTAGAACAGACCACCGGCGGCGACGGTCGGCAGGCTCGAGCCCATGTGGAGCTTGTGGAACATCACCTTGAAGTCGATCGTCTCACCCGTGGACGGGTCGAACGAACTCGGGTTGTGGCACATCACGCAGTACTGAACTTCCGTGCGTGCCCCGCCGTGGGCAGAGAGCGCCGTGTGGCAGTTCTTGCACGTCTGGTCGTCGACGATCTCGCGCGAGGTGATCCCCGTGGTCGCGCCGGTCGACGGCTGCAGCGTGAACGTCGGGCTGTTCGCCGCGGCGACGCCGCGGATCTCGAAGCCAACGCGATGAGTCAGCGTCGGGTCGTAGCTGACCGCCGGATCCTTCGAGACGTCCTTCGCGAAAATGTACTGGTAGGTGCCGTCACCGTTATCGACAAAGGTTCCGGATGAGCCGGACTCCGTCGTCGCCTGCGGCAGCGGCACGGTGCCCGTGACCGTGTACGGAGCCGCGAGCGAGGTGGCGGGGTTCGCCGTCTTGTAGATGTACGACTGCCACTGCGTCGAGTTCTGCGGGGCAGGAGCAGTCACCAGCGGAGGAACCGCCGTCAGCTGCGTGCCGGCGGGAACGAGCTTGACGACCGCGAAGCTGATCGAGCTGTTCGTCAGGCCCGTGACGGGCTGGCCGGTTTCGTTGACCAGCTTGAACTTGACGAGTGGCTGGACTGGCGGTCCCGCGGGGAACGTCACGTCCGTGATCGTCGCGGTGAGCGAGGTCGCGTTGGCTATCGCGACCGTCGTGACGGGTCCCGCAGGTCCCGCGGGACCGGTCGCCCCGGTCGCTCCGGTCGCGCCGGTGGCACCGGCAGCGCCGGCACTGCCATTATTGCCGCTGCATGCAGCCAGCAGGGCGCCGAGTCCCAAAATACCGATCGCGGCCGCAGCCGTACCCATCCGGCGCAAGCCGGAAAGACGTGTCATTGAGCGCATGGCGAATCCCCATTCTGCATCGAAAAGCGGCGCCGGCCTGCCAGGCCGCAACGCTTGAACCGTGGCACTGTGTGTTCAACGAGCTTTGTACGCGCCTGGTGCATGACCAGCCATTAGGCCCGACCGGCGTCAACTTGCGCCGCGCGAGCGGCGGCTGCGTTCCAGCGCAGCACCCAGTCGCCGGCGCGCAGGAGCGATTCGGACCTCGCGCCACGGCACGGCTCAGCCGCACCGGCAGATCGGCTGGTCATGGGCGACGCTGCTGAACGGCGCTACGGCAACGGTGGTTTTCCACGATGACGCAGCCAACCACCGGGTGGCCGTGGTGATCGCGATTCGTAATCTCAGACCGCGCCGCCGCAATGCGTCGCACCGTGTTCGTTCATCCGCGGGGCGTGGTTAACTCGGCCACCCTGCTCGGCCAAGACCGCCGCGCTTGGGCATGCACAAATTTGCGTGGTGCGGTGGGCAAGCCGCCGAGCGTCGCCGATGCTCAGCCTCGGGTGGACGTCGCTCGACGCTGCGCACTCGGCGGACGCTCCAGTTCGCGAACGGCGCGGTGTGGGAGCCGGGCGGGTTCGCACTTCTATGTGCGGGCTCGGCCAGAGCTCGGCGGTGATGGCTCCCAAACTGCGTCGGTGCGCGCTCGACCCCGCTGGCGCCGTCGCCGAGCCCGAGGTCCAGGAGCGCTTCACGGCACGTACACGGGCCGTTGTGTGTCCCGTGTAACTGGCACTCCAGCGTGTGCCGCCCCCGCGTAAGCGGCTGACGAACCAATAAAAAAGACCCGGCAGCACTGAGTGCCGCCGGGTCAGACTAACCCGGCATGGGGATAGACCGGGTGATGGGCCCGCTCAGGGAGGTCAGCGGGGAACGTCCGGGAACGTTCGCTAAGTTGGATGCGGGCGCGCATCGAAAGTTCCGGGACCGCCGGTCAAGAAAGGTCAAAGCGGCGGCACCGCCGGATCGTCACGCAGCGCTTTGGCTCGGCCAGCGCGGCGTCAGTGCGCCTCGTCCCAGTTGGCCCCGACTCCTACCCCGACCTCGAGAGGTACGCGCAGCGTCGCCGCGGCACACATCAGCGCCGCAACGCGCCGGCGCACCGCCTCGACCGCGTCCGCCTCGACCTCGAGCACCAGCTCGTCGTGCACCTGCATCACGAGCGTGGCCGGTGCCCGCTCGGTCTCGATCCAGCTATCCACCGCGAGCATCGCGCGCTTGATGATGTCGGCGGCGGTGCCCTGCATCGGTGCATTGATGGCGGCCCGCTCTGCATACTGCTGCTGCTGCTTGTTGCGGGAACGGATCTCGGGCAGGTACAGCCGGCGACCGTCGACGGTCTCGACATAGCCCTGCTCGCGCGCCAGCTTGCGGGTGGTGTCCATGTAGCGACGCACGCCCGGGTAGCGCTCGAAGTAGCGCTCGATGTACTGCTGGGCGGCGCCGCGATCGACGTCGAGCCGCGCCGCGAGGCCGAACGCGGACATGCCGTACATCAGGCCGAAGTTGATCGCCTTGGCCGCGCGGCGCTGGTCGGCGCTCACCGCCGACGGCTCGAGGCCGAACATCTCGGCCGCGGTCGCCTCGTGCACGTCGCGCCGCTCGGCGAAGGCGCGCAGCAGTCCCGGGTCCTCGGACAGGTGCGCCATGATCCGAAGCTCGATCTGCGAATAATCGGCGGCCAGCAGCACGCGGCCCGGCGGGGCAATGAATGCCTGACGGATGCGGCGGCCTTCCTGCGTGCGGATCGGGATGTTCTGCAGGTTCGGATCCGATGACGACAGCCGCCCGGTCGCGGCGACGGCCTGGTGGTAGGAGGTATGGATGCGGCCGGTGCGCGGGCTCACCTGCTCGGGCAGCGTGTCGGTATAGGTGCTCTTCAGCTTCGCGAGCCCCCGGTAGTCGAGTATCAGCCGTGGCAGCGCATGGCTCGCGGCGAGCTCCTCGAGCACGTCCTCGGCGGTCGACGGCTGCCCGGTGGGCGTGCGCCGAACGACCGGGATGCAGAGCCGCTCGAACAGGATCTGCTGGAGCTGCCGCGGGGATTCGAGGTTGAAGGGGCCGCCGGCCGCGTCGTGCGCGGCCTTCTCGAGCTCGCCGAGACGGTGCGCAAACTCGCGGCTGAGCCCGCGCAGGAACTCGCGGTCGATCAGCACGCCGCGCCGCTCCATCCGCTGCAGCACTGGCTGCAGCGGCTGCTCGAGCTCGTCGTAGAGCCTGAGCAGCCTCGGCTCCCGTTCGAGCTTGGCGCGCAACACCCGGTGCAGGCGCAACGTGACGTCGGCATCCTCGGCGGCGTACTCGGCGGCCGTCTCGACCGGCACCTGGTTGAATGTCAGCTGCTTCGCTCCCTTGCCCGCGACATCCTCGAAGTGGATCGTGCGGATGCCGAGGTAGCGTTCCGCCACCGAGTCCATGTCGTGACGCGTGGCGACGCTGTTCAGCACGTAGGATTCGAGCATCGAGTCGAAACGCACGCCCGCGAGGCGGATGCCGTGGTTCTCGAGGATGTGCGCATCGAACTTCGCGTGATGGCCGACCTTGGCCCGGGCGGGATCCTCGAGCAGCGGCCTCAGCGCCTTGAGCACCTGCTCGCGCGGCAGCTGGTCGGGAGCGCCGGCATAATCGTGCATCAGCGGCACGTACGCAGCCTCGCCCGGCGCCGTCGCGAACGACAGTCCGACGATCTCGGCCGTCATGTAATCGAGACCAGTGGTCTCGGTATCGAAGGCAAACAGCTCCGCCGTCCGCAGCCGCTCGAGCCAGCCGCCGAACTGCTGCTCGGTGACGACCGTGTCATAGTGACGCGGCGCGGCGACGATCGCGTCGCGCAGCGCGTCCGGCTCGCCATCGCCGCCGGGCCCGCTCTCCTCGGCCACCGCCGCCGGCACCGTATCTGCGGCCGGCCCCGGCTCGAGCGCGCGTAACGCCGAATGGAATTCGAACCGGCGGTACAGCGCCTTGAGCCGCGCGACATCGGGCGGGCGCGGCGCGAGCGCGACCGGCTCGAGAGGCAGCGCAAGGTCGCAGCGGATCGTGGCGAGCTTGCGCGACAGCTCGAGCTGGGCCAGGTTCTCGCGCAGGCTCTCGCCGACCTTGCCTTCGATCTCGGCGGCGTGGGCGATGAGTTCATCGACCGTGCGGTAGCTGCTGAGCCATTTGGCGGCGGTCTTGGGTCCGACCTTGGGCACGCCCGGGATGTTGTCCGAGGCATCGCCCACGAGCGCGAGGTAATCGACGATCTGCTCGGGATCGACGTCGAACCGCGCCTTGACACCCGCCCGATCGAGCGTCGTTCCGGTCATGGTATTGACGAGCGTGACCTGGCCGTCGACCAGCTGCGCCATGTCCTTGTCGCCGGTCGAGATCACGACCTGCATGCCCGCGGCCGCCGCACGGCGCGCGAGCGTGCCGATCACATCGTCGGCCTCGACGCCCGGGATTTGCAGCAGCGGCAGACCAAGGGCCTCGACCGTCTCCAAGAGCGGCGCCACCTGCGAGCGCAACTCGTCCGGCATCGGCGGCCGGTGCGCCTTGTAGGCCTCGAACAGATCGTCCCTGAAGGTGCGTCCCGGCGCGTCAAACACGATCCCGATGTGCGTCGGGCGGACGTCCTTCAGGAACTTCTGCAGCATGTTGAGGACGCCGAACACCGCGCCGGTCGGCTCGCCCTTGGAATTGCTGAACGGCGGCAGCGCGTGAAACGCGCGATACAGGTAGGAGGAGCCGTCGACGAGGTACAGGCGCGGGGCGTCGGCCATGCTACGGGCGTGGTGGTGCGTTCGGGTCGTCGTCGGGCTTCTGGGCCGGCGTGACGGCGGACGCCGCCGGTGCGGCGCCCGGGTCGGCCGGCGCGGTCGCCGCATCGCCGGGGGCGTGGATCACGACCGGCGCAGCGGCGCGCGTGCTGGGCCGCACCAGCGGCCCTTTCTGCCCGCAGCCAGCGAGCAGCGCGAAACAGAGCGCCGCGAGCGCAAGGTTGCAAGGACGGGTGAGCGGCTGGAGGCGCATCTGGCAACTCCGGAGCGGGTCGGCAGTATAGCCGCCGGGGCTGCCGGCCTGCTGTCAGGGCGCCAGCACCGCCATGGTCAGCCGCGAGATGCAGACCAGCTTGTCGGCGGGGTCGCGGATCTCAATCTGCCACACCTGGCTGCGGCGCCCGATGTGCACGGGCCGCGCGGTGCCGGTCACGATGCCGGTTGATACGCCGCGGATGTGGTTGCTGTTGATCTCCTGGCCGAGCGCGCGGACGGTGGGGTAGTCGATGCACAGAGTCGCCGCGACGCTGCCGAGCGTCTCGGCGAGCGCCGCTGATGCGCCGCCGTGCAACAGCCCCATCGGCTGTTGCGTGCGGTGATCGACCGGCATCGTGCCGGACAGCCAGTCATCGCCGATGTCCTTGAGGCGGATGTCGAGGTGGGCGGCCATGCCCGTGTCAAAGGCGCTGCGGATGTCCTCGAGGGCGATCGGGCGGAACCAGATCCTCATCGGCCGAACGTTACCGGTTCCGGCCGGACGCGTCCACGGGGCACCAGGCCGTGCCCAGGCCGACGGTACCCGCCCGAGCGCGGCAACAGGTACCCTTGAAGATCCCAGCACGACCGCGGGCCCCGCCGCTCATGAGCGCCAACCCTGAAATCACCCTGAATGACAAGTACACGCGTGACAGCGGCCGCGTGTTCCTGAGCGCGACGCAGGCGCTCGTCCGCCTGCCGCTGATGCAGCGGGCCCGCGACCTCGCTGCCGGGCTCAACACCGCCGGATTCATCAGCGGCTACCGCGGCTCCCCGCTCGGCGGCTACGACCAGCAGCTGGTGCGCGAGCAGGCGCGCCTGACGGCCGCCCACATCCGCTTCGAGCCCGGGGTCAACGAGGACCTGGCCGCGACCGCGGTCTGGGGCACGCAGCAGGTACCGCTCCTGCCCGGTGCGAAGTACGACGGGGTGTTCGCGATCTGGTACGGCAAGGGGCCGGGCGTCGACCGCTCAGGGGACCCGATCAAGCACGGCAATCGGATGGGCACGTCGCGCTACGGCGGCGTATTGCTGGCCTGCGGCGACGACCACGCCGGCAAGAGCTCGACCGTGGCGTTCCAGAGCGAGCAGGCGCTGGTCGCGCACGGCGTTCCGGTGCTGTACCCGGCGACGGTGCAGGAGTACCTCGACCTCGGGCTCTATGGCTTCGCGCTGTCGCGTTTCGCGGGCGTGTGGGTCGGTGTCAAGTGCGTCAACGACACCGTCGAGACGTCCGCGACAGCGGAGGTGGACCCGGCACGCGTAAAGATCACGCTGCCGGTGGATGTAGCGATGCCGCCCGACGGCGTGCATGCGCGCTTCGTCTTCGACCCGGTGGGCGACGACCAGCGGCTGCAACGCTTCAAGCTGCCGGCGGCGCAGGCCTTCGTGCGGGCCAACCGCCTCGACCGGATCACGCACGGCGGTGCGACGCGGGGCCTCGGCATCATCGCCGCCGGCAAATCGTGGCTCGACGTCGCGCAGGCGCTCGCGGCGCTGGGCCTCGACGGCGCGCGCGCCGCCGCCGTCGGCATTGCCGTCTACAAGCCGGCGATGATCTGGCCGCTCGAGCCGCAGGGTCTGATCGAATTCGCGCGCGGCCGGCGCGAGCTGCTCGTGGTCGAGGAGAAGGCGCCATTCCTCGAGCCGCAGGCGGCGCACGTGCTCTACAACCTGCCCGACGCTGAGCGGCCGCGGCTCGTCGGCAAGCGCGATGAGGCCGGGGCACCGCTGGTGCCGGACGCGGTCGTGCTCGAGTCGCTCGACGTGGCGCGCCTGATCGGTGCCCGGCTCGCGGCGCTCGGGCTCGCCGACCGCGCGCTGACACTCAGACTTGAGCTCCTCGAGCGCACGCTCGCGGCCGCACGCGAGCGCAAGGGCGGGCCGACCGTGCGGATCCCGTACTTCTGCTCCGGCTGCCCGCACAATTCCTCGACGCGGATCCCGGAAGGAAGCCTCGCGCTCGCCGGGATCGGCTGCCACACGATGGCGATATACATGAACCGCGGCACGCTGCAGCCGACGCAGATGGGTGGCGAGGGGGTCAACTGGGTCGGCATCGCGCCGTTCACGGAACTGCCGCACGTGTTCCAGAACCTCGGTGACGGCACCTACTTCCACTCCGGCCTGCTCGCGATCCGCGCGGCGGTCACGGCCAGTGCCAGCATCACCTACAAGATCCTCTACAACGATGCGGTCGCGATGACCGGCGGCCAGCCAGTCGAAGGCGGGCTGTCGGTCGCGGAGATCACCCACCAGTTGCGCGCCGAGCGCATCGACCGGATCGCCGTCGTCAGCGACGATATCGCCAAATACGGCCGTGATCCGGGCTTCGCGCCGGGCACGACCGTGCACCCGCGCAGCGCGCTCGATGCGCTGCAGCGCGAGCTGCGCACCGTGCGCGGCGTGTCGGTGCTGGTCTACGACCAGACCTGCGCGGCCGAGAAGCGCCGCCGCCGCAAGCGGGGCGCCTATCCGGATCCGCCGCGGCGCGTGCTGATCAACGAACTGGTCTGCGAGGGCTGCGGTGACTGCTCGGTGCAGTCGAACTGCGTCTCGGTCGAGCCGCTGGACACCGAGTTCGGGCGCAAGCGCCGCATCGACCAGTCGAGCTGCAACAAGGATTACTCCTGTGCCACCGGCTTCTGTCCGTCGTTCGTGACGGTGGAGGGCGGCGCGCTCAAGAAACCCGCGCCGGCGGCGCTCGACGCGCAAGCCCTCGCCGCGCTGCCCGAGCCGGAGCGGGCACCGTCTGATGCAGGATTCGCAGCGCTGGTCGGCGGCATCGGCGGCACCGGCGTCGTGACCGTCGGCGCGGTGCTCGGCACGGCCGCGCACCTCGACGGCCTCGCGGCCAGCGTCTTCGACATGACCGGCCTCGCCCAGAAGGGCGGTGCGGTGCTCTCGCACCTCAAGATCGCTGCGCGCCCGGAGCTCATTCACGCCCCGCGCGTCGGCCCGCTCGAGGCGGACCTCGTGCTCGGCTGCGACATGGTGGTGGCGGCCTCGGGGGAGGTGCTGCGCGCGATGGACCCCGGCCGTACCACGGTCGTGCTCAACACCGAGCTCGTGCCGACCGCCGCCTTCCAGCAAGACCCCGACGTCGATTTCCGCGCGGACGACCTGCGCGCGGCGATCGAGGCGATCGCCGGCGCCGCAGCGACGTTCGCGGTACCCGCAACGCGCGCGGCGCTCCGGCTGCTCGGCGACACGGTCGGCAGCAACATGTTCGTCGTCGGCTACGCGCTGCAGCGGGGCCTGCTGCCCGTATCGTGCGGCGCGCTCGAGCGGGCGCTCGAGCTCAACGGCGTCGCGGTCGCGTTCAATCGCCGGGCGCTCGCGCTGGGCCGGCTCGCGGCTCACGATCCGGACCGGTTCGCGGGCCTGCTAGGCACAGCCGGTGGTGCACCGGCGCCGGTCGCCGCGACGCTCGCCGACATCGTCGCGGTTCGCGAGCGCTTTCTCACCGACTACCAGGACGCCGCTTACGCACGCCGCTACCGCTCGCTCGTCGATCGCGCCGCAGCGGCGCAGCAAGCGCGCGCCCCGGGACGCTCGGGCCTGGCGGAAACCGTCGCCCGCGCCTACTTCAAGCTGCTCGCCTACAAGGACGAGTACGAGGTGGCGCGGCTGTATGCGTCCGCGGCGTTTCGCGCCCAGCTCGCCGGCACGTTTACCGGCAGTTACCGGCTGCGGTTCAACCTGGCCCCGCCGCTACTCGCCCGCCGCGACCCGGTGACCGGTGTGCTGCGCAAGACGGAGTTCGGTCCGTGGATGCTGACCGCGTTTCGCTGGCTGGCGCGGCTGCGCAGGCTGCGCGGCACGATGTTCGATCCGTTCGGGCGCAGTGCCGAGCGGCAACTCGAGCGCCGGCTGATCGTCGAGTACGAGGCGCTGGTGGAGGAGCTGCTGGCCGGGCTCGATGCGTCGCGGTACGCGCTCGCCACGGAGCTTGCCGGCATTCCCGAACAGATCCGCGGCTACGGCCACGTCAAGCTCAGGCACCTCGACCGTGCCCGGCGCTGCGAGGCAGAACTGCTGGCCCAGTGGCGCAAACCCGCGCCGGCCGTTGATCGCGCCGCCTGAGGATCAACATGAGCTACGTCGCACCCGTCGCGCACATGCGCTTCGTTCTGGAGCATACCGCCGGCCTCGATTGTGTCCGTGCGCTGCCGGCCTTCGCCGAGGTCACGCCCGACGTCGTCGACGCCGTGCTCGAAGGCGCGGCGCGGTTCGCGACCGAGGTACTCGCGCCGCTCAATGCGGTCGGCGACCGCATCGGATCGGGCGTCACGCCGGCCGGCGTGACCACACCGCCGGGTTTTCGCGAGGCATATCGGCGCTTCGTCGCCGATGGCTGGAACTCGCTCGGCGGCCCGCCCGACTATGGCGGCCAGGGCATGCCGTTCGCGCTGCATGCGGCGACGGTGGAGATGTGGGGTGCGGCGAACATGGCCTTCGCGCTCTGCCCCGAGCTCGGCAGCGGTGCGATCGCCTCGCTGACACAGCACGCGACACCGGCGCTGCGCGAGCGGTTCCTGCCGAAGCTCGTCAGTGGCGAGTGGACCGGCACGATGTGCCTGACCGAGCCGCAGGCCGGGTCGGACCTGTCGACGGTGACGACGCGTGCCGAGCCCGCCGGCGAGTCATGGCGGCTCCGCGGCCGCAAGATCTACGTCACCTGGGGCGAGCACGACCTCGCGGACAACATCGTGCACCTCGTGCTCGCGCGCGCACCAAACGCGCCGCCCGGCGTCAAGGGGCTGTCGCTGTTCGTCGCACCCCGCTTCCGCGTCGGCGCCGACGGCCGGTCCGGCGAGGCCAACGACATTCGCTGCGTGTCGGTGGAGCACAAAATGGGCATCCACGCGAGCCCCACCTGCGTGCTGGCGCTCGGCGATGGTCCGGGTGCCGAGGCCTTCCTGGTCGGCGGCCTGCATCAGGGGCTGGCCTGCATGTTCACGATGATGAACCACATGCGCCTCGGTGTCGGCGAGCAAGCGCTCGGCGTCGCCGAGCGCGCCTACCAGATTGCCGTGCAGCACGCGCGCGAGCGACTGCAGGGCAGGGACGCCGCCGGCAAGCCGACCGTGATCCTCGCCCACGCCGACGTCAGGCGCATGCTGCTGACGATGAAGTCACTGGTGCAGGCGGCGCGCGGACTTACCTACGTGGCTGCGGTGGCGCTCGATGTGGCGCATCACGCCGAGGGCCCGTCCGCCGCGGACGCGCAGGCACGCGCTGACCTGCTGACTCCGGTCGTCAAGGCCTGGTGCAGCGACATGGCCATCGAGGTGACCTCGCTCGCGGTGCAGGTGTTGGGTGGCATGGGGTTCACCGAGGATGCCGGAGCGGCGCAGTGCTACCGCGACGTGCGGATCACGGCCATTTACGAGGGGACCAACGGAATCCAGGCCCAGGACCTGCTCGGGCGCAAGGTGCTTCGCGACGGCGGACGCGCGCTCGCCGCGCTTGTTACGGAGATGCGGCAGACCGCGGCGACGATGCCGGCGGGAGATGGGCGCATCGAGAACCTGCGACGCAGTCTCGGGGCTGCGATCGATCGCACCGAGGCGGCGACCCGGTACTTGCTCAACGGCGCCCGCGGCGATCCGGAACTGGTCGGGGCCACGGCAGTCAACTACCTGCAGCTGATCGGCTATGTGTGCGGCGGCTGGCAATGGGCGCGCAGCGTAGTCGCCGCGCACGGCCCGGGTGCCGCGCTCGACCCCCGCCAGGCGGGCGCGTTGCTCGACTGCGCCTCGTTCTACGCCTCGCAGCTGCTGCCGCGCGCGCTGATGCATGCGGCGGTGATAGCGAGTGGCGTTGGCGTGATCGCAGCCGCCGACGCGGAGCTCCTGTAGGGAGAGTGCTGCGTGGGGCCGCTGCGGCCGTATCGATCGGCGTCGAAATCCAGCGTGCTCGAACGGCTGGACGAGGCACTACGGCGCGCCGACGGCCTCGCCGGCGCTGAGTGCATTCACGAGCTGTGCATGCGGGGCGAGATGGCAGTCACCGTCGAGGGCGCGCTCGAGCGGTTGTGGGCGCGGGCCGCCGACTCGATCCCGGACTGGTTGCCAATGCGCTACGTCGAGTGGCTACCGCTCGCCTACGAGGTGGCGGGGCGTTGCCGGGCCGTCGCGCGTGGCCGCTCCAACCTGTACCTCGTGCTGCTCGACTACGCCGACAGCCCGCGCGGGCCGCACGGAGTGTACGTCGGCATGACGCAGTACTCGCCGGCCGAGCGCTTCGATCAGCACAAGGCGGGCATCCACGCGGCCGGCAGCGTTCTGAAGCGCGGGCTTGAGGTGCTGACCGGACCGGTGCAGCATCTGCAGCGCATCAGCCGCCCGGAGGCGACCCGGATCGAGGCAGAGCTTGCCGAGGCGCTCCGTGCCGAGGGGCTGATCGTCCACGGTGGACACTGAGGCGGGATCGAGGATGAAACGGGCGCCCCCCGATCGTGCAGGTGACGTCCCCGACGGGACGAACATCGATGCGCTGTATGGTCTTGAACCCGTGTTCGAGCCCGGCGCCGCGCCCGGCGCGGCCGGTCTTGGCGAGTTCGTGGCCGTCGTCTGCCCGTACTGCGGCGAGTCCTTCCACACCCCGGTCGATCTGACGGCCGGCTCGTTCAGCTATGTAGAGGATTGTCAGATCTGCTGTCAGCCGATCGAGCTCGATGGGCGGCTGGCCGAGGACGGGACGCTGGTCTCGCTCGTGGTGCGACGGCTCGACTGACGCGGCGGCGTCGCGATCTGGCTAGCGGCCGTAGTGAAATGCCATTCGCCATGCCGCGCGCTGCGCGAGCAGGGAGTACTGCACGAGGGCCACGTGCTCTTCGGCGAGATCAACCGCCGTGCTGAAGGCGGTGCCAGCCGGAAGCTTGATGAACGCGTCAGCCTCGCCGTTGCTGTGGGCAATGCGGCCACCGGCTCCGCGCACGAGCCGGATCAGCTCCTCGTTCTCGCTGAGGCAATGCATGAATAGCTTCGTGACGCCGGTCCGGCGCGCGAAGCTGAGCGAGCGCCGCAGCAGGATCGTACCGACGCCGTGGCGCCGCGCCTCGGCGAGCACGCTGAGCCCGAGCTCTGCGGTGTCGCCGTCCGGGCACAGATGCATCACGCCCAGCAGCCGGAACTTGTCGTCGTAGACGCCGAGCAAGGTCGACGCCGCAAACTCGATTCCGGCGACGTAGCGCTCGACCGACTCCGGTGACTGGTGCGCGCCGAAGCGCAGGTAGAGATCGTGCGCCGACAGCGCGCCAAAATGCGCGGTCAGCTCGGGTCTGCAGTGTTCGGTCAGTAGACGCGGTGTCAGGTGCACGGGGCTCGCTTCGATCGGTCGACCTTTACAGTATGGGTCGCCGCGGGGATTGCAAGCGCCGACCCAGGGACTGTCGCTGCAGTGGGCGAGTGCAATCGAGCGAAAATAGCGAAATGGATCACGTGACAACCATCGCATGACGAGCAGCGGCCCTGCCGCGTCGCGTGCGCGCAACTGCCGGATCCAGGCGCCCGTCGCACCGTGATCGGCGTTGCGGCCGTCGGGACTTGCCTCCCACTCCGCCAGGATCCACCATCCTGATTGCAGGGCGGTGACGTCCGCCATTGGGAAAATCGGGCCTTGATCGCTCTCCGGAAGATCTTCGTATTCGCAGCCCTCGCTGTCGCGACGGCCGGCGCTGCCGTGGGCGCGCCGCCCGCGAGCCAGGATGAGGCCGCGGCGCTCACCGCCTGGCGGGCGGATCGGCTCACCTCCCTGACCAGCGAGGAGGGTTGGCTGACGCTGGTTGGACTCTACTGGCTCAAGGACGGCGTCAACACGTTTGGGCGCGACCGCTCCAACGCCATCTCGCTGAACGATCCGCAGCTAGCATCCCGCGCCGGCCGGTTCATCCTGTCGGGCGGTTCCGTCCGCTTCGAGGCTGAGCGCGGCGGCTGCGTGCAGCTGGCAGGCAGCCCGGTGCTCGCCGAGGACCTCAAGTCCGACCTCAGCGGCGCGCCGACGGTGCTCAGCTGCGGATCGATCCAGTTCTTCGTCATCGAGCGGGGCGGGCAGTTTGGCCTGCGGGTCCGGGACCGGGCGAGCCGCGCGCGGCAGGAGTTCCGGGGCCTCGACTACTTCCCGGTCGATCCGGGCTGGGCGATTACCGCGCGCTTCGAGCCCTACGATCCGCCGCGGCACGTGCCGATCGTCAACGTGCTCGGCATGGAGATCGACATGCAATCGCCCGGCGCGATCGTCTTCGATCGCGACGGGCGCCAATGGCGGCTCGATGCCTTGCTCGAGGAGCCTGGCGCCGACGAGCTGTTCGTGATGTTTGCCGACGCGACCTCGGGTCACGAAACCTACGGCGGCGGCCGCTTTCTGTCCGCGTCGTTGCCGGCCGCCGGGACGGTCGTGGTCGACTTCAACAAGGCCTACAATCCACCGTGCGCGTTCACTTCCTTCGCCACCTGTCCGCTGCCGCCGCAGCAGAACCGCCTGGCGCTGCGCATTTCGGCCGGCGAGCTGCGCTACGCGGGGAGCGGTCACTGAGAGCTGGCGCCGGCCTGGGGGCGGGCCGGCGAGATCGCGCATCAGCCCGCCCCTCTGGTCACTTCAACGGTCGGGATGTTCGCTGGCTCCGGGCGAGCGCCGACCGCCGCACGCACCCGGACGCTAACCCCGTGTTGAAACGCCGGCCGCGAGGTGGAACCATAGTCTGCCCGCCGCTCGCGAGGCGACCTGCCCAGATCTGCCCCCCATGACGCAACCGACCGCCGCGCTGCTCGAAAGCCTCGATTCGGAGCTCGGGCCGGGCGGCGTGCTGACCGGGGAGGCGATCGGCAGCCGCTATCACGCCGACTGGACGCGGCTCAACGCCTGCCGGCCCGCCGCGGTGCTCCGGCCGCGCTCGACGCACGATGTCGCGACGATTCTGCGGCAGTGCCACAACGCCTCGCAGCCGGTGGTGGTCCAGGGCGGGCTCACCGGTCTCGCCGGCGGGGCGACGCCGTTACCGGGCGAACTGTCCCTGTCGCTCGAACGGCTCAGCGGGATCGAGGCGATCGATGCCGATGGCGGGACGCTCACCGTGCGCGCGGGGACGGTGCTCGCGGCCATTCACGGGGAAGTGGCACCCCACGGACTGCAGTTCGCGCTCGACCTCGGCGCGCGCGGCTCCTGCCAGATCGGCGGCAACATCGCGACCAATGCCGGCGGTAACCGGGTGATCCGCTACGGCATGACGCGCGAGCTGGTGCTCGGCCTCGAGGCGGTGCTCGCCGACGGTACGGTGCTGTCTTCGATGAACTCGATGCTCAAGAACAACGCCGGCTACGATCTGAAGCAGCTGTTCATCGGCACCGAGGGTACGCTCGGCGTCGTGACGCGGGCCGTGCTGCGCCTGCACCCCGCGCCGCCCGAGCGGCTCACGGCGCTGGTCGCGGTCCCGTCCTTCGCCGGCCTCGTCGCGGTGCTACGCGAGGCGCGCGCTGCGCTCGGCGGGCAGCTCGGCTCGTTCGAGGCGATGTGGTCCGACTACTACGAGTTCGCGGCCTCGAAGGTGCTGACCGGCCCGCGGCCGTTTGCAGCGCGGCATCCTTACTACGCGCTGGTCGAGCTTGAGGCGCTCGAACCGGCCGTCGACAGCGACCGCCTCGAGACGCTGCTGGCACGGTTGATAGACGGCGGATCCGCTGCCGATGCCGTGCTCGCCCGCTCGCTCGAGGACAGCGCGCGCCTGTGGCGGATCCGCGAATCGGCGGGCGAGCTGATGATGCATCTGATGCCGGTGACGGCCTACGACATCTCGCTGCCGATCGCGCGCATGGACGAGTACCTGCGCGAGGTGCAACGGGTGGCCGCACCGCTGCTGCGCGAAGTTCCGCTGTTCATCTTCGGGCATCTGGGCGATGGCAACCTGCACATCGTCGCAGCGCCGAAGACCGCGCCCGACATCGCGGCGCTCGATGCCAGGGTCTACGGCGCGCTCGAGGGATTCGGGTCGGTGTCGGCCGAGCACGGCATCGGAGTCCTGAAGCGCGGCTACCTCGGCAAGTCGCGGAGCCCCGCCGAAATCGGGCTGATGCGGACACTGAAGGCGACGCTCGATCCGCGCAACATCCTGAACCCGGGCCGGGTGCTGTGAGCGGCGCTCCGCAAGCAGCTGCGCCACCGAACGATCCGCCGGCGGGCGAGCTCGAATACGTCGGCTTCTGGCTCAGGGTGCTCGCTTTTCTGATCGACAGTGCCTGGGTGTTGCCCATCATCCTGTTGCTGGGCTTGCTGTACGAGAGCGCCCCGAGCCCACTCGTCGATCAGTTGCTAAAGGACCCGGCGAGCGTCTCCGCAGAGGCGCTTGCGGCCGAACTTGCCCCGAGCCCTGCGGACTTCGTGGTTACGTACATCGTGCCCGCCGTGCTGATTGTGTTTTTCTGGCTCCGCCGCAGCGCGACGCCCGGCAAGATGGTGATCCACGCCCGGATCGTGGATGCCAAGACCGGGGTGACCCCATCGACGCGTCAACTCGTGGTTCGCTACCTCGGCTACTTCGTGTCGACCATCCCGCTGCTGCTCGGGCTTATGTGGGTCGGCTGGGACAGGCGCAAGCAGGGCTGGCACGACAAGCTGGCCGGCACGGTCGTGGTGCGCCCGAAGCTGCGTCCGTCAGCGACGGTCGTATTTTCGCGGGAGGCCTCGCGATGAAGCTGTACACGATGTGGCGGAGCTCCGCGGCGTATCGCGTGCGGATCGCGCTCAACGTCAAGGGCCTCGTCTACCAGAGCATTCCCAAGAAGTTCGCGACCGGCGAGCACCGCTCGCCCGAGTACACGGCGCTCAATCCCCAGGGACTGATCCCGGCGCTCGAGGATGGCGGCGCCGTCATCAGCCAGTCGCTCGCGATCATCGAGTATCTGGACGAAACCCATCGGGCGCCGCCGCTGCTGCCCGCGGATCCGTTCGGCCGGGCGATGGTCCGCTCGATGGCGCAGGCGATCGCCTGCGACATTCACCCGCTCAACAACCTGCGCGTGCGCAACTACCTGCGGGGTCCGCTCCATCAGGACGAGGGCGCAGTGCAAACCTGGAGCCGCCACTGGATAGGCGAGGGTTTTCGCGGGCTCGAGGAGCAGGCGCGCAGGTTCTCGACGGACGGCCGGCACCTGTACGGTGCCGGCCTCACGCTCGCCGACATCTGCCTCGTACCCCAGATCTACAATGCGCGCCGCGTCGACTGCGATCTGTCGGCGTTTCCGACGCTGGTGGCGATCAGCGCCGCGCTGGAGGCGCAGCCGGCGTTTTCGGGCGCCCGCCCCGAAGCACAGCCCGACGCCGCCTGAGGCGCCCACCTGCCGGCAACGATGAGGAGCCGATCGATGAAAACCCGTGCTGCGATTGCCTACGCCGCCGGCCGGCCGCTCGAGATCGTGACCGTGGATCTCGACGGGCCGAAGGCCGGCGAGGTGCTGGTGGAGCTGAAGGCCACGGGCATCTGCCACACCGATGAGTTCACGCGCTCGGGCGCGGACCCCGAGGGCCTGTTCCCCGTCATCTTCGGGCACGAGGGAGCGGGGATCGTGGTCGACGTCGGCGCGGGGGTCACGTCGGTGAAGAAGGGCGACCACGTGATCCCTCTCTATACGCCCGAGTGCCGGCAGTGCAAGAGCTGCACCTCTCGCAAGACCAACCTGTGCACGGCCATCCGCGCGACCCAGGGCAAGGGCGTGATGCCGGACGGCACCAGCCGCTTCTCGATCGGCGGCGAGAAAGTGCACCACTACATGGGCTGCTCGACGTTCTCGAACTACACGGTGCTGCCGGAGATCGCGGTCGCGAAGATCCGCGACGATGCGCCCTTCGACAAGGTCTGCTACATCGGCTGCGGCGTCACGACCGGTATCGGGGCGGTGATCAACACCGCCAAGGTGGAGGCGGGCGCCAACGTGGTCGTATTCGGCCTCGGCGGCATCGGCCTCAACGTCATCCAGGGTGCGCGGCTCGTCGGGGCGAACAAGATCATCGGCGTCGACGTCAATCCGAAACGCAGGCCGCTCGCCGAGAAGTTCGGGATGACGCAGTTCGTGAATCCGAAGGAGGTCGAAGGCGATCTCGTGCAGTACCTCGTGGCGCTCACCGACGGCGGGGCTGACTACAGCTTCGAGTGCGTCGGGAACGTCGACCTGATGCGCCAGGCGCTCGAATGCTGCCACCGCGGGTGGGGCGTCTCGGTGATCATCGGCGTCGCCGGCGCCGGCCAGGAGATCAGGACGCGGCCATTCCAGCTGGTCACGGGCCGGGTCTGGAAGGGCACGGCGTTCGGCGGCGCCCGGGGCCGCACCGACGTGCCGAGGATCGTGGACTGGTACATGGACGGCAAGATCGCGATCGACCCGTTGATCACGCACGTAATGCCGCTCGACAAGATCAACACCGCGTTCGACCTGATGCATGCGGGTGAGTCCATCCGCAGCGTCGTTACTTACTAACGTACCCGAGGGGGTTCCGATGAGCACTATTTCAATCCATCCGTCCGTCGACAAGGGCGTCAAGCAAGGTGCCGCGAACTTCGCCGGCGGCACCTTGACCTGCCACTGCACGAAGGACCCGGTGACCGTCACGATCAAGGGCAACGTCGCCCACAATCACGCCTGCGGCTGTACCAAGTGCTGGAAGCCCATGGGCGCGATGTTCTCGGTCGTCTCGGTCGTGCCGCGGGACAAGCTGACCGTCACCGCGAACGGCCACAAGCTCAAGGTCGTCGACCCGTCCGCCGCGATCCAGCGCTACGCCTGCAGCGGCTGCGGCGTGCACATGTACGGGCGCATCGAGAACAAGGCGCACCCGTTCTACGGGCTCGATTTCGTCCACGTGGAACTGTCGAAGGACAAAGGGTGGGCTGCGCCCGAGTTCGCGGCGTTCGTCTCCTCGATCATCGAGGCGGGTGCGGCTAAGCCTGAGCAGATGCCGGCCGTCAGGGCGCGGCTCAAGGAGCTGAAGCTCGAGCCCTACGACTGCCTGTCCCCGGCACTGATGGACGTGCTCGCGACGCATACGGCGAAAGCGAAAGGCGTGCTGAGGGCTTGAGTGAGGCCTCCTCATCGGCGATGCCGTCGGCGGCCACTGCGCCGGCGACGCTCGCCAGCCATGCGTGTTTTGGCGGGGCCGTCAGCTTCCACCTGCACGACTCGGTCGAGACGCGTTCACCGATGCGGTTCGCGGTATTTACGCCACCGCAGGCGAAGGCGCGCCGCGTCCCGGTGCTGTACTACCTCGCGGGCCTGACTTGCACCGAGGAGACGTTCATGATGAAGGCCGGTGCGCAGCGCCTCGCGGCGGCGCTCGGCCTGATGCTGGTCGCCCCCGACACGAGCCCGCGCGTCCCGCGCGTCCCGGGCGATGATGCGAGCTGGGACTTCGGCCTCGGCGCCGGGTTCTACGTCGATGCGACCGAAGCCCCCTGGTCGGATCACTATCGGATGTACAGCTACGTGACCAGCGAGCTGCCGGCGGTCATCGCGAGCCACTTTCCGGCCAGCTCCGACGCCCAGGGCATTTTCGGGCACTCGATGGGAGGCCACGGTGCGCTCGTCGCGGCGCTCAAGAACCCCGATCGCTACCGCTCGGTCTCGGCCTTCGCGCCGATCGCGGCGCCGATGAGGTGCCCGTGGGGCGAGAAGGCGTTCACCGGCTACCTGGGGCCCGACCGGGGCAGGTGGGCGGACTACGACGCGAGTGCACTGCTCGCGAGGCGGGCGCGTGGCGGCACGATCCTGGTCGATCAGGGAACGGCCGACAAATTTCTCGACGAGCAGCTCAACCCCCACGCCCTCACCGACGCCGGCCGCCTGTCCGGGCAGGCGATCGAGCTGCGGATGCAGCCTGGCTACGACCATAGCTACTACTTCATCAGCACGTTCATCGCCGATCACCTGCGCTTCCATGCGCAGCTGCTCGGCGCATGAGGATCTCGCGCGGTCGGCACGGCGCTCCCCGTCCGGCGGGCCGACTCGCTATGATCACCGCGGCTGGCCCGGCGCCTGGTGGTCCCAGGGGCCCGGTGAGTTCCCGATCGAGCCGCTGTCGGGCGTCCGTTGAGTCCGCCTACCGAGGTGCATCATGTCAGTGACCGCCGTCGTGCTGATCAAGGCCAAGACGCAGGAGATCAACCAGCTGGCCGTCTCGCTCGCGGAGCTCGACGGGGTCACCGAGGTCTACTCGGTCGCCGGGCGCTATGACCTCGTGGCGATCGTCCGGGCGCCCCGCAACGAGGATCTTGCGGATATCGTCAGCCAGCGCATGCACCAGGTGCCGGGCATCGTCGAGTCGGAGACGCTGATCTCGTTTCGCGTCTACCGTAACTCTGAGATCGAGGCCGGATTCGCTCTCGGCCTCGACGAGTGAATCGCGCCGCTATTTCTTAGCGAGCTCCGCCACCACGCGCCGGTAGGCATCGCGAAACGGAATCCCTTCGTCGACGACCAGCCGGTTGGCGCGCTCTGCGGCATTGATGGCCGGGTCGAGTCGGATGTTCTCGGGGCGGAAGCGGACGCCCTCGAGTGCCGCCGGCAGGATGTCGAGTGTCTGGGCGGCGAGGTCGATGCCGCGGAACAGCGGCAGCTTCAGCAGCTGCAGGTCACGATGGTAGCCGCTCGGCAGCTTGCCGATGATGCCGAGCGCCTCCGTCAGGCAGCCCTGCGCGGTGGCGGAACGGCCGCGGATCAGCTCGAACACGTCGGGGTTGCGCTTCTGCGGCATGATCGACGACCCGGTCGTGAACGCTTCGGACAGCATCACGTAGCCGAACTCCTGCGTGTAGAACAGCAGCAGGTCGCTCGCGAGCCGCCCGAGGTCGGTCATCAGCAGCGCGATCTCGAACAGTACCGTCGCCTCGGCTTTACCGCGCGACAGCTGCACCGCCGTGACCGGCTCGTGGTTGGTCGCGAATCCGAGCCGGCGCATCGTCTCGTCGCGGTCGATCGGCAGGCCCGGCGTACCGTAACCGGCGGCGGAGCCGAGCGGGTTCTTGCCGATGCGCCGGTGGGCGAGCCGCAATCCCTCGGCATCGTCGTGCACCTCGGCCGCGAAGCCGGCCGCCCACAGCGCGACGCTGCTCGGCATCGCCTGCTGCATGTGCGTGTAACCGGGCAGCACGACGCCCGGATGCCGCGCGCCCAGGGCCTCGAGCGCGGCCGCGACCGCATCGGCGCCGGAGCGCAGCATCTCGACCGCGTCCCGCAGGTACAGGCGCAGTGCGGCGAGCACCTGGTCGTTGCGCGAGCGGCCGAGATGAATGCGCCCGCCAGCGGCGCCGAGGCGTGCGGTCAGTCGCGACTCGAGGGCGGTCTGGCCGTCCTCCTCGGCGAGCGTGACGCGCCACCCGCCGCGGGCATGGTCCGCGCCGATCTCGGTCAGCGCCGTGACAAGCGCGGCGAGGTCGGTCGCGGTCAGGAGCCCGGCCGCGTGCAGTCCTTCGGCGTGGGCGATCGAGGCGGTGACGTCGTACCGGACCAGCCGGTCGTCGAGCGCATGGTCCTCGCCTGCGGTATAGGCGAGCACGCGGGCATCCAGCGGCGCGCCGCGGTCCCAGAGGCGCGTCATGGTCCGGCCACTCCCGGCTGCTGCTCGGCTGCCGACAGCGCCTTGACGTCGGCGACGATCAGCGTGCCGAGCCCCTCGTTGGTGAACACCTCGGCGAGCAGCGCATCCGTCGACTTGAACGAGATCACGTGCACGCGCCGCACGCCGCCGCGGATCGCCGCCTCGATCGCGTCGGCCTTCGGCATCATGCCGTCTGCGAAGCTGCCGCCGGCCTCCAGTCGCTTGAGCCCGGCGAGGTCCGTGTACGAGACCAGCGTCGAGGGGTCGTCGAGCTGCTCGAAGATGCCGGCGGCGCCGGTGCACAGCAGCAGCTTTTCGGCACCGAGCGCACCACCGATGTTCGCCGCCACGGTGTCGGCGTTGATGTTCAGCACCGCGCCCTGCGCGTCGCAGCACAGCGGGCTGACGACCGGCATGTAGCCGTCGTCGAGCAGTCGCTGCAGTACGTCCGGATCGATGCTCTCGATGTCGCCGACCTGGCCATAGTCGACGAGGCTGCCGTCGGATGCGCGCACCGGCGGGCGGCGGTGCGCGCGCACGAGGCTCCCGTCGATGCCCGACAGCCCCACCGCCTTGATGCCTAGCTGCCGGCAGTTGCAGAGCAGCCGGGTGTTCAGCAGCCCGTTCAGCACCATGATCGTGATGTCGATGGTCCTGTCGTCGGTGACGCGCCGGCCATCGACCATCTTCGGCTCGAGTCCCAGCGAGCGCTGCATCTCATCGAGCTGCGGGCCGCCGCCGTGGACCAGCACGACCCGGATCCCGACCTGGTGGAGGATCGCCACCTGCTCCATCAGCGAGCGCGTCGCAGAGGGATTCCCGAACAGGGCCCCGCCAACCTTGACGATGAACACCTTGCCCTTGTACATGCGGATGTACGGTGCGGCGTTGCGCATCGCGCGAATCGCAACGGCTTGTTCGGGGCGGTAGTCCATGGCAGACCTCTGATGTGGGCGCGGTGAATCCGCTCAGGCGAGCAGGCGGTGCAGCACCGCCATCTGCACGACCAGACGATTGTGTGCCTCGCGGAGTACGACGCTGCGAGGACCGTCCAGCACCTCGTCGGCCACGGCGACGTTGCGCCGCACCGGCAGACAGTGCATCAGCCGGCAGTCCGCGGCGGCATCCGCGAACCACGACTCGCGTACCTGCCAGCCGCCGAGCCGGCTGCGCAGATCGGCATCCCTGGCCGCATCGCCATAATGAGCGGTCGAGCCCCACTCCTTGGCGTAGACGACGTGAGCGCCCTTGAGCGCGCTCGCGCGATCGTCCGTCTCGGTCACCGCGCCGCCGACGGCCGCGGCGCGCGCCTTGGCCATCACGGCCGGCGGCAGCGCGTAACCCTCCGGTCGCAGCACGACGACCTCGTGGCCGCGCAGCGCCGCCATGTGCACGGTTGCCGCCGGCACGGCGAGCGGCAGCGCCCGCGGATGGTTGACCCACGAGAGCACGAACTTCGAGCGTTCCGGCACCTGGCAGTCGTCGAGCGTCTTCCAGTCCGCGAGCGCCTGGCACGGATGGTTGATCGCCGACTCCATGTTGATCACCGGCTTGTCGACGAGCGCCACCATTGCCTTGAAGTGCTCGTCGGCGAGGTCGGCCGCGAGGTCGCGGCCTTCGGCGAAGGCGCGAATGCCGAGCGCATCGCAGTACGAGGCGAGCGTCGGCAGACCCTCGCGGATGTGTTCGGCGGCTGCGCCAGTCATCGCAATGCCGACGCGCGACTCGAGCGCCCAGCTGCCCTGGCCCGGCGTGATGACGAACGAGGCGCCGCCGAGGCGCGCGACGGCCGCCTGGAAAGAGGCCAGCGTCCGCAGCGACGGGTTCAGAAACACGAGGCCGAGGATGCGGTCGGCGAGCGCGTGCGGCTCGGGCCGGCGCTGCAACCGCTCAGCGAGCGCCAGAAGCTCCACCACGCCGTCGCGGCCGAGATCGGCGAGGTCGACGAAGTGTCCGGCGTGCGCGCTCATGCGGGCAGGCTCCGCAGCACCTCGGCGAGCACTGCGACGTGCTGCTCGGCGAGCGTGAACGGCGGCAGCAGTCGCACGATGTGAGGATCGGCGGCGGTGCCCGTGAAGATGTCGCGCGCGAGCAGCTCGCGCTGCACGTCCTTGGCCAACCGGCTAGTCCGCAGGCCGAGCAGCAGACCCGCGCCCTGGATGGCCGTGACCGGGCCCGTGACGCAGGTCGCGCGGATCAGGTCGGACATGCGCCGCACGTTCTCCAGCAGTCCCTCCGACTCGATGATGTCGATCACGGTCTCGACGATCGCGCACGCGAGCGGGGCGCCTCCGAAGGTCGTACCGAGGTCCCCGACCTTCAGTTGGCTGGCGATCGCGGGCGAGAGCAGCATCGCCGAGACCGGAAAACCGGCGCCGAGTGCCTTGGCGGTCGTCAAGATGTCGGGTGTGACGCCCGCGCGGTTGGCGCCGAACGGCCAGCCGGTGCGGCCCACCCCGCACTGCACTTCGTCGAAAATGAGCAGGGCCCCCACCTCCGTGCAGCGGCGGCGCAGCGCTGCCAGCACCTCGGCCGGCACGTCGAACGCACCCGCGAGGCCCTGCACGGGCTCGACGATCACGCAGGCGGTCCCGGCGCCGATCTGCGCGGCCGCCGCGGCAGGATCGGTGCGCGACGCCCAGCTGACATCGAAGGGCGCCTGCGGGAAGCCGTACCATTTTTCTCGCGCGCCGTAGGTGACCGCACCGGCAGCTGCGGTGCGGCCGTGCCAGCCGTGCTCCAGCGCCACCGCCTCGCGCCGCCCGGTCAGCTTGAAGCCGAGCTTGAGCGCGTTCTCGTTCGCCTCGGCGCCGGAGTTGACGAAGAACACGCGGTCGAGGCCGAGCCCCGCGAAGCGAACGAGGCGGGCAGCGGCGCGGTCCCGCACCGCCATCGGAATGGCATTGGTCTGAAACAGCACCTCGCGTGCCTGGCGCTCGAACGCCGCGATCCAGCGCGGATGCCCGTAACCGAGCGCCGCGACCGCATGGCCGCCATAGCAATCGAGTACGCGACGCCCGTCGCGCGCATGCAGCCACACGCCTTCGGCGTGCACGATCTCGAGGGGGTACTCGGCGAAGACGCGTGCCAGATGGCCGGCGATGGGGTCTTCTGCGGGAGCCTTGGCAGTTGCAGGCGGCATCGGGGCGCTCGTCGGGATCGGGTGCGTCATCAGGTCCAGCCGGGCGCGGGCGCGGCGAGCCCGGTCGTTTCGGGCCAGCCGTACAGGCGGTTCATCCACTGGACGGCGCCGCCGGCGGCGCCTTTGGTCAGGTTGTCGAGGACGCTCATGACCGCGACGGTGCGCCCGTCCGTGCTGACCGACAGCTGCGCGAAGTTGCTGGTGACGACGTCCTTGAGGCGCGGCGCCTGGCCGAGCACGCGCACGAACGGCTGCCCGGAATAGAACGCGGCGAGCACGGCCTGGAGCTCCCCGGCCGTCATCGGCGCGACCAGTCGCGCCTGGGTGGTCGCATGAATGCCGCGGGCGAAGGGTCCCGAATGCGGGACGAAGTGAAGCTCCGCCTCGCGCCCGGTGATCGCCCGCGCAATCGCCACGACCTCGGGCGCATGGCGATGCGTCAGCGCGCTGTAGGAATAGAGGTCGCTGTGCCGCTGCGGATGGTGCGTGCCGTCGACCGGCGTGCGGCCGGAGCCGCTGCTGCCGGTGACGCCGGCGACGTAGAAGACCGGCTCGACCAGGCCGAGCTTCAGCAGCGGCACGACCGCGAGCAGCATCGCGGTCGCGAAGCAGCCCGGATGGGAGACGTACGGTGTTGCGAGCGTCGCAAGGTGCTCGGGCACGGCGCAGGTGAACTCGCGCAGCCGCGCCGGCGCGCCGTGCGGACGGCCGTAGACGGCGGCGTAGGCCTCGGGGTCGGCGAAGCGATAGTCGGCGGAGATGTCGACCACGCGCGGCCGCGTGCCCGCGGAAGCGGCACTCGCGAGCAGCCGGTCGATCAGGCCCGCCGACACGCCGTGCGGCGCCGCCGCGAGCACGGCGCTCACGGGCAGCCGGGCGATCAGCTCCTCGGCATCGGCGGCCCCGACGAACGCCGTCTCCGGATACACCGGTGCGAGGTGGGGAAACGCCGCGGCGAGCCGCGCGCCAGGCTTCGAGTCGGACACCGCCGCGCGCAGCTCGAGGCGCGGATGCAGCGCCAGCAGCCGCAGCAGCTCGCCCGCCACGTAGCCGGTGCCGCCGAGTACCAGGGTCGGGACGCGGTCCACGGCGCTCATTCGGTCGTCGGCTTGACCGGGAAGCGCTCGGCGAGCCCGGCTGCATCGATCACCCGGTCGCCGAGCCCCGCGCCGCTCGTGATGGCGTTGAAGGCCGCCACGCCCAGCTGCTCGGCGATGATGTCGACGCCGACCTGGTTGTCGGTCGCCGGCCCGGTAACGACCGTCGGCTCGATGCCGAACTTCTCGCGCAGCAGCTTGACGCCGCCCCACGCCGCGACGGGATCGTTCGCCGACAGCACGAGCCCGGTGATCGCCTTGCGGATGTCGGGCGCGGCGAGGATCGCCTCGACCCCGTAGGTGCCGAGCAGGCCGTCGCCGAGCTCGAACACGATCACGTCGGGCGCGCCCTGGGCCATCTCGGTCAGCATCGTGCGCGTGAGCGCGGGGCCCACCTTCGCCGTCGTCGTGCCGACGCCGAAGTCCGTGAATATCATGCTTTTGCGCGCGCCGGCGTCCTCCATCGCCAGGATGTCCCGGCGCAGCGACACGCCCGTGGCCTTGAAGGCGTGCACGGCGAGTCCCCGGTGGCGCATGCGCGCGATGATCGCGCAGGCCGCGGCGGTCTTGCCCGCCTCCATGCAGGTGCCGGCGAGCGCGATCACCGGGACGTCTTGCGTGTCGAGCGGCGCATCGAAGTCGAGCGGCTTGTAGCCGATCCGGGCCGGGACGCCAATCCGCTCGCCGAGGTAGGGAAACTGCAGCACGACGCCCAGTACCCGGCAGTCGAACGGCCGGCCCTTGTCGGCGTTAACCGAGTCGCAGATGCCGAGCACGCCGCCCATGTTCAGCAGCTGGATCACATCACCCGGGCGCACCGACTCGGGGACGTGCCCGGAATACCCGAACAGCGCCTTGCGGTGGCCGAGGGCGCCCGCGACGATGTCGCCCTTCGCGACCTTCGCCATCCGTCCGCTGGTGAGCTCGAGGGTGTTGTAGGTGCTCTTGTTGCTCAGTATCTCCACGACCAGCACCACCCCTTCCTCGCAGGGGATGTCCGCGGAGATCCGGAGCTCGTGGCCGAGCCCGCAGGCCTGCGTGACCGAGGCGATCTTGTCGACGACCACCGATTTCACTGGCGCTGATCCCCCGGATTCTCGCCGGCGCGCGTGTAGAAGACCCCGGGCAGCGCCAGCATCTTGGAGTAGCCGAGCGCATCGGCCGGCGTCCATTCGCCGGCGGCCTCGCCGTACACGCCCTTGGACGCGGCCAGCAGCGAGAACGGCGAGGAGACGCCCTCGACGAACACGCTGCCGGGACGCAGCAGCACCGTGACCTCGCCGGTCACGCGCTCCTGGGAGGACCGCAGCAGCGCCTCGATGTCACGACAGACGGGATCGAGGTGCTGACCCTCGTGCACGAGGTCGCCGTAAGGGCCGGCCACAAGTTCCTTGATGCGCACCTGCCGACCGGTCAGCACCAGCTTCTCGAGTTCGCGGTGCGCGGTCAGCAGCACGTCGGCGGCCGGCGCCTCGAACGCCACCCGGCCCTTGGTGCCGATCACGGTATCGCCGAGATGGATGCCGCGGCCGACCCCGAACGGTGCGGCAAGCTCCTCGAGCCTCTCGATCAGGGCGACGGGCTCGAGCCCCGCGCCGTCGAGCGATCCCGGAACGCCCTGCTCGAACCCGATCGCATGACGCGCGGGTGCGCGCGGCGTCGTGAATGCGTCGCGCGTCAGCACCCACGCCGATTCCGGAATGCTGTGGGCCGAGGTCAGCGTCTCCTTGCCGCCGATCGTGACGCCCCACAGCCCGCGATTGACGGAGTAGGCGGCACCGTACGGGGGTACCGGAAGCTTTCGTTCCTCGAGGAACCTGAGCTGGTCGGGCCGCTTGAACGCCCGATCGCGCACCGGCGCGAGGATTTCGAGCTTCGGTGCGAGCGTGCGCAGCGCGACCTCGAAGCGCACCTGGTCATTGCCGGCTGCCGTGCAGCCGTGCGCCACGGTCGTGGCGCCGAGCTCGTTGGCCATCGTGGCGATCGTCTGGGCCTGCACGACGCGTTCGGCGCCGACGCACAGCGGGTACAGCTGGCCGCGGCGGGCGTTGCCGATTAGCAGGTACTTCAGCACGCGCTCGAAATAGTCGGCCTTGGCGGGCACCAGGTGGTGGGCGCTGGCGCCGAGCGCGTGCGCGCGGGCCGCGAGCGTTCGCGCCGCCGCGGGGTCGATGCCCCCGGTGTCGATCGTGACCGTGATGACCGGTCGCCCGTACGTCTCCTTCAGCCACGGCACGCAGAAGGACGTGTCGAGGCCGCCGGAGAAAGCGAGCAGGATGGGCGTCGTGCCCTGAGTCGTGGTGGTCATGGGCGCCCTTCAGCGGCTGTCGAGGGAGCGCAGGCGGTCGAGGACGACGCGCTGCGCGCCCGGGGTCGCGGTGGCGATGAAGATCGTGTCGTCGCCCGACAGGGTCCCGACGACTTCGGGCCAGCGCGCGCGGTCGATGGCGAGTGCCACGCTCTGCGCCGAGCCGATCGTCGTGCGGACGACCGTGAGATTGGGACCGGACGGCATCACGCCCTGCACGAATGCCGCAACTGCCTTGAGGCCCGCAACCGGCGCGGCGGCATCGTCGGCGAGCACGTAGCGGTCGCCGACCTTGGCGACGCCGAGGTCGCGCAGGTCGCGGCTGACGCTCGACTGGGTGACGGTGTAGCCCGCGCGCTTCAGCAGCCGCACGAGCTCGGCCTGTCGCCCGACCTCGCCGCTGCGGATGATGCGCCGGAGCGCATCGCGCCGGTCTGCCTGCGCTGCCGGGCCGTGGTGCTGCAATTCGTTTTGCATAAAAGTGCAGGCATGATGCATAATTATGCGACGACCGTCAAGGGTGAGGTTGCGCTGCGGCGGTGGCCGGGGCGCGCCCGATGAGGGTGTCCTCAACCGGCGTCTGGAGGCGCGCGGCGCGACAGGCGAAAGCGCCGCGTCCCGCTCGGGCTGCCGTCCGCGGCGTAGCTGCGCTCGATGACTGCGCCGTGGCCATCGGTGCCGAGCACCAGCGCAGTGGTGGAACGGGTGCCGTACTCCGTCCCGAGGATGAACGCGGGGGACAGCCGGCGCTCCTCGGGAAGCCCGACGCCGGTGTCCGGCAGCTCGCCATCGGCGGCCGGGGCGCGATCGGCGAGCAGGTCCAGCAGCGCGGCAGCGCGTGGCGGGGCCGCGAGGCGCTCGGCGAGCGCCGCGCGGCTGTTGACGAGCTTCGGCCACGGTGAGTCGAGGGTCGCATTACTCAAGCCATAGATGCCGGCTGCGAGCAATCGCGGCGGCCCGGCGTCGCGGTTGCAGAAATAGCCGAGCTCGTGCTCGTTGGCGACCAGCAGGCTGAATCCGGCGTAGCGGTCAGCGTCGGACGCGAGCGCGCCGAGGAACGCCGCCGGGCTGAGCTCGCCCGCGAGGTAGCGCGGGATCAGCGTGCCGCGCGACGGCGCGGCCGGCGGCGGCGGTGCGCCGCCGCGGAAGTTGGTGACGACGCCGACGCGACCGCGGCCGTCGACCCCGAGCCAGGTGCCGCCGGCGCTGAGGTCACGGCCGGCGAGCAGGCGCGGCCTGCGCCACCAGCCCATCGCTGCCGTCGGCCGGGCGTGCAGCTCGTCGCGGTTTCCGACGAGCACCAGCCGCTGGCCAGAGACAGCGTTCCAGGCGAGGACCACAAGACACATGCGGCCATCCTAGCGTGCGTCGGCAGCCGAATCAGCCAGTGCACCCTCCATCGCATCGAGACCGCCCGCGAGACAAGCCGCGAGCACGAAGCGTACCGCGCCGCGGTCAGCGCCGCTGCGACCAGACAGCCGCGCCGGGCTCGTCGATCAGGCGCCTCCCGGTTCCGCCCTCGTACCAATCGGCGATCAGGCGGAATGAGATCGACTGCGGTGGCGGCAGCTTAGGTGTGCCAGTCGCAAGCTCGGCCCGCGTGAACCAACGCGCATCCTCCAGCTCGCCGTCGGGACAGGCGACACTCGTGTCTCGCGCGCGAGCCACGAAGCCCACCATCAGCGACGACGGGAACGGCCACGGCTGCGAGGACTGATACTCGAGGTCGATCACCTCGACGGCCGTTTCCTCGCGCACCTCGCGCACAACGGCATCCTCCAAACTTTCGCCGGGCTCAACGAACCCCGCGATGGTCGAGTAGCGCCCGGTCGGCCAGGACGCCTGGCGACCGAGCAGCGCACGCTCGCCGTCCGTGACCAGCACGATGATCGCCGGATCAATCCGCGGGAAGAACTCGGTCGCGCAGTCGGCCCGCGTGCACGTCATGACGTGGCCCGCCTCGGAAGCGACGGTCGGTGCGCCGCAGACGCCGCAATTCCGGTGGCGGTGGCGCCACCAGACCATCGCGCGCGCGTACGCGAGCAGCCCCGCCTCGTCGGGCGGTAGCAGCCCGCCGGCGAGCCGTAAATCCGTGAACTCCGCGTCGAGCCCGGGCACCGCAGGCGCCTGCGCCATCAGCTCGACGGCAAAGGCAGCCGCGCCCCGGAAACGTCCGAGCAGGATCGCCTCGCTCGCGTCCAGGGCCCGCAGCGCCGCGCGCGGCAACAGCACGGCGGCCGGGGTCGGACCACGATCGATCAGGTTCTGCGTGCGCCACACCGGTACGAAGCGCGAGTCGGCCGCGCCGAGCGCAGTGTCCAGCCATGCGGCGTCCTTCCGCAGCGCGCTCGCGCGGTCGACGTAGGGTCCTGCGAAAACGTTGGCGGGTTGGCGCGCTGGCATCGGAGCGCGGCACACCGCGCGCCGTCATTCTACCCGGCCGCCGCCGTCACGGTCCTGCTGCGCAGCGCCACGGCACGCCGCGCGGCCAGCGCTGGGAAACGCACCGGGCTGCGGGCCCCGGCTGCCGCCGGCGCGCGTGCCTCGCTCTCGCACCAGGTGCACACGGCGCCCGGCATCCTGAGCACGTCGACGACCATGAAGCCCTCACACGCCGGGCAGGTACCGGCCTTGAGCTCCACCTCACGCTCCAGCAGCCGCAGCAGGTGCCAGGCGTGCTCAAAGGAGATGCAGTGCGGCTGGTAGAAGGCGGCATAGGTTTCATAGGTGAGGCAGAACAATTCGCCCCAGCGCAGCCCGGCGAGCGTGCCACCGGGCCCGCGGTCGGGCGCCGGATCGTGCAGCAAGCCGAAGGTCGCAAACAGTCCGCCGAGTGCCGCGGCGTGGCGACGCGTCTCGAGATTGCGCAGAAAGAAGGCCGTTTGCGTCGGCGACTTGCCGCGATGGCGTTTGACACCTGAGCCGTGACTCTCGACGTAGCTGCGGTAGAGCTTGCGGATCCGGTCATCGCTGAGCCCGGTCCAGGTTCGGATCGTCCAGGTCCTGGCTTCATGGTGGATCATCCGGAACGCGAGGTCGAAGCGTTGACGGTCACGAGTGTAGCGATCATCTGTAATTCGCATGTCTATGAGTTCCCGCCAGTATTTAGTTTCATTCGAAATGTCTTTTGGTACTAAGACACCAAAAACTGTACTCTCGCCTGCCGCGTCGCGCTAGGCAGAATATTTCCGCGCATTGCCGAGAAAGGGCCTCACGGCGGCGCCTGTGGGCGCGCGGGCGCCGGCCACTGGCCACGCCAGCAATTGAGCGAGGGCTGCGCGTCGGGAGGGGGATGCAATGGTCGAGTCCGTGACATGGGTGCATCAGGTTCCTCACGGTCCCTACGTGGCTCGCGCCGTTCTCGATCGCAGCTCGCTCGCATCGATCGGCGAGGCCAACGCGCTGTTCCTGGGCCTCATCGCCGACCGCCATGCGGCGCGGCCGGACAGCGGCGCCTTCGGGCTCACCGCCGATACGGCGGCGCGCATCGGCGCCCTCAACGCGCCCGCGCGGGTTGCGGTGGCGCAGTGCCCGTACACGCTCTTCGACGTGCGCTTTAAGGACGCGCTGTTTTGGCGCCACCTCACGGGCGAGGCCGGCCGGCACCTCCTCGACTGCGCTGTCAAGGACGCCTGCTTTGCGCGCACGGCGGTGTTTCTCGCCTGGTACCTGGCGCAGAGCAAGGATCTGGCTGCGGCCCTGGTGCTCGGCATGACGCCGGAGGTGACGTGCGCATGGCGCGGCATTCCACTGTCGGCGATCGATCACATGGCGCTGGCGGCACTGCCGCACGTCGAGGCGCGCTGGGGCCGGCATACGACGTTCTGGCCGCAGCTGATCGACACCGGCATGCCCACCACTCGCGATCGCGCCGAGTCGATCCGCCTGCTTGGCCTGCAGCTGCTGGCGGCCGACCGGCTGCGGCTGCGAGTGCCGCGCCCCGCCGGCCCGTTCGCCGGCGCGTAGCGCGCACAGTTGCCGCGCGCGGCGCGGGGTCTTACGCTGCGGGCTCGCTGCCGGTGGCCGGTAGCCCGCCGCGCCGTCGTCCCCACGCAATGCAAGCGCTGTCGATCAGCAACCTCACGAAGACCTACCGCAACGGCGTGCAGGCGCTCAAGGGCATAGACCTAGACGTCGCGCAGGGCGATTTCTTCGCGCTGCTCGGGCCCAACGGTGCGGGCAAGACCACCACGATCGGCATCATCACCTCACTCATCAACAAGAGCGGCGGCACGGTGCGTGTCTTCGGCTACGACATCGATCGCGACATCGGCCTCGCGAAGTCGTGCATAGGCATCGTGCCGCAGGAGATCAATTTCAACCAGTTCGAGCCGGTGGAGACGATCCTGATCAACCAGGGCGGCTTCTACGGGCTGCCGCGCCGCCTGGCGCGCGAGCGGGCCGAGACGTACCTCAAGCAGCTGCAGCTGTGGGACAGGCGCAAGGCCACCGCGCGCACGCTGTCGGGCGGCATGAAGCGGCGCCTGATGATCGCGCGCGCTCTCGTGCACGAGCCGCGACTGCTGATCCTCGACGAGCCAACCGCCGGTGTCGACATCGAGATCCGACGCACGATGTGGCAATTCCTGCGCGAAACGAACGAGCGTGGAGTCACGATCATCCTGACGACGCACTATCTGGAGGAAGCCGAGAACCTGTGCCGCAACGTCGCGATCATCGACAAGGGCCGGATCATCGAGAACGACCGCATCAGTAACGTTTTGCGCAAGCTGCAGACCGAGACTTTCGTTCTCAACCTGCGCGAGGCGGCCACCTCGACGCCCAGCCTGCCGGGCTTCGCCGTGACGCTCGTCGACGGGCACACGCTCGAGGTCGAGGCGACGAAGGACCGCAACCTGAACGACATATTCGTGCGTCTCGCGGCCCAGGGTATTGACGTCGTCTCGATGCGCAACAAGGTCAATCGGCTGGAGGAGCTGTTCATGCGCCTGGTGCGCGCCGCGAACTCAGACGCCGTCGCCGAGCCGGTTGCGGCCGAGCCGGCAGCAGGCCGACGATGAATGCCGCTGCAGCGCCGTCGCGCGCACGGACCGACTGGATAGGCTTTCGGACGATCGTGCTGCGCGAGTTCGGCCGCATAGTGCGGATCTGGGGCCAGACGCTGGTGCCGCCGGGCGTGACGGCGACGCTGTACTTCATCATTTTCGGTAGCCTGATCGGCTCGCGGATCGGCCAGATGGGTGGCTACGACTACATGCAGTACATCGCGCCCGGCCAGATACTGATGTCGGTGATCACCAACTCCTACGGCAATGTGGTGTCGAGCTTCTTCGGAGCGCGTTTCGGCAAGCACATCGAGGAAATCCTCGTGTCGCCGCTGCCGAACTGGCTGATCGTCTTGGGCTACATCGCAGGTGGCGTGGTGCGCGGGCTGCTGGTGGGCCTGGTGGTCACGGCGGTCGCGCTGTTCTTCACCCGTCTGCACGTGCAGCACTGGGCGGTAGTCGCGGCGGCGGTACTGCTGACCTCGATCGTGTTCTCGCTCGGCGGCTACATCAACGCCTTGTTCGCCAAGAACTTCGACCACATCTCCTGGTTCCCGACCTTCATTCTCAACCCATTGACCTATCTCGGCGGAGTCTTCTACTCGATCGCGCTGCTTCCGGACTGGGCCCGGGCGATCTCGCAGGCGAACCCGATCCTGTACATGGTGAATGGATTTCGCTACGGCTTCCTCGGGGTGTCCGACGTCGACGTGCGGCTCGCGTTCGTGATCATGATCATGTTCGCGGTGACGCTGTACGCGCTCGCGGTCGGGCTGATGCACAAGGGCGTCGGGATCCGCGAGTAGCCGCGACGCACCGGAGTCGACTCAATGTGCGGACGATTCGCTTTCCACTCCCCGCACGAGACGGTCGTGCAGCTGTTCGCGGTTCCGCGCGCGGCGCCCGATATCGCGCCGCGCTGGAACATCGCGCCCACCAGCGAGGTGGCCGCGGTGCGCGTCGCCGGCGACGGTCGGCGGGAACTCGTGAGCCTGCACTGGGGGCTCGTCCCGTCGTGGGCGAAGGAGCGCGCGATCGGGCAGCGGATGATCAACGCGCGCGCAGAGACGCTGCTCGAGAAGCCGGCATTCCGGAGTGCGTTCCGCCGCCGCCGGTGTCTCGTCCTTGCGGACGGCTATTACGAGTGGCGCGTCGTGACGGGCGGGAAGCAGCCGTACTACGTGCATGCGGCGTCGGGCCTGCCGTTCGGCATGGCGGCGCTGTGGGAGACGTGGCACGACCTTGAGAACAACGAGCCGCTCGAGTCCTGCGTGATAGTCACCCGCGAGTCCAGCGGCGTCGTCCGGGAGATTCACGGGCGAATGCCGGTGATCATTCCGCCCGAGTCCTACGCCATCTGGCTCGATCCGGCCAATGAAGACGTCGCAGCGCTCGCGACGCTGCTGACGGCAGAGCCTGGCGCCGAGCTCGTCGCGCACCCGGTCAGCCGGCGCGTCAACAGCCCGCGCAGCGAAGGCGCCGAGCTCGTCGAGCCCGCCACCGGAACGACGGCGTGACGGCCGGCGCGAGAGCCGGTGCCGGCCACAGGGAACGAGCACCGCCCGCCGTGCAGTAGTGCGACTTCGCTTCGCTTTCGACGTCGCTCGGGCGTGGCACGCCGGTAGCAAACCGCGAGCTGGTTCGCGGCTCTTGGGCCCCGAAAGGGTCTAGAAAGACGCATTCCGCCAGAGGATCCGGCATGACCCGCAGCCTGCACCTTGTCGACGTATTCACCGATCGTCCGTGCGCCGGCAACCAGCTCGCCGTCGTCACCGGCGCCAAGGGCCTGACGGTGCGGCAGATGCAGGCGTTCGCCCGCGAGATGAACTTCGCCGAGACCTCCTTCGTGATGGCCGACGGACAGGTCGCGGGCGGCTGGCCGGTACGGATCTTCACGCCCCGGGAGGAGCTGCCCTTTGCCGGCCACCCGACCCTCGGCACGGCGCACGTGATCCGGCACGCGCTGCTGGGCGGACGCACCGACAGGGTGACGCTCGCGCTCGAGGCGGGGCTGACCCCGGTGTTCGTCGAGCGCAACCGCGAGGGCGAGCTGTACTGGATGCGGCAGCGTCACCCGACCTTCGGCCGGCGCCTGCCCCGCAGGCTCGTCGCTCCGGTACTGGGACTGTCGCCGACCGATCTCGACAGCCAGCCGATCGAGGAGGTCTCGACGGGCCTCGCGCATCTGGTCGTGCCAGTCCGCACGCGGCGCGCGCTGGAACGCATTCGTGTCGATCGCGACGCGCTGCTGAGTCTGGTCGGCGGTCTCGATGCCAAGTCGGTGATCGCCTTCGCGCCCGGTGCCCATGGCGCAGGCCACCAGCTGACCGCGCGCGTGTTCGTCGACTACTACGGCGTGCCAGAGGACGCAGCGACCGGCAGCGGCAATGGCTGCCTCGCATCCTGGCTCGTGCAGCACCGGTACTTCGACGAGGATCCAATCGACATCCGCGTGGAACAGGGCGTCAGCATCGGTCGCCCGTCGTCGCTGCACCTGCGGGCGATGCGTACCTCGCACGGGATAGAAGTGCGCGTCGGCGGCGGTGTCGTCGATGTCGCGCGCGGCATGCTGCTCGCGGCACGCCTGGCCTAGACCGCGCCGCCGGATACTGCCGCGCGCGAAGGCGTGCGCTACACTCACCGCTTGCCGTTCCCTTCGCGGAAGCAGGGGTACCCGTGCCGGCCAAGCGTGCGCTGATCGTGGACGATTCGACGGCCGCGCGCGTCGCGCCGTCGCAGCTCACGCGAGAGCCCGAACTCGGCCTCGACACGACCACAGCTGCGGCACCCGCCCCATGAACTGGATGCTGTATGGCGCGAACGGCTATTCCGGCCAACTGATCGCCCGGGCGGCGGTTGCGCGCGGGCTGCGGCCGGTGCTCGCGGGACGGTCCCGCGCCCCGCTCGAGGCGCTCGCGCGCGAGCTCGGCCTTGAGTCGCGCGTTGCGGGGCTCGACTCCCCAGCGGCGCTCGCCACGGCGCTGTCCGGAATCTCCCTCGTCCTCAACTGCGCCGGGCCGTTCTCGGCGACCGCTGGGCCGATGCTCGCGGCGTGTCTCACAACGCGCGCCCACTACCTTGACATCACCGGCGAGATTGCGGTCTTCGAACGCGCCGAAGCACTGGGCGCCGAGGCGCGCGCCGCCGGGATCGTCGTCTGCCCGGGCGTGGGTTTTGACGTGGTCCCGACGGACTGCGTCGCGCTCGCGCTCAAGGAGGCCCTGCCCGGCGCGACGCACCTCGCGCTCGGCTTCGACAATGCCTCACCGGTGAGCCGCGGGACGGCGCGTACCGTCGTCGAAGGTCTCGGCGCAGGCGGCATGGTGCGACGCGACGGGGTCCTGTTGCCCGTGCCGCTCGGATTCAAGGACCGGCGCATCGACTTCGGCGCCGGCGAGAAGCTGGCGATGACGATTCCGTGGGGCGATGTGAGCACGGCGCATCGGACGACAGGCATCCCGAACATCGAGGTGTACGTGCCGATATCGCCGCGGAGCCTCGCGCGCATCAGGCGGCTCGAGCACCTGCGCTGGGCGCTCGGGTTCAATCTCGTGCAACGCGTGCTCAAATCGCGTGCCGACCGCGGCGTGCCGGGTCCCGATGCGGCGCTTCGCGATCGCACGCCGACCTGGGTGTGGGGCGAAGCGCGCGCGGCAGACGGCGCGATCCGCAGCGCGCGCATCGTCACCGCGAACGGCTATACGCTGACGGCGCACTCCTCGGTCGGCGTGGTCGCACGACTGCTGGACGGCAAGGCCGCGGCTGGCACCACCACGCCTGCCCGACTGATGGGCTCGCGCTACGTCGAGACGCTGCCGGGCAGCGGGCGGCTCACGATCAGCTGACGACCAGCCGATGGAAGTCATCGCTTTCGAGCCACCATTCTGGCTCGCGAACCGGCACCTGCAGTCGATACTGCCGAGCTCGCCGTCGCGGCGAGCGTTCGTCGCGCGGCGCGCGGCGCGACTGACGGCGGCGAGCCGCGAACTGCTGATCGATTGTGGCGACGGAGTCCGGCTGCACGGCCACTACGCCGGTCAGCCGGGCGGGGCGCGCAACCTGGTGCTGCTGGTGCACGGCTGGGAAGGCAGCGCCGAAGCGCAGTACGTGCTGTCGGCCGGCCAGTATCTGTATGCGCGGGGGTTCGAGGTCTTTCGCCTGAACCTGCGCGATCACGGCCCGACCCACCGGTTAAATCCCGAGCTCTTCCACTCGTGCCGGATCGCCGAGGTGGTCGGTGCGGTGCGCTCGGTGCAGGAGTTGTTCCCGGATCGGGCGCTGTCGCTCGTCGGTCACTCGCTCGGCGGCAATTTTGCGCTGCGGGTGGCGGTACGCGCGCCGGCGGCCGGCATCCGCCTCCGCCAGGTGGTCGCCATCTGCCCGGTGCTCGATCCGCAGCACACACTCGGGCAGCTGGAGCGCGGCCTGTGGATCTACCGCAACTACTTCGTACTCAAATGGCGCAGCTCGCTGCAACTGAAACACGAGGCGTGGCCCGATCTTTACGACCTAGACGAGCTGATGGAGCACCGCAACCTGACGCGGATGACCGAGGATCTGGTGCTGAGGTACACGGACTTCCCGGATCTCGTGAGCTATCTGAACGGCTACGCCATCGTCGGCGATCGGCTCGCTGGCCTCGAGGTGCCCGCGCGCATCATCGCCGCGCTCGATGACCCGATCATTCCGGCGGGGGACCTCGCGCGGCTCGCGCGGCCGCCGTCCCTGCGAATCACGGTCACACGCAAGGGTGGCCACTGCGGCTTTCTGGAGACGCTGACGGGCGAGAGCTGGGCCGACCGCCAGGTCCACGAGACGCTGGCGACCGCCGCCGACTGACCGTGCTGCTCAAGTCCGGTGCAGGAGGTCGGCGGCGCCGACTGTACCCGACGCGCTGCTGAGCCCCATGCCCGCGACGAAACGCTCCGTTGCCGCGACCAGTGGCGCGCGAGGCAGTTGCAAGCGGCACCGGGCCGCGGCCAAGATACCCGCTCAATCGACAGTCCCGGAGGCCCTCAGCATGCTGACCCGCGCCCGAGCGCCAGCGCCGACCGCAGCTCCTATCCTTGGCGCGTTACTGCTCGTATGGGCCGCGCTAGCCACGACGGCAGTGCGTGCAGATCCGTCCGTCTACGAACGCGCCGTTGCGACCGAAGGGCGCAGCGACAAGGACAGACAGCGCGATGCCCGCGACAAACCCGCCGAAGTGCTCGCGTTCGCGGGCTTCGAGCCGGGGATGCGGATCGCGGACATCTTTGGCGGCGGCGGCTACTACAGCGAAATCCTTGCTTACCTCGTCGGGCCGACAGGGCACGTGCTGCTGGTCAACGACCCGGCCTACGCCAAGTTCGCGGCCGACGATCAAAGCGTCAGGTTTCGGGACGGGCGACTGTCCCAGGTCGAGCGTCTGGTCGTGCCGAACGAGGACCTCAAGCTCGGAAAATCCACGCTCGACGGCGCGTTGTTCGTGATGTCGTACCACGATCTGTATTTCGAGGACAAAGCTGACTTCCCGCGCATCGATGCCTCGCAGCTGCTCGGACAGGTTCACGCGGCGTTGAAGCCGGGCGGGCTGCTGCTGATCGTCGATCACTCTGCCGTGGCCGGCAGCGGCATGGCGCTCGCGCAGACGCTGCACCGGATCGACGAGCAGTTCGCGATCAAGGACATCGAGTCGCACGGCTTCAAGCTGGTCAGGACCTACGACGGTCTGCGCAATGCCGCCGACGATCGGTCGAAACGGGTGTTCGACCCGGCGATCCGCGGCAAGACGGATCGCTTCGTCCATCTGTACCGCCGGCTCTAGGGATCCGTCCGCGGTGCGCGCTTCTCCGCGAATCGCTTGACGGGCTGATCGCCGGTCACGGTGATCTCGCCGTCGACGATCGCCCCGTCGGCAATCGCGATCACCCGGCCCCATACCCGGCCGTGGATGACGGCGGTCTTGCCGATTTCGAGCTTCGCCTCAACCTTCAGATCGCCGGTGATACGGCCCGCGATGACCGCCGATTGCGCCTCGATCGTGCCCTGCCAGTGAGCGCCCGTGGCGATTGACAGCGCGCCGTCGATCACACCATCGCCGATGATCGTGCCGCCGACCGACAGCGGCCCGCTGACCCTGAGCTGACCCTCGAAATGGCTGCCGGCGCCGATCAGCGTCGGCGTCCCGGGGAGTTGATCGAAGAACCGGCGGCGGGGGTGGCCGGCAGCAGCATCGGACACGGACTCTCCTGTGGCGCGGCGCGCTGGCGCGTCCGGGCCGTGACTCGCACGGCACCACTATACTAATGTCCGTGCCTGCGCCCAGTGGTAGCGGTGGGTCGCGATGTTCCGCGGTCGGCGGCGGCGTCCGGGCAGGGCCGGTGCCGGGGGCGGTCGCAGCGTCGGCGACGTGCGGTGCATCACTTCCCCGGCATGCCTCGCAGGGGCGCGCGGCGCGCTCGTCGCGGCAGAGGCTGGAAACGACACGGATCGCGGGAGACATCGGCAATGATTCGGGTCGATACACGGCTGGTGCCTCCCCCGACGCCCCCCGCGGCGAGCGCTGCGCCAACCGCACGGAACCGCCGCCGCACCGACATGAATCGTTATGCATGGCTGGCCGTGTTGCTGGTGGCGGGCTGCGGCGCCGACCGCGACTACCAGGCAGCGGAGCGCGCCAACACCGTCGTCGCCTTCGACGACTACCTGCGGCTGCATCCCGACGGCGCGCACGCGCGCGAGGCGCGTGCACACCTCGCGGTGCTAGTCGAGGAACGTGAATGGCAGCGGGCGCACACCGCCGATACGGCGGATGCTTACCAACAGTACCTCAGGGGCTATCCTGACGGTCAGCACGCGCACGACGCGCAGGCCGCGATCGCAAACCTCAAACTGGCGGCGACCCCGACGACCGAGGCGGCGGCCCAGCCACCGCCTTCCGGAGCCGCATCCCCCGCAGGATCCGCCATCGTTCCGCCAGCGACCGGCAGCGCCAAGGGCGCGATCGCCCGTGCGCCATCCCCGACCCCAGGTGCTGCCTCGCCCTCTGCCGTAACGGCCGGGGCACCATCGCCGCCGTCGAAAGCGCCGCCCCCGGCCACACCCGTGCCCGGCACGGCGGCGTCGACGGACCATCCGGACCCCCGACGCGGGTTTCGCGTGCAGCTGGGGGCGTTCGCGCAGGGCAGTCGCGCGGCCGTGGCCTGGCAGCGCCTCGTGCGCAGGCATCCCGATCTTGCGACTCGCCGGCCCTTGATCGCCGCGGCCCGCACCGCCGACGGACGCCAGGTCCACCGCCTGCAGCTGGGCGGCTTCGACCGCGAATCAGCCGAGACACTGTGCCGGGCGCTCGTCGCGACCCATGAGGCGTGCATCGTCGTGCCGCCGCCGAAAACCGGTCGTTCCTGACGGGACGGAGCCGGCCGGGCATGGCCCAGACGTCAGAATGTGACGCCGGGCGTCACCCCATGGCGGGCACTTGCTGGCCGGCACGAATCATAACCATCTGATTTAACTGAAGTTCATCAAGTGGCACGGGAATTGCTTGGATTTGAGTGCAAGTCTCAACTCCCCCTGTGGCTTGAAACTCTCGGCGCCGTCGAGCTTCCCCCGCTCCCGGCGCCTTTTTTTGTCTCGCGGCAGCCGTGCCCCGCGCGGCGTCGCGAGGGCGCAACGGCCCATCGCATGCGACCACCGGCTCACCGCGTGCGGCGGTGACTTGCAGTATCGAGCAGGTAGACTCGCGCATCCTGGACCTCCCTAAAAAGCGCCCACCGTGAACGACGAAGCCTCGCCGCGCCCGGAATCGCACGACGCGCCCCGATTCGACTCGCACGTGTTTCGCGGCGAGTCGGCACCCGGCCCCAATGACGCCCGCAGCCTCGAGCCGCCATGGTGGCGTCGCGCCCACATCATCGCGGTCGGTGCGGTCGCGCTCGTGCTCATCATTCTCGCGCTCATCATCGCGCTCAGGATGAACGCTGCGCGCCATGCGGCGGAGGTGGATCCGAACGAACAGGCGCCGCTCGTGACCGTGAAGGCGGCGGGCCAGACGGCGATCACAGCGACCGTGAGCTTCACTGGTGGCATCGTCGCCCGCTACGACATGCCGATCGGCGTTGAGGGCGAGGGTGGGCGCGTCTCGGCGGTGCTGGTCGAGAGCGGCGATCGGGTCAAACGCGGCCAGGTACTCGCGCGCCTCGAGCCCGCAGTGGTCGAGGCCCAGGTGGCGAGCCTCAAAGCCACCCTCGAGCAGAATCGTGCCGAGGCGGCGCTCGCCACCGCCGACTACCGGCGCGCCGCGGCCGTCTCCGAGTCCGTCGGCGCGCTGTCGAAGGAAGAGGTCGACCGGCGGCAATCCCAAGTTGCGACGTCCGCAGCCCGCGTGAAAGCGGCCGAGGCGCAGCTTGCCGAGGCCGAGGCCCGCCTCGGTCGTACCGAGATTCGCGCGCCGTCCGATGGCATCGTGCTGACGCGCACTGCCGAGGTCGGCCAGACCGCGATGCCCGGCGGCGCGACGCTGTTCCGGCTCGCGCGCGGCGGCGAGGTCGAGATGCGCGCGCAGGTCGCGGAGCAGGATTTGCCGCGACTCAGAATCGGCCAGACCGCCGAGGTGCACCTGACCGGCATCGCCACACCGTTCCCGGGCACGGTGCGGCTCATCAGCGCCGTGATCGATCCCGCAACGCGCCTCGGCGAGGTCCGCGTGGCGCTGCAGCCGCATCCCGACCTCAGACCCGGCGCATTTGCGCGCGGCGAGGTCAGGATCGGGACCGACCTGCACCCGGTGGTGCCGCAGACGGCAGTGCTCTCCGACGGCGCGGTCAACTTCGTCTACATCGTGGGTCCGGACCTGCGCGCCGCGCGCCGTCCCGTGCACATCGCCGGCACGCAGCCGCAGGGGATCGTGATCGACCGCGGCCTCGACGGCAGCGAACGGATCGTCACCTCGGCCGGGGCGTTTCTGCACGAGGGCGAACGCGTGCAGCTGGCGGAGACGAAGGCCGCGCCGTGAGAAACATCTCTGCATGGGCAATTCGGCACCCGGTCTCGCCGCTGGTGCTGTTCATGGTGCTGGTGTTCGTCGGCATCGTGGCCTTCATCCGCCTGCCGGTAAACCTGAACCCGGACGTTTCGTATCCGGGAGTCCAGGTGACCGTGTTGCAGCCGGGCGCGGCGCCCACCGAGATCGAGACGCAGGTGCTGCAGAAGATCGAAGGCGCGGTCGCGAGCGTCGGCAACGTCCGCAACGTTACGTCGCGGGCGACCGAGGGCAACGCCCTGGTATTCGTCGAGTTCCAGATCGGAACGCCACTCGACCGGGCGGTCAGCGACGTGCGCGATGCCATCGCCAGGGTCCGCTCCCAGTTGCCGGAAGGAATCCTGGAGCCGACGGTCAGCCGCATCGACGTCGACGGCGGAGCGATGGTCTACTACGCGGTCAGCAGCACCTCGTTGTCGCCCGAGCAGCTGAGCTGGTTCGTCGACAACACGATTACCAAACGCCTGCTGGCCCTCAGTGGCGTGGCGCAGGTCAATCGCGGCGGCGGCGTCACCCGCGAGATCCGCATCGAGCTGGACCCGGCGCGCATGCAGGCGCTCGGCATCACGGCCGTCGACGTGAACCAGCAGCTGCGATCGCTGAACGTGAATGCTCCCGGCGGCCGCTCCCAGCTGGCGGGCGGGGAGCAGTCGATCCGCGTGCTTGGCGGGGCGCGCACCGCCGAGGAGCTCGGCGAGACGCGCATCCAGCTCGCCGGCGGCCGCTTCGCACGTCTCGTTGACATCGCCGACGTCCACGACGGCGCCGCCGAGGTGCGCACGATCTCGCGCCTCAACGGCCACCCGGCGACCACCTTCGGCGTGTCCCGAGCGCGCGGCGTCTCCGACGTGACGGTGCTTGATCGAGTCGAGAAGGAGCTCAAGAAGATCGCCGCCGAGAACCCGGGTGTGTCGATGACGATGGTCTTCACGACTGTCGAGGCGACGCGGCAGGGCTTCAGGTCGGCGATCGACGCGCTACTCGAGGGCTCGCTGCTTGCGGTTGTCGTGGTCTGGCTGTTCCTGCGCAACTGGCGCGCGACCGCGATCTCGGCGCTCGCAATCCCGCTGTCGGCGATCCCGACCTTCGCCTTCATGTCGTGGATGGATTTCACGCTCAATGGCATCAGCCTGCTGGCGCTGTCGCTGGTGGCCGGCGTGCTGGTTGACGACGCGATCGTCGAGATCGAGAACATCGTGCGGCACATCCGCATGGGCAAGCCACCCTACCAGGCCGCGCTCGATGCCGCCGATGAGATCGGGCTCGCCGTGGTCGCGACGTCGGCGACCATCATCGCCGTATTCCTGCCGGTCAGCTTCATGGGCGGCTTCACCGGGCAGTACTTCAAGCAGTTCGGTCTGACGGTAGCCGCCGCCGTGTTCTTCTCGCTGCTGGTGGCGCGTCTGATCACGCCGGTGGTTGCGGCGTTCACGCTCAAACCCAGCGGCTTCAAAGCCCACCTCGACGGCCGCGTGATGCGCCGCTACCTCGATCTGCTGCGCTTGTCTGCGCGGCATCCGTGGCGGACCGTCGGCCTCGGCCTGCTGTTCTTCGCGCTGTCACTGGTCGGGATCGCGTTGATCCGGAAGGACTTCATGCCGCCGTCCGATTTCGGCACCAGCCAGATCAGCCTCGAGCTGCCGCCAGGCGTGCGCATCGAGGATACCGCGGCGCTATCGGCGCGGGTGGCGGCGATCGTCCGCAAGTACCCCGACGTCACGGACATCCTCGAGTCGATCGGCGATGGCGACGACGGAACGGTCCGCGGGGGCTCGATCTACGTGGCGCTCAAGCCGCGCAAGGAGCGCCGGCTCAGTCAGCAGGAGTGGGAAGACCGGCTGGCGCCGGAACTCCGCAAGATCCCGGATGCGCATGTCTCGGTGGTGTCGCAGACCGGCTTCGGCGACCGGCCCGTCACGCTCTACTTCACCGGCGATGACCCGGAAGTGCTCGAGGCCGCCGCGCGCGAGGCCGTCGCGCAGCTGCGCACGCTCAAGGACGTGCGCGACCCGGAGATCAAAGGCGACCTGGCGCGCCCGGAACTGCTGATCAGGCCGCGCCTCGACCTCGCGGCCGAGCTCGGTGTCACCGTGCAGGCAATCAGCCAGACGATCCGCATCGCCACGATCGGCGACCTGGAACAAAACGATGCGAAATTCTCGGCCGCCGATCGCCAGGTGCCGATCCGAGTGAGCCTGCGGGAGTCCTCGCGCCAGGATTTGTCGACGATCGAGAATCTTCCCGTTCCAACCACGAGCGGCCAGCCGGTACCGCTCAAGGCGGTCGCCGACATCAGCTTCGGCGAAGGGCCGGCCGCCGTGCGCCGCTACAACCAGAGCCGGCGCCTGTTCGTCGACGCCGACCTGAGGCCCGGCGTGGGGCTCGGTGATGCCCAGAAGGAGATCGACGCGCTCCCGGCGATCAAGAACCTGCCGCAGGGCGTGCATATCGTGCCGGTGGGCAACTTCGAGTTCATGCAGGAGATGATGCAGAATTTTGCGCTCGCGATCGCGGCCGGCGTACTGATGGTGTTTGCGGTGCTCGTGCTGCTGTTTGCGCGCGTGTTCCAGCCGCTGACAATCCTGTCGGCGCTGCCCCTCTCGCTCGGCGGCGCGGTGATTGCGCTGTTCGTCTGCGGACTGCCGTTCTCGTTCCCGGTAGTCATCGGCGTGCTGATGCTGATGGGCATCGTCGCCAAGAATTCGATCCTGCTCGTCGACTTCGCGATCGAGGAAATGCGCGCCGGCAAGGACCGGATGGCAGCGCTCGTCGAGGCGGGCCACAAGCGCGCCCAGCCGATCGTAATGACCAGCGTCGCGATGATCGCCGGCATGCTGCCGGTCGCGATCGGCCTCGGTGATGCCGATGCCTTCCGTGCGCCGATGGCGATCTCGGTGATCGGCGGTATCGTCACCTCGACCTTCCTGACGCTGGTGATCGTGCCGGCGATGTTCACGCTGGTGGATGATCTCGAGCACTGGGTGTCGCCGAAATTCCGCCGCGTACTCACCCACGAGTACCACATCCCCGCGCACCTCGGGCGGCCTCCCGCGGCGCCGGCCGGCGGCCTGGCATCCGGACGCGCGCAGGATGCGAGCGACTGAGGGACTCTGCGCGCGCAGTCTGCCCGTAGCAGCACGCTCGGCGGGGAGCGCCGCCGCGGTGGGTTCAGTCGGACGCCGGTGTGAAGTTGCGGGCGAGCGCCGCCGGATTGATGACAATCGTTGCGCGTCCGGTGACGAGCGGGCGGGTTCCGGCGGACAGCGTGAATCGATACAGCACCGTCGCGTCATCGCCGCCCAGCCGGTCCGCAGCGGCGATGAGATCATCCTCGATGTCGTCGAGCCGTGACGCGAGCAGCTCGACGCTGCGCACGCTCGCCAGGTAACCCACTCGCCGTTCCAAGCCCGGCTCGGGAGCGAGCAGCGCGCCGTGCACGGCCATGGCCTGTGCCGCGAATTCGATTCCGCAGACGGCGCCGAGGCGACCGCGGGCGCGCAGCGGGTTGTCCGGAGAGTGATGCGCCCGGCTGAGGCACCGCACGCGGTTGGCGTTCCAGTCGAGGACCCCGTGCAGCAGGCACATCGTTCCCTGGTGAGGGATGTGGCGCTCGATCCAGGCGCGGTCCTTCAGCACGGCTCAATCTCGGCGCGCAGCGACGCCGGCCCGAAGTACTCGACATGGACCGCGGCCGGCGCGCGGCGCGCGATGAGGGCGAGCAGCGGCAGGCTGCGCCCGGCCGGCGTGCCGAGTCGCAGGCGCTCGAGTTGCGCCTGCGGCATGGAATCCGCGCTGCGGTCGCTCAGGCCGACCGTCAGCCGGGCGAGGGAGCGCGGGCCGCGCGCAGGCGCGAGCACGAATGCCGCGCCGAAGCAGTCGGTCAGTGGCCGCTTCTGCCGCAGCGGCGGCGGATAGCCGGTGTCGTAGGCGATCAGCAGTACCGGGCTCCGGTCCACGACCACCTGCGTCACGGCTTCCAGCAGGCCCGCCGCGAAGCTCGCGTCGTACGCGCACAGCGCGGTCGAAGCCGCCATCGCGCCGGTCGCGATGCTCCAGTAGCCGGCCGGGGCGTTGTGAACAGAGTTATGAAAGCGCGTCGGTGACAGCTGGCGATCCGTCGTCGCGAGCGTCTGGCAGATCTCGTGGCAGTTCTCGCCGTCCCCGCCCGACGATGTGAAGACCGTGAGCAGTGACCGGGCATCGAGTCCGGCCCGGCCGGCGGCCTCGAGGCCGGCAGCGATCGCGAGCTTGACGCTCAGACCGGTCCGTCGCCGCTCGGCCGCCGGCAATGCGAGCGGAGGAGGCACGACCGTAGGACCCGGCGCATACGCAGCGCGGCCGGCGAGCACCGCCTCGGCCACCGGCCAGTCGGCGAGAGCGGGACCGATCACCGACAGCCCGTCGATATAGGCAGACAATGCGGTCATCGGTTGTTCCGCCTCATCCGAGGCGGCCGAGAACGAGGCTGCAGTTGGTGCCGCCGAAGCCAAAGGAGTTGGTCAGCACGCGCGACGGCCGTACGCTGCGCGTCGCGGTGAGATAGTTGACGCGCAGCGCCGGATCGACCGCCGCTGTATTGATGCCGGCCGGCATGAAACCCTCCGCGATCGCGATCGCGCAGGCAACCACCTCGACCGCGCCGGCGGCGCCGAGCGTGTGGCCGGTGGCCCCCTTGGTGGAACTGCAGGGCACCGTGGTGCCGAGTACGGCGACGATCGCACAACTCTCGGCGCGATCGTTGCTGGGTGTCGCGGTCCCGTGCACGTTCACGTAATCGATCTGCCCCGGTTCTACCGCCGCGTCGGCGAGGGCCGCCTCCATGGCCAGGCGGGCGCCGAGACCGTCGGGATGAGGCGCGGACAAGTGGTAGGCATCGCTCGACTCGCCAACGCCGAGCAATGCGATCGCCTCGGAGCTCGACCGCGGACCCGGGCGTTCGAGCAACGCGAACGCGGCGCCCTCGCCGATGGAGATGCCATCGCGATCGGTCGCGAAGGGCCGGCACGGGACCGCACTAGTCAGCTGCAGCGAGTGGAAGCCGTACAGCGTCGTCAGGCACAGCGAGTCGACGCCGCCGACGAGCGCCGCGTCGATGACGCCCGCCTCTATCATGCGGTGTGCGGCCCCGAACACCTTGGCGCTGGAGGAGCATGCGGTCGAAATGACCACCGTTGGCCCGTCGACGCCGAGCAGCTCGCGCACGAAGGCGGCGACCGAGAAGGTATTGTGCGTGCCGCGGTAGCTCAAGGCCGCGGGTAGCGTGCCGGTCCGCGGATCGCGGTGGCGGTACGCAATCTCCGTCTCCAGTATTCCCGACGTGCTCGTTCCCAGATAGAGGCCGAAGCGCCGGCGCCCGACGCGCGCGATCGCGGCGCGTACCGCATCCTCGAACCCGTCCTGCCGCAGGGCGAGCTGGGCGAGACGGTTGTTGCGGCAGTCGAACTCGCGGAGCGATGCCGGCAGCCGTTCGCCGTCGACGCCGCGGATCTCGCCGACGCACGTATCCAGGTCGACTGTCTCGAATGCACAGCGGGCCAGGCCGCCGCGCGCCTCGCGCAGTGCTGCCGCCATCGGTGCCCGGCCGTGGCCGAGGCAGGTGGTGGCCGTGTAATGGCTAAGGAGCAGCGGCGTCATCGCGGCCGACCGACCAGGAGCACGTTGGCAAACGGCGTGCCGGCGCTCATCGGCACGACATCGGTGTCAAATCCCAGGCGGTCGAGCAACTCGATCGGATCTGCAACCGCCCGGCAGTGCAGCTTCACACCGCCGTGCCCCTTCATCATGAGCACCATCCGATCGACCCAGTTGCTGATCCGAAACGGCGCGCCTGCGCTCGCGTCGCCGATTCGAAGCAGCAGCAGGCTCGCCTGCGGCAGCGACGCACGCGCGCGACGGAGCACGGCTTCCTGGGTCGCGGGATCCACGCAGTGCAGCACGTCCACAGTCACCACGACGTCGGCGTCGCCAAAATCCGCCGACCGGTAGCGCTCCGCCGCCGTCGCGAAGCGGTGCTGCCTGAGATCCGGGGGCTCATCAGCACACCCCGCGCAATGCCACGGGCGTGAGGCTCGCCGCCGCGATTGCATCGAGCAGCGCCGGCAAGACCTCGAGCGTGACCGGGCGCCCGTTCGGCATGCGCGCGGCGTTTCCGTCATGCAGCAGCAGAATGTCGCCCGGCTCAAGCCGGCGGGTGAGACGGTCGAGTACGACGCCCGGGCGTTCGGTCACGGTATCGAAGCCGCGGCGCGTCCAGCTCGCCAGCTGCAGCCCGAGTCGCGCCAGAATGGGATCGAGGAACGGGTTGCGCAATCCGGCCGGCGCGCGAAAGAAGCGCGGTGCGGCGCCAACCGCCGATTCGATGATCCGCTGGGCGCTCGAGATTTCGTCGGCCATTGCGCGCGGGCCGAGCAGCGGGAAGCGATACAGGTGCCGCAGGCTGTGGTTCTCGATCGCATGCCCTCGGCGCACGATGTCGCGGGCGAGCTCCGGGTTCGCGGCGACCCGTTCGCCGATGCAGAAGAAAGTCGCGCGGACCCGCCGCTGCTCGAGGATCTCGAGCAGCCCCGGTGTGACGTCCGGATCAGGTCCGTCGTCGATCGTGATGGCAACTTCGCGCCGGCCGGCCGCCGGCGGCGGGAGCCGTGTCCAGTTCGCACCGAGCAGCGAACTTCGGGGCCACAAACCTGCGGCCGTCAGCAGCGCATGATCCGCGACCAGTCCGCCCAGCGCCCAGGGCCACAGACCTGGGCGCAGCACGACGGCGCCCGCGGCCGCGGCATGCGCCGCGAACGAGGCGGCGACCAGCGGCGACGGACGCCAGCGCCGGCGCGGGGCGACCTTGTTCGATGCGGCGCTCATTGCAGCGAGGCTAGCAGAGCCGCGCCGCGCCCGGACGCAAGGCTTGCGGGTCGGCGAAGCGATCGAGAAAGAGGTCCCACAGGCGCCGCCACGCGTCCCAATCATGGGCACCGTCGATGACGTCTACCGCCGTCGCGGGGAGGGCGTCGGCGAGGAGCGCATGGCCGTGGCCGAAACGGTCCTGGCGCCCGATGCCAAGGTGCACGGCCAGATGAGGCTGCGACTCGAGTCGCTGGATCAGCGCCCAAATGCGTCGTTCCTCGTCGTCCTCCGCGATCAGTGCCGGGCGCCAGTGCCGGACGCCGCCGGCCTCGGCCACTTCGCCGGTCACCATCCGGTTGCCGAGGTAAGGCGCGAACAGGCACAGACCGTCGACAGCCCGAGGCCGCCGTTCGGCGTAGGCAAGCGCGAAGAAGCCGCCGAGCGACACACCGCCGAGCCACAGCGAGCGGCAGCCCGCCGCCCTGGCGGGAACAACCACGTGTTCGTGAAGGGCTTGCAGAACGGCCCGGTCCATCACGTGTGCCAGATCCGGCGCAACGAACTCAAGATCGATGTCGAGACCGCGACGGAGCACGGCCTGCGCGAACCCTTCGCGGAGAAAGTCATCCGGTTCCTGGTACGCTCCGGGCAGCAGTGCGATCCTGACCGGCGCGACGGCGCCGGGTGTTGCCTCGACGACGATCTTGCGCACCGCTTAGACGCTCCCACTGGCGGCGGGCAGGCTGTACGCGGGCAACGCGCCAGGCGTTGCCGTCGACAACGACCGCACGAGCCTCATGTCGATGTAGACCCGCCGAACGCGCATCACGTCCCGGGCAGCGGGCTGATCGTCATGATCGAGCGGTCGCCGTCAGCCCGTTCCACCGCGACCTCGTGAATCATGTCCCGCGTGCCGCTGATCCGGATGCGCGCGACGATGGCGGCGAGTTTCGGGTCGCGAGGCGTGAGCAGGAGCCGCCAATCGTCCGCAACGGTCTCGAACTGCAGCTCGTAGGTATGTTCGAGCGCCGCGAGATCTCCGGCGAGCGTCGCCCGGATGCTGTCGATGAACGGGGCGACCTGCGGGTAGTCGCGCAGCGCGAGCGCATAGCTCCGCTTATCACGCCGCACGTTCACCATCCCCTTGTCGAGGACCAGGCTCTCGACCCGGGGCACCAGCGTGCGTTTCTCGAGCCGGTCCGGAGCGTCGTAGAACAGTTCGCCGGACGATTCGAGCGGACGGTCGAGTATCGCAATGAACTGCCGTTCGACGAAGGCAGCATGCCCGTGTCGCCGCTGCGCGAGCTGCTGCATCAGCTGGCCAAGGGGATCCCCGGCGGCATCCGCCGCTGCGACTCCGGCCAGCAGCGACAAGATCGCGCCGCACGCCAGCAGCACACCGTAACGCTCGGGAGTCCGTACGCCGGGAATATGCGGGGTCACGGGCGAGGCGTCACGAGGGGCCGGCGCCACCGGGCGCCGGCTCGTGCCAGAAGTCGAAGAAGTTGAACCAGTTGAACGGGTCACTGGCGCAGTGCCGCTCCAGCACTGCCGCGTAGCGGTGAATCGCGGCACGCACGGCGTCCTCGCGATGGCCGGCGGTCGCCGCGGAAAAATCGGCAAGCTCCTCGAACACGACGTGATAGCGATTGGCGCCCCGGTAGAGCCCGGTCATGAAGATGACCGGGCACCGCAACGCCGCGGCGACGCGCATCGCGCTGCTCGGAAAGTATGCCGGAGCCCCTAGAAACGGCACGCGCTCGTACCGTTCGGGGCCGAACGTGCGATCGCCGAGCAGCCCGACGAATTGGCCGGCGTCGAGCCTCGAGCGGATCTGCAGCATCGAATCCATCGTCCCGAGCGCGATGATGTCGACGCTCAGATTCGGGTTGACCGCCGCCAGAGTTGCATTGAGCTTGCGGGCGTTGTCCTGGTACATCGCCATCGCGACCCGCAGGCCGGGCTGGCGCCGCCCGATGGCCCGCGTGACCTCGAAGCTCCCGAGGTGCGCGCCCATCAGGAAGGCGCCCTCGCCACGCTGAAATCGCTTCGCGACCACCTCCTCGCCCTCGAGCGAGATGTCGAAGAGTTCAAAGCGCTCACCGATCAGATACAGGCGGTCGTGGATGGTGGACGCGAACGCCAGGATCAGGCGATAGCGGTCGAGCGGCGTCGGGTCGCGTCCGAGCGCCCGTCGCAGATATTGCCGCATGTGTACGCGCGCCGTCGGCGCGAACAGGAAGAAATACGCCGAGATGCCGTAGAGCAGGATCCGGCCGGCGCGCCGACCGAGCCGCAGCGAAATGACGGTCATCACGCGCAACATCGTGGTGGTGCCACGTTCGGGACGTGCCACCCAGTCCGGACGCCCGGCGACCGGAGCGCCATCGCGGACCTTGGCGCGATCAGCGGCCACCGGTTGTCCCGATGGCTGACTCCACCGTCAGCGCACCGCTCGCCACCGGGCGGTCGACCGAGCGCAGCTCGAAGCGGATGCTGTTCGGCCCGACGAATTCGAAGCGCAGCGTCACCGCCTCGCCGGGGCGCACGACACTCCTGAACTTCACCGAGGAGATCGCACAGCGATCGGCGGACACACCGCCGAGGGCCGCGATGGCCAGCAGAGTTTCGTCGAGCAACACGACGCCCGGGACGATCGGCGTGCCCGGAAAGTGGCCGGCGAACGCCGGATGATCGACCGGGATATGGATTTCAGTGATGGTCGTCATCTGCGGCCAGGTCCCGATGGCGGGGTGTCAGCCGCGCGCGGCGAATGACCTGAGCGCTGCTCGCGGCAGCTTTCCGGTTGAATTCCGCGGAATGCTGTCGACGATCAGCAGCGGGCGGGGCAGAAACACGGGATCGAGGCGTTCGCGCAGCTGGCGCAGAATGATCTCCACCGTCAGCCCCGGCGCGACGACGACGGCGCCGAGGCGCGCGATTCCGGTCGCCGACTGGTGGCCCGGCTCATCCCCCAGGAAGAACGCACCGTCGAGCACGCCGGGTATCGCGTTCAACTGGTGGTTCAGATAGGCGATCGAACTGCGCTTGCCGGCGATGTTGACGAGGTCCGCGGTGCGGCCGCGGAGCAGAAATCGGCCGGGCGCCGTAATTTCCACCACGTCGCCAAGCGCGGTCGCGGCGTCGATATGCCCGCCCTGTGCCCAGATGCGATCGCCGCGGGCGACCAGCTCGACGCGCGGCCACAGCCGCCATTCCGGGCCGTCCACGGTGCGACGCGAGGCGATCTGCCCGGTCTCCGTCGAACCATAGATCTCGAGTAGTGGTGCGCCGAAGCGCTGCTCGGTGTCCGTGGCGAGCCGCGCATCGAGCGGCGCCGTGGCGCACACGATCAGATCGACGGCCGGCAGCGGGATGCCGGCTGCCAGCAGCGTGCGCAGATGGATCGGGGTCGACACGAGGGCCCGCGGCCGCCGGACGGCGGCGAGCACGCTCGCGATGTCGGCAGGGTAGAACGGGTGTTCGGCACAGATGCACTGGCCGGAGTGCAGCGCGACCAGAACGCTCGACTCGAATCCGTACATATGTTGTGGCGGGACGGTCGCGACGAGTGCATGGGGACGGGCGGCGTCGAGGCCCAGGCGGTCCGCCTCGACGCGCACGCTCTGCGCGAGCTGGCCCCAGGTCTTGCGGTGGGGGACGGGCGTGCCGGTGGAACCCGACGTGAATACGTAGGCGGCCAACCGGTTGCCCGGAATGCTGGGTACCTGCCAGGCATCGAGCGCTGCCGCCAGTGCCGTTGGATAGCGCACGATCGGCAGCCCGATCTCGCTCGCAGCATCGTCCGTCAGGCAAAACGCGTCGGGCGCAAACGCGCGGAGCTGGCGAACCACTTCCGGCACGTACGTCGGCGGCAGCAGACTCACCTTGTTCGTGATCAGCGCCGCCGCGAGCCCGACTGCGAACCGGTAACGGTCGCCGCAGGCGTTGAGCACATGGCTGCCGCTCGGCAGCAGCGCGGCGACGCTGGCTGCGTCGGCCATGAACTGGCCGGCAGTGATTGGCCTCCCGCCCCGGTACGCCACGACGGACCCGGCGGAGTCGTGCGCGAGCAGCGGAACGGTCTGCATGGTCACGGCAGGTGCGGTGGCGGACGGTCAGCCACGTCTGGCACCTGCCGTGTCACGCCCGGAATTCAGAAACGCGCGTGGACCGGCAAAGATCCCTGCGTGCCGCATGTTCGGCAGCACCCGGTTGCGTACCGCATATTCGCCGACGAACATCGCGACGATCAGTGGAAAGGCGCAGAAATTCGCGAAGGCCGACCATACCGGCAACGGGGCGAGTGCGAACAGCACGACCATGGTGAATGTGATGAACGCAAACAATGCCGCCCACACGACGGTGACCGCCCTCGTGTAGTGCGCGACCGCGGGCGCAAGTGGCCCGTGCACCAGCGTCGCCCAGTGCGTACACAGCGGCACGCGGTCCGCCGCGAGCGAGCGCGCGAACATCAGGCCGAGCAACCCGTACGCGCCGGCCTGCTGCAGCAGGTACAACCACGGAAAATGCTCGGCGAGCAGCGGCCAGTACCGGTACACGAGCACGCCCGCGAGCGCGCACAGCAGCACCGACGGGAGCCTCAGCCTCGAGCGCCAGCCCAGAATCACGGCAAAGACCAGCAGCGGACCCACTGCCAGTGCGACGCCAAGGGCGCTGGCCCCGGGCATGGAGTTGCTGAGGTGCGCGAGTACCGCATAGGCAATCGCCAGCACGGCGACGCCGAGACCGCGGATCCACGCGCGCGCGCTCACTTGGTCCTCTGGGCCGCCACGAACTCCGACAGGGCGGTCAGCGAGCTGAAGATGACCTGGTTCTCCTTGCTGTCAGCTTCCAGATGGATGCCGTACTGCTTGGAGATCACGAGCGCAATCTCGAGGACGTCGATCGAGTCGAGTCCAAGCCCCTCGCGGTACAGCGGCGCGTCCGGAACGATGTCAGCGGGCGCAACGTCGAGATTCAACGCCTGCGTGATCAGCGTTGCGAGTTCCCGACGGACGGTCGCCACGTTCGCCGGAGTCGTCGCCAACGGAATTGACTGTACGTTGTCGGCCATCTGCATGCTCTTCGATTGCTGCGCCCGCGCCGGCCCCGGTCCCGCCGTCTGATCGGGCTCCCACAGGCTTCCGACCCACGTCCGCGAGCCGCGCCCCGCTCTGTCCGCGCGGGTCCGCAGCACGGCCGGTCGGACCGCTGCGCTCATGGCAGCCATTATTCAGGGCGGTCGATCCGGGCGCAACAACTGTCACGCGCCGCAGCTGCATAGCAATCAACGACATAGACCGATCGTCGGGCCGGCCGTCAAACGCCGGTCCGCGGACACTATGTTATCGTCACACCGCCTTCGCGCCCGCCGGGTGCCGGCCTTGCGAGGATGGTTGAAGACCGTGCCGGCACCCCACGCGCCCCTTCCCCGCTACTACCAGACCGAAGCCGACCGCAGTCGGTGGGTGCGCCATCTTTTCGACGAGACGGCCGCCGACTACGACCGGGTCGAATGGGTACTTGGGCTCGGATCCGGGTCGTGGTACCGCCGTCGCGCGCTGCGGCGCGCAGGGCTGAAGGCTGGCATGCAGGTGCTCGACATAGGGACCGGCACGGGACTTGTCGCGCGGGAAGCGGCGCTCCTCGTTGGTGATGCAACCCTGGTCGTCGGCGTCGACCCGAGCCCTGGCATGGTCGAACACGCCAAAGTTCCGCCCGGCGTTCGACTCCTGGCCGGCAGCGCCGAAGCCATCCCTGCTCCTGACGCAGCCGCTGATTTCCTGAGCATGGGCTACGCACTCCGCCATGTCAGCGATCTACCCAGCGTCTTTGCCGAGTACTACCGGGTGCTGCGCCCCGGAGGACGGCTGTGCCTGCTCGAGATCACGCGGCCGGAGGGGGCGCTCGCGCGCGCCTTCTTGAAAGCCTACCTGCGGGGGCTGGTGCCGGCGATCGCGGCGGTCATCTCTCGCCACCGCGACATGCCGAAGCTGATGCGCTACTACTGGGACACGATCGCGGCCTGCGTGCCGCCGACGGCGATTATGGAGGAGCTGCGCGCCGCGGGCTTCGTCGACGTCGACCGCTACGTCGAGCTGGGAATCTTCTCGGAGTACCGTGCCCGCAAGCCGTGCTAGTCGGCGGCCGGCCGGGCCTGTCGCCGGCGCACGAGCAGGACCGGGAGGCGCAGAACGAAGCCGGCGAACAGGCGCAGGTGCATCCAGGTCAGCAGCACGTTGTCGCGCCAGTAGTGAAAGTGCGATACACCACCCTCGTCGGCGCGAAAATAGCGCACCTGGGCCGGCAGATTGATCGGCCTCACGCCCCTCCAGCACAGCCGCACGACGGCCTCGACGTCGAAATCGAAACGCCGCATCCACGGCTGCCAGCGCATTGCCCGCTCGAGCGGCGCAAGCGGATACACGCGAAATCCGAACAGTGAATCGTGGATCCCGGCCCACAGGGTTTCGAGATTGGCCCACCAGTTCGAAATCCGGCGGCCGCGGACGCGCAACCGCGGCGCGTCAGTTCCGAACTCCGGCTCGCCAAGAATCATCGCCTCGGGGTGGGAGCGCGACTCGGCCATGAATGCCGCAATCCGCGCTGCCGGATGCTGTCCGTCGGAATCCATCGTCAAGGCATGAGTGAAGCGCTGAGCGAGCGCCGCGCGCACCCCGAACAGTACTGCGGCACCCTTGCCGCGGTTGCGGGCGCGAATGAACACCTTAAGGCCAGGATCGCGTTGCGCGAGTTGCGCCAGCTCAACGCCGGTACCATCGGTGCTCCCGTCCACGACAACCCAGACCGGGCACCAGTGGAGCCGCGCTGCGGCTACGGTCTCGAAGACCTTGGGCCCAGGGTTGTAACTCGGTATCAGAACAACGTGCGTCGTCGAGACATCCGGCATGGCAGCACGCTCATCGAGTCGAGTGGGCGGTCCGCCGATCCTCGATCCAGCGGCTCTGCTCGGACTGTGCGAGCTCCGCGCGATAGTACTGTTCGAGCTCGACCGTGAAAGCCCGCACATCCGCCGGTGGATCGAACCGCCGGCCGAGGCGCATCCGATAGGTGATGGGCAGCGTGGGGCGCCTGAACAACGGCCAGCCCTTGCTCAGAACGGCAGAGTCCTGCTCGATGACCAGAGTCTGGACCGGCACGCCGGCGTGTTTGGCGATGATCCCGACGCTCGCTTTCAGCGGGTTGATAGGCGCCTGCACCGTTCGGGTCCCCTCCGGAAACAGCAACACCACGCCGCCCCGCCTGAGCTCCTCGACCGCGGCGGCGATCATCCGCCGCGGTGGTTCGTTGCGGATGTAACCGGCCAGCCGGGCGCCGGCGCCGAGGAACAGGTTGTTCATCAACGACGACTTCATCACGCAGGCAACGTTGGGATCGTGCGCGATGACGAAGAGCGCGTCGATCAGGCTCGGATGATTGGGCGCGAGCACCACCGCAGGTCCGCCGCGCAGCTCGCGGAGTGCAGCGAGGTCGAGTCGGTAAGCGCCAGTCAGCCGCAGCGACCACACGTACACTCTAAATCCGATCAGGATGCCCCACCGCCCGCAGGGGACTCCGAGGCGTCGCGGAAGCACGAGCCACAGCGGCAGCGCAAAAACGGTCCACACCAGGCAGATGACGCCCAGCAGCGCCAGCGAGGAGAACATCGTCAGCGTCTCGAACAGGTGCCGCAGCGATTTGAACATGATCTATTACTGTTGATGGTCGATGACGTCCACCATCCTGGACGATTGCCCGATCATCCACGCGAACCCGACCCCGGTCGCCCAGTAGCTATTACTCCGCACCAGCGGGCTCGAGGTGAACGTCGCGCCGGTCAGCGCGTCGTAGTGGGCGTAGGCTGCGATCCAGAAGCGCGGGAAACGCTTCGACAGCGACATCACAGCTTGCGTCCCCGAGTAGCCACCGCGCGCCTGATACGCTGGCCGGAACGCCGTCGCATACTCCGGCGCGACCCCGTAGAAGTATTGATGGTAACGCTGATCCGCGAACAGCGGCCCGGTCAGCACACCGAGATCCCAGCCCGCATGCTGCCCGACATCATGGATGTCGACAGCCACCTGCGGCTCGATGAACCAGCCGATGGAGCGCGGGGCCGATTCGACCGTCACGGCGGTACGCGCCGGCAGGCGCAGGTCGAGACGCACCTGCCTGTCTGGCGACTTCCACAGGTGCAGGTCGAGCGACGGGCCGATCTCGGCCGTTGCCTTCAGATCCGGCATGCCGCGGCGAGCCAGCGTGTCGTCGCTGTGCACTGGTGCCGTCGCGCCGCCGCTGATGTTGAGTTCAGCGATCGGCTGGTCGAGCAATAGGCCGCGCACCCCTTCCCGATCGGCGCGCAGGAATTGGCCGCGGCACACGAGGTACGGTACCGGCACCGGATAGATCTCGCCGGTGTCGGCGCCGCGGTAATCGGCGAACGCGACCGCGCCGAGCCCGAGGCCGAACTCCCATAACGGCTTCTGCGACGGGTCTGCCGCAGCGGCGCCCGCGCAGGTCATGACCGAGCAGACGATCGCTGCAGCACGACGTCTGACCGGGGAGCCCGGGCTTGCCACTGCTCACGCTCCGGGCGGGCCGCCGAAACCCACGGCTTCGATCTCGACCAGCAGGTCGGAGCGGCACACATCCGCGTTCAGGTACACGATCGACGTCGCCGGATGGAGTGCCTTGTCGAGCTCGCATTTCACGGCCGCAACGTCGGTGGCGCGGCGCACGTAGGCCTTGTACCGCAACAGGCCCTGTGTGAACCGCTCGCTGCCTGCGGCGCGGTTCGTCGCGTCGATCAGCGCACGGATGTTCGCGATGGTCTCGCGGGTCTGCGCGACGACGTCTCCGGGGTGCACGGTTCGGCAGCCGATAATGCTCGCGGTCCCGGACACGAACAGCGCTCCGTTCGCCGTCGAGTGCGCCAGAGTGGCCCGCGAGAATGTCGGGCTGAAGGTCCCGTACTCGGGCGGATAGTCGTAGGCCGACACCTGCCGCGGGTTTTCGATCGCCGTGCCAGCGACTGCGCCCGCGAGGAAGTAGACGACCAGCGGGCTGCCGGGAGCCGATCCGAGCGCGCACGCTGCCGGCACGTTGCCTGTGACCTCACGACGGGAAGACTGGAAGGCCCGGTGCCGGGCTTCGTTGAATTGCCGGTAGCGCTCGACGCCGCCGGCATCGGCGTTGATCTGTGGCAGATAGTTCCAGATTCGCATCACACGCGGGAAGCCGAGCGCCGCGAGGCACTGAAATATCTCGGCGTAAGCCTGCTCGGTCACAATTCGCAATGCGCTGCCGTCGTCGACTCCGGCCGCGATGCTCTGCTCGGGGAGCGTGACGCAGCCGAACAGCACCTCGTCATTGGCGCGGTACTGGACGCGCCCGACGGTCCCGGTGGCGAGCGGGCCTTTCGCCCGCCAGACCTCGCAGACCACCGGCTCGCTGCCGAGCGGTCGCATCAGTATCCGGGCCACCGGTACCCCGGGGGCATCAAGCGCGGTCGCATCCGTGCAGAACAACGCAACTCCCAGGACGTCCTGCCAGCCACGGGCGCGGCATCCCGCCAGTGCATCGGGGCTCAGGTATTCGACGCCTAGGCGCTCCGCGGGTCCCATCAACTGGTGCTGACCGACGCTTCCGGGTCGGCGATGTTGCGCCGGCGGCTGCGGGCGGCGGCGAGGGAACGGCGAAGATTGGCGAGGGAGCTCGCGAAATAGAGTCCCTTGAACACGCTCAGCGATGCCCAGATCGGCGTCGAGCCGAAGATGTCGCCGGCCAGCACCGAGAGCAGTGCCTCTTTGACCCGCAACGGGTTACGCGGATGCATGAACATATCGCGCATCGTCGGGTTCGTGACGCGGTAGATGAACCACGAGAACTCGCGGGGCCCGCGTCGCATCGTGCGGTCGAATCTGCGAAGCGCGGCGCCGGCACGCGCCGGGTTGCGCAGGCAGGTGTCGACCGTTTCGGCGCCGGCCGCGGCGCTGTTCATCGCCAGCCACACCCCGGAGGAGAACACCGGGTCGATGAACGCGTAGGCGTCGCCCAGCAGCACGTAGTTATTCCCGCAGCTGTGATCGGAGGAGTACGAGTAATTCCCGGTCGCCTCGACCTCCGACACCAGGTGAGCATGCGCCAGCCGCGCCGCCAGCGGCTCGCACATGCGAATGGTCGCCAGGAAGAAGTCGCGGACCGAGCAGGACCGGGTCTTGGTGTAGTAGGGCCAGACGACGGCGCCGACGCTGGTCGCCCCGTCCGCCAACGGGATGAACCAGAACCAGCCGTGATCGAACCAGTAGATCGAGATATGCCCCTCGCGGCTTCCCGGGTAGCGCTCGGCACCGCGAAAGTGGGCATAGATCGCGGCGCTGTTGTGCTGCTTGTTGCGGCGCTTGGCGCCGAACTGGTTCGCGAGCACGGTATCCCGTCCGGATGCGTCGATCACGAAGCGGGCATGCCAGGTGTCGCGCGTCCCGTCCTCGGATTCCGATTCGATGCGGGCGTCCTGGGCGCCATCGAGAAATTCGACCTGGCGGACGCGGCAGCCCTCGATCACCGTCGCTCCCTGCCGGGCCGCGCGCCGGATCAGGATCTCGTCGAACTCCGAGCGGCGCACCTGGTAGGCGTGTGGCAGGTTTTTTCGCCATGCATCGGCGAACAGGAAAGTCTCGCCACGGCCGTGCCACGGGGACACGAACTCCGCGCCCCATTTTTCCATGCCGATCGCGTGGATCTGGTCCGCGACGCCGAGGCGTTCGAACAGCGGCAGATTCGCTGGCAGCAGCGACTCGCCGATATGGAAGCGCGGATGGTGGGTCTTCTCGAGCAGCACCACGCGATGTCCGCGTTCGGCAAGCAGGATCGCGGCGGTCGAACCCGCGGGTCCGCCACCGATGATTAGTATGTCGGCGTCCCGGCGCAGCGCGGCGCCTGATGCGTCGTTAGGGTGTGCGCTCATTACCCGACCCCTGTCCGCGCGGCGTTTTGATCCCGCGTCCGAAGCGGCTGGGCCGCCCGCGCTGCGGGTATCTGCGCACAACCCGCTCCGCGCCTCCGCCTGCGGGGCGGTCCGTGCAGGATCCCTGGCAACACCGCGGCCGTGCTGGAAATACTAGCCCAGAGAGACTGATAGGACCACTCTGAAGCAAGTTGCTCGGTGGTGTGTGTCGGTGCGTCGTGCGCCGGCCAACTGGCACAGGCGGCGCGGTCTGCGCGTGCTCTTTCACGGCGCGAATGCGTGGGCGCCCGCCCGGAGCGGACCACCAGCGCTTGCTGTTGAGGCCACCTCACCTGCACGGGGACCGCATCGTGACCACGCCCGCTCGCGAATCATCGACCGCCGGGCCCCTTGGCCCTGCGCCGCGCGTCCGATCTGCGCGAACACGGGTCACTGCGCCCGTGGCCGACGCAGTCCGTGGTACGCAAGGTACAGCGCGCCGATGCCCGACAGCCAGGCGCCGGCTCCCAACGTGAGGTGCTTGGAAACGATCGTCCGCGCGGGCTTCGTGAGCGCGTTCGCGAGGTTGACGAACGCGTTCGCCACGTCGCCCGCGTCGTCGGAAGGGGGAAACGTCTCGTGGGCAGCCTGGTACCACAGGATCGCAGCGCCGACCACCATCAGCGCGAGCGGCGCGCAGGCGCCGAAGCGCGCGAACCGCCGTGACGACAGCTGCGGCAACAGCGCGACGCCGAGTACCGCAAGGCACAGCACGCCGAAGGGAATGGTGGTTGCGAGCGCGGCGTCGTCCATGCCGAAGAGCAGCCGCAGCGGCCTGGCAATGATCCCGGGGATGTCGTAGAAGGGGAAGTGCTGGTGCAACCGACCAATATTCAGCACCACGAAATCGAGCAGGAACCAGCCAGCAAAAACGGCCGCGACCGCGATCAGCCCCGGCCATTTCAGCGAGACGCCGCGCACTCGGTCCACGTCACGATTCGCAGGATCGGCGCCGCGCGGCGGATCGTTGGTGGTGTTCTCCATGTGCCTCCCACAGCCGCAAGTGACTTAGGATCTCGCTGGCCGGACCCGGCGCCGCATGCTAGATTTCCCGCGGCGTGCGATCCGAACATTAACACGATGAGTTGAGGGACGGCCGATGGGTCACCGCCGCTGGCTCGTCGCGGCACCTGGCGTCATTCTGAGTCTCGCCAGTTGCGCGACAGTCGAACAGCAGGACTGGTATCAGAAGGCGCACGACTCGTCCGCCAAGGCCGTCGATGTGGTCTCGCAGCAGACCTCGAAGGCCGTCACTGTCGCCTCAGATCAGGCCGCCAAGGCGCTGGTCCGGATGCAGCACTACCTCGCCGAGAAGGATCTGCTCAAGACCTTTCATGATGCCGGCGAGCACAGCGAAGCGTCTGTGTTGGCCGTGCTGCACAAGGCTGGCGTCAGCGGCGCCAAAGGCGCAGCGCCCGCACCAAGCCCCCCGAGCGGAGCGAAGCCACCGAAGGCGCCGCCGCCTGCCGCTCCGCCGCCCGGTGCCGCACCACCTGGCGCCGCGCCGCCCGCTGCCGAGACGCCCAGTGCCGCGGCACCGACCGGCCCGCTGCCGGACCACTACGCCGGCAAGCTGCGCCGGCCGATCGACGCCGGCATCGTCAGCTCCGAGTTCGGCGAGCGCTGGGGGAAAATGCACAAGGGAATCGACATAGCCGCCGAAGTCGGCGAGCCCTTGTATGCAATTGCGCCGGGCGAGGTGATTTACGCCGGCAATGGTCTGCGGGGCTACGGCAACGTTGCCATCCTGCGCCACGATCGCCAGCGAACTTCTCTGTATGCGCACACCAGCGAGCTGAAGGTGCAGAAGGGCGACATGGTCGCTCAGGGAGCCCTGGTCGCCCTGGTCGGGAACACCGGTCACTCGACCGGGCCGCACGTGCACTTCGAGATCCGCGACGGCGACGTGCCGGTGAATCCGCGCTCCGTGTTGCCGCCATTGCAGCTCGCGGAACTACTCGAGGATCCCGACGATCTCGCAGCGCCGCACGGTTCCGCCGAACCGCCGCGGCTCGCCGCGAGCCGTTAGGTCGCTGCGTCGCGGCCGCCTAGTTGTGCGGCGGCTCGGTCTTATCGCCGGCGACCGCGTCCTTGGTCTTGTCGGCGCCTTCGCGCGCGACGTGCGTGACTTTCTTCGTGTCCTCGCTCACGGCCTTGGCAGCGGTCGTCGCGCCATCGCCGACGGCCTTGCCGACGACCTTGGCGTCGTGGCTGACGGCCTCGCCAACGGCTTTGGCATCTTGTTTCACCGCTTCTCCGACGACCTGAGCATCGTGCTTGACCGTCTCGCCGACGACCTTGGCGTCGTGGCTGACGGTCTCGCCGACGGTTTTGGCATCGTGCTTGACCGTCTCGCCGGCGCCCGCGGGCTGCTCATCGCCTGCCAGCGCCACGCCGCAGGGCACCGCGAGCACGAGCATGGCCGAGAGCAGCCAGCGTGTTCGGGCGGTCATGGGGAGGGAGTGGTCGAGGTCATGGCGATTACGATGCACGATAGCAAATTCCGCCCACGGACGGGCGGGCGACCGGCAGCGTCACGAGACGCGTGCCCCGGGGGTCGTGGCAACGCACAGGGTGCGCGGGCAGGGCTCGGCGATCGAAAGCAACTACGCTGCAGGCGGGGCCTCGCCGCCAGCCTCGCCGCCGGCGGGTGGCGTCGGTGCGGCCTGCGCAGTCGGCTCGGTGCGCGATACGCGGATTTTGGCCGCTGCCTTGAAGAACACCAGGTACTTCCTGCGGTTGATCACGTAGCGCACGAATTCCATCACGAGAAATCCCACCAGCAAGGCGAGCAGCCACTCGGCCCACTCCGGGAGCAGGTGCACGACCACCTTCTTTCGCGGCAGAACTCCGAACAGATTCTTGAGCGCCCGGCGCTCGACTGAGTGGTAGGTCGAGACGAGCGTCACCAGCGAGCCTGCGATATAGCCGACGAAATTCCCCAGCGCGGTGTTGACGAACAGCTGCTGCAGCTTCTGGCGCGTCAGCGTGTTCTGGAAGAATTCGTGCATGACTGGCTCTCTCGTGTAGATGGCGAGGCTCCGTTCCATTCGCCGCCCCGCCGGCATCCGTTCCTGTCGGAATGATTGACCACCCGCGCCAGGTCCATCACGTACCGGAGCCAGCCACCCTCAGGCGGGAGCCGGTGATCAAGACATGCGTGGCGCGGGTCACGCCCCGACATGGAAACGTCGGACAAACTTCCCACAACGTGCGTGAGACCTCCAGTCGCCGCCGATGCAGGTCGGTGGGGTCGCCCCTGCCCGGTGATACTGGCGGCCCCTCGCCTGCAATTACGGTGCTGACGCTGGATCGCTGCATCGCAGCACGCATGTTGCTTTGCAGCATTGACCGTGATCCGACCCACCCGCATAGTTCCGGGCACTGCAAGAACGCCCGGCGACGGGCGCCGGGGGCCGTGGATGAAGCACCAGACCGAGGCGGCCGTCGCCCGCGGACCGACCAGCGCGGCGGCCTTGCAAAACGGCGGGCACGATCCCGCGGGCCTCTATCACCCCCGGTATGAGCGCGACAGTTGCGGCTTCGGGCTGATCGCCAACCTCGACGACCAGCCGAGTCACTGGCTGGTCCGCACGGTGATCGCCTCGCTCAACCATCTGACACACCGCGGCGCAGTCGCCGCCGACGGCAAGACGGGCGATGGCTGTGGGCTGCTGCTCAAGAAACCAGACAGGTTCCTGCGCGCGGTCGCCGCCGAGGCAGGCTTCGAGCTCGGCCTGCGGTATGCCGCGGGCATCGCCTTCCTGTCGCGCTATGACGATGCCGCCGAGCGCGCGAAGACGACGCTCGAGGCACAGCTCAAGCGCGAAGGCCTGGTCGTGGCCGGCTGGCGGGGACTGCCCATCGATCCCGGGGCCTGCGGAGCCGACGCGCTGCGCACGCTCCCGCGCCTAGAGCAGGTGTTCGTCAGCTGCCCGGACGACATCGACGAGGCGACATTCAACCGGCGACTGTTCCTCGCGCGGCGCCGGACCGAGAAGGCCCTCGAGCACAAGGATCCGGTGTTCTACGTGCCATCGTTGTCGGCGAGCACGCTCGTCTACAAGGGCATGGTCATGCCCGAGCATCTGACACAGTTCTACCCGGACCTCTGCGACGAGCGCCTGGAGTCCTCGGTCGCGGTATTCCACCAGCGCTTTTCGACCAACACGTTGCCGCAATGGCGGCTCGCGCATCCGTACCGCTTTCTGGCGCACAACGGCGAGATCAACACGGTGTCCGGGAACCGCAGCTGGGCGGTCGCGCGCGGCGCGGTGTTTCGCTCGCCCGTCCTGCCGGACCTGAGCGACATCCAGCCGCTCGTGTCGCTGACCGGCTCCGACTCGCAAACGCTCGACAACATGCTCGAGCTGCTGCTGATGGGCGGGCTCGACGTGCTGCATGCGATGCGCCTCTTGATCCCGCCGGCGTGGCAGACGGTCGACACGATCGACCCGGACCTGCGGGCGTTCTACGAGTTCTACTCGACCCACATGGAACCGTGGGACGGCCCCGCCGGAATAGTGCTGACCGATGGCCGCTATGCGGCCTGCACGCTCGACAGGAACGGCCTGCGGCCTGCGCGCTGGGTCATCACCCGCGACCGTCACCTGACGGTCGCCTCCGAGGTCGGCGTCTGGGACTACCGGCCGGAGGACGTGGTCCGCAAGGGCCGGATGGGCCCCGGTGAGATGCTGGCTCTTGATCTGCAGACGGGCGAGCTTCTCGACTCGCGGCGCATCGACCAGCTGCTGAAGTCGCGCCACCCATACAAGAGCTGGCTCAAGAAAGGCGTCCGCTACCTCGAGAGCGACCTGATCGACGCGCGGCTCGCGGCGGAGCCCATGGATCGCGACACGCTCGACCTGTACCGCAAGATGTTCAACGTCACGGCCGAGGAACGCGACGAGATCATCCGCGTGCTCGCCGAGGACGAGAACGAAGCGGTCGGCTCGATGGGCGACGACACGCCCATGCCGGTGCTGTCGCACAAGGTGCGCTCCCTGTACGACTATTTCCGCCAGCAGTTCGCCCAGGTGACGAACCCGCCGATCGATCCGCTGCGCGAAACGATCGTGATGAGCCTGCAGACGCAGATCGGTCCGGAGTGCAACGTATTCGCGCCGGCCCCCGAGCACGCTCGACAGATCGTCCTTAACTCGCCGATCCTGTCGCAGCGCAAGCTCCGCCAGATCCTCGCCCACAAGGACTTCGGTGTCACCCACGAGTTCATCGACCTGCAACACCCGGGCGACGAAGCCCTCGGCCAGGCAATCAACCGGATCTGCGATCAGGCGGAGGCGGCCGTGCGCGCCGGCAAGCTCGTGTTGCAGCTGTCCGACCGCTACCTGGTGCGCGGCAAGGTGCCGATCCACGTGCTGCTCGCGACCGGAGCCGTGCACCACCGGCTGGTGCGCGCCGGCCTGCGCTGCAAGTGCAACCTGCTGATCGAGACGGGCACGGCGCGGGATCCGCACCACTTCGCCTGCCTGATCGGCTACGGCGCGACCGCGGTCTACCCGTACATGGCCTACCAGACGCTGTTCGACATGATGCGCAAGGGCGCCGTGAGCATGAGCGCCGAATCTCGGGCCGAGCTCGGTCGCAGCTACCGGCGCGGCATACGCAAGGGCCTCTTTAAGATCATGTCGAAGATGGGCATCTCGACGATCGGCAGCTATCGCGGCTCGCAGCTGTTCGAGATCGTCGGGCTCCACGACGAGGTGGTGCAGCTGTGTTTCCCCGGCACCGTCAGCCGCATCCAGGGCGCCTCGCTCGCCGACCTCGAGACCGACCAGCGGCTGCTCGCGGAGCGCGCCTGGGATCCGCTCGCGCCGGTGGAGCAGGGCGGCCTGCTCAAGTACGTGCACGGCGGGGAGTACCACATGTACAACCCCGACGTGGTCGCGACGCTGCAGGCGGCGGTCATGACCGGCGACTACGCGCAGTACAAGCTGTTTGCGAACCTCGTCAATGAGCGCCCGGTGTCGTGCCTCAGGGACCTGTTCGCACTGAGGCCCGGTGCGGGGCCTGTCCCGCTCACCGAGGTCGAGCCGGTGGAGGCGGTGCTGAAGCGCTTCGACTCGGCGGGCATGTCGCTGGGCGCGCTGTCGCCTGAAGCCCACGAGGCGCTCGCGATTGCGATGAACCGGCTGGGTGCACGCTCGAACTCCGGCGAGGGCGGCGAGGACCCGGCGCGATATCACACCGAGCGGAACTCGAAGATCAAGCAGGTGGCGAGCGCGCGCTTCGGCGTGACACCGGAGTACCTGATCAGCGCCGAGGTGCTGCAGATCAAGATCGCGCAGGGCGCGAAGCCCGGTGAGGGCGGGCAGCTGCCCGGGCACAAGGTCAACGAGATGATCGCGCGCCTGCGGTTCGCGCGCCCGGGCGTCGGACTGATCTCGCCGCCGCCGCACCACGACATTTACTCGATCGAGGATCTGGCGCAGCTGATCTTCGACCTCAAGCAGGTCAATCCGCGTGCGCTCGTGTCGGTCAAGCTGGTCGCCGAGCCTGGCGTCGGTACGATCGCGGCCGGAGTCGCGAAGGCCTACGCGGATCTGATCACGATCTCCGGCTATGACGGCGGCACCGGCGCGAGCCCGCTGTCCTCGATCAAGTACGCCGGCACTCCATGGGAGCTGGGGCTCGCCGAGACACACCAGACGCTCAGGATCAACGACATGCGGCACCGCGTGCGGCTGCAGGCCGACGGCGGGCTCAAGACGGGGCTCGACGTGATCAAGGCCGCGATCATCGGCGCCGAGAGCTTCGGTTTCGGCACCGCACCGATCGTCGCACTCGGCTGCAAGTACCTGCGGATCTGCCACCTGAACAACTGTACGACCGGGGTCGCGACGCAGCACGAGGTGCTGAGAAAGCGCTTTTTCGTGGGGCTGCCGGAAATGGTCGTCAATTACTTCCGCTTCGTCGCCGAGGAGTGCCGCGAGCTGATGGCGAGCCTCGGGGTGCGCCGGCTCGCGGACCTGATCGGCCGCACCGAGTACCTGACGATTCTCGAGGGGACGACCGCCAAGCAGCGCAAACTCGACCTGTCGCCGATCCTGTCGACGGCAGGGTTGAGCGCGGACACACCACAGTTCTGCCTCGAGCACCGCAACGAGCCGTTCGACAAGGGCGAGCTCGCCGAGCGCATGGTGCGCGACATCGGGCCAGCCATCGAGGCGAAGGCCGGTGGCCGCTTCGAATACCAGGTGACCAACCGCCACCGCTCGATAGGCGCACGGCTGTCGGGCGAGATCGCCCGGCGGCACGGCAACGCCGGCATGAGCGCTGCGCCCGTGACAGTGCACCTGAAGGGCTCCATCGGCCAGAGCTTCGGCGTCTGGAACGCCGGCGGCCTGCACCTGTATCTGGAGGGCGACGCCAACGACTACGTCGGCAAGGGCATGGCGGGCGGGCGGATCGTGCTCAAGCCGCCCAAGGGCGCGGGCTACGCCGCCAACGAGACTCCGATCATGGGCAACACGTGTCTGTACGGCGCGACCGGCGGTGAGCTCTATGCCGCGGGCATCGCCGGCGAGCGCTTCGCCGTGCGCAACTCGGGCGCGGTCGCGGTGGTCGAGGGAGCCGGCGATCATTGCTGCGAGTACATGACGGGCGGCGTCGTCTGCATCCTCGGTCGCACCGGCCTCAACTTCGGCGCCGGTTTCACCGGCGGTTTCGCCTACGTGCTCGACCTCGATCGCGACTTCGTCGATCGCTACAACCACGAGCTCGTGGACATCCATCGCATCTCGATGGAGGGCACGGAGCAGAACCTGCACCACCTGCGGACGCTGATCGAGACGCACCTGCGCCAGACGGACAGCCGCTGGGCGCGCGAGATCCTGAACGACTTCCGCACGTACATCGGCAAGTTCTGGCTGGTCAAGCCCAAGGCCGCGGCCATCGACACGTTGATCGAAAGCCTGCGCCGGGCCGCCTGATGGCCGACCGAAACCTGCTGTTCCTCAACATCCCGCGCACCGAGCCGGCGCGGCGTCCGGTCGAGGCGCGGATCGGCGATTTCCGGGAGATCTACGCGCCGGTCGATCCGAAGTCGGCTGCGCAGCAGGCCGGACGGTGCCTTGGCTGCGGCAACCCGTTCTGCGAATGGAAGTGCCCGGTCCACAACTACATTCCGGACTGGCTGAAGCTGATCGAGCAGGGCAAGCTGTTCGAAGCCGCGGAGCTCTCGCACCAGACGAACTCGCTCCCCGAAATGTGCGGCCGGATCTGCCCTCAGGACCGTCTGTGCGAGGGCGCTTGCACGCTGAACGACGGCCTCGGCGCGGTGACGATCGGCACGATCGAGGCCTACATCACCGACGAGGCGCTGAAGGCCGGCTGGAGGCCAGACATGTCGCACGTGCGGCCGACGGCCAAGCGCGTGGCCATCGTCGGCGCCGGACCCGCCGGACTCGGCTGCGCCGACATCCTCGTGCGTCACGGCGTCAGGCCCGTCGTATTCGACCGCTACCCGCGAATCGGTGGGCTGCTGACCTTCGGAATTCCGCCGTTCAAGCTCGACAAGGAGGTCGTCGAGACGCGCCGCGCGCTGATGGAGCAGATGGGGGTCGAGTTCCGGCTCGGCGTCGAGATTGGCCGCGATCTGCCGTTCGCGACCCTGCTCGCCGAGTACGACGCGGTGTTCCTCGGCATGGGGACCTACACGTCGGTCAAAGGCGAATTTCCGGGTGCGGACCTGCCCGGCGTGATCGAGGCGCTGCCGTACCTCGTCTCCAACATCAACCGCGAGCTGGGACTCGCGACGGGCGGCGGCTCTTTCATCGACCTCAGGGGCCAGCGGGTCGTCGTGCTCGGCGGCGGCGATACGGCGATGGACTGCAACCGCACGGCGATCCGCCAGGGCGCCACCAGCGTCACCTGCACCTACCGGCGCGACGAGGAGAACATGCCGGGCTCGCGGCGCGACTACAAGAACAGCTTCGATGAGGGCGTCACGTTCCTGTTCAACCGCCAGCCGGTGGCGATCCTTGGCGATGGCCGAGTACACGGGGTCAAGGTCGTCGAGACACGGCTCGGCGCCCCGGGACCGCGCGGCCGGCGGCTCGTCGAGCCGATCCCGGGGAGCGAGCAGATCATCGAGGCGGACGCGGTCCTCGTCGCCTTCGGGTTCCTGCCGAGCCCGCCGGCGTGGCTGGCCCGGCACGACATCGGACTGCACCCGAACGGCCGGGTGCGGGTCACGACCCACGGGCCGCAGCGCTTCGCGACCACGAATCCGAAGGTGTACGCCGGCGGGGATATGGTGCGCGGCTCCGACCTCGTCGTGACGGCGGTGTTCGAGGGCCGCGAGGCCGCCGCCGGCATTCTTGAGTTGCTCGGCGTCGCCACGGCGGTACGCGCGGCGTAAGGTAAGGCCGGGGCGAGGCTGCCCCGATCGGCATCAGGAGTCGCGCATGTCGGCAATCAATCGGCGCATCGTGCTCGCCTCGCGCCCGAGCGGTGCGGCCCGCGAGGACAACTTCCGGCTGGAGTCGGTCCCGGTCCCGGACCCGGGCCCGGGGCAGGTACTGGTGCGCCACCAGTACCTGTCGCTCGACCCCTACATGCGCGGCCGCATGAATGAGCAGAAGTCCTATGCTGCGCCGCAGCCGCTCAACGAGGTCATGATCGGCGGAACCGTCGGCACAGTCATCACCAGCCGCCATCCGGGCTTCGCGGTCGGCGACACGGTCGTCGGCGCCGGCGGCTGGCAGGAGTATGCCGTCGCGGACGGAGGCGATGGGACTGCGGTGCGCAAGGTCGACGTGAGCCGCATCGCTCCGTCGGCGTATCTCGGCGCGGTCGGCATGCCCGGCGTCACGGCGTGGTACGGCCTCAACGTCATCTGCGAGCCGAAGGCCGGCGAGACCGTGGCAGTCAGCGCCGCCTCGGGCGCCGTCGGCAGTGTCGTCGGGCAGCTGGCGAAAGCCAAAGGCTGTCGCGTCGTCGGAATTGCGGGTGGCTCCGAGAAATGCGGCTATGTCGTCCACGAACTCGGTTTTGATGCGTGCATCGACTACAAGGCGGCGCCCGACCCGAAGGAGTTCGGCGCGCGACTGCGCGAGGCGACGCCCAAGGGTATCGACGGCTACTTCGAGAACGTCGGCGGAATGATTCTCGATGCAGTCATGCTCAGGATGAACGCCTTCGGCCGGATCGCGATGTGCGGCATGATCGCCGGCTACGACGGCGCGCCGCTGCCGCTCAGCTACCCGGCGCTGATCCTGATGTCGCGCCTCAAGGTGCAGGGTTTCATCGTCTCGGAGCATCCCGGCATCTGGCCGAAGGCGCTCGCGGAGCTGGGCTCCGGGGTCGCGAGCGGCGCAATCAAGTACCGCGAGTCGGTGTCCGCCGGACTCGAGAGCGCGCCCGGCGCGTTTCTCGGGCTGCTGAAGGGCCGGAATTTCGGCAAGCAGCTGGTCAAGCTGATCTGAGGCGATCGCTGCCCGTCGGCGAGCAGTGCTCGGCCGTATGATCGGTGATCGCGCATCGGTGTGCCGACCGCGGCCTTGTCCGGTCGCGGTCGACTCAGCGGTCATGACGCTGCTACTCTGTGGAAACGCGGCCGCCTGGCCCGCGATCACGCTCGACCGGGAGCAACGCCCATCATGACTACCAATGCGGAATTGCAGAAACTGCGCGAATCGGCCCTGCCTCGCGGCGTCGCGAGTCTGCTGCCGGTGTTCACGGCCCGGGCCGGCAATGCCGAGCAGTGGGACGTCGAGGGCAAGCGCTACATAGACTTCGCCGCCGGCATTGCGGTCCTCAACACCGGGCATCTGCACCCGACCGTCAAGGCCGCGGTGGCCGCGCAGCTGGAGAAGTTCTCGCACACCTGTTTTCAGGTAACGCAATACGAGAGCTACGTGCGCCTGGCCGACCGCCTCAATCGCCTCGCGCCCGGGCCGACGCCCAAGAAGACGATCTTGTTCTCGACCGGCGCCGAGGCCATCGAGAACGCGGTCAAGATCGCGCGCGCCTACACCAAGCGCAGCGCCGTCATCGCCTTCTCCGGCGCGTTTCACGGCCGCACGTTCTTCGCGATGGCGCTGACCGGCAAGGTCGCCCCGTACAAGGCCGGCTTCGGCCCGATGCCGGGCGAGATCTTTCATCTGCCGTTCCCGGCCGAGTATCTGGGCGTGTCACCCAGCGAGTCGCTGCATGCGCTCGAGACGCTGTTCAAGGCGGACGTCGACCCCTCGCAGGTCGCGGCGATCATCATCGAGCCGGTGCAGGGCGAGGGCGGGTTCTACCCGGCGCCAGTCGAGTTCCTGCGCGAGCTCCGGCGCATTGCGACGGAGCACGGGATCGTGCTCATCGTCGACGAAGTGCAGACCGGGTTCGCCAGGACCGGCAAACTGTTTGCGATCGAATACGCCGGCATCGAGCCGGACCTGATGGCGGTCGCGAAGAGCCTGGCCGGAGGATTCCCGCTGTCGGGTGTCATCGGCAAGGCGGAGATCATGGACGCGCCGGCTCCCGGCGGGCTCGGTGGAACCTACGCCGGCTCCCCAATTTCCTGTGCCGCAGCGCTTGCGGTGCTCGAGGTCATCGACAAGGAGAACCTGTGCGGGCGCGCGCAGGCAATCGGCGCCGTGCTGAAGCAGCGCCTCAACAGCCTGCGCGGCAAGCATGGGCTCAGCTGCATCGGCGACGTGCGCGGCCTGGGCGCGATGGTCGCGCTCGAGCTCGTCAAGAACGGTGACGCGGGCCAACCGGACCCGGATCTGACGAAGGCCCTGGTACAGCGCGCGGCGGCGAATGGGCTGCTGATCCTGTCCTGCGGCACACGGGCGAATGTGATCCGATTCCTCGCGCCGCTGACCGCGAGCGAGGCGATCATCGCTGAAGGCCTCGACATCCTCGAGCGCTCGCTGCTCGAGGTGGCCGGATCGGCGCGGGAAGCGAAGCGCGCCTGACCCGCGTCAGCCGACGGAGCTCAGCGCCGCACGCTGCGACGGCGCCTTTCCGGGTGCGATGTCCTCGACTCTGGGGACGAGTTCAATCGGCCGCGGATGGTCGGCCACGAGCGCCGCGTACCGGTCCGGTCTCGCGCGGCACAGGCCCGCACCAGCCGGGCAGGTAATCGGCGTCCTCGCTTTTCGCGAGTCGCAGCGCCACCTCGAGCGTCTGAGTGAAGTTGTCCACCACGCGGCTGCGCTTGATGCGGCGACGCAGGAAGTCGGCCCACAGGAACTCGCTGTATGAGGCCGTGTCCTTGGCAAACCCCCCGGCGCGACGCAGCTCCCCGGCGAGGCTGCGGTACGGATCGTCAATGAGTTCCGTCACGCGTCGCGGCAACTCGGTGTATGGCCGGCGGCGGCCGCGTGCATCGTACGGATGCAGCCACCCGCGGTTGTCGAGGTACGTCCAGAACGCTTCCTTCTCGAGCTTCCTCAAGTCCGCGACCACCAGGATCGCGATATGCCGGACCCCCTCCTCGTACAGCGCGCGCGTGAGGTGATGGTGGTCGATGACGTAGTAACGGTCCTTGTACCCGTGAATCACGGGGATCAGGTGCTTGCCGAGGAATCTCGCCTTGTGACCGGCGTCCCGCCAGCTCTTGCGTTTGGCACGGACCTCACGCATGCCGACCGTGATCTGGGTCGGGTGCAGCTCGTAGATGGCGATCGGGCGGAGCCGCGGCTCCCGTACGATTTGCATGAGGTCAATCTCCGGGCGTTCCGGCCGATGGCCGGCGCGCAATTTTGGGCAACGAAGCGCGGTGAACGCCAGCAATTTCGCTGATGTCGCCGGTGCCGGCCGCCGGTCGGTCGCAGCAACTGTCCGAGAAACGGCCCTTTAACAGCCGAGGGGCGTCGGCGGCGCGCGACCGTGCCGAGTCGATCACTCCTTCCGGGCCACGCCTGGGGCTGCGACCAGCACCGTGAAGCTGTCCGGTCGCGGCGCCGGCCGCGGGTGTGGCTGCTCGGGAGTCGCCGGCGGCGCCGGGCCGAAGTCCGCCGTCACCAGGTAGATCCGGCGCGTCGCCGGATCGAGCGCCATCGTGCGCGCGCCGCGCTGGGTCGTGACTATCGCCGCGACGGAGAACTCGTCCGGCGAAACCTCGCGGACGACCGTCAGCGTACCCTCGCCGTTCGAGCTGAACACGAGGCGATGGGCAGCATCGTACGCGGCCGCATCCGGGCCAGCCCCGATCGGGACGCGCGCGACCTGTCGGCCGGTCTTCGCGTCCGTGACCGCCATCACGTTGCTGCTGCAGACCGAGAACAGCCGGCCGTTGGCCGAATCGAGCGCAAGTCCGGTCGGGCGCGTGCAGCCAGGCAGCGGCCAGGTCGCCGCGAGCGCGAGCGTCGCGGTGTCGATCGCCGCCAGCTGGCCCTGCTCGCTCTCGATGTTGACGTAGACACGACCGTTGCCGTCGTCGACCGCGGCCTCGGGTTTGTCGGGCAGCGGCAGCGTGGCGATGACCGCCAGCGTGCGCGCATCGAAGACAGTCGCATCCTTGCTGCGGCCATTGAACGTGAACAGGTGATGGCCCAGCGCCTGGTACAGGATCGCGTCGGGGTTCGCCCCGGGAACCGCAACCTCGCGCAGCACGGCAAGTGTGTCGTAATCGAATTCCGTCACCGAATTCGCCCGGCCGTTGCTCGTGTAGCCGCGCTTCAAGTCCGGAGCGAGCGCGACCCCGTGGATACCGGCCGTGTTTGCTATGGCACCGATCACCTTGCCCGAGTCGGTGTCCAGGACCTCGACCCGATCCCCGCGCGTGACGAACAGTCTGTGTCGCGGTGCATCGGCTGTCAGGTAATCCCAGCCGCCTGCTCCTCCCGGCATCCAGCGGTCGACGACGGCATAGGCCGCATCGCCAGCCGGCGCGGCGGTCGCTGGCGGCACGACGAGCGCCGTGGCGAGGCACGCGACCAACCGCTGGCACAACAGCCGGGTCGACGTGCGGGCGTGGTCGATGGCATGCATTGCGGTCATCGTCGAGGCCGAAGGCGGCGAGACAGGTGATTTTATAACCATTGCGCCCGCGCGAGGAGGTGTCGCCGGCACCGGCAGTGACCTCGAGCAACGCACGGCGCGCGGTCCTCGCCGGTAGGTGGAGTCAGAACGGCCGCGTCCGGTCCGGTCGCGCGTCCGAACATGCGGCGCTCCGCTAGAACGCATTGAAGCCCGTCAGTTCGCGCCCGATCGTCAGCTGGTGCACCGTCTCGGTCCCCTCATAGGTGATCACGCTCTCGAGGTTGAGCATGTGCCGGATCGGCACATACTCGGCGCTGATGCCGAAGCCTCCGAGCATGTCGCGCGCATCGCGGGCGACTTCGATCGCCGCACGGCAGTTGTTCCACTTGGCGAGCGACACGTGGCCCGGCTTCATCCTGCCCGCGTCCTTCAGTCGCCCGAGCTGCAGAGACAGCAGCTGCGCCAGCGTGATCTTGCGACTCATCTCGGCGAGCCGGATCTGGATTGCCTGATTGGCCGCGAGCGGCCGGCCGAACAGCACTCGGTCCTTGGTGTACTCGAGCACCTGCGCGAGGCATGCCTGCGCAGCGCCGGTCACGCCCCAGGTGATTCCGTAGCGAGCCTGTGTCAGGCACGACAGCGGTCCCTTGAGTCCCACGACCTCCGGCAACACGTTCCGCTCCGGCACAACCACGTTGTCGAAGTACAGCGCGCTCGTCACCGATGCTCGCAGGCTGAACTTGTGCTCGATTGCCGGCGCCGAGAACCCGGGGGTGTCCGTCTCCACGATGAAGCCACGGATGCCCTCTGGAGTCTGCGCCCAGCAGACGCACAGGTCGGCAATCGCGCCGTTCGTGATCCACATCTTGGCACCATTGATGACCCAGTCCCGGCCACGGCGCTTTGCGTGCGTCTTCATGTTGCCCGGGTCCGAGCCGCCGTGCGGCTCGGTCAGACCGAAGCAGCCGATCAGCTCGCCGCGCGCCATCCGGGGCAAGTACTGCTGCTTCTGGTCCTCGCTGCCGTAGGAGTAGATCGGGTACATGCACAGCGAGGACTGGACCGAGACGAAGCTGCGGATCGCCCCGTCGCCGCGCTCGAGCTCCTGGCAGATCAGCCCGTAGCACACCGCGTTCATGCCGGCGCAGCCGTAGCCCTCGAGCGAGGAGCCGAGCAGACCGAGGCCGGCGAGCTCGGGCACGAGTTCGCGTGGGAAGGTGTGATTTTCGAAATGCTGCTGGATGACAGGCAGCACCTTTTCGTCGACGAGACGCGCCACCGCGTCCTGTACGATGCGCTCCTCCTCGCTGAGCTGGTCGCGCACTCCGTACAGGTCGAGCGGGTCGAGGGATGAGGTCGCGCTGCGCTGGCTGGGTGGTGCGTCGGGGCGTGAGGCGGGCATGAAGGGCTCCTGAAGCTGCGGCGTCATCCCGCGCGTCGGGATGTCGGCCGCACGATCATAGCCCGAACATTTTGCCGCGGGGCTCGCAGGCCTGGGGCCACGCACGAAAACAGGCCGCGCGCCGAGGCACGCAGCCCGTTTCGACCAGCGGCGCGTGTGCGCCGGCGATTGTCAGCCGGCCGGCTTCGCGGCGTCGCCGCTCATGCCGAGTTTGGCGGCAACCTCGTCGAGCTTCGCCTTGACGGCCTTGGCCTTGTCGACCGCGGACTGAACGTTGCCCGAGCCGAACGCGGTGCTGGCCTCGATCCATGCCGCCTTCGCCTCGTCGAGACCCGACTTGGCGCTCGCCACGGCGTCTTTGGTGACTCCGGCCGGCAGTTTCTTGCCTTTGCCAAGTGCGGCGACGCGCGCTTCGACCGCCGCCACGGATTGCGGCAGTGTCGTCGAGAACGTGCTCCACTGGGCGTTCAGCGCGTCCATCACTTCCTTCTTCTTCGCAGCCGCCGCATCGGCGAGAGCCTTGGCCTCGGTGAGGACCGCCGGCCCGCCCTCGACCACGGCCTTGTAATCCTGCTTGTCAAACGCGGCCTTGAGATCCCCCAGCTTCTGGGTCACGGACGCGACCTGGTCGGGGACATACTGCTGGGCATCGGCGCCGGCCGCCGTGACCGCCGATTCCACATCGGCCAGCAGCTTCTTGGCAGGCTCCTGCTGACTGGCGCAGGCAGCGAGGACGAGGCTCGCGGCCAGTGCGGCCAAAAACTTCAATGAATGAATGCGCTTCATCTTCAGGGTCCTCCAGGGCGTCTAGGGTCCGGGCGCCTCCAAGCGCCGGGGCGGGCGAGGTTACGCCAATCCTGCGCGTTGGACAATGGTTCGGGCGGCGGCAGCGGCGATGGACGGGGACCGGTGCGCGGCTGGCCACGATCTCGCACGCAGCGGTTCATCATGCGCGCTCCGGCTGGCCGACCCGCGGCGGCCATTGGCCGACCGCGGTCGGGAGGGCGGGATCGCGTGCACCGCGCTTGACCGATGGCTCTGTGCAGGCGCGGTGCCCACGGCCAAACCGCATGCGATAGTCTTTGCGCAGGCGTGGCGGTTCGGCCGCCGCCGGAGGGAGCGATGAAGATCCCAGAGATCCTGATGATCGAGACGATACACCAGCCCGGAAGTCTCGCGGCGGTGCTACAGGTGATTGCCGAGGCCGGGCTCACGATCGACCACCTGCAGGAGCTCAAGCGCGACCAGGGACGCACGCTATGGGAGATCACGCTCGAGATGGACGAGGCCGCGGATCCTGGCCTGTATCAACGGCTCGCCAAGCTGCCTGCCGCGCGCTTCATCGGCAAGTCGGACCGGGTGTTCAACAGTCATCGCGGCGGCAAGATCCGGATGTCGGCCAGCCTGCCGATCAACACCAACCAGGTGCTCCGCGATGTCTACACGCCGGGTGTCGCACGCGTGTGCCTCGCGATCCGCACTGATCCTGCCTGCGCGTACGACTACACGAGCCTCGGGCGCACCGTCGCAGTCGTGACCAATGGCACGGCGGTCCTCGGGCTCGGCGACGTCGGGCCGCTCGCGGGACTGCCGGTCATGGAAGGCAAGGCGGCACTGTTCGCATCGCTGGTCGGAATCAACGGTATTCCAATCCTGGTCGACGAGAAGGACCCGGCGCGCGTCGTTGCGGCCGTCACGTCGATCGAGAAGTCCTTTGGCGCCATTCAGCTGGAGGACTTCGCGGCGCCCGCCTGCTTTGAGATTGAATCTCAATTGCGTCAGCGCCTGCGCAAGCCGGTGCTGCATGACGACCAGCACGGCACGGCCGTCGTCGTACTGGCTGCGCTGCACAACGCGCTGCGGCGTCTGGAGCGACGGCTCGAGGACAGCGTCATCGGACAGATCGGCCTCGGCGCCGCCGGCTGCGGCATCGTCCGCCTGCTGCGTGCCCACGGTGCCGAGCGGATCTTTGGCGCGGACCGCAATCCTCTCGCCCTCGACCGGCTCGAAACGCTCGGCGGCCGGCGCGCGACGCTTGAGGCGATCATGGCTTCGTGCGACATCGTCATCGCGACGACCGGCGTCAAGGGTTTGATTCGACCGGAAATGGTGCGGCCCGGCCAGGTGATATTCGCCCTCTCCAATCCGGACCCGGAGATCGAGCCGGTCCTCGCCCTGGCGCACGGTGCGGTGTTCGCAGCCGACGGCAAGGGCATCAACAACGTGCTCGGCTTCCCGGGGCTGTTCAAAGGCGCGCTCGAGGCGCGCGCCTCCCAGTTCACCGACCGCATGCTGATGGCCGCCGCCCGTGCTATCGCCGACCTCGCGCCGGGGGCGGACCTGGTACCCGGCGCGCTGGATCCGGCCGTGCACGCTGCGGTCGCAGAATCGGTCCGGCAGGCCGCGATCGAGTAATTGTTACAATCGACCTGTTTGAATAGCAGATTCAAATCTGAGGTTGGCTAATCCGTTTTTAACGTGCATCATTGCCAACCCCGCGGCGGGCGACGCTCGCTGCAACACGCCTCAACGATACTAAGAGTTCAAATCTCATGACCAATAAGCGCGCTCACCACGGGCACGGCTGGACGCCGTCCGATCTCAAGAAGCTCAAGTCGCTCGTTGCGAGAGGTGCTCCGCGAGCAGCCATCGCGAAGGTGCTGGGCCGCACGGTGTCGGCGGTCTACCAGCGAATCGTGACGGAGCACATGAGCCCGCGCCGCCGCCGCGCGAGACGCCGCGGCCGCTAGCATCGGTGGCGGGCGCAGCAGCGCTTGCCGCCTCACTCGCAACGTCCGCTCATCCGCACGGCCTGCGCCAGCAGGCGATGAGCCGCGCGGGAGCGCGTGCGCTCGAGCGCTGCGCGCCCGGGCCCGCACGGCAGGCGGGTCGCGCACTCGGAGTCAGTAGCGCAGCCCGAGCTTCTGGAACACGAAGCTCAGCAGCCACAACGGTCCGATCAGCAGGAACTGAACGTCCTTGAAGAAGGACGGACGCTTGCCCTCGACCGCATGGCCGACGAACTGACCGATCCAGGCGACGATGAAGATTGCAAGGGAGGTCTGCCACAGCGGCACTGTGAGCCGGTCGAGCGCCGCGATCAGCCCGAGTCCGATGGCGAGTAAAGGCAGCATGCCGAGCGCGAGGCGCAGCGACAACGTGGCGTAGTAAGCGAGTCCGGCGAGTACCGCGAGTGAGGCCCAGTTGGCGAGGGGCGTTAGGCCGCGGATCGCCGCCGGCACCGGGAGCGACCACAGCAAGCCCAGCACCGCGATCACGATCGGCGGCACGCACAGAACGTGCAGCAGCTCGTTGGTTGGATGGCGGTGGCTGTCACCGTACTCGGTCAGCCACGTATCGAGGCTGCGCATCGGATACCCTCGGCGTCACGGGTCTGGCACTCTAGCAAGGCTGCGACCGGCGCGGCACGCCAGGACTCGCGGGTGCAGGACCCTGACCGGTGGGAGACTTCAGATGGGACGCAGTGAGCGAGGCGTGCGCGCCCGCCGGGCGCTGCTCGCCGGCTGCTGCGCCGCCTGGCTGACGGCAGGCTGCGCGACGGTCGGCCCATCCCCGGGCGGCCAGCCGAGTCCGGCGCTCGCGCCGCGCGCCGGATCCGCCGTCGGCTGGAGTTCGGGAGACCGCGCCAAGGCCATCCGGCGACGGGCGGCGATCGAGGCCGGGGTCGGTCCGCTCGCCGCTGGCGCGATCAGCTACTACATGGACGTTCAGGAGGCGAAGCTGCGCGAGCTGCTGCACGGTACGGGCGTGAGCGTGACCCGCATCGGCGATGAGATCACGCTCAGCCTGCCCGAGGCACTGACCTTCGCCGCGGACAGCGCGGAACTGATGCCGTCCATCGCCGGTGCGCTCGATTCGGTGGGTGTGGTGCTGAAGAAGTATGACAAGACCGTCATCGAGGTCGCGGGCCACACGGACAGCACGGGACCGCACGAGCACGGCCAGCGCTTGACTGAGCGCCGGGCCGCGACGGTCGGTGCCTTTCTCGAGAAGTGCGGCATCATCAAGGCGCGACTCGTGACGATCGGCGCCGCGGAGACGCGGCCGGTGGCGACGAACGGAACACTCGAAGGCCGCGCCAGCAACCGGCGCGTCGAGCTGACGCTGTCGCCGCTGACGCAGGGCTCCTGAGAGCCCGGTGCAGCGGACCGGCGCTCAGACCATCGCGCCTTTCAGTTTCTTCAGCGCGTTCGCCTCGATCTGCCGGATGCGTTCGGCGGAGATCGAGTACTCGGCCGCGAGTTCGTGGAGCGTCGCCTTGCCGTCCTCAACGAGCCAGCGGCGCTCGACAATCGCGCGGCTGCGCGCATCGAGTGTGGCCAGCGCGTGCCGGAGCCGCTGGCTGGAAGCGTCCTGCCACTCGTCCCGCTCGACGACAACGGCCGGATCCGCATCCGGCGCCGGCAGGTACGCCGACGGCGAATACACAGCATCGTCATCACCGTGCTCGGGCGCCGGATCGAACGCAACGTCTCGCGCCGCCAGGCGCTGTTCCATCTGTGAGACCTCGGCCGGCGTCACGCCGAGTTCCTTCGCGACCGTCCGCGTCTCTTCGGCGGACAGCCACGCCAGGTTCTTCTTCGCCTTGCGCAGGTTGAAGAACAGCTTGCGCTGCGCCTTGGTCGTCGCGATCTTGACAAGTCGCCAGTTGCGCAGGACGTACTCGTGGATCTCGGCACGGATCCAGTGCACGGCGAACGAGACCAACCGCACGCCGATCGTCGGATCGAAGCGCTTGACGGCCTTCATCAGGCCGACGTTACCTTCCTGCACGAGATCGCCCATCGGCAGCCCGTAGCCTGAATAGCCGCGGGCGATGTGGACGACGAAACGCAGGTGCGACAGGACGAGCTGTCGCGCAGCCTCGAGGTCATCCTCGGCGCGAAAGCGCGTCGCGAGCTGCAGCTCCTCGTCACGCGACAGGATCGGGATGTGCGACACGGTCTCGATGTAGGCATCGAGGCTGCCGACCGGCCCGCGCAGAGTGAGCGCGGTGCTACCCGGCAGGCCCGCAGTTGCCAGCGCGACAGTCATGGCTCGTTGGTTTCCTTTGCCCGGGTCAGTAGAAGCTCCGGGTACCGCAATCTTAGCAGTCGCTGATTTAGAGTGCTAAGTGGTTGGCAGGTTCCATGTTTTTTATAATGTATATCAGTGGCTTAGAGTAGGCCGACGGCTCAGGGTTCGGCCCCGGGTTCGATCGCGCGCAGATGGCGGGTGGCCGAGGCAAATGCGCCGATCCAGCCGAGCAGCGCGCCCCCGCCGAGCAGGATGAGCGACCTCGCGGCGTCGAGGTCGCTCAGATGAAACTGGCTGCCGTAGGCTGCGGCGACGCGCCCGAGCGGCCCACCGAGGGCGCGAACCAAGGTCTCGACCAGGAGCCACGCGACGACACCGCCGCCAAGGCCGTACCAGAATCCTCCGTAGAGGAACGGCCGCCGCACGAACCCGTCACTGCCACCGACCAGCTTGGTGACCTCGATCTCCGCCCGCCGCGTGTCGATGTCCAGCCGGATCGTGTTGCCGACCACCAGCAGTACCGCGATCCCGAGCACGAGCGCGAGCAGCAGGACGGCACGCCTGAGCGCATCGAGAATCGCCGTGAAACGGCGGACCCACTCTGTATCGAGCTGCACCTGGTCGACACCGGGAAGCACGCGCAGCGCATCGCCCAGACCGCCGAGAGCAGTCGAATCGCCAGCTCCCTCGACGACCCGCGGCCGCACGACGATCGATGCCGGCAGGGGATTGTCCTTCAGCGCATCGAGCGCCGCACCGAGTCCTGACCAGCGGCGGAACTCCGCGAGCCCCTCGGTGGACGTCACGAGGCGCGCGCTCGCAACGTCGGGGCGGGCAGCGATGGTCTCGGTCAGCTGCTGCGCATCGTGATCCGCAAGCTTCGGCTTGAGATAGACCGTCAGGTCGAGTGCGCTCTGCCAGCCACCCGACAGCGCGCGCGCATTGGTCACCAGCAGCTCGAGGCACGCCGGCAGCGCGAGCGCGATGCCGATCACGCCGATCGTGAGCGCGGTCCCGAAGGGCGCGCGCGCGAGCCGCCCGAGCGAGGCGACCAGCGTCTGCAGATGGCGCTCGAACCAGCCCACGGCAATCGTGCCGAGGCCCCGCGCCTCAGAGCCACGGGCGCTGGCCTCAGCCATGCGCCTCACCGACGAGGCGCCCGGCGGCGAGCGCGATGCGCCGCACGCTGAACTGCTCGATCAGGTGCAGGTCGTGGCTCGCGATCACGACCGTGACGCCCACGTCGTTGAAGCGCTTGAACAGCCGCATGACCTCCATCGCCAGATCCGGATCGAGGTTGCCGGTCGGCTCGTCCGCAATCAGGATCGGCGGCTTTGCGACCACCGCACGGGCTATCCCGACGCGTTGCTGCTCGCCGGTCGAGAGTTCGACCGGGAAGCTGGTCTCGCGGCCCAGCAGCCCCACCTGGTCAAGCGCCGCCCGCACGCGCTTGTCGAGCTCGCGGCGCGGCGTTCCCGATATCACGAGCGGCAGCGCAACGTTGTCCCAGATCGGCCGGTCGTGCAGCAGCTTGTGATCCTGGAACACCATGCCGATGCGGCGCCGATAGCCCGGAATTCCGCGGCGCCTGATCCCCGCGATGCCCTGACCGCCGACCAGGATCTGGCCCCGCGTCGGCCGCTCGATCAGCGCGATCAGCTTGAGCGCCGTGCTCTTGCCCGCTCCGGAATGACCCGTCAGGAATACCATCTCGCCGGCGCTGACCGTGAATGACAGGTCGCTCAGCGCTTCGCGGCCGCTCGGGTAGCGCTTGGCGACGGCCTCGAAGGTGATCATGGCCGCCCGCCCGTCCCGGCCGGCGCGAGCAGCGCGCTCACGAAGTCCGCGACGTCGAACTCGCCGAAGTCCGTGGCGCTCTCGCCGATGCCGACGTAGCGCAGCGGGATGCCGAGCTCGGCGGCGATTGCGAGCACGATGCCGCCCTTGGCGGTGCCATCGAGCTTGGTCAGCACGATACCGGTCACGCCCAGTGCCTGATGAAATACGCGCGCCTGCGAGAGCGCGTTCTGTCCTTGGCTCGCATCGAGCACCAGCAGGACCTCGTGCGGCGCGCTCGGATCGAGGCGCGCCAGCACGCGCTTGACCTTGCCGAGCTCGTCCATCAGGTGGGCCTTGTTCTGCAGCCGGCCGGCCGTGTCGGCGAGCAGCACATCTGTCCCGCGGGCCCTGGCGGCCGACAGTGCATCGAAAATCACGGCCGCCGGGTCGGCACCCGTGGCCTGCGTGATGACCGGCACCTCATTGCGTGCCCCCCAGGCCTCCAGCTGCTCGACCGCAGCCGCCCGGAAGGTGTCGCCGGCCGCGAGCATGACGCTAAGGCCCTGGTCCTTGAGGCGCCGCGCGAGCTTGCCGATCGAGGTGGTCTTGCCCGAACCGTTGACCCCGACGACCAGCACGACGAACGGCCGTCGCTGCCGATCAATGATCAATGGCCGCGCCACCGGCGCGAGCAGTGCCGTGATCGCAGCGCCGAGCGCCGCGAGCAGCGCATCGACGTCCGCGAGCTCGTTGCGCGCGACGCGCGTGCGCAGGTCCTTGAGGACGCGCTCGGTCGCATCGACGCCGACGTCGGCGCTCAGCAGCCGGGTTTCGAGATCATCGAGCAGTTGCGCATCGATCTGCCGGCCGGGCAGCAGCTCGCGGAGGTCCCGCGTCAGCAGCCCCTCGCCGCGGTTGAGGCGCGCGCGCAGCCGCGAAAACAAGCCGCGCAAGCCGCCGGGCGGCGTCGCGCCCTCGGCGGCGTCCCGGCCGGCGTCGCCGGCCGCAGGCGCTTGTTTGCTGCCAACATCGAACATGGGTGCATCCGGGGCCCGCGGGCATTCTACCGGCGATTAGCGCCGGCACACTCACACGGCCGGATGATGCCTGGCGTCGGGTAGGCGCCTCGTCCGGCTTGATGACCGCGCGGCGGCCGCAGCGACCCTGCTCAACACTGTGCGGGGATCTCATCGTCGCCGCCGGCAGTGTCGACCGCGCTCACCCCCAGCGGCGCGCGGCGTGACCCCAGGCGGCGAGGTCACGCCGCCGAGCATGACCCGTTGGCGGCAGCTGCGTCGGCGCGGCATGAGACAGTGCGCCCACGGCACCGCCGACAGGAACAGAGCCCGGCCGGCGCCAATACCCGATACGGCATTGGTGGTCCAAGAGCTCGCAGAGGAAACCCGCCGCGCGGCAATCGCCGGCCTCCGCAGGCGTGCTGCGCCTGACGCGTGCTGCGCGCGCGGCGGTGCGCGATGAGGCGCGTATCATCGCGCCGTCATCTGCGGCGCACGGGGACGCCTTGGCTAGGAACACTCCTAAGGATCCGGCTGCGCGCGCAGTGCGCACGATGCGGTCTGCCGCAGTGCAAAAAAAGGCCGGCGCGCGCAACGCAGTCCGCATCATCGGTGGCGAGTGGCGCGGCCGACGCATCCACTTTCCCCCGGCGGCCGAACTGCGCCCGACGCCGGATCGTGTGCGCGAAACGCTGTTCAACTGGCTGCAGGGCGAAATCGCCGGCGCGCGCTGCCTCGACCTGTTTGCCGGCAGCGGCGCGCTCGGCCTCGAAGCGCTATCACGCGGTGCGCGCGAGGTCGTGTTCATCGAGCACGACCGGGCCGTGGCGGCCGCGCTGCGGGCCTCTCTCGCCGCGCTCAAGGACCGGCGGGGGCAGGTGCTCGAGCGCGACGCGTTCGCCTTCCTGTCGGGCCCGGCCGAGAGCTTCGAGGTGGTGTTCCTCGATCCGCCGTTCGCCCGGGGCTGGATGGCCGAATTGTGTAAACTCCTCGAGTCCAAAGGCTGGCTGGCACCGGGCGCGGTGGTCTATCTCGAGACGGCGGCGCGCGAGGCGGCCCCGGCAGTGCCCGCTGAGTGGACGCTCAGCCGGGAGACGCGGGCGGGCGAGGTCCGCGGATTGCTGGCGCGGCGCCGCGCACCGGGGTTTTACGCGGGCGCCGCCGAACGGGTGGACGAGACATGAACCGCAAGATGCACGCCGTCTATCCGGGCACCTTCGATCCGATCACCAACGGCCACCACGATCTGGTGCGCCGAGCGGCGGGCATATTCGAGCGCGTCGTCGTCGCGATCGCCGCCAACCCGAACAAGACCCCGATGTTTGAACTCGACAAGCGAATCGACATGGCGCGCAGGGTGCTCAACGACGTGCCCAACGTCGAGGTTCAGGGCTATTCGGGGCTGACCGTCGAGTTTGCCCGCAGCCACGGCCTGCACGTCGTGATTCGCGGGCTCAGGGCCGTGTCCGATTTCGAGTTTGAGTTTCAGCTCGCCAACATGAGCCGCCACCTGTCGCGCGAGGTCGAGACCGTGTTCCTGACGCCGCAGGAGCAGTTCACGTTCATCTCCTCGACGCTGATCCGCGAGATCGCCTCGCTTGGTGGCGACGTCAGCGAGTTCGTGCATCCGCTGGTCGCCGAGGAGCTCAGGCAGCGCGCCCCGTTGTTCGCGCGCCGGGCGCCGCCGGGAGCGGAGTGATGCGAGCCGGTCAGCCCGTGCGGCTCGCCTGGCCGCGGGCGCTGCTGCTCGCAGCGCTCGTCTGGCTCGCCTGCGCGCCGGCGCTGTCGGCCGCGCCGTTACCGCCGAAGGCGGCGATCGCGAGTTCCCATCCGCTCGCAAGCCAGGCCGGCCTTGACATGCTCGCGCGGGGCGGCAACGCCTTCGATGCGGCGATCGCGGTCAGCGCCGTGCTCGCGGTCGTGGAGCCGGCGAGCTCCGGGGTCGGTGGTGGCGGCTTTTACCTGCTGCACGTCGCTGCGGACGGCCACGATGTCATGGTCGACGCCCGCGAGACGGCGCCTGCCGCCGCACGCCGCGACATGTATATCGGGCCGAACGGCAAGCCGCGGCCGGGCGCCTCGACCGAGGGGCCGCTGGCCGCTGGCATTCCCGGCGAGCCCGCCGCATGGGCATGGCTGGCCCGCAGATACGGTCGGCTGCCGCTCGCGGTGAGCCTCGCGCCGGCGATCCGGGTGGCGCGCGAAGGGTTTCCGCTGTATGCGCGCCTGGCGAATGCAATCCACGTCAAACAGGCGCAGCTCGCCAGGTCGCGCGACACCGCCGGTGTGTTCCTCATCAAGGATCAGCCGCCACCGGTCGGGGCGCTGATCCGCCAGCAGGAGCTCGCCCGCACGCTCGCGCTGATTGCCGGCAGCGGCTCGGAAGCCTTCTATAAGGGACCGTTCGCCGCGCAGCTGGTCGCGCACGTGCGCCACGAGGGCGGCATCTGGAGCGAGGCGGATCTCGCCGGCTACCGCATCGTCGAGCGCGCGCCGATCAAGCTCCACTACCGGAATGCGACGCTGGTCATGGCCGCGCCGCCGGCCTCGGGCGGCATCGTGATTGGCGAGGCGCTCAATATCCTCGCCGGCTACGACCTCGCCGGGCTCGATGCGACGACCCGGCGGCACCTGATCATCGAGGCGCTGCGCCACGCGTACCGCGATCGCGCCGAGTACCTGGGCGACCCCGATTTCGTGAGCATCCCGGTCGAGCAGCTGTTGAGTCCTTATTACGCGGCCGGTCAGCGCACTTCGATCCGCCTCGATCGTGCGACACCATCGGAGACGCTGCGCCCGGCGTTCACCGGCGAGGAAAGCCAGTCCACGACCCATTTTTCGGTGCTCGACCGGGAAGGCAACCGGGTCGCAGCGACGCTATCGATCAACCTGTTCTTCGGCGCGACCTACATGGCGCCCGGAACCGGCGTGATCCTCAACAACACGATGGACGACTTCGCCGTCGCGGCCGGCGTGCCGAACGCCTTCGAGCTGGTCGGCGCGGACGCGAACGCCATCGCGCCCGGGAAGCGCCCGCTGTCCAGCATGACGCCGACCTTCGTGGACACGGACCATGGGATGCTGATCATCGGCACGCCCGGCGGCGCCACCATCATCAGCAACCTGCTATTCAGCGTACTCAACTGGCTTGACGGCAAGAGCGCGGCCGAGATTGTGTCTATGCCGCGCATTCATCATCAGTATGTCCCGGACATCATCGTGCTCGAACCCGGCGCGCTGACGCCGGAGGAGCGCGCGCAGCTCGAAAAACTCGGCCACCATCTGCGCGAGGCGCGCAACCAGTGGGGCAACACCGAGGCCGTCACCTGGGACTTCGGCAGCGGCAAGGTCGAGGCAGCGTCGGATCCGCGCGGCTATGGCGCCGGCCTCGTGTACTGAGGGATCGCCGTGCAGCTGGCGCTGGCCGTGACGATGCTGACCTCCGTCGGGCTGTGTCTTGCGTGCCTCGGCATGCTCGGTGTCATGCTCGCCTGCTGGCAGCTGCTCGGCTGGGCCGTGACCGGCGGGCTGCCATCGGTGGCCGATATCTGGCGCCACTCGGGGCTGACCGGCGATCTGATGGTGGCGCTGTTCGCCTGGCTGCCGCTGGTACTCGCCGCGGCCATGCTGTTCCACGCCTTCGTCGCGTGGCTCGGCCTCGGGCTGCTATGGCGCCGGCCGTGGGCGCGACGCGCAGGGCTTGTGTTTGCCGGCCTTTGGGCCGTGACCGCGGCGGGCGTGTGGGTCGGCGTGCGGGTCGCGCTCGAGGACCTGGCCCGCGGTTACCCCGAGCGGGCCGGGTTCGCGCGCACCGCAGAGTCGCTCGCGGGCCAGGTGGGCTTCGTGAATATCGCGCTCGGCGTGGCGCTCGTCTGGCTGCTGGTCCAGCCCGCGGTGCGCGTGCAGTTCAGGTCTGGCAGCTAGGACACCAGTACGTCGAGCGCTGGCCCCGCACCGCGTGGCGGATCGGCGTGCCGCACACGCGGCACGGCTCGCCGTCGCGCTCGTAGACAAAGAGCTTCTGGCGGAAGTAACCGGGCGTGCCGTCGGTGCGCCGGTAATCGCGCAGGGTCGTGCCGCCGGCGCGAATGGCGGACGCGAGCACCCGCTTGATCGCCGTCGCGAGACGCGCCACGGCCGCGCGCGTCAGCCGACCCGCGGCGCGGCGCGGGTTCACACCGGCACGAAACAGCGCCTCGTTCGCATAGATGTTGCCGACACCCGCCACGATGCCGGCATTCATGATCAGCTGCTTGACGGCGACCCGCCGTCCGCGCGTGCAGCGCCACAGATGCGCCGCGTCGAACCCGGCGGCCAGCGGCTCGGGCCCGAGATTGCGCAGCAGCGGGTGCCGTCCGGGGTCGCCGCGGACGAACTGCATGGTGCCGAAGCGGCGCGGGTCGTTGAAGCGCACGCAGCGCCCCGAATCGAGCACGATGTCGACGTGATCGTGGGTCAGCGCAACCTGCTCGCGGGCGAGCACCCGCAGGTTCCCGGACATTCCGAGGTGCACGAGCAGCGTGCCGGCATCGGTGCCGATCAGCAGGTACTTGGCGCGGCGCCCGACGCTGGTGATTCGCCGCCCCGTCAGCTGCGCTTCGAAGCCGGGCGGCAGCGGCCACCGCAGCCGCCGCTCACGCACGTGCACTGCGACGATCCGGCGCCCGACCAGCACCCGCTCGAGTCCCCGGCGGGTGGTCTCCACTTCGGGCAGTTCAGGCATTGGCTGGCGAGTTCCGGCCTAAAGGTCGGGCCAGTGGCCGGATCTGCCTCGCAAAACGGGTCTTTGGCCCCCAATATGGGATGAAGGAGCCGGGTCGCGGGCGCGGCTCCGCTGTATAGTGGATTCCTTGCGCCGATGGCAATGGAGCTGCCGGCATCCGCGACCCGCCGCTCGGAGTAACGCGCACGTGAATCTCGACTTCCTGTATGGCTTTGTGAGGCTGAGCCTGTGGGGCTACGTGCTGGTGACGTTCCTGCTCGTGCAGGTCACGATGATGGCAGTCACCCTGTACCTGCACCGCGATGCGGCGCACCGGGCGGTCGACCTGCATCCCGTGCTGCGGCATATCTTCCGCTTCTGGATCTGGTCCTCGTCCGGCATGATCACCGGCGAGTGGGTGGCGGTGCACCGCAAGCATCACGCATTCTCCGATGTGCCGGGCGATCCGCACAGTCCGGTGCTGCTCGGCCTGAAAAAGATCCTGCTGGAGGGCGCTGAAGTCTATCGCGCCTCGGCCCGCGACCCTGAGATCGTCGCGAAGTACGGCCGCGGCACGCCGGACGACTGGCTTGAGCGCAACCTCTATGCCCGCTACCGCAACCTCGGGATTATCCTGCTCGTCGTGACCGACCTGGTGCTGTTCGGGGTACCGGGAATCATCATCCTGTCGGTGCAGCTGGTGGCGATGCCGCTGTTCGCGGCGGGCGTGATCAACGGCCTCGGCCACGCGGTCGGTTACCGGAACTTCGAGTGCGACAACGCCTCGCGCAACCTCGTGCCATGGGCGTTCGTCACGGGCGGCGAGGAGCTGCACAACAACCATCACGCGTTCCCGTCGTCGGCGCGGTTTTCGATGCGCCGCGGCGAGTTCGACATCGGCTGGCTGTGGCTGCGCATGTTCTCGGCTCTCGGGCTTGCCCACGTCCGCAAGGTTGCGCCGCGCGCGCTCATCGAGGCGCCGCGGCCGATGGTCGACCTCGACACGGTGCGCACCGTCATCACCGGGCGGATGGACGTGCTCAGGAACTACACGCGCAGCGTGACGCTGCCGGTGCTGAAGGCCGAGGCGGCCGCGAGTGCGGGCCGGCTGAGTCTGAGGGTCAAGCGGCTGCTGATACGGCACCCGGCGCTTTTAGACGAGAACGGCCGCGCCCGCCTGCAGCAGCTGCTCGCCGAGCACGCGACGCTCAAGACGGTCACCGACTTCCGCGACCGGCTGACGGTGCTGTGGAGCGGGACGATCCGCAACAACGAACGGCTGACCGCGTACCTGCGCGAATGGATCGGCGAGGCCGAGACGAGCGGGATCGAGCGTCTGCAGGAGTTCGCGCGCGCGCTGAAGGGCTACCGGCTGGCGCCAGCCGCTGCGGTCTGAGGCGCGCCGGGCCCACCGCCCCGAATCGGCAGCGAGTTCCCACGGTCGCGCAACGCCGCGCCGACGGCGCGGCTTACTTGATCTTCGATTCCTTGTACGCCACGTGCTTGCGTGCACGCGGATCGAACTTGAGCAGTTCCATCTTTTCCGGATGGAGGCGCTTGTTCTTGGTGGTCGTGTAGTAGTGCCCGGTACCGGCGCTGGACACGAGCTTGATCTTGTCACGCATGGTCGAATCTCCGGGCGGGATGCGTCAGATGCGCTCGCCGCGGGCGCGCAGCTCAGCGATGACCTCGGCCACGCCCCGCTTCTCGAGCGTGCGCATGCCGCGGGTCGTGACCCGCAGCGTGATCCACCGCCTCTCATCCTCGAGCCAGAAGCGCTGCGTGTGCAGGTTCGGCAGGAAGCGGCGGCGGCGCTTGTTGTTGGCGTGCGATACCGTGTTGCCCACGGTCGGTTTCTTGCCGGTGACCTGACAGACGCGTGACATGGGGGTCATCCTGATCCGGCCGCACGGGGCCACAGAGCCGTATATTTAACCAGCCAGCGAGGCCTGATGCAACCGGCGCGTCTGGCGACGACGGCCCGCGGCCCCGGCCGCGACCGGCAGCTGACCGCTACAGCAGGCCCCGTTCGGCGAGCGAAACGGTTTCGCCGCCGGCGATGATGATGTGATCGATCACGCGGATGTCGACGAGTGCGAGCGCTTCCCGGAGCCGGCGGGTGATGGCCGCGTCGGCTTGGCTCGGTTCGGCGACGCCGGACGGGTGCGGATGGGCGAGCACCAGCGCGGCTGCGTTGCGGGCGAGCGCCAGCTTGACGACCTCGCGAGGGTGCACGCTGGCCCCGTCAATGGTCCCGCGGAACAGCTCCACGTAGTCGATCAGACGGTGGCGGTTATCGAGCAGCAGTACCGCGAAAGATTCGTGTTCGAGCCCGCCGAGTTTGAGGCTCAGGAAGTCGCGCACCAGGCGCGGGGAGGTCAGGGCAGCACCGCGGCGGACACGTCTCGACAGGGCCCGCCGAGCGGCTGCAATGATCTCTGCGGCCGTCGCTCCCCGGATCGCGCCGCCCTGGTCGCGGACGAACAGCACCGTTCTGGGCTCCTCAGACGTGGGACGGATGCTGGCCATCGCGGAGGACGGGCGACGGGCTCGCGCCCCTGGCCCCGGGACCGACGGCCGCGAACGGCTCGCACGCCCGTTCGCCGGCCAGCCAGTCGCGGGTTTTCATGAACCAAGTCTCATTCCGCGGGCGCGGGGCACCGAGCGGGTAAATTTGCCGAATCGGGGCATTTGTCCCGGCCGGCCTCATAACCGGCGGTTCTCACTGCCGTGACAGCAAGCCTTGGAAGCGAGCTTCAATGCGGTCGATAATGTTCCGATGGCCGGTCCCGCATCATCGCCGCGTCGCATTGTGCTGGGTGTCACCGGTGGGATCGCCGCCTACAAGTCGGCCGAACTGGTCCGAAGGCTCGCCGAGCGCGGTGCCGAGGTGCAGGTCGTGATGACCGCGGGGGCGCAGCGCTTCGTCACGCCGCTGACGTTCCAGGCGCTGTCCGGTCGGCCGGTGCGCACCGATCTGTGGGACACCGCGGCCGAGGCCGCGATGGGCCACATCGAGCTGGCCCGCTGGGCGGAGCTGGTGCTGGTGGCACCTGCCAGCGCGGACTTCCTCGCGCGCCTCGCAGCGGGCCGTGCCGACGATTTGCTGGCGACTCTGGCACTCGCGACCGCCGCGCCCGTCTGGGTCGCGCCGGCGATGAACCGGTTGATGTGGTCGAACGCCGCGACTGAGGCAAACGTCGCAACGCTTGCCGCGCGCGGCGTCAGGATCCTCGGGCCGGCGAGCGGCGACCAGGCGTGCGGCGAGATCGGGCCCGGCCGGATGCTCGAGGCCGCGGAGCTGGCAGGTGTAGTGTTCGCGACCGAGCTCGCCGGACCGCTGAGTGGCCTGCACGTCGTCATCAGCGCCGGCCCTACGCGCGAGCCGCTCGACCCGGTGCGCTTCATCAGCAATCGCAGCTCCGGAAAGATGGGATTCGCGGTTGCGGCGGCCGCCCGCGACGCGGGCGCGCGGGTCACGCTCGTCAGCGGCCCGGTTGCGCTCGCGACGCCCGCCGGGGTGACCCGGATCGACGTCGAAACCGCCGAACAGATGTACCGCGCCGTCCACTGTGCATTGCCGGGCGCCGATATCTACATCGGCGCGGCGGCGGTGGCCGACTACACGCCGATGCGCTGCGCGACCCAGAAGATCAAGAAGACCAGCGAGTCCCTCGAGCTGTCGCTGCAGAAGGCGCCCGACATCCTGGCATCGGTTGCATCGCTCGAGCCGCGGCCGTTCACGGTCGGATTTGCGGCCGAAACCAACGACGTGGAGAAGCACGCGCGCGAGAAGCTCGCGCGCAAGCGGCTCGACCTCATCGCGGCGAATGAAGTCGGCGACGACCGCGCCTTCGACCGCGAGGACAACGCGCTGCTGCTGCTGTGGCCGGGCGGCCGCCGGGAGCTCGCGCTCAAGTCCAAGGCCGACCTCGCCCGGGAGTTTGTCGCACTGCTCGCCGAGCGCTATCGCGACGCGCGCCGGCCGGTGACCAAGCTGACACCGGTCGCCGGCGCCGGCTGAACGCAGCGGCGCGAGACCGCCGCCGCCTGCGACCCGCTACACTGCGCCGATGCGCTCCATCCAGGTCCGCGTTGTCGACCGGCGGCTCGGCCGCGAGTGGCCGCTGCCCGCGTACGCGACCGAGGGATCGGCCGGCCTCGACCTCAGGGCGTGTCTCGAAGCGCCGCTCGCGCTTCCGCCCGGTCGCGCCGAGCTCGTGCCGACCGGCCTCGCGATCCACCTCGACGATCCGGGTCTCGCGGCGGTCCTGCTGCCACGCTCAGGGCTCGGTCACAAGCACGGCATCGTGCTCGGCAACCTGGTCGGGCTCATCGACTCCGATTACCAGGGCCAGGTGATGGTCTCGGTGTGGAACCGCGGCAGCGAGGCCTTCGCGATCCAGCCGGGCGAGCGAATCGCGCAACTGGTGGTCGTGCCGGTCGTGCAGGTGCGGCTCGAGGTCGTCGAGACCTTCACGACGAGTGAGCGTGGTGCCGGCGGCTTCGGCAGCTCGGGGCGCGCCTGACCCGCGACGCCGCGGCCAGCGTCAGTTGTGCCCGGGCTGGGCGCCGCGCGAGTACTCGGTCTCGATTTTCTTGAGCTGGCGGAAGCGGGCGATGTCGCTCGCGAACTGCGCCTTCATGTTGTCGAGATCCTGCTTCTTGAGCTCGAGGTTGCGCTGCTGGGTGGCGACGTCGGTCGTGTTGCGCACGAGGTCTTCCGCGAGCGGCTCTGGCAGCTGCGGTGCGTTCGGGGAGGTGTTGTAGGGTTTGAACCTCTTCACCTGCTGCTCGAGCTGGTGCTGGCGCGCGCGCAGCTGCTCGAGATAGGCGTTCGCGACCCGCGCCTGGCCGTCCAGGATGTCCGCGCGGCGGTCCCTGAGCGCCTCGATCTCCTCGACCGTGAGATAGGTCGCGAGCAGGTTCTGGTCGCGCTGCCTGCTCTGGGCTGCGGCCAGGTGTGTCCGTTCCTCCTCGGTGCGACGCGCGGCTTCGGCCGCGACCTGGTCCGGCGTGCGCCGGCCGGGGACCGAGCCCACCGGCACTCCCTGCGAGTTCAGCACCGTGGTGTCCTGGTCGGCGGACTGTGCCGGCACGGCATCGCTGTAATGCACCACGCCCTTTTCATCGGTCCACTTGTAGACTTGCTGCGTGGAACTCGACGGGGTCGCGGCCGCGGCAGTGCCGAGCGCCGAGGCTGCGAGCAAGCCGACGAGGAAGTGCGGTCGGGACGGGGTCATGACGGCTGCAAGTGTGCCGCAAACGGCGGTCCCTGTGCACCTGCCGCGCGAGGCTTTCGAGAGGCGCATCACGCGGGCCTCAGCCGCTGCTCGGCGCGGCACCGTACCGCGTCCGATAGGCCACCAGATCGGCAAGCGCGCCCTGGGCACCGTCGGCGATGCCGCGCTCGAGGCCGGCGATCAGGTCGGTCAGCGTCAGGATCGCGACCACCGGTAGGCCAAACTGCTGCCGGACCTCCTGCACCGCGGAGCGTGCCGACTCGCGTCCCCGCTCCTCGCGATCGAGCGCCAGCAGCACGCCGGCCGGCGTTGCGCCCGCGGCCCTAATGATGTCGACCGACTCGCGGATCGCGGTGCCCGCGGTAATCACGTCATCGACGATCAGCACCCGTCCGTGGAGGGCGCGGCCAACGAGCAGGCCGCCTTCGCCATGGTCCTTGGCCTCCTTGCGGTTGAACGCATAGGGCACGTCCTGGCCGTAGTGCTCGGCCAGCGCCGCGGCCGTCGCGGTGACCAGCGGGATACCTTTGTAGGCGGGCCCGAACAGCATGTCGTAGCGAAGCTGAGCGCCCACCAGCGTAGTGGCATAGGCGCGCCCGAGCCCGGCGATCGCGGCGCCGGTATCGAACAGACCGGCATCGAAGAAATAGGGGCTCTCGCGGCCGGACTTCAGCGTGAAGCGGCCAAAACGCAGCACGCCCAGGCGCAGCGCGAGTTCGAGGAATTCACGTTGGTGCGCTTGCATGCTGGGCGCGTAGTGTCCGCTGAAAGGCGCGCGCGGACAAGCAGCGCCAGCCGCTTGCTATGATCGCTCCGATGCGCATCGCGACGCTCAATTGCAACGGCATCCGCGCCGCCGCCCGCAAGGGCCTGTTCGACTGGCTGCCACGCCAGCACCTCGACGTACTGTGCCTGCAGGAGACGCGCTGCACCGACGCGGACCTGGCGCCGGTGGAATTCCGGCCGAGGGGTCTGCACGGCGAATGGCTGCACGCCGCGAAGCGCGGCTACAGCGGCGTCGCAGTCTACTCGCGGCGCAAACCCGACACCGTCCTGCGAGGCTTCGGTTCGGCGGAGTTTGATGGCGAAGGGCGTTACCTCGAGGTGCGTTTCGGCTCGCTGTCGGTGGTGTCCCTGTACCTGCCATCCGGCTCGTCGAGCCCGGACCGGCAGGCCGCAAAATTCCGCTTCCTGGCCGAGTTCATGCCGCATCTGGAGCGCCTGCGGCGCAGCCGCCGGCATTTCGTGCTGTGCGGCGACTGGAACATCGCCCACAAGCAGATCGACCTCAAGAACTGGCGCTCGAACCAGAAGAACTCCGGCTTCCTGCCGGAAGAGCGCGCCTGGCTCGATGAGCTGTTCGGCCGGGTGCGCTGGGTCGACGCGTTTCGCCGCATCAATACCGAGGCCGAGCAGTACACGTGGTGGTCGAACCGCGGTCAGGCGTGGGCGAACAACGTCGGCTGGCGGATCGACTATCAGGTCGTGAGCCCGGGATTTGCCGACCGGATCGAGCACGCGCGCATCTGGACGAGGAGCCGCTTCTCGGACCATGCGCCGCTGATCCTCGACTATGACTATGCGCTCTAGCCCGGCTTATGCGCGAAGCGAGCGGATTTGCTGATCATGGCGCCGAGTATTGCGATGGCGAGGCGAGATGTCGACTTGCGGCGACGATTTTGGGTGCGGGGCCGACCGTGGGCGCCGGTTTGGGTGCCGGTACGGT
>DATNIE010000028.1:0-101502 GCA_035604595.1 Steroidobacteraceae bacterium | reverse complement strand
AGCCCGGCCCGGGCCGATTCCCAGTGGCGGCCGTCGAAGCCCGTGATCTTCATCCCCGTCACCGTCGCCGCGTCGAGGCAGCGGGCGTGGACGCTGATCCCGTCCGGATGCGAGCGCGGCACGTAGAATGATTTGATCCCGCAGTGGCGGCAGAACAGGTGTCGCGCGATGCCGGTGTTGAACCGGTACTCGGCCAGCGCCTCGGTGCCTCGCAGCAGGCGGAACCGCGACTGCGGCACGATCAGGTGCAGGTAACCGGTCATCGCGCAGATCGAGCAGTTGCACTCGACTACCTCGATCTCGGCCGGCGCCTCGACCTCGAAAGCCACGGCCCCGCAGTGGCAGCCGCCGCGGTGCACGACGTTGGGCATCGTGCTCAAGGCCCGGCCCCGTGGAGCTGCTGCCACGCGGCCAGCCGCGGATCCATGACCGAGCGCCACAGTGGCGGCACGAGCGCCAGCAGCACCATGCCGGCGTAACCGGCCGGCAGCTGCGGCGCAGCCGGCGCGTGCTCGAGCTCCTGGTAGTGGTGCCTCACCTGCGCATGGTGGTGTGAGTGCCGCTGCAGGTTGAAGGTCATCCAGTTGGACAGCCGGTGGCTCGAGTTCCACGAGTGCTGCTGGCCCACGCGCTCGTAGCGCCCGTCGCCCGCGCGCCGGCGGCGAAGGCCGTAGTGTTCGAGATAGTTGACGAGCTCGAGCAGCGTGATGGCGACGAGCGCCTGCACGACGAAGAAGGCCGCGGCCGGCGCGCCGGCGCTGAGCCCGGCGAGCAGCGCAGCCGCGAGCGGCAGAGCGAACGCCCACAGCATCCGGTTGCGCGGGTCGAGGGAACCGAGGCCCGCGGCGCTGAGGCGCGCGCCCTCGAGCTGCCAGGCACTCGCAACGCCGCAGTACACGGTACGCGGCAGGAAATGCCAGAACGATTCGCCCGGCCGCGCCGTCGCCGGATCCTCGTCGGTCGCGACCCGCGCGTGGTGGCCCTTGTTGTGCTCGATGTAGAAATGCATGTAGCCGACGGAGGCCAGCAGTACGCAGGCGAGTGTGCGCTCGAGGCGCCCGAGCCGATGTCCGAGCTCGTGCGCGACGACAATCCCGACGCCACCGGTCACGATGCCGACCGACAGGGCAAAGCCCACCCGACCGAGCGTGCTGTCGATGGAGGTGAACACGGCTACACCAAACAGCAGCAGCCCAAGCTGCACCGGTACCCACGCGATCAGCAGCGCATCGAAGTAGATCCGCCAGCCGGGCGGCGTGCGGCCCCGCGGGGCAACCGTTCCGGTATCGGTGCCGGCGATCAGGTCCGCGAGCGGCAGCACCACGAATACCCAGCCGACGACCAGGAAATTCCACGAGCCGCCCAGCCGGTACCCGGCCAGCACCAGCGGCGGCAGCAGCAACGGCAGCATGAACCCGAGACGTCGCAGCAACACGGCTCTCCCTCCGCATCGATGGTAAGGCCGTGCGACCCGGTGTGTCGACGCGACGGCAGCGCCGTCAGCGACAGCTCGCCCCGGGTACCGTCGGCGCCGTGGCGGCAGCCAGCACGGCGAAGGCCCGGCCGCCGGGCCGGACGACCGTGCACTCGAGCCTGAGCGGGCCGAGGCGGTCCGGAAGCGTCGCGATCGCCGGCGGTGGCGGCGGCGCGCGACCGTAGCCGAGAAATCCGAGCCACGCGCTGACATCCCAGGGCGTCCGGTCCGGTACCAGCCATACGATCCGTGCGACGCCATCGCTCGATGCGAGCGCGGCCGCCGCGCGGGACATTGCATCGCGATCGGAGGACCCGAGCACCGCCAGAACCTCGGCCGGTCGTATGTACAGATCCGCCATCGCGACCGTCGTCTCGTCGGCTCCGATCAGGATCAGCGGCCTGTGGCCGGCCGCCGCGACAATCCGCTCCGCGACGGCCTCGAGGCTCTGCCACTCGTTCAGCTGCCGGAGCAATGGCCCGATCACGCAGGTCAGCACGAGCGCCACGGCGAGCGCCTGGCGCGGCAGGGCGCCGGCCGCGGCGACCGGGAGCCTGAGCGCCAACCACGCCGCACATCCGCCCGCCAGCAGCGCGAGCACCGCGAACGTCATGGCCAGCGGCTCGCGGACCGCCGGCGCAAAAGCCAGCAGCGCCGCGAGCGCCGCGAGCGCGATCGCCAGCAGCGCAATCAGCGCACCCGTCAGCCGCCACGCACGCCGGTCATAGCGGTCCAGTGCAGTGCCGGCACTGCCGACGTAGAGCCCGATCAGGATCGCAAAGCCGAGCGCCGGCGGCCCGTAGTAGACGCCGCGCGCAGTCGCGGCCAGCGACAGCAGCAGCGTCGCCGGCACGATCGCGCCAACCGCGAGGCGCCAGGCGGTGCCCTCATCACCGGGCAGTCGCCAGCCGCGCGGAACCCGACGCAGCGCCGCGAACGCCAGCGGCGTCCACGGCAGCAGATACAGCGGCAGCTCGATCAGGTACTTGCCCGGAAAGTTCCGGTGACCGGCCGCGTAGGCAAACTGCAGCGGTGCCTCGACCGGCACGGCCCGGCCGACGAGGTTGTACCAGAAGAGGACCCTGAGCCACGCGTGCCCGTCGGGGAGGCGCGCCACGAACCAGACCCACGTGCCGATCGCAAGCGCGAGCAGCGGCACGCCCGCCCACAGCTCCAGGCACAGTAACTCCCGCCAGCGGCGCTCGGCGAGGATCACGGTGAAGAACGCGAGCACCGGCACCATCCAGCCGGCGAAGCCCTTGGCGAAGAACGCGAGCGCGAGCCCGAGGTGCAGCACCAAGTAGCCGATGAGCCGCGCGCGCGTGTCTCGCGCCGTCAGGCCCGCGAAGGCGCCTGAGAGCGCGACCGCGACGCCCATCACCAGCGGCGCGTCCGTCGCAAGCCAGATCAGCACCAGGTAGAGCTGCAGCGCCGTCACGGCGACGAGGCCCGCGGCAAACCCGGCGCGCGCACCTGCGGCGCGCGCCGCGAGCCAGCCAATGGCGAGCGCCGTGACGAGCAGATAGGCGAGGTTCGGCAGCCGGGCTGCGGCCGGCGAGGCGCCGAACTCGGCCACCGCCGCACCCCCGAGCCAGTACATGAGCGGCGGCTTCTCGGCAAACGGCCGGCCGGCGAGCTGCGGGATTGCCTTGTCGGGCTGGGTCGCCATCCTAACCACGAGGCTCGCCTCGCGCGGCTCGTCGGGCGTGTAGTAGAGGCGCCCGAACAACCCGACGCACGCGATCGGCAGCAGGATCAACAGCAGCCGCGCGACCGGCAGCCTCGTCACGAGCCGGACACGAACAGCTTGTCGCGGTAGTGCCTGAGCTCGCGAATGGAGTCGCGCACGTCCTCGAGCGCCTGATGCGCGTCGGCCTTGGCGACGCCGGCGAGCACGTCTGGCGCCCAGCGCCGCGCGAGCTCCTTGAGCGTGCTGACGTCGAGGTTGCGGTAATGAAAGAAGCGCTCGAGCGAGGGCATCCAGCGCGCCAGGAAGCGCCGGTCCTGGCAGATGCTGTTGCCGCACATCGGCGAGATCCCCGGCCCGACCCACTCCGCCAGGAACTCGATCGTCCGTCGTTCGGCCTCGGCCTCTGCGATCGTGCTCGCTCGCACCCGGTCGATGAGCCCGCTGGCACCGTGCGTGCGCCGGTTCCACTCGTCCATGCAGGCCAGGGATTCGGTGGACTGATGCACCGCGAGCACCGGCCCCTCGGCCAACACGTGCAGGTTGCGGTCGGTGACGACGGTCGCGATCTCGATGATCCGGTCAGTCTCAGGAATGAGGCCCGTCATCTCGAGATCGATCCAGGCCAGGTTGTCGGGATGCTGCGGCATGGTGCTCGGTTGCCGCTGATTCTAGCAGAGGCTACAGTGCCGCCACTCTTCGAGCATGCCGATGCAACTCCTCACCGCTGCATTTCTACTCGCGCTCGGGCTGATGGTCGCCGTGCGCTGGTGGCTCGCCTCGCGCCAGCTCGCCGCGGTGCGCGCGCATCGCGGCGTCGTGCCGGCGGCATTCGCGGCGTCGGTGTCGCGCGCCGACCATGAGCGCGCAGCCGACTACAACGCGGCACGCCTGCTGCTCGGCCGGCTCGAACTGCTGTTCGAAGCGGCCGTGCTGCTGCTGGTGACGTTGGGCGGCGGGCTCGGCGCGCTGGATGCGTGGGTGGCGCGCCTCAGGCTCGGCGACCCGTGGCACGGTGTGGTGACGCTCGCGCTGCTCGCACTCGTCATGGCCGCGGCCGGGCTACCGTTCGCGATCTACTCGACGTTCCGAATCGAGTCGCGCTTCGGCTTCAACCGCACGACCCCCGCCCTGTTCATGCTCGATATGCTGCGCTCGCTCGGCGTCGCGCTCGTGCTCGGAGTGCCATTGCTTGCGGTGCTGCTGTGGCTGATGGCGGCCAGCGGCGACGCCTGGTGGCTGTACGCGTGGGCTGTGTGGGTGGTGTTCGGCCTGCTGGTCAGCTTCGCCTGGCCGCGGTTCATCGCGCCGCTGTTCAACCGCTTCCGCCCGCTCGAGCCCGGGGCGCTGCGCGAGGTGGTCGAGGGCATCATGAGCCGCTGCGGATTCGCCACCGACGGAGTCTTCGTGATGGACGGCTCGCGGCGCTCGAGCCACGGCAATGCCTACTTCACGGGCGTCGGGCGGCACAAGCGGATCGTGCTCTTCGATACGCTGCTCGAGCGGCTCGAGCCGCCCGAGGTCGAGGCGGTGCTCGCGCACGAACTCGGCCACTTCCGTCTGCATCACATCCGCCAGCGACTCGCGCTCAGTTTCGGCGCGGCACTGATCGGCTTTGCGCTGCTCGGTGCTCTGGCACGCGCGCCAGGCTTCTACGCTGCGCTCGGCGTGCCGGCGCGGAGCACGCACGCGGCGCTCGCCCTCTTCGCGCTCGTCGTGCCGGTATTCACGTTCCCACTGTCCCCGTTCGCCAGCTGGTGGTCACGCCGGCACGAATACCAGGCCGACCGCTTCGCGGTCGCGCACAGCAGCGGCGCGGCGCTGGCCACCGCGCTCGTCAAGCTGTACCGCGACAACGCCGCGACGCTGACGCCGGATCCGGTCTACTCGGCGTGGCACGACTCCCACCCGCCGGCGCTCGCGCGCATCGCGGCGCTCGGGAAAGGCGCGTGATCCCCCGGTCTCGCCCATCGCGCCCGTCACGGGAGTCTCCGCCGCTCACGGACGGACGTGTGGTCGAAAGCCACGGCCAGCAGGTCGTGGTCGAGGACGGTTCCGGCCACCGAGTCGCCTGCCGGTTGCACGGGCGCAGGCTTGCGGTCGTCTGCGGCGACGCAGTGCGCTGGGCCTGCCCGGCCGCGGATGACGGTCCCGGGATCGTCTACGAGCTCAAGCCGCGCAAAACGACGCTCGCACGCCTTGCGCCGAGCGGCGAGGCCGAGCCGATCATCGCCAACCTCTCGCAGCTGGTTGCGGTCGTGGCACCAATACCGGCACCGGACTGGTTCGTCGTCGACCGCTACCTCGCGAGCGCCGCCTGGTGCGGCATCACCGCGCTGATCGCCTGCAACAAGTCGGAGCTGGTCGCGGCACCCGACGTCGCCGCGGAACTCGCGGTGTACGCCGCCATCGGCTATCCGATCGTCCATACCTCGACGCGCAGCGCCCCCGGCATCGCCTCGCTCGCCTCGCGCCTGAAGGGCGCGATCAGCGTGCTGGTCGGCCAGTCCGGGACCGGCAAGTCGAGCCTGCTCAACGCGCTTGCACCGGAGGCCCGGGCGGTCACGCAGGAGATTTCGGCGGCCAGCGAGCAGGGGCGCCACACGACGACGACCGCGGTGCTGCACCGGCTGGCGACGGGCGGTGATCTGATCGATTCACCGGGCGTGCGCGACTATGCGCCGCCGCTGCCGGCAGTGCGCGAGGTGGCCTCCGGGTTCATCGAGATTTCGCAGGCGGCAGGCGGCTGCCGTTTTCAGGACTGCCTGCACGCGGCCGAGCCGGGCTGCGCGGTGCGTGCCGCGGTGGCCGGACACGCAATCCATCCCCGCCGCTTCGAGAGCTTCCGGCGGCTGGTGGCGCTCGCGCGCGAGCTCGCCGAGCGGCGACCCGCACGCCGTCCGCCGCGCCCGTCGGGACGAGTCAGGTGAGCGCCTGGCGTCCGGCGAGCGCGTGCGCAAGCGTGCCGCCGTCAACGTATTCGAGCTCTCCGCCCACCGGCACGCCGTGGGCTATCCGGCTCGCCTTGACGCCGCGACGCGCCGCGAGCTCGCCGATGAAATGCGCGGTTGCATCGCCTTCGACGGTGGGGTTGGTCGCGAGTATCAGCTCGCGCACCGCGCCCTCCCCGAGGATCGCCTCGAGCGCGGAGATGCCGAGCTCGGCGGGCCCGACCCCATCGAGCGGCGACAGGTGGCCCATCAGCACGAAGTAGCGCCCGCGAAACCCGCCGGACTGTTCGACCGCGACCACGTCGGCCGGTGATTCGACCACGCAGACGAGCCCGTCGTCGCGTTGCGGGTTGGCGCAGATCGGGCACAGCTCGCTGTCGCTCAGCATCCGGCAGCGGCGGCAGTTGCCGATCGTCTGCACAGCCGCGGCGAGCGCGCCGCTCAGGTCGAGCGCGCCGTCGCGGTCGTGCTCCAGCAGGTGGAAGGCCATGCGCTGCGCCGTCTTCGGCCCGACGCCTGGCAGGCGCCGGAACGCCGCCACGAGGTGTGCGAGTGCGGGCGAGTAGTTCACGGCCTCACACCGGCAGCTTGAACCCGGGCGGCAGCTGCATGCCGCCCATCATCCCGGCGAACTTCGCCTGCGACTGCGATTCGACCTTGCGTACCGCGTCGTTGCAGGCCGCCGTCAGCAGGTCCTCGATCAGCTCGCGGTCATCCAGCGGGACGGACGCATCGATCGTGATGCGGCGCACCTCGTGCTTGCCGTTCATCTGGACCTTGACCGTGCCGCCGCCGGATTCGCCAGTGACCTCGAGCGCGGCGAGCTCCGCCTGCGCCTTCTGCAGGTTCGCCTGCATCTGCTGCGCCTGGCGCATCAAATTGCCGATTCCACCTTTCATGCGTGCTCCTCGCCGCTACCTGACGGGCTTGACCGTCTCGGCCTGAACGCTGGCCCCGAACCTCTCGCGCAGCGCGCGCACGGTCGGATCCGCCTCGAGCGCGGCCCGTGCCTGGGCGAGCTCGGCTTCCGCCGCGCGGGCCTCGCGCCGCGCCGGCGTATCCGGGGTGTCCGGCGCCTGCCCGGCATCGTCGCGCTCGACGATCAGCCGTACCGAGGTCCCGAAATGCCGCCCGAGGGCTTGCGCCAGGCGCTCTTCGGTACCGGGCGTGCGCAGCGCCTCGCTGCGCCGGTCGAGCCGCAAGCGGACGACGTCGCCCTCCCGCCCGACCCAGACGCAGTTCGCCGCCAGCTGCTGGGCGGCGCCTACGAGCTCGAGCTGCGTCAGTAGCTCCTGCCAATCCACCGGCCCCGGGCCACGCACGGCGGCGGCAGCGCCCGGCGCCACCCGCGCGGGCGCCGCCGGGGTCGCCGGCGCGCGGGCCGGTGCAAGCTCGCTCGCGCCCACGGGCGAGGGCCGGAACGCCAGCATCCTGAGCACAGTCATCTCGAAGCCGATGCGCGGCTCCGGCGCGAGCCCGAGATCGCGCCGCCCGAGCAGCGCGATCTGGTAGTAGAGCTGCAGATCCTCGGCCGTCAGTCGCGGCGCGAGGCGCGCGAGGAGTTCGGGATCGAAGCCGCCGTCGGCGCCGGAGTCCGCGACCAGCTGCGTCAGCGCGAGGCGCTCGAGGAGCGCGGCGAGCTCGACCAGCACCTGATCGTAATCGGGAACCTGCTCGTCGAGCGAGCGCAGCGTCTCGATGAGACCCACCACATCGCCGGCGGCAAGGCGTTCCACCAGCCGCACGACATGGCCGCGATCGATCGTGCCGAGCATCAGCCGGACGTCGGCCTCACTCACCCGGCCGGCTCCAAAGGCGAGCGCTTGGTCGAGCAGCGACAGCGCGTCGCGCAGGCTCCCGTCCGCCGCCCGCGCGAGCAGCGTTAGAGCCGGTGCCTCGAAGCCCACCGATTCGGCAGCGAGAATCATGGCGAGTCGCTCGGCGATCAGCGTCGGCGCGAGCCGCTTCAGGTGAAACTGCAGGCAGCGCGACAGGACCGTGGCCGGCAGTTTCTGCGGGTCGGTGGTCGCGAGCAGGAACTTGACGTGCGGCGGCGGTTCCTCGAGCGTCTTCAGGAGCGCGTTGAACGAATGTCCCGACAGCATGTGCACTTCGTCGATCAGGTAAACCTTGTACCGGCCGCGTGAGGGCGCGTACTGCACGTTCTCGAGCAGCTCGCGGGTGTCCTCGACCTTGGTGCGTGAGGCCGCATCGACCTCGATCAGGTCGACGAAGCGCCCCTCGTCGATCTCCCGGCACGCGCCGCAGATGCCGCACGGCCGCGAGCGCACGCCGGTCTCGCAGTTGAGCGCCTTGGCGAGGATCCGGGCGATGGTGGTCTTGCCGACGCCGCGCGTGCCGGTGAACAGGAATGCGTGATGCACCCGCCCGGAATCCAGTGCGTTGGTCAGCGCGCGGACGACGTGCTCCTGGCCGACCAGCTCCTCGAAGGAGCGCGGTCGCCATTTGCGCGCGAGCACGAGATAGCTCATGGGATCCTGTACTTGCTCCGCACCGATTACGCGAGGGCGGCGGCCCGCGCCAGCACCCCTCCGGCACCCGACCGCACCGCTACCGCTGCTCCCTTCCGGGCCTGACGGGGTTTACGGCTGATCGTCGCGGAGGAACCGACGCGGGCCACCATGGAAAGCGTCTGCCCGATAAGTGTACTCGGCACGGACCCGCGCGGGAGGGAGCCGGGATTGTCGCGGCCGCGCGAAGTTACACGGCGCCCCGGCGAGCGTCAATTCGCCGGTCGATCCGGCAGCGCTTGCGCGCCGCGGCCGCGACCGCTGCCATGTCCTGAGCTCGTCGGGGGCCTGGCCAAAAGTGGCGGAGAGGGTGGGATTCGAACCCACGAATACCTTTTGGGTATTACTGGAATTCCAGTCCAGCGCCTTCGACCGCTCGGCCACCTCTCCGGCCGCTCGGAAGCCTAACCGCGCCCAGTCGGCGAGGCAAACCGGGCGCCGACCCTAAAGGTCACTTGGCGGGCGCGGGCTCGGGCACAGGCGCTGGCGCAGCCGTGGACGCAGACGCAGGCGCGGACTCAGGCGCTGGCGCTGGCGCTGGCGCAGCCGCTGGCGCGGACTCAGGCGCAGGCGCAGGCGCAGGCGCAGGCGCAGGCGCAGGCGCAGATTTAGTCTTATGCTTAGCGGCAGGCTTAGGCGCGGGCACAGGCGCGGGCACGGGGCGGTCGGCGTAGAAGCTCGGCGGCTCGTCGAGACATTTCTGATTGGCCGCACGCGAAACCGCGGGCCCGACCTCGTTCGGGATCTTGAGCGCGTTCTTGGTATTGGCCGGCGGCAGTCCCTCGGGCACGCGCAGCGGCGGGATGCTCTGGGCCTTCATGAATGGCGAGTGGGTCGCGCACGGATCCTTGTGAAACAGGTGACGCCAGCTGCATCCGCCGAGCACCGGCACCGCGCCGAGCAGCAGCACGATCATCAGTTTGCGCATGCAACCCCCGCGGCGCGCATGGCCTCGCGCACCGACACTTGCGCATGCGCCGACAGCCGCGTCAGCGGCAGCCGGATGCCGCTCCGGATCAGGCCGATCTGTTCCACGGCCCACTTGACCGGAATCGGGTTCGACTCGACGAACAGCGCGTGATGTAAGACCTGCAGGTGCGCGTCCAGTTCCCGCGTCTGCTCGCCATCGCCGTGAAGCGCGGCTTCGCACAGCGCGTGCATCGCGCGCGGCGCGACGTTCGCGGTGACCGAGATGACGCCCTGCGCTCCGGACAGCATCGCCTCGGCCGCTGTCGGATCATCCCCCGACAGCAGTTCGAGGTCCTCGCCGCAGCGCTCCCTCAGTTCCTGGAACCGCATCAGGCTCGCGGTCGCCTCCTTGAGCGCGACAATGCGCGGGTGCGCCGCCAGGCGCGCGGCCGTATCCGGCAGCAGATCGACGCCGGTGCGCGACGGTACGTTGTAGAGGATCACCGGCACGCTCGATTCCTCGGCCAGCGCCGTGAAGTGCTGGAACAGCCCCTCTTGCGTCGGCTTGTTGTAGTAGGGCGTCACGACGAGCACGGCATCCGCGCCGGCCTCGGCAAGGACGCGGGTGCGCTCGATGCTGCGGGCGGTGTCGTTGGTGCCGCTGCCGGCGATCAACGGGATCCGTCCGCGCAGCCGCGCCGCCGCCCGCCGCGTCAGATCCGCGGCCTCCTCGAGTGTCACGGTCGGCGATTCGCCGGTGGTGCCGCACACGACGATGCCGTCCGTGCCCGCGTCCACGTGCCAGTCGAGCAACGCATCCCAGGCGGCGAAATCCACTTCGCCCGATTCGGCCATCGGCGTGACGATAGCCACGATGCTGCCGCTGTACATTGGAGCCTCGCCGAGAATAGCCCGCGATGGTACTGAGACGAGGGCCGGCGGCGCAAGCAAGGAGCCCGATCCGGGCGCCCACGCCTAGCCTGCCTGGAGTAGAATCAAGCGTACCCGCCCTCGCCCGAGCCGCCCCCCGGATGAAGCAGCTGATCGCTCTGTCTGCCATTGGCAGCGACCGCACCGGCATGGTGCACGACCTGACCCGCGTGATCGCTGATTGCGGCGGCAACATCACCGAAAGCCGAATGTCCGCACTTGGCAGCGAATTCGTGATGGCTCTGCTGATTTCCGGGAACTGGCACTCGCTCGCCAAGATAGAGACCGAGATCAAGAAGCTGAGCGAGGCCGGCGAGATCGCCGTCCAGGCGCGGCGCACCGAGCAGCGGCCGGTCCGCGCGGACATGCTGCCGTACTCGGTCGACATCGTGTGCCTCGACCAGTCGGGCATCGTCTCCAGCGTCTCGGGATTCTTCTCGGCGCGCGGCATCGATATCGCCGAGCTCGACACGCGTAGCTACCCGGCCGCCCATACCGGCGCGCCGATGTTCTCGCTCCGGCTCGTGATCAACGTGCCGAGCCGCATCCACCTTGGCGTGCTGCGCGAGGAGTTCATGGACTTCTGCGACCACCTGAACCTCGACGCGATCCTCGAGCCCGTCAAGAGCTGAATGGAATTTCGGAGCGCTGGATGGCAAAGCCCGCAGTCGGCAGCAAAATTCCGGATTTCACGCTGGAGTCCACCGCCGGTCCGTGGCGTCCGAAGAGCGCGGCCGGACAGAAGCTCGTGCTGTATTTCTATCCGCGCGACAATACCTCCGGCTGCACCCGCGAGGGCGAGGCGTTTCGCGACCTGCATGCCGAGTTCAAGCGGGCCAAGGCCGTGATCGTCGGCGTCTCGACTGACAGCCTCGCCTCGCACGTCAAATTCAAGGCCAAGTACCGCTTTCCCTTTGAACTGCTGTCCGATCCCGAGCAGAAGGCCTGCTCAATCTTCGATGTGATCAAGGAAAAGAGCATGTACGGGAAGAGGTACGTCGGCGTCGAGCGCAGCACTTTTGTGCTCGATGGCAAGGGCGTATTGCGGGCCGAGTGGCGCAAGGTGAAGGTCGACGGCCACGCCGACGAGGTCCTTGCCACCGTCCGTTCGCTGTAGGAACCGCACCGCCATGACCCGCGGTGCGCGCGCCCGCCGCTCGATCTTCGTACTGGACACCAATGTCCTGATGCACGACCCGACGGCGATCTTCCGCTTCGACGAGCACGACGTGTACATCCCGATGATCGTGCTGGAGGAGCTGGATGCCGGCAAGAAGGGCCTGTCGGAGTCCGCGCGCAACGTCCGCCAGGTCAGCCGGTTCCTCGACGAGCTGATGCAGGGGGCCGTCAAGGACGAGATCGACCGCGGGCTCACGCTGCCGACCGCGAAGAATGGCGACGGCGACAAGCGTTCACCGAGCGGCCGGCTGTTCTTCCAGACCAAGGTCCTGGACTCGGGGCTGCCGACGCTGCCGGGCCACGGCGCCGACAACGCGATTCTCGGCCAGACGCTCGCGCTCAAGCGCGCGCATCCCGAGGCGGAAGTGACGCTGGTGTCGAAGGACATCAATCTGCGCATCAAGGCAGCAATCCTCGGCGTTCATGCGGAGGACTATTTCAGTGACCAGACGATCGAGGACGCGGACCTGCTGTACACCGGGAGCCAGGCCCTGCCGCCCGACTTCTGGGAGCGCAACGGCAAGGACATGCAGTCCTGGAAGGAGCACCACCGGACCTTCTACCGGCTGCGAGGACCGGCAGTGCGCGACTGGCACTCGAATCTGTTCGTGTTCGAGGACGTGGCCAACGGCGTGGAGGCGACCGTGCGCAGCATCGCGGGCGAGGAGGCGGTGCTCGAGCTCGTGCACGACTATCGCGCCGACCGTCACAACGTCTGGGGCGTGACGGCGCGCAATCGCGAGCAGAATTTCGCGCTCAACCTGCTGATGGACCCGGAGGTCGATTTCGTGACGGTGCTCGGCCCGGCCGGCACCGGCAAGACGCTGCTGACGCTGGCCGCGGGGCTGGCCCAGACGCTCGACAACCGCCGCTTCAACGAAATCGTCATGACCCGGGTCACGATCCCGCTCGGCGAGGACATCGGCTTTCTGCCGGGCACGGAAGAGGAGAAGATGGAGCCGTGGATGGGCGCGCTGATGGACAACCTCGAGGTGCTGACGCAGGGCCAGGAGGGCGGCAACTGGGCGCGCGCCGCGACCAACGACCTGCTGCGCAGCCGCATCAAGATCCGCTCGCTCAACTTCATGCGCGGCCGGACCTTCCTCAACCGCTTCATCATTGTCGATGAGGCGCAGAACCTGACGCCCAAGCAGATGAAGGCGCTGGTGACGCGCGCCGGCCCCGGCACCAAGCTGATCTGCCTCGGCAACATCGCCCAGATCGACACGCCCTATCTCACCGAAACGAGTTCCGGACTCACCTTCGTCGTCAATCGTTTCCGCGGCTGGGCGCATTCCGGCCACGTCACGCTGATGCGCGGCGAGCGCTCGCGCCTCGCCGATTTCGCGTCGGACAGCCTGTGAGCGGGCCGTGGTGAACCAACCGCCACGGGTCTGGTCTATAGGCTGCGCATGACCGCCCCAATCCCCTTCCGGCGCGCCTGGCTGGCCCTCGCGGTCGCGTTGCTCGCATTCGCGGCGGCGCGCGCCGCCCCGCCCACCCCTGAGCTGCCGGACATCGGCACGCCGGCGGACGCCGTATTGACCCCAACCGATGAATACCAGATCGGGTCGATGATCATGCGCGGGCTGCGTGATTCCGGCCAGCTCCTGCAGGACCCCGAGATCGGTGACTACGTCCAGGGGCTGGGCTCGCGACTCGCGAGCCATGCGCAGGAAAGCAACGTCAGGTTCACCTTCTACGTCGTCAAGGACCGCGGGATCAACGCCTTCGCGATCCCCGGGGGGTTCATCTTCGTGAACGCGGGTCTCATCCTCGCGACCGCAAGCGAGAGCGAGCTCGCATGTGTCCTGGCGCACGAGATCTCGCACGTCACGCAACGCCACATCGCGCGGAGCATTCAGAACCAGGGCCGCGCAAGCCTCGTGTCCACGGCGGCGATGCTGGCGGCGGTCCTGCTTGGCGCGGTCGCCGGCAACTCGAACATCGGCATGGCGGGCGTGATCGCCGGCCAGAACGCCGCCATCCAGCACCAGCTGAACTTCTCGCGGGAGAACGAGTACGAGGCAGATCGCGTCGGGATCAGCGTGGCCGCCGCGGCCGGCTTCGACCCGAATGGCATGGCCACATTCTTCGACACCACCAACCGGCGCATGGGTGGCAGCGGCGCGAACGCCAAGATCCTCGAGTTTCTGCAGACCCACCCGGTCAACAGCGATCGCGTCGCCGAGGCGCTCTACCGCGCGGCCCAGTACCCGGTGGTGCGCCCGGTCGACACGACCGGCTACCGCCTCGCGCGCGAGCGACTGCGCGTGATGACCCTGCCGCCCGAGAACGACCCGCGCGACGTCTATGCGGATGCCGCCGTGGCCGACCCGAGCGTCTCTGACTACCGCTACTACGGACGGGCGCTCGCGCTGATGCAGGCGAATGCCCCGAGCGAGGCGGTCCCGATCCTGCGCGAACTCGTAACCCGGCATCCCGACACGATCGAATACCACTCGGCGCTCGGCCAGGCGCTGCTCGCCGCCGGTGATATCGCCGGCTCGCGGACCGTGCTCGCAAAAGCCAAGGAACTGTTCCCGCGCAACGTACCGGTCACGGTGCGCTATGCCGAGACGCTGCTGCGCGCCGACGATCCGCGCCTCGCGCACTCGGTGCTGCTCGACCTCTTTAACAACGTGCCGCCGACTCCCGATCAGATCCGGCTGATCGCTCTCGCCGCGAGCGCCGCCGGTGAGGCCGCCGAGGCCAACTACTACATGGCCGAATACCATGTCACGAGCGGCGACCTGATACTCGCGATCGAGACGCTGCGTCAGGCGCTTGCCACCCCGAACCTGACGCCCGTCCAGCGCAGCCGCTTCAAGGCGCGCATCGACGAGCTGAAGGAATACCTGCCGCCCCGCATGCAGGCGGCCCTCGAGCGCGGGGAGCCATTGCCAACCCCGGATGGCGGGCGCCGGTGAGCGGCCCGGGCGGGCGGACTGTTAGACTTCCCGCCCGCGATGGGCAAACAAATATCCTACGAGCTGGTGATCACCGTGGCTGACGGCGCCCGGCGGACGCGGCGGGCACTCCTCGCCGCGGTGCTGGTGGCCGCGCTGCCGGCCGCCTCGGCAGTCGCCGCCGGCAAACCCAACGACCCGCTCGAGAAGCTGAACCGCGCTACCTACGCATTCAACGACGCACTCGACCGGATGCTTGCCCAGCCGGCCGCCCGCGCCTACAAGGCCGCGGTGCCAGACCGGGCGCGCAACGCGGTCAGCAACTTCTTCGGGAACCTGTACTACCCCGTCGTCGTCATCAACAACGCGCTGCAGGGCAAGTTCAAGTATGCCGGCAGCGATGCGGCTCGATTCCTCGTCAATACGACCATTGGCATCGGCGGCTTCCTGGATCCTGCGACCCGCTGGGGCCTCGCGAACCACGATGAGGACTTCGGCCAGACGCTCGGCTGGTGGGGCGTGCCCGCCGGGCCCTACCTCATGCTGCCGGTACTCGGTCCCTCGGACTTCCGCGATGCGCCGTCCAAATTCGTCGATCGCTACATGAGCCCGACGTACTACCAGAACTCGCGCGCGGTCGAGTACGGCCTGTTCGCCGCCAGTGAGCTCGACAAGCGCACGCAGCTGCTCGCGACCGACGCGGCGCTGAAAGCGGCCTTCGATCCGTATGCGTTCATCCGCAACGCCTATGTCATCCGTCGCGAATACCTGGTGCACGATGGCAACGTGCCCGAGGAAACCTACGACGATCCGATCAGCGAGACGGCGCCGGGCGTCCAGCCATCTGGGGACGCGGCCGGTGAGAGCCCGTCACCGCCGTTGCCGCCCACCCCGTAGTCTCGGGGCGCGATGCATGCAACGCCCAGGTGGCTCCCCTGGCGCCGCTGCCCGCTACGCCTCGAGCAGGCCGTCGACTGCGCACACCCGCGCGATGCGCGACAGCTGCGCGGGGAGCGCCGTGTAGTTGATCGCGCGCCCCGCGCGCCGCGCGCGCCCGACCCAGGTCAGCAGCACCGCGAGCCCCGCGCTGTCCGCATGCGTGATTCCGGACAGGTCGAGCGACACGCGCTGCTGGTCGGCGAAGGCCGCCGTGCCTTGCTCGAGCACCGCCCGGGCGGTGTCGAAGCTGAGCACGCCGCCGAGGCGGAAATGGCCCGCCTCGCCGGCGGCGGCGAGTTCAAATGCAGGCGACGGGGAGCGGCGCGCCATTGCGGCACGTCAGCGCGGGCCGGCGGCTGGCGGCGCCGACTTGGCCGTCGCGGACGGCTTGTTCAGGTCGAGGCCCTCGCGCTCGAGCCGCGTAATCACCTCGTCGAGCCCCTTCTGGCTGATCTCCTCGCCAAAGTCGGTGCGATAGTTCCGCACGTAGGAAATGCCCTCGATGATGACGTCGAAGGCCTTCCAGCCATCGTCCGTCTTGCGCAGCCGGTAGTCGACCGGGACCACCGTGCCGCTCGAGCGCGTGACCTCGGTGTGCACGGTTGCCTGGCTCGCCGCCGGGTCACCGCGGAACGGCAGCAGCTTCAGCCGGTCGGCCGTGAAATCCGCGAGCGCGTCGCTGTAGGTGTGCAGCAGTGCCTGGTACAGGGCGTCGACGAAACGCTTGCGCTGCTCGGGCGTCGCCGTGCGCCAGTGCTGGGCGAGCACCAGCTGCGCCGCGTACTCGGTGTCGAAGTGCGGCAGCAGGATCTTGTCGACGAGCGGATAGACCTTCTTCGGATCCTGGCGGATCGCGGCGCGGTTGCTGTCGAGGGCGGCAAACATGCGCTTCGAGACATCGTCCATCAGTGCCTGCGGCCCCTGCTCGGACGCCTGGGCCTCGGGCGCGGCCGCGGTGGCCAGGGGCAGCAGCGACAGCGCCGGTGTCACCGTCAGCCAGGCAAGCGTGACGATCGCGGCGGATACCGCGGCAGTGTGGCGGGGATTCACTTGGCGGCTCCTTCGGCTTTCTTGGCACCTTCCTGGCCGGCCTTGTCGAACAGGAACTTGCTGATCAGGTTCTCAAGCACGACTGCGGACTGCGTCAGTTCGATCTGATCGCCGTCCTTGAAGTAAGTTTCCGCGCCTCCCGGGGTGATGCCGACGTACTGCCCGCCGAGCAGGCCGGCGGTGAAGATCGCCACGTCGCTGTCGTTCGGGATGCGGGCAAAGCGCTGCTGAATCTTAAGTCGCGCCACGGCCTTGTAGTCGGTCGAGTCGAAGTCAATCGCCTCGACCCGACCGATCGTGACGCCGCCCATCGAGACTGGTGCGCCGACCTTGAGCCCGCCGACGTTGTCGAAGCGCGCCGTCAGATGGTAGCTCTGCTCGTTCCACGCAATGCTGCGGTTGGTGATCTGCGTGACCAGGAAAAAGAGCGCGGCAAACCCGAGCAGCGCGAACAGCCCCGTCCCGATCTCAGTGGCCCGTGCCTGCGTCATCGCACTTCTCCTTGGTTCACAGCAACACCGCCGTGAGCATGTAGTCGAGCACCAGCACGGCGACCGACGAACTGACGACGGTGCGCGTCGTCGCGCGGCCGACCCCTTCGGCGGTCGGCGCCGCGTGGTAACCCTCGTAGACGGCAATCGCGCTGCACGCGAAGCCGAACACGCAGCTCTTCAGGATGCCCTGGTTCACGTCCCTGAACTCGACGGCGCCGCGCAGCTGCGACCAGAACTGGCCCGCGTCCACGCCCATCAATGTCACGCCGACGAGCTGCGCGCCGAAGATGCCGATCATGCTGAAGATGCCGGCGAGCAGCGGCATCGCGATCACCCCGCCCAGGAACCGCGGTGCGCACACGCGCCGCACCGGGTCGACCGCCATCATCTCCATCGCGGACAGTTGATCGGTCGCGCCCATCAGGCCGATCTCGGAGGTCAGCGCCGTACCGGCGCGCCCGGCGAACAGCAGCGCCGTGACCACCGGGCCGAGCTCCTTTAAGAGCGCGAGCCCGGCCGCGACGCCCAGCGACTCGGTAGAGCCGAAGCGCTGCAGCAGATCGTAGCCCTGCAGCCCGAGCACCATGCCGACGAACAGTCCCGACAGCATGATGATCACGAGCGACAGAGCCCCGGTGTTGTAGACCTGGTCGATGACCAGCCGCCAGCGCTTCAGAGCCGCCGGCGTCACCTTCAGCAGGCGCAGCGTGAACAGCGTGAAGCTGCCGCTCTTGGTCAGCACCGCGCGGCCGGTGCCGACCACTTCGCTGACCAGACTCACACCGGCACCTCTGCATCGAGCAGCTGGGCCGCGTAGTCGGGCGCCGGATAGTGGAAAGGCACCGGTCCGTCGGCCAGCCCGTCCATGAACTGGCGGACGGCCGGCGAGGCATCAGCGTTGAGTTCGACGGGCGTGCCGGCGGCCGCGACCGTGCCGCCGGAGAGCAGATAGGCGCGGTCGGCGAGCAGGCTGATCTCGCGCACGTCGTGCGACACCACGATGCTGGTGAGCCCGAGCGCGTCGTTGGTCTCGCGGATCAGGCGCAGCACGACGCCGAGCGCGATCGGGTCGAGACCTGCGAACGGCTCGTCATAGATGAGGATCTGCGGATCCATCACGATCGCACGCGCGAGCGCGACGCGCCGCGCCATGCCGCCGGAGAGCTCCGCCGGCCTCAGGCGCGCGGCGCCCCTGAGGCCCACCGCCTGCAGCTTCATCAGTACCAGGCGCGAGACCAGCGGCTCCGGGAGCGTCGTGTGCTCGCGCACCGGGAAGGCGACGTTCTCGTAAACGTCCAGATCCGTCAGCAGCGCGCCGTTCTGGAACAGCATGCCCATCCCGCGGCGCAGGCGGTACAGGCCGTCCGTGTCGAGCGCACCGACATCCTGCCCGTTGACGTCGACGCGGCCGCGGCTCGGGCGGATCTGGCCGGTGATCAGCCGCAGCAGCGTCGTCTTGCCGGTGCCGGACGGCCCCATGATTGCCGTGATCTTGCCGCGCTCGATCGTGACATCGAGGCCGTCGAAGATCGTGCGGCCGTTGATCTCGTAGCCGACGCCGCTCAGGCGGACGACGGGCGCAGCGGACCGGAGCGGCGGCGCCGCACCTGCGGAGGCGGACATTCGTGGCGGACGCGCAGGCAGCCGTCAGGCCGCCTGCTTCTCGAGCGCCGCGTCGTACCTGCCGAGGGTCGCGAGGCCGTTGAGGCGGGCGCGCTTGATGAACTCGTGCTGGGCGGCGGCCACGTGCCCGGCGACCCCGCCCCAGGCGGCGAGCGCCGACTGCTGCAGCGCGCGCCCATAGCTGAACGACACGGACCACGGCAGCGCGCTGCTGCGGCTGATGAGGTCGAGGTGCAGCGTCGCCTCGGCCTCGCTCTGGCCGCCGGACAGGAACGCAATCCCGGGAACCGCCGACGGCACGTGGCGCTTCAGGCAACGCACGGTCGCCTCGGCGACAAGATCGGGGCTCGCGCGGTGGGGGCACTTCTGGCCCGAGATGACCATGTTGGGCTTCAGTACCATGCACTCGAGCAGGACGCGGTGCGCCCTGAGGCCATTGAACACTGTCTGCAGCACCTCGCCGGTCACCGCCTCGCAGCGCTCGATCGAGTGGCCACCGTCCATCAGCACCTCCGGCTCGACGATCGGCACGATGTCGGCCTCCTGGCACAGCGCTGCGTAGCGCGCCAGCAGCTCGGCATTGGACTCGATGCAGGTGCGGGTGGGCACGCCGTCGGCGATGTCGATGACCGCGCGCCACTTGCCGAACCTGGCGCCGAGCTTGCGATAGTCCGCGAGCCGGCCGGCGAGTCCGTCGAGGCCTTCGGTGATCACCTCGCCGGGGAAATTGGGCAGCGGCTTGGTGCCCGCATCGACCTTGATGCCCGGAATCACGCCGAGCCGCGTCAGGAGATCCGCGAAGCGCTCGCCGCCCTTGGTCGACTGGCGCAGCGTCTCATCGTAGAGGATCACGCCCGAGATGAACTCGGCCGCGCCCGGTGTCGTGAACAGCAGTTCGCGGTACGCGCGGCGGTTCTCCTCGGTCGACTCGACCATGATCTTATCGAAGCGCTTCTTGATCGTGCCGGTGCTCTCATCGGCGGCGAGAATGCCGCGGCCCCGAGTGACCATTGCGTGCGCGATGCGCGCGAGTTCCATGCGATTCATGCTGCGATCCTCGAGTGGCGCCGCCGCGTCCTCGTCCAGACCGGCGGGGCAAGGGCGAGTTCCCATAATAACGGATCCGGCTGCACCGCCGGAGCCGGGACCGGCCAGAACTTGGCGCGGCCGCTTAATAGGACTAAAATGCTCCTGAATAGGATTTGAGGGCTCGCCATGCTCCGCATCAGCAAGCTGACCGACTACGCCACGGTCATTCTCGCGCACCTCGCCGACAACGGCGCGGGGCTCCGGACCGCCGTTGAGCTGGCCGAGGTATCGCGGATCGGCGTCCCGACGGTCAGCAAGGTGTTGCAGGATCTGCAGCGGGCCGGACTCGTCGCCTCCACCCGCGGTGCGCATGGCGGCTACGCGCTGGCCCGCCCGGCCGGTGCGATCAGTGCTGCCGATATCATCGACGCCGTCGAAGGCCCGGTCGGCCTGACCGAGTGCTCGAGCCATCCCGGTCAGTGCGGCATCGAATCGAGCTGCCGCGTCGGACACAGCTGGCAGCGCGTGAACCTCGCGATTCGCCTCGCGCTCGCCGACATCACGCTGACGCAGCTCGCGAGCCGCGAAACGACGGCGCTGCTGGTACCCAACCTCAGCGGCGCGCTCGGCACGCGCCCGAGCGTGCGCGTGCGCGCCTGACGGCCCGCCCGATGGCCAGCAAACCCCAGGACCTCGACAGCCTCGTCGGCCAGACGTACCGGCACGGTTTCGTCACCGACATCGACTCGGACACCGTTCCGCCCGGGCTCGACGAGGACGTGATCCGGCTCATTTCCCGCAAGAAGGGCGAGCCGGCGTTCCTCGTCGACTGGCGCCTGAAGTCGTTCCGGCACTGGCAGACGATGCGCGAGCCCCACTGGGCGCACGTGCGCTACCCGCCGATCGACTACCAGGCCATCTCCTACTACTCGGCGCCCAGGGCCAGCAGCGAGGGCCCGAAGAGCCTGGCGGACGTGGACCCGAAGCTGCTCGCCACCTACGACAAGCTCGGCGTGCCGCTGCACGAGCGCGCCCGGCTCGCCGGCGTCGCGGTCGATGCGGTGTTCGACAGCGTGTCGGTCGCGACCACGTTCAAGGCGCGCCTGGCCGAGGCCGGCGTGATCTTTTGCCCGTTCTCGGACGCAGTACGGGAACACCCCGCCCTCGTCGAGCAGTATCTCGGCAGCGTCGTGCCGCCCACCGACAACTTCTTCGCGGCGCTCAACTCGGCGGTGTTCACCGACGGCTCGTTCGTCTACCTGCCGAAGGGCGTGCGCTGCCCGATGGAGCTGTCGACCTACTTCCGTATCAATGCGGCCAAGACCGGGCAGTTCGAGCGCACGCTGATCATCGCCGACGAAGGCAGCCACGTCAGCTATCTCGAGGGCTGCACCGCACCGATGCGCGACGAGAACCAGCTGCATGCGGCGGTCGTCGAGCTGGTCGCGCTCGCGGATGCCAACATCAAGTACTCGACCGTGCAGAACTGGTACCCGGGCGATGAGCACGGCGTCGGCGGCATCTACAACTTCGTCACCAAGCGCGGCGAGTGCCGCGGCGCGAACTCGCGCATCTCCTGGACGCAGGTCGAGACCGGCTCGGCGATTACCTGGAAGTACCCGAGCTGCGTGCTGATCGGCGAGAACTCGGTCGGCGAGTTCTACTCGGTCGCGGTCGCCAACCACTACCAGCAGGCCGATACCGGCACCAAGATGATTCATGTCGGCCGCAATACCAGGAGCACGATCGTCTCGAAGGGCATCTCCGCCGGCCAGGCCCAGAACAGCTACCGCGGCCTGGTCAAGATCCTGGCGTCGGCGGATGGCGCGCGCAACTACACGCAGTGCGACTCGCTGCTGATGAGCGACCGCTGCGGCGCGCACACCTTTCCCTACATCGAGGTCAAGAACCCGACCGCAACCGTCGAGCACGAGGCGACGACCTCGAAGATCGGCGAAGACCAGTTGTTCTACTGCCTGCAGCGGGGGCTGTCGCAGGAGGATGCCGTCAACATGATCGTCAGCGGCTTCTGCAAGAGCGTCTTCAAGGAGCTGCCGATGGAGTTCGCGGTCGAAGCGCAGAACCTTCTCGCCGTGAGCCTCGAGGGCGCGGTCGGGTGAACGATACGAGTGAGCGCACAACAGCATGAGCAGCATCGCCAAGGGTGATTTGATTCTCGAGATCGCGGACCTCGCGGTCGAGGTGCAGGGCCGACTGATCCTCGACGGCGTCAGCCTCGCGGTACGCGCCGGTGAGGTGCACGCGATCATGGGGCCGAACGGCGCCGGCAAGAGCACGCTGTCGCAGCTGCTGGCGGGCCGCAGCGGCTACGAGGTGAAGCGCGGGACCGTGCGCTTCCTCGGCGAGGACCTGCTCGCGCTGCCCGCCGAGGAGCGCGCGCGCCGCGGCCTGTTCCTCGGCTTCCAGTACCCGGTCGAGATCCCGGGCGTCAACAACGTCTACCTGCTGAAGGCGGCGCTCAACGCGCAGCGCCGGCAGCACCATCTGCCTGAGGTCGACGCGTTCGATTTCCTCGGCCTCGTGCGCGACAAGATGCGGCTGATGCAGATCGACGAGAGCTTCCTCGGCCGCGGCGTCAACGAGGGCTTCTCCGGCGGCGAGAAGAAGCGTAACGAGATCCTGCAGATGATGGTGCTGGAGCCCACGCTCGCGATCCTCGATGAGACCGACTCGGGGCTCGACATCGATGCGCTGAAGGTCGTCGCCAATGGCGTCAACAGCCTGCGGCGCGACGACCGGGCGGTCGTGCTGGTGACCCATTACCAGCGCCTCCTCGACCACATCGTGCCCGACCGGGTACACGTGCTCGCGGGCGGCCGGATCCTGAAGTCGGGCGACCGCAATCTCGCGCTCGAGCTCGAGCGCCGGGGCTACGACTGGGTGCGACACGAGGCGAGTGCGGCATGAACGCCGTCGCGCAGTCGTTGACCCCGCTCGCGCGCCTCGCCGGCGCCCAGACGGGCCTGCCCGGTGGTCACCGCTGGGACGAGCGCCGCCGCGGCGCGCTCGAGCGGCTGATCGCGCTCGGGCTCCCGACGCCGCGCGACGAGGCGTGGAAGTACACGAACCTGCGGCTGCTCGAGCGCCGCGAACTCGCGCCGGCTCCGCCCCGCCCGCTGCCGGCGAGCGCGCTCGACGCACTGCCGCCGCGCCACGGCCCAACGCTGGTGTTCGTCGACGGTCGCTTCCATCCGGCGCTGTCGAGCACGGCGCTGCCGGCCGGGGTCGACTTCACGCCGCTCGCGACGGCTCTTGCCACGGAGCTGCCGCCGGCGCTCGAGGCCCGCGTCGGCGCGGGCGACTCGGTGGACGAGCGCATCCGGCTGCTGAACGCGGCGCTGCTCGGCGACGGCGGGCTGCTGACGGTGGCCGCCGGTCGCGCGCCGGAGCAGCCGCTGCATCTCGTGCACGTGGCAACGGGGGGCGGGGCGTACCCGCGCCTCGTCATCAGCATCGAGGCCGGCGCAGCGGCGCGCCTCGTCGAGTACCACCTCACGCTCGGCGACAGCGACAGCGTCGCAGTCCCGGTGACCGACCTCTCGCTCGGCGCCGGTGCGCGGCTCGAGCACTACAGCGTCGGCCTCGGCGGCGCCCGCGCGATCCAGCTTGAGGACGTGACGGTGCGCCTCGAACGCGAGGCCGACTACCACCACCTGCACATCGGGCTCGGCGCACAGCTCGCGCGGCTCGACCTGCGCGTGCGGCTCGAGGGGCACGGCGCAAGCACGCACCTCGCCGGCCTGTTCATCGCCGACCGCGCCCGCCAGCTCGACATCCGCACGCGTGTCGACCACCTTGCCGCGCATACCTCGAGCGACCAGGTCTACCGCGGCGTCGCCAACGACCGTGGCCGCGGCAGCTACGACGGCATGGTCATCGTGCATCCCGGCGCCATCAAGGCGGACTCGCGCCAGTCGAGCCGAAATCTCCTGCTCGGACCGCAGGCGAGCATCGATTCGCGCCCGCAACTCGAGATCAAGGCCGACGACGTCAAGTGCAGCCACGGCGCCACCACCGGCGCGCTCGACGAGCAGATGCTGTTCTACCTGCTGTCGCGCGGCCTCGACCGCGACACCGCGCGGGCGCTGCTGACCTTCGCGTTCGCCGGCGATGTGATCGCCAAGCTCAAAGTGCCGGAACTGAGGCCGTTCGTGGAGGACCGCGTGCTCGGCAGCCTGCCGACCGCGCAACTGATCCGGGAATTCATCCGATGAGTGCCGCTGCCAGACCCGACGCCGCCGACCTCGAGTTCGCCCGTTACCGCGCCGATTTTCCGATCCTCGCGCAGCGGATCCGCGGCAAGCCGCTCGCCTATCTCGACAATGCCGCCTCGAGCCAGCGGCCGCGCGCGGTGCTGGACGCCGAGCGGCGTTACGCGGAGGAAATGCATGCCAACGTGCACCGGGGCGTGCACACGCTGTCGCAGCGCGCGACCGAGGCGTTCGAGGGCGCCAGGGAGCGCGTCCGGCTGTTCATGAACGCGCGCTCGACGCGCGAGATCATCTTCACCCGCGGCACGACCGAGTCGATCAATCTGGTGGCCCAGTCATATGCGCGGCCGCGCCTCGTGCCGGGCGACGAGATCCTGATCAGCTGGCTCGAGCACCACGCCAACATCGTGCCGTGGCAGATGGTGGCAGCGGCCACCGGTGCGCGCCTCGTCGTCGCGCCGATCACGCGCCGCGGCGAGCTCGACCTCGAGCGGTTTCGCGCGCTGCTGTCGGACCGCACGAAGCTGGTCGCGCTCGCCCACGTATCGAATGCGCTGGGAACAGTGCTGCCGGTGCGCGAGCTCATCGAGCTCGCGCATGCGCGCGACGTGCCGGTGCTGCTCGACGGCGCGCAGGCGGCGGCGCACTTCACACTCGACGTGCGCTCGCTCGACTGCGACTTCTACGCCTTCTCCGCCCACAAGCTGTACGGGCCGACCGGAATCGGCGTGCTGTATGGCCGCGAGTCGCTGCTCGAGGCCATGCCGCCGTGGCAGGGCGGCGGCGACATGATTCTGTCGGTCAGCTTCCGCGGCACGACCTACAACACGCTGCCGTTCAAGTTCGAGGCCGGAACGCCGCACATCGGCGGTGCGGTCGGGCTCGCCGCCGCGATCGACTACGTCGAGGCCATCGGCCTCGACCGGATTGCAGCCTTCGAGCACGAGCTGCTCACCCATGCGACCGAGCGCCTCGGCCGTATCGAGGGCCTGACGATCATCGGCACTGCGCCGGCCAAGGCGAGCCTGATATCGTTCACGCTCGAGGGCGTCCATCCGCACGATCTCGGGACGATTCTCGACCAGGACGGCATCGCGATCCGCAGCGGCCATCACTGCGCGATGCCGGTCATGGAGTACTTCGGCGTACCGGCGACCGCGCGCGCCTCGTTCGCCTTCTACAACACCCGCGCCGAGATCGACCGGCTCGCCGACTCGGTCGCCGCGGCCCGCGCGCTGTTCCGCTGACGGACCGAGCCGGCCGTGGACCTCAAGGACCTGTACCGCGACGTGATCCTGGATCACAACCGGCACCCGCGTAACGTCGGGCGCCCGGCGCAGCCGGCCCTCTCGGCCCGTGGCCACAATCCGCTGTGCGGCGATGAGCTGACGGTCTACGCCGTGCTCGACGGGGACGTCGTGCGCGAGCTGCGCTTCGAAGGCTCGGGCTGCGCGATCTCGGTCGCCTCGGCCTCGCTGATGACCGAGGCCTTGACCGGCAAGACCGTGCCCCAGGCAAACCGACTGTTCGGCCTTGTCCACGACCTGCTGACCCGCGCCGACGCGCCCTCGCCGCCCGAGCTCGGCAAGCTCGCCGCACTGTCCGGGGTGCGCGGATTTCCGGCGCGCGTCAAGTGCGCGAGCCTATGCTGGCACACGCTGCAGGCCGCGCTCGCCCACGCCTCCGACCCCGTCACCACCGAGTAGCCCGCCACGGACCCCAGAGCGATCGCATGCGCCACCAACACACCGAACCGATCATCACCAGCCGCGACGTCAAGGCGGTACTGGTTCCGGCCGGAATTGAGGTCAAGCTCCGCGCCGGCAGCGTCGGCTACCTCACGCAGGCGCTCGGCGGCAGCTTTACCGTCTATGTCGAGGGCAACCTGTTCCGCATCGCCGGGGATGACGCCGACGCGATCGGGCAGGACGCGCCGGTCCGGCTCGAGCTGCCGCCCGATGCGACCGACGCCGACGTCGAGAAGCTCGCCTGGGAGCAGCTCAAGACCTGCTACGACCCGGAGATCCCGCTCAATATCGTCGATCTCGGACTGATCTACTCCTGCGAAATCAAGCGCCGCGAGGACGGCACGCGCGCCGCGGCGGTGCGACTCACGCTGACCGCCCCGGGCTGCGGCATGGGCGAGGTCCTGGTCCAGGACGTCAAGGACAAGCTGGCGCAGATCCCGACGATCGTCGCGCCCGACGTCGAGCTGGTGTTCGATCCGCCCTGGAGCCGCGAGATGATGTCCGAGGCCGCACGCCTGCAGACCGGTATGATGTGATGCCTGGGCGGTGGGTGGAGGTCGCGGCCATCGATGATGTACCCCGCAACGGGCATCGTGTGTACGAGGTCGACGGGCGGTTCGTCGCCGTCTACGACATCGACGGGGAGCGCTACGCGATCGAGGACCTGTGCACCCATGACGGCAACCCGCTGTCCGAAGGGCCGGTCGAGGGACACGAGGTCATCTGCCCGCGCCATGGAGCGCGGTTCTGCCTGCGCACCGGCGCCGCGCTGTCGCCGCCGGCGTACGAGGCGGTTGCGACCTTCCCGCTGCTGGTGCGCGACGGACGCCTGCTGATCGGCATCGACTGACCGCGCGCCGGTCCCGCCCACACACCATGAAGCAGATCACCATCGTGCGGCACGCGCACGCCGAGAAGCACGATGCGGACCTCGAGGACTTCGAGCGCCCCCTCGACAAGCGCGGTCGCAGGGAGGCCGAGCGGATGGCGGAGCTGGCCCATTCGCTCGGCGTGCGGCCGGATCACATCGTGTCGAGTCCGGCGGTGCGCGCGATCAGCACCGCGAAGGAATTCGCCCGCTCGCTCGGCTTCCCGCTGCAGCGGATCCGGCACGACGACCGGATCTACCTCGCCGAGCGCCCCACCCTCGTGACAGTCCTGCGCGCAACCCCCGCCGCGTGCCGCCACGTGCTGCTCGTCGGCCACAATCCGGGCGTCAGCCGGCTGGCCGCGTGGCTGACCGAGGACGATGTGATCGGCGATCTGGCGACCGCGGCGCTGTGCACGCTGAAGGCGCCGATCGACGACTGGGGCGCAATCGGCGAGGGCGTGTTCGAGACGCTGCGCCTGCGCTGGCCCGACGAGGCCGGCCGCGCGCCCTGATCTCGGCTCAGCCCGCGAGCGCCAGCAGGCTCGCATTGCCGCCGACCGCCGCGGTATTGACGGTCACGGTCTGCTCGGTCGCGAAGCGGTGCAGGTAATGCGGCCCCCCGGCCTTGGGGCCGGTTCCGGACAGCCCGCTGCCGCCGAACGGCTGCACGCCGACGACCGCACCGATCATGTTGCGGTTGACATAGATGTTGCCCGCGCGGGCGCGCGCCCGCACCCGGTCCACGGTCGAGTCGATCCGCGTGTGCACGCCGAGCGTGAGCGCGTAACCGGTGCCGTTGATCGCATCAATCAACCCATCGAGGTCGCGGGCGCGCCAGCGCACCACGTGCAGCACCGGCCCGAAGACCTCGCGCTCCAGCGCCGCGATGGCCTCGATCTCAACCGCGAGCGGCGCGAAGAAGCTGCCGCGCTCCAGTTCGGCCGGCAGGCGCATGCGGTGCGACCAGCGGGCCCCGCGCACGATCGTGGCGGCATGGCGCTCGAGCACGCCGAGCGCCTCGGCATCGATCACCGGACCCACATCGGTCGACAGCAGCGCCGGATCCCCGACGATGAGCTCATCCATCGCGCCTGCGATCAGCTCCTCGATCCGGGTGGCGATCTCCTCCTGCACGCACAGGATCCGCAGCGCCGAACAGCGCTGGCCGCTGCTGCCGAAGGCCGACGCGATCGAGTCGTGCACGACCTGCTCGGGTAGCGCCGAGCTGTCGACGATCATGGCGTTCTGGCCGCCGGTCTCGGCGATCAGCGTCGCGATCGGCCCGGTCCGCGCCGCGAGCGCGCGGTGAATCGCCGCCGCGGTGTCGTTGGAGCCGGTGAAGGCGACGCCGGCCACGCGCGGGTCGGCGCACAGCGCCCCGCCCACGCGCGCGCCATCGCCGGGCAGGAAGCCGAGTACCTCGCCGGGGATCCCGGCGCCGTGCAGCAGGCGCGTCGCCAGCGCCGCGACCAGCGGGGTCTGCTCGGCAGGCTTGGCGATCACGGTGTTGCCGGCCGCGAGGGCCGCCGCAACCTGGCCGGTGTAGATCGCGAGCGGAAAGTTCCATGGACTCACGCACACGAACACGCCGCGACCGCGCAGCGCGAGCTCGTTGCGCTCGCCGGTCGGGCCGGGCAGCACAAGATTCTTGCCGAAGTCGAGCCTCGCGCGCTGGGCGTAGTAGCGCAGGAAATCGACCGCCTCGCGGACTTCGGCGACGCTGTCGGCGACCGACTTGCCGGCCTCGCGTACGCACAGCGCGATCAGCGTCGCGCGCTGCGCCTCGAAGGCATCGGCAGCCCGTTCCAGGATGCCGGCGCGATCCGCGGCCGGGGTTCGGTCCCAGCCGGCGAAGGCGGCGGCGGCGGTGTCGAGCGCGCGTGCGACGTCCTCGGCCGAGGCCTCGAGCACGTGGCCGACCACCATGTCGCGGTTCGCCGGGCTCGTGAGCTTCGCGCCACGGGCGACGATCGCCTCGCGGGCGGCGCCCTGGCGCCCGCCGATCAGCGGCGCGGCGAAGTGCGGCTCGGCGAGCGCTTCGCGCGCGTCGCGCGCGAGGTCGGCGAGCTCGCGCCCGTCCGCGAGGTTCATGCCCGCGGAGTTCGGCCGCTCGGCGCCGAAGATGCGCGCCGGCAGCGGAATGCGCGGGTGCGGGATCGTCGCCAGCGCGTCGACGAACGCGACCGGGTCGGCCGCGATCTCGGCCGCGGGCAGCCGCGCATCGACGATGCGGTTGACGAACGAGGTGTTGGAGCCGTTCTCGAGCAGCCGGCGCACCAGATACGGCAGCAGGTCCTCGTGGGAGCCGACCGGTGCATAGACGCGGCACGGCGGGCCGCCGCCGGCGGCGTCGGTCACCAGCGCATAGAGCTCCTCGCCCATGCCGTGCAGCCGCTGGAACTCGAAGCTCCGGTGACGGCTGCGCGCGAGGTGCAGGATGCTCGCGACGGTGTGCGCGTTGTGGGTGGCGAACTGCGGGTAGATGACGTCCGGTGCATCGAGCAGCATGCTCGCGCAGGCGAGGTAGGCGACGTCGGTCGACTGCTTGCGCGTGTACACCGGGTATCCCGCATGGCCGCGCTCCTGGGCACGCTTGATCTCGGCATCCCAGTACGCGCCCTTGACGAGCCGCACATTGAGGCGCCGTCCGGTTTGCCGGGTGCGCGCGAGCAGCCACCGGATCACGTCCGCAGCACGCTTCTGGTACGCCGGCACGGCGAGCCCGAAGCCCTGCCAGCCGGCGAGCGCCGGCGCCATCAGCATCGCATCGACCGTCTCGAGCAGGAGCTCGACGCGCTCCGACTCCTCGACATCGACGGTGAGCGCGATGCCGGCCCCGGAAGCGCGCTCGGCGAGCCACAGCACGCGCGGGGTCAGCTCGGCGTGCACCCGCGCCCGCTGCGCATACTCGTAGCGCGGATGCAGCGCCGAGAGCTTCACCGAAATGCTCGGGGCGGACTCCGAGGCCGCGTCCCGGGCCCGCTTGGCCGCGCGACCGAGCGAGTCGATCGCAGCGGCGTAGGCTTCGAGGTAGCGGTCGGCGTCGTGCATGGTCAGCGCCGCCTCGCCCAGCATGTCGAACGAGTAGCGGTAGCGCGCGTTGCCGCCTTCGCCGGCACGCGCGAGCGCCTCGTCGATCGTCCGGCCCATGACGAACTGGTGTCCCATGATGCGCATCGCCTGCCGCAGCGCCGTGCGGACCACCGGCTCGCCGACGCGCGCCGCGAGGTTGCGGACGAAGCCGGCGGGGTCGCGCTGCGTGCCGGCGTCGGGCTGCACCAGGCGCCCGGTCAGCATCAGTCCCCAGGTGGAGGCGTTGACGAACAGCGAGCCGCCATCCGACAGGTGCGAGGCCCAGTCGCCAGCCTTGATCTTGTCGGCGATCAGCCGGTCAGCCGTCACCGCATCAGGAATCCTGAGCAAGGCTTCGGCGAGGCACATCAGGATCACGCCTTCCTGCGAGCCGAGATCGTACTCGCTCAAGAATGCGTCCATGCCGCTGCGCTCGACGCGCGCGCCGCGCACGGCTTCGACCAGCGCCGTGGCCGCGGCGACGATCGCCGCGCGCGCGTCGTCTTCCAGGCGGGCAAGCGGCAAGAGCTCGCGGAGCACCGTGTCCTCGTCCGCGAGCCACAGCCGGTTGACCGCGGTGCCGAGCGGGCTTTCGAGCGACTGGCCTTCCGGCCACAGGAACGGCGTCATAGGATCCCCTTGAACCGTCTGTCTTATTGGCGATCTGCCCGTCGAATCGCTCATCTTAATATGGATTGATCGTTGATGAGCCTGCGAGCACACGCTGCCGGCACGGTCCCTCGATCGGATCGACCGGCGGATCCTGGCGGCGCGGCGAGCACCGGTCAGCGCCGGGCGCGCGCCAGGTAATCGGCGATGATCCGCGCGTGGTCGAACGCAAGCGGCGGCGGCTTGGCCGGATCGACGGCGGCGACGGCGCGCGCATCGTCCGCCGCCACCGGGTTGCCGCGCGCGCGCCCGACGAACACGACTCCGACCGTATGCCCGCGCGGATCGCGCGCGGGATCGGAGTAGACGCCGAGCAGCGCTCCGAGCTCGACCGCGAGGCCCGTTTCCTCGCGGGCCTCCCGCACGGCGGCGGCTTCGACCGTCTCGCCGACATCGACGAAGCCACCCGGCAGGGCCCAGCCAAGCGGCGGATGGCGTCGCTCGATTAGCACGATCGGCCGCTCGGGGCGGTCGATGAGTTCAATCACCACATCGACCGCGACCTTGGGTGTGGTCGGAACCGGCATCAGCGCAGTATGGCCTATCGCGCTCACCCCTTGCGCAGCGGCGGTCGCGAGCGCCTCGGCCGGTGGGCAGCGCCGATTTTGCCTATACTTTGCACCCCCTTCGTCGCAGGACTCGAGCCATGGACGCGGCCTTCTACGACCGCCTGACCGCCGAGACGGGTGCGCTGCGCGCCCAGGGCCTGTACAAGACCGAGCGGCTGCTCGGCTCGCCGCAGAGCGCGGTGATCCGCGTGGGCGAGGGGCGCGAGGTCATCAACCTGTGCGCCAACAACTACCTGGGCCTCGCGAACCATCCCGCCGTGCGCGAGGCCGCGCATCGGGCGCTCGACCAGTTCGGCTACGGCATGGCCTCGGTGCGCTTCATCTGCGGCACGCACGCCGTGCACCGCGAGCTCGAGGCGCGACTCGCGGGCTTTCTCGGGACCGAGGAAGCGATCCTGTACTCCTCGTGCTTCGATGCCAACGGCGGATTGTTCGAGACGCTGCTCGGCGAGGAGGATGCGGTCATCTCCGACGCCCTCAACCACGCCTCCATCATCGACGGCATACGCCTGTGCAAGGCCCGGAAGTTCCGGTACGTCAACCGCGATCTGGCGGATCTGGAGGCGCAGCTGCGCGAGGCCGGGACAGCGCGCACACGCCTGATCGTCACGGACGGCGTGTTCTCGATGGACGGAACGTTCGCGCCACTCGAGGGCATCTGCGATCTTGCCGACCGCTATCGGGCGCTCGTCGTCGTCGACGACTCCCACGCCACGGGCTTCGTCGGGAGGGAGGGCCGCGGCACGCACGAGCGCGCGGGCGTGCTCGGGCGCATCGACCTGCTGACCGGTACGCTCGGCAAGGCGCTCGGCGGCGGCGCCGGCGGCTACGTCGCGGGGCGTGCGCCGGCGATCGGCTGGCTGAGACAGCGCTCGCGGCCGTACCTGTTCTCCAACTCGATTCCGCCGCTGATTGCCGCGACGACGCTGCGCGTCCTCGACCTCATCGGCGAGGGCGATGAGCTTCGCGAGCGGCTCGCGCGCAATGCACGGCTGTTCAGAGCCGGCATGACCGCGGCCCGGTTCACGCTGGTCCCGGGCGAGCACCCGATCATCCCGGTGATGCTGGGGGATGCCGCAGTCGCGAGCCGGATGGCCGACCGGCTCCTCGAACTCGACGTGTACGTGATCGGCTTTTCATTTCCGGTGGTACCGAAGGGCCAGGCGCGCATCCGCACACAGATGAGCGCCGCGCACACGCCCGAGCAGTTGGAGCGGGCGATTCAGGCATTCGCGACGGCCGGGCGCGAGCTCGGGCTCGTCGCCTGAGGGGACTTAAGATGAAAGCACTGGTCAAAGCCAAGGCCGAGCCCGGCATCTGGATGGAGGATATCCCCGAGCCGACCTACGGCCCGAACGACGTGCTGATCCGGATGAGGAAGACCGCGATCTGCGGCACCGACATGCACATCTGGCACTGGGATGACTGGGCGCGCCGGACAATCAAGGTGCCCATGGCGGTCGGCCACGAATACGTCGGGGACATCGTCGCGCTGGGCAGCGAGGTGCGCGGCCTCGCGGTCGGCGACCGCGTCTCCGGTGAAGGTCACATCACCTGCGGCTACTGCCGCAACTGCCGGGCGGGCCGGCGGCACCTGTGTCGCAACACGGTCGGGGTCGGAGTCAACCGGCCCGGCTGCTTCGCGGAGTACATGTCGCTGCCTGCGGTGAACGTGTTCAAGCTCTCGCCGGTGATCTCCGACGAGATCGCCTCGATCCTCGACCCGTTCGGCAACGCGACGCATACCGCGCTCTCGTTCAACCTGGTCGGGGAGGACGTGCTGATCACCGGCGCCGGGCCGATCGGCATCATGGCGGTCGCGATCGCCCGCTTCGTCGGCAGCCGCCACATCGTGATCACGGACGTCAACCCCTACCGCCTCGAGCTCGCCCGCCGGATGGGCGCCTCACGCGCACTCGACGTGCGCAGCGACAGCCTCGATGAGGCGATGCGCAGCCTCAAGATGGAGGAAGGCTTCGATGTCGGGCTCGAGATGTCCGGCGTGCCATCCGCGTTCCGCGAGCTGCTGAGGACCATGCACCACGGCGGCAGCGTCGCGCTGCTCGGGATCATGCCGAAGGACACCGGCATCAACTGGGACGAGGTGATCTTCAAGGGCCTCGTGATGAAGGGCGTCTACGGCCGCGAGATGTTCGAGACCTGGTACAAGATGTCGAGCATGCTGCAGAGCGGCCTCGACATCTCGCCCGTGATCACCCATCGGCTGCCGGTCGATGACTACCGCGTCGGCTTCGAGACGATGGCCTCCGGCCAGAGCGGCAAGGTCATCCTCGACTGGGGCCGGTGAGCGCGGCGAGCGCCGCGCGACCGGCCCCGCCTCACCTGAGTTCGCACGCGCAATAGAAGTACAGGCGCCGCGGGTCGTTGAAGGCCGCGAGCGCGTGCAGCTCTCGCTCCGCCGTCCCGACCAGCCGGCCGAGCGTGCTCGGCGCGGGCGCGGTCAGACCGAGGAAGCTGCCGATCGCCAGACCCTCCGTCCGCAGCTGGCGGACCAGCGCCTCGCGCCAGCTGAGTTCCTTCTCCCTGAAGCTCGTGCCGTATTTGCCGGGCCGCAGTTTGGCGCGCTTCGCGGCCGACTCCACGGCCTTGTCGAGGTCGCCGAGCCGGTCAATGAGGCCGAGCTCGTGCGCCTCGGCCCCGATCCATACGCGACCCTGGGCGATTTTCTCGATCTCGGCGGGCGGGCGTCCGCGCGAGCGGGCGACATGGTCGACGAACTCCCGGTAGGCGTGCTCCACGCCGATCTGCAGAACCTCGCCGACCGAGGGATCCAGGCTCCGTTCCAGATGCATCGCGCCGGCGAGCGGGGAGGTCGCGACCCCGTCGGTCCCGACTCCGAGCTTGCCGAGCGTCTTCTGGAAGGTCGGGATGATCCCGAACACGCCGATCGAGCCCGTGATCGTCGTCGGCTCGGCCCAGATCTCGTCGGCGTCCATCGCGATGTAATAACCGCCCGAGGCCGCGACGCTCGAGAAGGAGGCGACGACCGGCTTGCCGGCCGCCTTGACCGCCTCGACCTCCTGCCGGATCACCTCGGAGGCGAACATGCTGCCGCCGCCACTGTCGATCCGCAGTACCACGGCCTTGACGTCCTTGTCGAAACGCACCTTGTGCAGCACCTCCGCGAGGCTGTCCCCTCCGATCTCCCCCGGTGGGGCCTCGCCGTCGACGATGCTGCCAGACGCCACGACCACCGCGACCTGTCCGTCAGGGTGGCGGCTGAGCGCCGACTCGGGGTGCGCGGCGGCGAGGTATTCGGAGTGACTGATCGCGTTGAACGAGTGCGAGGTGCTGTCCTCGCCGACGAGCCCGATCAGCTGCCGCTCGAACTCGAGCCGGGTCTTGCGGCCGGTCACGAGCCCGCGCTGTTGGGCGAGGAGCGCCGCGTCCCCGCCCGCCTCCCGCAGCGCCGGCAGCGCCTCCCTGACGTAGGCCTCGACGGTCCCGGCCGCCAGGTGGCGCGCCGTCTCGACACCCTGCGCATACGACTGCCAGAGCGGAGTGAGCAAGGCGACCGTCTGCTCGCGGTCCTCGGGCGACATGTCCTGCCGCGTGTAGGGCTCGGGGTATGACTTGTGCGTTCCGACCTTGAACACATGCACGTCGACGCCGAGCTTCTCGAGCGCGTCGTGGAAGTAGAGGTGGTAGGCGGCGTAGCCGACGACGCCGACGGCGCCCTGCGGATCGATATAGGCCTCGTCGGCCTGGGCCATCAGGTAGTACTGCTCCTGGGTCGCGTAGCGGCTGAAGGCCAGCACCTTCTTGCCGCTCGCGCGAAACGTCTGGATCGCCGCTGCGATCGCCTGCAGCTTGGTCAGGCCGCCACCCGCGAGGTCCTCGGTGTCGAGCACCAGCACCGTGATGCGGTCGTCGGCCGCGGCCGCCCGGATGGCATCGACCACATCGCGAACCAGAGTCTCGGGCTCGTGGTCGGCGGTCAACGCACCGACCGAGCGCTCCCAGGGGCTGCCGGACAGCTGCTCGACGAGGCGGCCCTCGGGATGCACGACCAGCGCCGCCTTCGAGGGTACGAGCGGCAGCGGCTGGCGCAGCGCGACCAGCAGCACGACGAGGATCGCGAGCAACAGCAGCAGGTGCAGGAACTTCCGCAGGCCGTCGAGCACCCGCCACAGGGACCTGAACACAGAAGCCAGCACAGGCATAAGAACCCCGACGCGCGGCGCCCGCATGGGCGATCGTCACGAAGCAGTGTATCCGGCCGCACGGCCCTCGGAAACGACACCGGCCGGCCGCGGCGCGGCCGGTGGTGTCGCGAGCGGCGGTGCGGCTCGCAGGCGCGACCGCCCGCGCGTGCTCAGACCTTCTCTTCGATGCGCGCCGACTTGCCGGAGCGGTCGCGCAGAAAGTACAGCTTCGCGCGGCGCACGTTGCCGCGGCGCTTGATCGTGATGCCGCCGAGCGCCGGACTGTAGGTCTGGAACACGCGCTCGACCCCCTCGCCGTGGGAGATCTTGCGGACCGTGAACGAGGAATTGAGGCCGCGGTTACGGCGCGCGATCACCACGCCCTCGTAGGCCTGCACACGCTCGCGGTCGCCTTCCTTGACCTTGACCTCGACGACGACCGTATCGCCGGGCCCGAAATCAGGAATCTTGCGCCCCGTCTGACGCTTCTCGATGTCGGCAATGATCTTGTTCATGACTTGCGTTCCTTTCGATACTCATCGAGGAGCTCACGCTCCTCCGTCGTCAGTGCCCGACCGGCCACCAGGTCCGGCCGCCGCTCGAACGTGCGGCCGAGCGATTGCTTGAGCCGCCAGCGGCGGATCGCCGCATGGTCGCCGCTCGTCAGTACCTGCGGCACCTGCCGCTCGCGCCACTCCTCCGGCCGCGTGTAGTGCGGCCAGTCGAGGAGCCCGCCGGCAGCGCCCGCGCCGAAGGACTCCTGCTCGGCCGACTCGGCCGCGCCCAGCACCCCGGGCACGAGCCTGACCGTCGCGTCGATCACCACGAGCGCGGCGAGTTCTCCGCCCGACAGCACGTAGTCCCCGATCGACAGCTCCTCGTCGATCGCCTCCTCCAGCACCCGCTCGTCGACGCCTTCGTAGCGTCCGGCGAGCAGCAAAAACCCCGGCAGCGCCGCGAGCCTGCGCGCCGCTGCCTGATCGAACCGCCGGCCCTGAGCCGACAGGTAGATCCGCGGACTGCCCGGCGGCAGTCGCCCGGCGGCGCGCTCGAGCGCCCCGGCGAGCGGCTCGACCTTGAGCACCATGCCCGGACCGCCGCCGTAGGGCCGGTCGTCGACCGTCCGGTGGGCGTCGGTCGCGAGGCTGCGCGGGTCCTCGATCCCGACCCGGACCAGGCCCCGCTCGAGTGCCCGTCCGACCACTCCCATCGCGAGCGCGGCCCGGATAGCCTCCGGAAACAGCGTCACGACTTCCACCGCGAGCCGCGGAGTCGCCGCGTTCACCGCCTTACGGCTCCGGGTCCCAGGCGACGAGAAGCTGGCGCGCCGCGAGGTCCACGCGCTTGAGGTGCCGCGGCACGAGCGGTACCCAGTGCTCACGCCCGCCCCCCACCACGACCATCACCGGGTTCCCGGGGAACTCGTGGAAATGGCTCACCACACCCAGCTCCACCCCGTCGACCGTCACCACCCGGCATCCGACCAGGTCGTCCCAGTAGTACTCGCCCGGCCCCGGCGGCGGCAGCTGCGAGCGTCGCAGGCCCACCTCCCGCGACACGTAGCGGCGCGCATCCTCGGGGCTTCCCACCCCGTCCAGTTGCACCACGAGCCTGCGGCCCGGGCCGTGCACCCGGCCGGTCCGCACCGTCACGCTCTGCCAGCTGCCATTCGGGCTCGCGACCTGCCACACGGGGTAGTCGAGCAGTGCCGCCGGCGGATCCGTGTACGAGTTGACCTTGATCCAGCCCTTGACGCCCCACGGGGCGCCGAGCCGTCCGAGGATCACCATCCGGTCGCCGGGGTCGCCCGGCGGTCCCGCGGCGTCCGTCATACGCCGCTCCGCGTCCCTCAGGCCGCGGCCGGTGTCCCGGCCTCTTTGCGGTACCGCTGCAGCAGGGCCGACACGCGCGCGGACGCCTTGGCGCCCTGCTTCAGCCAGGCGTCGATCTTGGCGACCTCGAGCCTCAGCTTGGTCTCCTTGCCGCGGGCGATGGGGTTGAAGATGCCGACGAGCTCGAGGGTCCTGCCCCCCTGGCGCTTGCGGCTGTCGGCAACGACCACGTGGTAGAAGGGTTCCTTCTTCCCGCCGCGCCGCGTCAGGCGAATGGTGACCATCGGCTCAGATCCTCGGGCTGTCTGGTTGCGGACGGCAGGGCGCTGGCCCGCCGCCAAAGAGCCGCGCATTCTACTCAAATCGACTGACCGGGGCTAGGGGCCGAACCCGGGCGGCAGCCGCCCCCCGAGCGAGCGCATCAGCCCGCGGACGCCGCCCTTCGAGAACTGTTTCATGGCCTTCTGCATCTGCAGAAACTGGCGCAGCAGCCGGTTGACGTCCTGCACCTGCACGCCGGCGCCGTTGGCGATGCGGCGCTTGCGCGAGCCGTCGATGACCATCGGCTTTTTGCGCTCCTCGCGGGTCATCGAGTTGATCATCGCGATCTGCCGCTTGGCCTGCCGGCCCTCGAACTGTCCGGATGCCTGGGCGGCCGCCTGGGACAGCTTGCCCGGCAGCTTCTCGAGCAGCGCCCCGACGCCGCCCATCTTCTCGAGCTGCAGCATCTGCTCGCGCAGGTCGTTGAAGTCGAACCCTTTGCCCTTCGCGAGCTTGGCGGCGAGCCCGGCCGCCTTGTCGCGGTCCACATCGCGCTGCACCTGCTCGACGAGCGAAAGCACATCGCCCATGCCGAGGATGCGCGAGGCGACCCGCTCGGGGTGAAAGAGCTCCAGCGCCTCGACCTTCTCGCCGACACCGAGGTAAAGGATCGGCTTGCCGGTGACCTGGCGCACGGACAGCGCCGCGCCGCCGCGTGCATCGCCGTCGGCCTTGGTCAGGATAATGCCCGTCAGATCGAGCGCCGCGTTGAAGGCGCGCGCGGCGTTGACCGCATCCTGGCCCGCCATGCTGTCGACGATGAACAGCCGCTCGTGGGGTTTGACGAGCGCATCGATCGCCTGCACCTCATCCATCATCGCCTGGTCGATGTGCAGCCGCCCGGCGGTATCGACGATGAGCACGTCGTACACGCCGCGCCGTGCCTCGGCGAGCGAGCGCGCGGCGATCGCGAGCGGCGTCTCGCCCGGAGCCACCGTCACGAAGCCTGCGCCGATCTGGTGGCTCAGCTGCTCGAGCTGGGTGATCGCCGCCGGCCGGTAGATGTCCGTGCTCGCGAGCAGCACGCGCTTTTTCCGCTCGCCCATCAGCAGGCGCGCGAGCTTGGCGGCGGTGGTCGTCTTGCCCGCGCCCTGCAGGCCCGCGAGCAGCACGACCACCGGCGGCTCGGCCCTGAGGCTGAGGCCCTGGGCGGGCTCGCCCATGACCTTGACGAGCTCATCGTGCAGGATCTTGATGAATACCTGCCCGGGCGTCAGGCTCTTCTGGACCTCGGCGCCGAGCGCGCGGACCTTGACTGCATCGACGAACGCCTTGACGACGGGGACCGCCGCGTCCGCCTCGATCAGCGCCATCCGCACCTGGCGCAGCGTCTCGCCGATATTCTCCTCGGTCACGCGGCCGCGACCGCGCAACGCCTCGACGGCCCCGGCCAGCCGCTCGGTGAGTGTGTCGAACATCAGCGCGCTCCGTGGAAGGCGGCATTATAGGGATTGCGGGCCGCGCGCGCGCTTCCCGAGCCTGCGCCGCTGTGCAATCATCTGGCAGCCTTGGCGACCTTCCACATCGCGTTGTCCCTGCTGACGCTCGCGCTGTATCTGCTCGCGGCGGTGTTCGTTGCCCGGGCGGCGCGCGCCGACCCGGTCGCGCGCTCCGCCGCGGGGCTCGCCGCAGCCGCGGTCGGAGTCGTCGTGCACGCCTACATCCTGTTCGGAGCGATCCGCACGCCCCGCGGAGTCGTGCTCGCGATCACCGACAGCGCCTCGCTGGTCGGCTGGGTGGTCGCGGCGACGGCGGTGGCCGCGATGGCGGCCGTGCCGCTCGGCGCGCTGCCGTCGGCACTGCTCGCGCTCGCCGGCGTGCTGGCGACGGGCACCGGGCTCCTGTCCGGCTTCAGCGAGATCCATACGCCGCAGTGGGAAGTGAGCGCGCACATCGCGCTCGCCGCGCTCGCCGCGGGCTGGCTCGCGATCGCCGCGGTCGTCGTGCTGCTGCTCGCCTGGCAGGACACGCGCATCCGGACCCGCCGGCCGCTCGGCCTGCTCGCGCTGCTGCCACCGATGGAGACGATGGAGACGACGCTGTTCCGGGCGCTCGGCGGCGGCTTCGTGGTGCTGACGCTGGCGCTGCTGACCGGACTGTTTTTCGTCCACGACGCGCTGTCGCAGCACCTCGTCCACAAAATCACGCTGGCGGTCACCGCCTGGGTGGTGTTTGGCGTGCTGCTGTGGGGCCGCGCCCGGTTCGGCTGGCGCGGCCGGCAGGCGCTCTGGTTCACGATCGCCGGCTTCTTCTTCCTGGCGCTCGCCTACTTCGGAACCAAATTCGTGCTCGAGAACCTGCTCGGGCGCCACTGGGGCTGAATGAACGACTTTCCCGTGGGCCTTGCGGCCGCCGGCCTCGCGGTCAGCGTCGTGCTGTCGGCGTTCTTCGCGAGCTCCGAGACGGCGCTGATGAGCGTCAACCGCTACCGGCTCCGCCACCTCGCACAGCAGGGCCACGCCGGCGCCCGTCTCGCCGAGCGCCTCCTCGCCCGCCCCGACCGGCTGATCGGCGTGATGCTGCTCGGCAATACGCTCGCCAATGTCGCGGCGGCCGCGATCGTGACGCTGCTGACGCTCAAGTTTGCCGGCGAGCAGTGGCTCGCGCTGGCGAACGGCGGGCTGACGCTCGTGCTGCTGTTGTTCTGCGAGGTGGGACCGAAGACCTACGGGGCGCTCAATGCCGAGCGCCTGGCGCTGCCCGCCTCGTTCGTCTACCGGCCGCTCTTGTGGATTACCTACCCGCTGATCTGGCTGATCATCGGCATCACCAACGCCTTGTTCCGGCTCGTGGGCGTATCGGCCGCGCGGGTTGCGACGCACTCGCTGTCGGCCGACGAGCTCAGGACCGTGGTCGCCGAGGCCGGGGCGCTGATTCCGCTCAAGCACCAGCAGATGCTGGTCAGCATTCTCGACCTCGAGAAGATCAGCGTCGACGAGATCATGGTCCCGCGCAGCGAGGTCGGCGGGATCAACCTCAACGATGACTGGGACCGGATCCGGGCGGCACTGCGCGAGGCCCAGCACACCCGGGTGCCGGTCTACGAGGGCGACCTCGACCACATCGTCGGCGTGCTGCACATGAAGCGGGTCGCGCGCGAGCTCGCGCGCGGCTCGCTCGATCGCGCCAGCCTCGAGCGCATTGCGCGCCAGCGCGAGCCCTACTACGTGCCGGAAGGCACGACGCTCAACCAGCAGCTGGTCGCCTTCCAGCAGAACCAGCGGCGCCACGCGTACGTGGTCGATGAGTATGGCGACGTGCAGGGCCTCGTGACGATCGAGGACATTCTCGAGGAGATCGTCGGGGAGTTCACGACGCTGCCGTACGGCCTCAGGCGCGACGTGCGGGCGGAGGGCGATGGCAGCTACGTGGTGTCCGGCAGCACGACGGTGCGCTCGCTCAACCGTGCGCTCGGCTGGACGCTGCCGACCGCGGGCCCGAAGACCCTGAACGGGCTGATCCTCGAGTACCTGGAGACCATCCCCCAGCCGGGCACTGCGCTCAAGCTCCAGGGCCACGCGGTCGAGGTGCTGCAGATCGCCGACAACGCGATCAAGACGGTGCGCATCTGGCCGGCCAAGGACCGCTGATTGAGCTCAGCGCGCGGCGGCGAGGGCCTCCTCGAGCCGCCTCACTTGAGTCACGGCGAGTCCCTCGATCGGCTTTCGCGGCGCATTGCCCGACGGCACGATCGCGCGGTGAAAGCCGTGCTTGGCCGCCTCGCGCAGCCGCTCCTCGCCGAACGGCACCGGCCGGATCTCGCCGGCGAGCCCGAGCTCGCCGAACACGACGAGGTCCTGCGGCAGCGCCCGGCTCTCGAGGCTCGATACCGCCGTCAGCAGCACGGCGAGGTCCGCGGCCGTCTCCTCGACCCGCACCCCCCCGACGACGTTGACGTACACATCGTGCGCGTGCAGCGCGATGCGGCCGTGCCGGTGCAGCACGGCGATCAGCAGCGACAGGCGGTTTGCGTCGATGCCGACGGCGACGCGGCGCGGCAGCTGCGCGCGCGAGTCATCGACGAGTGCCTGCACCTCGATCAGCATCGGGCGCGTGCCCTCGCAGGTCACGGTGACAAGGCTTCCCGGCACCGGCGTGGCGTGGCGCGACAGGAAGATCGCGGACGGGTTCTTGACTGCCTTGAGCCCGTGCTCGTCCATCGCGAACACGCCGATCTCGTTGGCGGCGCCGAACCGGTTCTTGATCGTGCGCACGACCCTGAAGCGAGTGCCGGCGTCGCTCTCGAAATACAACACGGTGTCGACCAGGTGCTCGAGCACGCGCGGACCGGCGATGACCCCTTCCTTGGTCACGTGGCCGATCAGCACGACGGCCGTGCCGCTGCGCTTGGCGTGGGCGATGAAGCGGGCAGCGGACTCGCGCAATTGGGACACCGATCCCGGGCTCGCCTCGACCTCCCGGCTCGCCATCGTCTGGATCGAGTCGATGATCAGCAGGCGCGCCAAGCCGGTCTCGGCCGCGGCGATCACCGCCTCGACCTCGGTCTCGGCCAGCAATCCGAGCGGCGCCTGGCCGAGCCCGAGGCGCCGGGCCCTGAGGCCGACTTGCTTGAGGCTCTCCTCGCCGGTGGCATACAGGACCGGGACCTCGGCCGCGACCGCGGCGGCCGCCTGCAGCAACAGCGTCGACTTGCCGATTCCCGGATCGCCGCCGATCAGCGTGACGGAGCCCGCGACCAGCCCGCCGCCGAGCACCCGGTCGAACTCGGCGGAGCCGGTCGGCAGGCGCTGTGCGTCCTCGGTTCCGTCCGCCCCGAGCGTGCGCGCGCTGGCCGGCTGCGGCGGGGCGGTGCGCGCGGCGCCCCGGCTGGCGGCCGCTCTCGGCGCGCTGAGCGCAGACAGCGTGTTCCACTCCCCGCACGCCGGGCACTGGCCCTGCCACTTGGGCGCCGCATCGCCACAGGCGCTGCACACGTACACCGTCCGGGACCGGCTGTTCACCGGGGAGATGCTAACAGAGCCCCTTTTTGCCGCGACCGTGACGCGCCCCGCGACGCGACGGCCCGGCTCCGCTAGACTCGCCGGCGTCGTGGAAAGCAGCGGTTGATGCAAACCCATCCCCTTTTTCGTCCGCTGGCGGTCGCGACGGTGGTCATCGGACTCGCGGCCGGGCTTCTGCTCTGGCCGGCACGGGACTTCGAGGCCCGCCTCGCGGGCCTGCCACTCGCCCTGCTGCAGGGGGCCGAGAACGCGTCCGAGGGTGGGCGGGTGCTCTGGGCCGACACCGGCGAGGGGACCGCTGACACCGGACGCCTGCGCGGCGACCTGGCCCATGCGATCGATGCCGCGCACCTCGCCGGTGCCCGGGCGATCTTGCTTGCCGTGCCGCTCGAGCAGTCGAGCGACAGCGCCGATCTCGCCCGCGTCCGCTCATTTCTGGAGGGTGTGGACTCCTCGCCCGATCCATCCATGCGGGCGCGTCTGACGGCCTGGGCCGCCGAACTCGACCACGACGCGCAGCTCGAACGGGCGATCCGGGCCGCCGGGAATGTCGTGCTGCTCGGCACCCCCACCGCGACGCCGCTCGAGCGCTTTGCGAGCGCCGCGCGCGGCATCGGAATCGAGCCTGCGGCGGCCCCCGATGCCGACGGGGTCGCACGGCGCGACCGCCTCCTCGGCCGCCTCGGCCCCCGGCCCTCCGCACCGTCCGCAACCTTCGCGGCCTGGCTCGCGGCCCACGGCGCGAGCCTGGCCGATGCGCGGATGACTCCGCAGGGCATCCGGGTCGGCGAGACGCTGCTGCGCACCGACTCCGCGAGCGGCTGGGTGCCCCAGTACGGCCGGCGGGCCGGCGAGCAGGGCGGCACACCGTCGGTCACGCTCGCCGACCTCGCGGCCGGCCGGGTTGCTGTGACCCAGCTCGCGCAGCAGATCCTAGTCATCGGCCGCGGCACCGCGCTGATCGCGACGCCGACCGGCCCGGGGCTCACGCTCGGCGAGGCGCTCGCCCAGCGCCTGACGAGTCTCGAATCGGGCAGCTACTTCGTCCGGGCGCGCCTCGCACGGCTCGCAACCTTCGTGCTGCTGCTCGCCGCGATCGCCTTCGCCGCGCTCGCGGCGCCGGCGCTCTCCCCGGCCCCGCGCGCGGCCGCGGTGCTGTTCACGGCGTTCGTGCTCATCGCTGCCGAACTCGTGCTGCTCGCCGAGGCGCGCGTCTGGATACCGCTGCTCGAGGCGTCCCTCGGACTCGTCCTCGCCACGCTCGCCGTCTGGGTGGTGCCGGATGCGCCAAGCCCCCGCGCACGCGCGGTGGCGACCGAGCCGCCGTGGCAGCGTTATGCCGCCACGCCGCCCGCTCCGAAGGGCTCGGCCGCCTCCGCCGGGCGCTCCCCGCCGGCGGCTCCGGGTCCGGCGCCCGCCCCCTCGCTGCGCAACATCAGCCAGACCCTCGAGGCACGCCGCGTCGAGCCGACGCCGTCGGACGTCGCCGACGTGCTGCTGGGCCGGGCGAAGAAGCCCTCGAAGCCGAAGCTCGGCCGCTACGAGCTCGAGCGCGAGCTCGGGCGCGGCGCGATGGGCACCGTCTACCTCGGCCGCGACCCGCGGATCAATCGCGTCGTCGCGATCAAGGCGATCCCGATCGTCGAGGAGTTCACCGAGACCGAGCTCGCCGAGGCACGCGAACGGTTCTTCCGCGAAGCCGAGATGGCCGGGCGCCTGAAGCATCCCGGGATCGTGACGGTGCACGATGCGGGCGAGGACGGCGGAATTGCCTGGATCGCGATGGAGTACTTGAACGGCAGGCTCCTGAGCGAGTACGCGGCGTCCGACCGCCTGCTGCCGCCGTCCCAGGCTCTCGAGGTCGTTGCGCGGATCGCCGATGCGCTCGACTACGCGCACGCCCAGAACGTGATCCACCGGGACATCAAGCCGGCCAACGTCATGTTCGATCCGCAGACGCTCGAGACCAAGATCACCGATTTCGGCATCGCGCGCCTGACGAACTCGAGCGCGACCCGCAGCGGCATCGTGCTCGGTACGCCCTCGTTCATGGCCCCGGAGCAGCTCGAGGGACGGAATGTGACCGGACGCACCGACTTGTTCGCGCTCGGTGTTACGTTATTTCAGCTGACGACCGGGCAGCTTCCGTTCCGGGCGGACTCGATGACCGGACTCATGGATAGGATCGCCAACGCACCGCCCCCGCCGCTCCGGACCATCCGCCCAGACCTCCCCGCCTGCGTGTCAGCGATCATCGACCGGGCCCTGCAGAAGGACCCGGCGGCGCGCTTTCAGACCGGGGGCGAGATGGCGGCCGCCGTCAGGACCTGCGCGCGGGCGCTCGCCGCGTGAGCCTGGACATGCGCAACAAGGTCAAGAGCGTCGCGCTCACGGATACCGGACGCGTGCGGGAGCACAACGAGGACACGATTGGCGTCGAGCCGGAGATCGGCCTGTACGTGCTGGCCGACGGCATGGGCGGCTACAACGCCGGCGAGGTCGCGAGCGGGATCGCAGTCAAGACGATCGTCAATCTCGTGCGTGAGGCGTTCCAGGACCAGCACCTCGATGGCGTCGACCGGACCACCGGGTACATGCGAACCAGCATCATCCTCAGGGACGCCATCCTTCGAGCCAACAAGATCATCCACCAGACCTCCAAGACCCAGCCGCAGTGCGAGGGAATGGGCACCACGGTCGTCGCGGCCCTCTTCTACGACGACAAGGTCACGACCGCCCACGTGGGCGACTCGCGGCTCTACCGCATGCGCGGCGAGCGGTTCGAGCGCCTGACGATGGACCACTCCCTGCTCCAGGAGCTCGTGGACCGGGGCTTTTACTCACAGGAGGAGGCTGCGCGGTCGACCAACAAGAACTACGTGACGCGCGCGCTCGGGGTCGAGCCGTCGGTCGAGATCGAGATCCACGAGCACCCCGTCGAGAAGGGCGACCAGTACGTGCTGTGCTCGGACGGCTTGTCCGACATGGTGGAAGATGAGGATATTCACTTAACAATCAACACGTTCAATGATAATCTTGACACGGCCGCTCAACAGCTGATCACGCTGTCGAACGACCATGGCGGTCGGGACAACATCTCCGTGATCGTGACCGAAGTCATTGACTCGTTCCCCGCACGGCGAGGCATACTTAACAGAATCTTGAGCTGGTTCGGTTGACGCACGTAAGGACGACGTTTCATGGCTAGATTGCTTCTCAGCTTGGATAGTCAGGTCCTCGCCGAGTACAACATGAACAAGGAGCGGTACACGATCGGCCGCCTCCCAGACAATGACGTGCGCATCGACAATGCGGCCGTCAGCGGCCACCACGCGCTCATCATCAACATCCTCAACGACTCGTTCCTCGAGGATCTGAACAGCACCAACGGCACCTACGTCAACGGCAAGCTGATCAAGAAGCACGCGCTGCAGCACGGCGATGTGATCACCTGCGGCCACCACCAGCTGCGTTTCATCGACAACCAGGCCGCCGAGAGCGAGCCCGACGAGTTCGAGAAGACGATGGTGATCAACCCGTCGGCCGCGATCGAGGAGCGGGTCCGCGCCACGAAGGCGGAACCGGAGCCGGTGCGCGCGGCGCCCGCCGCGCGCGGCGACGGCGCCGGCGGCGGCCCGGTCGCGCCGCCGAAGGCGAAGCTGCAGGTGCTGTCCGGGACCTTTGCCGGCCGCGAGCTCGAACTCGTGAAGGCGCTGACCACGCTCGGACGTCCGGGCGTCCAGGTCGCCGCCATCACGCGCCGCGCCGACGGCTTCTACCTCGTGCACGTCGACGCCGGCAAGCCGGACGATTTCCCGCTGGTCAACGGCACGCCGATCGGCGCCCAGGCGAGGCGCCTCGCCGACAACGACGTGATCACGCTGGCCGGGGTCAAGATGGGCTTCTTCACCGGCTGAGGCCGCCGCTACGCGCCGCCGCTACTATTCCGGCCGGGATTTCCGGCGCGCGATCACGATCGAGGAACTGCGCGGCCTCGCCCGGCGGCGGACGCCCGACTTCGCATTCGAGTACGTCGAGGGCGGCGCCGAGGACGAACTCGCGCTCAAGCGCAACCGGCAGGCTTTCGATGCCTACCGCTTCGCGCCGCGCACGCTCATCGACACCAGCACGCGCCACTGCCGCACGACGCTGTTCGGTCTGCCGCTCGCCTTTCCGGCGGTCATCGCTCCGATGGGCAGCAACGGCATGCTGCGCCCGTCCGGGGATGTGCTGCTCGCGCGGGCGGCCCACGGCGCCGGCATCCCGTTTTGCCTCAGCACCGTCGGCAATGCCCGGCCGAACGAGGTCGCGGTCGAGGGCGGGCGGCTGTGGGTGCAGCTCTACGTGTTCAACGAGCCGGCGATCACCGCCGACATCATGCGCCGCGCCGACGAGGCGGGCTGCGAGGCGCTGGTGTTTACGACCGACGCCAACGTATTCGGCGCGCGCGAGTGGAACCAGCGGAGCTTCACAGCTCCCGGCTGGCTGACGCTGCGCAGCGCGCTCGACGTGCTCGTGCATCCGCGCTGGCTGTGGGAGGTGGCGCTCCATGGAATTCCGCGCTTCGTGAACGTCGCGGATTTCCTGCCGCCCGAGGCGCGCAGCGCCCGCGCGGGCGTGACGATCATTCCGAAGCTGTTCGAGCAGACGATCAACTGGGATGACGTCGCGCGGCTGCGCGACCGGTGGCCGCGGCGGCTGCTGATCAAGGGTGTGCTCGCATCCGAGGACGCCGAGCGCGCGGTCAAGCTTGGCTGCGACGGAATTGTCCTGACGAACCACGGTGGCCGCCAGCTCGACACCTCGGTGGCCCCGCTCGAGGTCCTGCCCGAGATCGCGCGCGGCTACCGCGACAAGATCACGATCCTGATCGACAGCGGCTTTCGCCGCGGCAGCGACCTCGCCAAGGCCGTGGCACTCGGGGCCCACGCCGTGATGATCGGCCGGCCGGCGCTCTACGGGCTCGCTGCCGGCGGCGAGGCCGGCGCCCGCAAGGCGCTCGAGATCCTAGAGAGCGAGCTGCACCGCGTGCTCGGCCAGCTCGGCTGCCGCTCGGTCGCCGAGCTCCATCCCGGAATGCTCATCGCCGGCCCGCCGACCGCGGCGTAGCGGCTCCGGCTCAGCGCGGGGAGCGCGGCCCGCCGAAACGCCGACTGCCCGACGAGCGGTGTCCACCGCCCCCGCCGCCGCGGCCTCCCGTGCCACCGCCGTGGCCGGAGCCGGCGCTGCCGCCGCCGCCGCGCCGCTGCTGCTTCGCGTGCGTCCGTGCGCGGTCCCCGGCCTTGTGGGCGCGGATCGCCGCGATGCGCTCGGCGAGCGGGATCTCGAGCTTGCCCTCGGGGCGTGCGCCGTAGTCGAAGTCGGGTACCGTCACGCGCGGCAGGCGCTTGCCGAGCACGCGCTCGATCGCCGCGAGATCGCCCTCCTCGTCGCGCGCGACCAGCGTGAACGCATCGCCCACGGCATCCGCCCGGCCGGTACGGCCAATCCGGTGGATGTAGTCCTCCGGCACCTGCGGCACGTCGAAGTTGACGACGTGACCCAGCGCCTCGACGTCGATGCCCCGCGCCGCAATGTCGGTGGCCACGAGCACGCGGAAGCGGCCGTGCTTGAAGCCCTCGAGGGCCGCGGTGCGCTGCGCCTGCGAGCGGTTGCCGTGAATGCGCTCGGCGGCGATGCCGCGCTTGACCAGGAACTCGCACAGCCGGTTGGCACGGTGCTTGGTGCGCGTGAACACCAGCGCCTCGTTCATGTCGCCGCGGCTCAAGAGCGCCAGAAACAGCAGCGACTTCAGTTCCTGCGCGACCGGATAGACGGCCTGGGTAATTCCGACCGGTGGGTTCGACTGGCGCTCGAGGTTGATCATCGCCGGGTCACGCAGTATCTCGCGGGCGAGCGCGGCGATCGGTGGCGGCATCGTCGCGCTGAAGAACAGCGTCTGGCGCTTCGCCGGCACGTGCCGGAGCACGCGCCGGATGTCTGGCAGGAAGCCCATGTCGAGCATCCGGTCGGCCTCGTCGAGCACCAGCACCTCGAGGCCGTCGAGCTTGGCGTAGGGCTGGCGAAAGTGATCGAGCAGCCGGCCGGGCGTCGCGACGATGACGTCGACCCCGCTCCTGAAGGCATGTTCCTGCGGGCCCATGCCGACCCCGCCGAAGATCGCCGCGCCATTCAGCGGGGTGTGCACGGCGAGGTCCTCGAGGTCCTCGAGGATCTGCGCCGCGAGTTCCCGCGTCGGGGCAATCACCAGCGCCCGGGTCCGGCCGCGCGGCTTGTCCATCAGGCGGCTCAGGATCGGCAGCATGAACGCGGCGGTCTTGCCGCTGCCGGTCTGCGCGCACGCGAGCACGTCGCGGCCGGCGAGCGCCGGCGGAATCGCATCCGCCTGGATCGGCGTGGGCCGCGTGAAGCCGAGCTCGCGCACGCCGGCCAGCAGATTTGGATGCAGCTTCAGATCGGCGAAGGGCATGTCAGCCTCAAAAAGCGACGCCCGGCAGAGCCGGGCGGGCGCACAGGATACTCCGATGGACGCGCCCCGGGCGGGGCAAATTCCGGCCGGCGCCAGCCGCGCTCAGACGCGCGTCAGCCAGCCGTGACGGTCGGGCGCGGTGCCGTGCTGGATCGCGAGCAGCGCCGCGCGCAGCGTCTGCGTGTTGGGCCCGATCGCCCCGCTCCCGACGCGGAACTCCTCGCGACCGCGGATCAGCGTGCCGACGCCCGACAGCACGGCCGCCGTGCCAGAGAGCGCCGCCTCGCCGGTCGTCACCCACGCGAGGAGTTCTGCGATCGTGAAGATCCGCTCGTCCACCTTGAAGCCGAGGTCGGGCGCCATCCTGAGCAGCGAATCGCGGGTGACGCCGTGCAGAAAGGTCGAGTCCAGGCCGCGCGTCAGGATCTCACCGTCGCGGATCGCGAGGAAGTTCGCGGCGCCGGTCTCCTGGACCTCCCCGCCCGGGCAGAACAGCACCTGGTCGGCCTTGTGCTGCGCGCGGGCGGCGAGCGTGGGTCCGAGGGCCGCCGCGTAGTTGCCGCCGGTCTTGACGACGCCGAGCCGCGAGGCGCAGCGCGTCGCGTGCTCCTCGAGATAGATCCGCAGGGGCCTGGCGCCGCCGGCGAAGTAATCCCACACCGGGCTCGCGAGCACGACGAGACACGCCTCGTCGGTCGGGGTCGAGGCCGCACCGATGTTGGCCATGGTCCCGAACAGCAGCGGCCGCAGGTACAGCGCGCCCGGCGCATCCGGCACCGCCGAGCGGCAGCGGTCGATCACCTCGGTAACCATCTGCGCGACCTGCCCTGCATCGGGCTCTGGCAGCACCAGCGCGCGCGCGCTCTGGCGCAGCCGCTCGATGTGCCGGTCCATCCGGAACACGTGCACGCTGCCGTCGGCCCACTTGTAGGCCTTGAAGCCCTCGAAGCACTCACTGCCATAGTGCAGCGCGTGCGCCGCCGGGTGAATCTCGATGGGACCGACGGCCTTGAGGGTGTGCGGCCGCCACTCGCCCCGGTGGAACCAGGCGATCGCCATCACATCGGTCAGGATGCTGCCGAACGGTGCGTTCTGCGGCGTGGTACTCGTCATGATCGCAATCCTTATGAAGCCGTGGCGCGATCGCCTCAGTCGCCCAGGAAAATCGATGCCGGATGCTCGAGGCGCTCCTTCAGCGCCTGGATCATCGCCGCCGCATCGAAGCCGTCCACGAACCGGTGATCGAACGACGACGACAGGTTCATCATCCGCCGCACCGCGACGCTGCCGCCCGCCACGACCGGCCGTTCGATCGCCTTGTTGACGCCGATGATCGCGACCTCGGGCATGTTGATCACCGGAGTGCTCGCGATGCCGCCGAGCTTGCCGAGACTCGTGACGGTGATCGTGGAGCCGGTGAGCTCGGCGCGGGTCGCGGTTCCCGAGCGCGCGGCCTCGGACACCCGGCGGATCTCCGCCGCCAGGTCATTCAGCGAGCGGCTCTCGGCGTGACGCACGACCGGCACCTTGAGCCCGTCCGGCGTCTGGGTCGCAACACCCACGTGCACCGCGTGGTGGCGGACGATCACGTTGCGCTCGGCATCGTAGTGCGCGTTGCACTGGGGGAATGACTCGAGCACGCGGGTCAGGGCCGCGACCAGGAACGGCAGGTACGTGAGCCCCGGGCTCCCCGCCGGCGCGCGGGCATTCAGGTACGCCCGCAGCGACTCGAGCTCGGTCACATCGACCTCCTCGACGTAGGCGAAGTGCGGGATCGTGCGCGTCGCCTCGGCCATGCGCTGCGCGATCACGCGCCGCACGCCGATGACCTTGATCTCCTCACTCCCGCTGCGCGCGACCCGCCCGGATCGCGCCGGCGCAGCCGCCCCGGCCGCGGCGCTGCGCGCCTCGCCGGTCAGCGCCGCCTCCAGATCGCCGCGCTCGATGCGCCCGCCGGGTCCCGAGCCCGGAAGAACCGCGAGATTGATGCCCGCCTCGCGCGCGCGCCGCCGGGTCGCGGGCGAGGCCATGATCCGGCCCCTGGGCGGCACCATGGCCGCATCACTCGCGGCGGGTGGACTCGCGGGGGGCGGACTCGCGGCGGTCCGCGCATCAGCTGCCGGCGCAAATGCCTCAGCCATGGCCGGTGGAGCGTCGGTCTCGAACACGGCGAGTTCCGCGCCGACCGCCACGGACTGCCCGGGCTCGCCCGAGATCGCGACGACGCGCCCGCCGACCGGCGAGGGCACTTCGACCACGGCCTTCTCGGTCGACATCTCAACGAGCGGCGCATCCTCCACGACGACATCGCCGACCTTGACCCGCCAGGCGACGATCTCGGAGGACACCGTGCCTTCGCCGAGATCCGGCAACCGGAACACGTAGCGGCTCATGTGCTCTCCATGACGGCCGTGAGCGCCTGCGCGACGCGCGCCGGTCCCGGGAAGTACTCCCACTCGAACGCATGCGGGTAGGGCGTGTCGTAGCCGCAGACCCGCTGGATCGGCGCCTCGAGCTGCCAGAAGCAGCGCTCCTGGATCGTCGCCATCAGCTCTGCGCCGAAGCCGGCGAAGCGGGTCGCCTCGTGGGCGATCAGGCAGCGGCCGGTCTTCGCGACGGACTGGCAGAGAGTCTCGACGTCGAGCGGCACGATCGAGCGCACGTCGATGATCTCGGCGTCGAGTCCGAGCCCGCGGGCCGCCGCCTCGACGACGTGCACCATCGTGCCGTAGGCGATGATCGTGACCGCGGTTCCTTGCCTCACGATCTCGGCTTTCCCGATCGGCACGCGGTAGTGGCCGTCCGGGACCTTGCCCTTGGGGTGCGTGCTCCACGGGACCGCGGGCTTGTTGGGGTTGCCGTCGAACGGGCCGTTGTAGAGGCGCTTCGGCTCCAGGAACAGCACCGGGTCGTCGTCCTCGATCGCCGCGATCAGCAGTCCCTTGGCGTCGTACGGGTTCGAGGGCATCACGACCTTGATGCCGCAGACGTGGGCGAAGATCGCCTCGGGGCTCTGCGAATGCGTCTGGCCGCCGCGGATGCCGCCACCGCAGGGCGTGCGGATCGTGACGGGCGCGTAGAACGCGCCGGCCGTTCGGTAGCGCAGCCGCGCGAGCTCGCTGACGATCTGGTCGATGCCGGGATAGATGTAGTCGGCGAACTGGATCTCGGCGACCGGGCGCAGCCCGTTCACCGCCATGCCGATCGCCGCCGCGATGATCCCGCCCTCGGCGATCGGCGTGTCGAGCACGCGGTGCTCGCCATACTTGCGCTGCAGCCCGTCGGTGACCCGGAACACGCCGCCGAAGTAGCCGACGTCTTCCCCGAGCAGGACGACCGCGGGGTCGCGCGCGAGGCACAGGTCCATGGCCCCGTTCAGCGCCTGGATCATATTCATCTGTGCCACCGTCAGCCCCGCCCGCGGCGCATCTGGTCGCGCTGCTCGAGAAGGTGCGGCGGGAGGTCCTTGAACACGTCCTCGAACATCAGGTCGCGGTCGAGCCGCGGCCCCTCGGTCAGCGTCCCGTAGCTCGCCGCCTCCTTCCACGACGCCGTCACCTGCTCATCGAGCTCGGCGATCAGTGCCGCATGGCGCTCCTCCGACCACTCGCCGAGCGCGATCAGGTGGCTCTTGAGCCGCTCGATGGGATCGCCGAGCGGCCAGCGCTCGTAGTCGTCCTTCGGCCTGTAGCGTGACGGATCATCGCTGGTGGAGTGCGCGGCGGCGCGGTACGTGACGAGCTCGATCAGCGTCGCGCCCGCTCCCTTGCGCGCGCGCTCGGCGGCCCACTCGGTCGCGGCGTACACCGCAAGAAAATCGTTGCCGTCAACCCTGATCCCGGCGATGCCGTAGCCGGGGCCGCGCGCCGCGAACGAGCGCTGCTCGCCGCCGGCGAAGCCCTGGAACGTCGAGATCGCCCACTGGTTGTTGACGAGGTTGAGAATCACCGGGGCGCGGTAGACCGAGGCGAACAGCAGCGCGTGGTGGAAGTCCGCTTCGGCGCTCGCGCCCTCGCCAATCCACGTGGCGGCGAGGTCGTCCGTCCCCTTGATTGCCGCGGCCATCGCCCAGCCGACCGCCTGCGGAAACTGCGTCGCGAGGTTGCCGGAGATCGAGAACAGGCGCCCGGGCACCGAGTGGTACATGACGGGGAGCTGCCTCCCCTTGCACATGTCGCGCGTGTTCGACAGCAGCTGGCACATCAGGTCGACCAGCGGCGAGCCGCGCACCAGGAATGCGCCCTGCTGGCGATAGGCGGGGAACAGCATGTCGGTCGGGCGCAGTGCCATGCAGGCCGCCACCGCCACGGCCTCCTCGCCGGTCGACTTCATGTAGAAGGAGATCTTGCCCTGGCGCTGGGTCTTCAGCATCCGGTCGTCGAAGAGCCGCGTCAGCAGCATGTGCCTGAGCCCCACCTGCAGCTCGGCGACATCGAGGCGCGGGTTCCACGGACCCAGTGCCCGGTGCTCATCGTCGAGCACGCGCACGAGGTCGATCGACAGCTCCTCGATGTCGGCGGCGGGGGCGCCGACGTCCGGCCGCGCCACGGCACCTGCCGGTGACAGGCGCAGATAGCTGAAATCCGGGGCCTCGCCGGGGCGTGCCGGTGGTCGCGGAACGTGCAGGCGGGACGGGCGTGGCATCCGGGGTCCTCGGTCGGTCCGATGCATCAGCGTAGCGCCGGCCGGCGGGAGAATTCTGCCAAAGCGTCTTGCCGGGCGGAGTGTTTATCGATATTTTATCTACGAGATCGCGCTTATTAGGAAAATTATACCATGACTATCGATCGAACCGACTTGCGGATTTTGAGTGCACTGCAAAAGGACGCGTCGCTATCGACGGCCGAGATCGCCCAGCGGGTGGGGCTGTCGCAGTCACCGTGCTGGCGGCGGATCAGCCTGCTTGAGGCGGACGGCGTGATCCGCAAGCGCGTCGCGCTCCTGTCGCGCGACAAGGTTGGCCTCGATGTGTTGGTGTTCACGCACGTCAAGCTCGCCAGCCACGGCTGGCAGTCGCTGCCGAAATTCAAGCAGAAGGTCGTGAGCTTCCCGGAGGTCGTGCAGTGCTTCATGGTGCTCGGCGACTTCGACTTCATCCTGCTGGTCGCGACGCGCACGATCAACTACTACAACGAGTTCATCCAGAAACGCCTGTCGCAGGTGCCGGGCGTGCAGGCGATCGAGTCGAGGATCGTGCTCGAGGAGGCGAAGAACACGACCGAACTGCCGCTCGAGCTGGTCGGCGGCGCGGTCGGCGACTGAGCACGCGGGCGAGGAGCACGCTCACTCCTCCTCCACCGCATCCGTCAGGACTTCCTTGCGCGCGGCGATGAATGCGAGCATCGCCTCGTCCGCCGCCGCCTCGATCCCCGGGTCCTGATACTCGGCGAGCATCTTCTTCCATACCCCGTTGGCCCGCTGCTCGGCCGTGAGCGAGCCCTCGGTCGACCACTGCTCATACGATGAGTAATCGGCGATCGTCGACTGATAGAAGGCGGTCTCGAAGTTCGCCTGGGTGTGCTCGCAGCCGAGGAAGTGGCTGCCGGGACCGACCTCGCGCAGCGCATCGAGCGCCTGGCCGCGGGTGCTTAAGTCCATGCCCTGCGCGAGCACCTGCATCATCGCGAGCTGGTCGGCATCCATGACGAACTTCTCGTAGCCCGCGACCAACCCGCCCTCGAGCCAGCCGGCCGCGTGCGTGACGAGGTTCACGCCGGCGAGCAGCGTCGGCAGCAGCGTGTGCGCGCTCTCGTAGGCCGCCTGCGCGTCCGCGCTCTTCGAGGAGCACAGCGATCCGCCGCTGCGGCACGGAACGCCGAGACGCCGGGCGAGCTGGGCGGTTGCGAAGATCATCTGGGTCGCCTCCGGCGTCCCGAAGGTGGGTGCCCCGGTGCGCATCGAGATCGCGCCGACGAAAGAGCCGAGAATCACGGGCGCTCCGGGCCGCACGAGCTGCGTGAGCGCCATGCCGGCCATCGTCTCGGCGAGGATCTCCGCCATGCAGCCAGCCGCCGTCACCGGGCCCATCGCGCCGGCGAGCACCGCCGGCACGACGATCGTGCCCTGGTTGGCGCCGGCGAACTCCCGCAGCGCCCCGAGCATCCGGCCGTCGAAGGTCAGCGGCGAGTTCGAGTTGATGTTGCCGAGGACCACCGGATGGTCCTCGAGGAAGGCCGAGCCGAACAGCGCCCGGGCGAGTCCGACGGCATCGCGTGCGTGCCCCGGGGTCTCCGGCGTCGCCTCGCACCCCTGGTCGCTGTAGCGGAAGAACGCGTACTGGACGTCGAGGTGGCGCTTGTTCGGCGGAATCTCCATCGGCTCGCACATGCACCCGCCCGAGAAGTGGATCGCCGGCGCCATGTGGGCGAGCTTGATGAAGTTATGCAGGTCCTCGAGCGTGCCGTAGCGCCGACCGCGGTCGAGATCGGTGACGAACGGCGGCCCGCCGACCGGCGAGAACACGGTGGCATCGCCGCCGAAGTGCACGTTGCGCTCCGGGTTGCGGGCGTACAGCTCGAACTCGCGCGGCGCCGTCTTCAGCAGCTGCCGCGCCAGCCCGCGCGGGATGTGGACGCGCTCGCCGGAAACGTCCGCGCCCGCCGCTCGCCACAGGCGCAGGGATTCGGGGTCGCGCCGGAACTCGATGCCGATCTCCGCGAGGATCGTCTCGGCGTTGGCTTCGATGATCTCGACCGCCTCGGTGCTCAGCAGCTCCACGACCGGGAGCTTGCGGCGGATGTACGGGTACTTGACGGCGCGCGCGCTGGCGCGCGCCCGGCGGATCTCGCGGCCGCGACGCGGCGCGGCGGAAGTGTCGCTCACGGTCTCCTCGCTCGGCCGATGCCGGTCCAGCGCCGGCAGCATGCCTTCGGCGGCGTCCGCGGCACTATGCCTCGCCGCCACGCGCGGCACAACGCACCTCGAGCGCGCGCATGATTGCGCCGCAGGGCGAGGCGCGCGCCCGGCGGCTCGTCAGCCGCGCGCCTCGTGCACCGGCTCGAGTCGGAAGCTCACGGTCAGATTGTTGGCGGGCATCCGCACGAGGCGGGGCGCTGCAAATCCGTGGCGCGCGGCGACGGCAGCGACCGCCTCGAGCTCGCGCACGCCCCATGCCGGATCTTCGGCGCGCAGCGACTCATCGAATGCCGCGTTCGACGGCGCCGTGTGCTGACCGCGCTCCTTGAACGGGCCGTACAGCACCAGGACTCCGCCGCTCGACAGCTGGCGGCGCGCCCCGCGACACAGCGCCTCGGTCGCCGCCCAGGGCGCGATGTGGATCAGGTTGATCGCGATCACCGCCGCGACGCTGCCGGCGAGCGGCCAAGGGTCGTCGAACACATCAAGGGCGATTGGCTCGCAGACGTTCGGGAGCGCGGCGCGCGCGCGGCGCCCGGCGATGGCGCCGAGTCGGGCGGGATCCGCCTCCGTCGGTCGCCAGGTCAGCCCCGGAAAGGCCGCGGCAAAGTGCACGACGTGCTGGCCCGTGCCGGAGGCGACCTCGAGCACCGATCCGGCAGCCGGGAGCCAGCCACGCAGCGCCTCCAGAATCGGTCCCTTGTTGCGCTCGGCGGCCGGTGAACTGGGTAGAAATTCGGTCATCTATCGTGCCGCTGATCGATCGCCCCGCGGCTGGCCCGGAGCCATCGCCGGCCGGAGCCCCGCGCGCGGTGGGTCGCTACGCCGCCGGGCGCTCGGCGAGCACTTCCTCGAGACTCGCCGTCAGCAGACTCACCGCCTCGTCAACGTCGTGCTTGGCGATCATCAGCGGCGGCATGAACCGCACCGTGCTCTGGCCGCAGGACAGCAGCAGCAGACCATTGCGATAGGCGCGGGTGATCAGGGCCTCGCACAGCGCCCGCGCCGGCGCGCGGCTCGCGCGATCGGTCACCAGTTCCATGCCGATCATCAATCCTTTCCCGCGCACCTCGCCGATCGCGGCATGCCGCGCCTGCATCTGCCGCAGCTTGCCGAGGAAGTACTCCCCGACGGTCCGGGCATTCGCCATGTACTCGGTCTCGACGAGCTCGAGCGTCGCGAGCGCCGCCGCGCAGCACACGGGATTCCCGCCGAAGGTGTTGGCGTGGGCGCCGCGCGTCCACTTCGACATGACGGTCTTCTTCGCGACCACCATGCCGATCGGCAGCCCCGAGGCCAGGCCCTTGGCCAGCGTCATGATGTCCGGCGCGACGTCCCAATGCTCGGACGCGAACATCTTGCCGGTGCGGCCAATCCCCGACTGCACCTCGTCGAATATCAGCAGAATGCCGTGCCGGTCACACAGCGCACGCAGTCCCGCCAGGAATCCGTCCGGGGGCACGAGGTATCCGCCCTCTCCCTGGATCGGCTCGACCAGAATCGCGGCGACCTCGCTCGGCGGCACGTTGCTCGTGAACAGCACATCCTCGATGTAGCGGAGCACCGCCTGGCCCTGGTCCGCGCCCGCGAGCAGCGGCCGGAAGTTGTTGGGGTACGGTACGTGGGTGACGCCAGGCATCGTCGCGTAGAAGCCCTTCTGCTGGGTGTACTTGCTCGCGGTGAACGACAGCGCGCCCATGGTCCGGCCGTGGAAGCCGCCGAGGAAGCTGATGAAGCGCGGCCGCCCGGTGACGTAGCGCGCGAGTTTGAGCGCCCCTTCCACGCTCTCGGTTCCCGACTGCGCGAAGAAGCTCATCGCGGGCTCCTTCATCGGCGCGAGCTCATTCATCCGCTCGGCGAGCCGCACCTGACCCTCGTGCCAGTAATCCGAGGAGATGTGCAGGAAGCGCTCCGCGGCCTCAGTGATGGCCGCGACCACGCGGGGGTGGCTGTGGCCGGTGCTGCACACCGCGATGCCGGCCGCGAAGTCGAGGAAGCGGTTGCCGTCGACGTCCCAGGCCTCGGCGCCCTTGCCGTGCGACATCACGAACGGGTAGTCGCGCGGATAGGAGGGCGAGACGACGGCTGCGTCCCGGGCCAGCAGCGCCTTTGCCTTCGGTCCCGGCAGGTCGGTCCGGATGTGCGCAGTCTTCATGATGCCCCTCGCTGTCGGCCGCTCGACCGGATGGCGGCGCGCGGCGGGTGTACGCAGATGCGTGGCTCGGGGACGCCGCGGGATGCTGTCCGCTCGCACGCGTGTGCGTCCACGCCCGCGGCTGTGATCCCAGAGCCGGACACGGCTGATTGTCCGCGAGCGGGGGCCCGCGCTCAAGCGCTCGTGCTGCTCCGCAGCAGGCGGCTGACGGCGGCGCCCTGGCCTGCGACGCGGCGCACCCGGACGGACTCTTCCTGGTCGACCGTTTCGAGCGCGGCCTCGATCGATGCGATGTCCCGTTCGATCTCCGGCAGCAGCAGGTGCTCGATCGCCCCGGCGCGCCGTTCGGTGCGCCGGTACTCATCAGCCAGCCGCCACAGCGCGCATTCGAGCGCGGCGAGCGGGGCCGCGAGGCCACACAACTCTCGGTAGAGCGCGCTCGCGCGCCGCGCCTCGACGGAGTCATCGAAGCTGGCGGGCTCCGGTCCCGAGTCGAGCCGCGCCTCAGTCACGACCGGCACCCCGACGCCGAGCACGCGCTGCTCGCGCCGGCCAAGGACCAGCGTGCCGGGCGCGACCGGGCGCGACTCGAGATCGCCAAGGCCGTGCCGGTCGAATGCGGCCCGCAGCGCCGCCTCGGCCGCGGCGAGGTTCGCGCGCCCGCGCCGCCAGCCGGTCTCGCAGCGCGCAATCAAGGACAATATCCGGCTCGCCAGCAGCATGCATTTCTCATCGAGCAGCGCATAGCCCTCCTCGGCCGTGCGGCGATCCTCGCCGAGCTCGAGCAGCGCGATCCGCGTCGGCGCCAGGTCGTGGTCAGCCATTGGAATCCGTCGCGAGGTGGGCGGCGATCTGGGCCTTCGACAGGCGGGTCAGCTCCTCGACCGGCAGGCCCGCGAGCGCCTGCCAGCCTGCCGTCATGCTGGCTTCGAGCGTCCGCGGCCCTTGCTGTGCGATCAGGTCGCGCTCGAAGCGCTCGCCGAACTCGAGAAAGCGCTGCTCGGCGGCGCTCAGGCCCTCGGCGCCCATCACGCTCGCGAGCACCCGCATGCGCACCGCGCGCGCGTAGGCGGCGAACAGCTGGTTGGCGAGCGCCGGGTGATCCGGTTCCGTGTACCCGCGGCCGGTGCCGGCCGACATCAGCCGCGACAGGCTCGGCAGCACCTTGACCGGCGGGTAGATCCCGCGCCGGTCGAGCTCGCGGTCGAGCACGATCTGCCCTTCGGTGATGTAGCCGGTGAGATCCGGAATCGGATGGCCGATATCGTCGGCCGGCATCGTCAGCACCGGTAGCTGGGTCAGGGTCCCCGCAAGGCCGCGAATGCAGCCGGCGCGCTCGTAGATCGAGGCCAGGTCGGAGTACAGGTAGCCCGGGTAGCCCTTGCGGCTCGGGACCTCGCCGTGGCTTGCCGACACCTCGCGCAGCGCCTCGCAGTAGTTCGTCATGTCGGTCATGACCACGAGCACGTGGCGGCCCTCGGTGAAGGCGAGGTACTCGGCCGCCGTCAGCGCATATCTCGGGGTCAACAGCCGTTGTGCGCTCGGCTCGTCCGCGCGGTTCAGGAACATCACCGTGCGCGCGAGCGCGCCGCTCCCCTCCATCGCCGCACGGAACGCCTCAGCCGTGTCGTGCGACACGCCGATGCCCGCGAACACGACCGCGAAGCGCCCCGCATCGGCGCCGCGCAGTCGCGCGCGCACGGCGATATCCGTCACGAGCCTGTCGTGCGGCAGGCCACCGCCCGAGAAGATCGGCAGCTTCTGGCCGCGCACGAGGCTGTTCATCAGGTCGATCGTCGTGATGCCGGTCTCGATGAAGTCGCGCGGCAGGGCGCGCATCGCGGGATTGATCACGCCGCCGTCGACGCGCAGCCGGACCGCCGCGGCCACCGGCGGACCGCCGTCGAGCGGCCGGCCCACGCTGTCGAACACCCGCCCGAGGAGTCCCGGTCCCAGACCGAAACGCAGCGGCTCGCCGAGCGCGCGCACGCGCGTGTCGGCGAGCCCGAGCCCCGTCAAGGATTCGAGCACCTCGACGACGAGCTCGTTCTCGCTGACCGCCGCGACCCGCCCGATCCGGTCGCGGCCGTCGGCGCCGGTGACCATGACCGCCGTGTTGACGCCGACGTTGACGGTCCGCGTCAGGAACAGCAGCGGCCCTTCGATTCGCCGTGCCGCTCCGCCGACCGCGATCTCAGCGCGCATCGCCCGCCTCCGCGGCCGCGAGCACCGCATCGAGCCGGTGGCCCAGCTCATCGATGCCGGCGAGGTCGTCCTCGCCGTGGTCTTCCCCGGCGCGGCGTAACTCGGCGAGCCCGGGGATCGCTGCAATCCGGGCGGGGGCCAGCCCGCGCGCCACCGCGCCCTCGGCGTGCTCGATGAATCCAATGATGAGCCTGACGAGCGCCGACTGGCGTGCGGGGGAACAGTACCGGTCGACGTCGGAGAACGAGGACTGCCGCAGCAGCCCCTCGTTGACCAGGTCCGCGAGCAGCAGCGTCACCTGCTGCTCCGGCGGCAGCGCGTCGCGTCCGACGATGCGCGCCATCCGCTCGAGGCGCGCCGCACGCTCGAGCAGCGCGAGCAGCCGCTCGCGGTGCTGGGCCCACGCGCTGTTGCCGTTCGCCTGCCACCAGGCCGCGAGGCCCCGCGCATCCTCGCTGTAGGACGTCAGCGGATTGATCGCGGGATAGAAGCGTGCATGGGCGCGCTCCGGGTCGAGCGCCCAGAACGAGCGCACGTAGCGCCGTGTGTGGAGCGTCACGGGCTCCGAGAAGTCGCCGGCCGGCGGGCTCACGGCTCCGATGATGGTCAACGAGCCCTCGAGCCCGCCGAGAGTCTTGACCCGCGCGGCGCGCGCGTAGAACTCGGCGAGCCGCGAGCTGAGGTACGCCGGGTACCCGGCCTCGCCCGGCAGCTCGCCGAGCCGTCCGGAGACCTCCCGCAGCGCCTCGGCCCAGCGGCTGGTCGAGTCAGCGAGCAGCGCGACGTGGCGTCCGAGGTCGCGGAAATATTCCCCGACCGTGACCGCCGTATAGATGCTGGCTTCGCGCGCCGCGACGGCCATGTTGGAGGTATTGGCGATGATCACGGCCCGTTCCATCAGGCGGCGGCCGGTGCGCGGATCCTCGAGCGACGGCAGCTCGTCGAGCACCTCCGCCATCTCGTTGCCACGCTCGCCGCAGCCGACATAGATGATCACATCGGCGTCGCACCACTTGGCGAGCGCCTCCTGCAGGATCGTCTTGCCCGTGCCGAATCCGCCCGGCAGCGCCGCACGCCCGCCGCGCGCCACCGGAAACAGCGTGTCGAGGATCCGCTGCCCGGTGATCAGCGGGCCGCTCGGGGCGAGGCGTGCCGCGACCGGGCGCGGCGTGCGCACCGGCCAGTCGTGCCCCATCGCCAAGCCGCGGCGTCCACCGTCTGGGAGCTCGAGCTCGACGAGCACGGCGTCATCCAGGTACTCGCCGGCCGGCGCAACGCGGACGACGCGTCCAGCAACCCCGGGCGGGGCGATGCACGGCTCGCCGGCGGCGCTTCCGAAGACCTGCCCGCCGGACAACTCATCGCCGACGGCGACCCGCGGCTCGAAGCGCTCGCGGTGAGCAATCGTCCCGCTACGGCCGGGTTCGAGCGTCACGACGCCCTCCGGCAGGGGTCGCAACAACCCGTCAAATATCTTGCCGAGCAGGCCGGGCCCGAGGTGTATCGACAGCGGCAATCCCGATCCCGTCACGCTCGTGCCCGGCTCGAGCCCGGTCGTGTCTTCGTACACCTGGGCGACGATCTGCCGGCCGTTCAGCTCAACGACTTCACCCGGCAGGCGCTGCGGGCCGACCGCCACCGCCTCGTGCAGGTGGAAGTTCCCGCTCGTCTCGGCCCGGATCACCGGGCCCGCCACGTGCGTGAGCCGTGCCTCGCTCATGGCCGCGCACCGGACGTCGGCGCGTCCCGGGCGGCGAGCAGCGCCGCCTCCACGGCCGCCGAATCCGCCAGCAGGCCTCGCGGTGTCGCATCGACCAGCGTCTGCCCCGCGCGAACGGTGAGGCCCGCGTTCTGACCCGTGACGAGGACCTGCGCGCGCGCGCCGCCGCGCGCAGCAGCCTCGCCGAGCTCGGCGAGCTCCTGCGGGTCGAGGCCGGGTCCGACCTCGATCTGCCAGTTCCGGTCGACGAGCCGCCGCGCCGCGATGCCGACCGCGGCTTGCCACCAGCTGCGGCGGCCCGCCGGATCCTGCCAGCGCCGGGCGAGTGCCGCCGGCAGCTGCTCGCGCGCCTCGGCGAGCCAGCGTCGTGCGTGGTCAAAGTCGCTGCGCCGGTGCGCCGCGTCGAGATCCGCGAGCGCCTGGCGGCAGCGCTCGCGCACCCGGTCACGCTTGGCGCGCGCGGCCGCCCCGACCCTGCGCCGCGCTTCACTGCGCGCCACGTGCATGAGCCCGCCGACCTCGAGCGCCGCGGCTTCCCGCGCCTCGGCCGACAGAGCCTCGCAGGAGCGCTCGACGCGTTCGCGCAAGGTCGCGAGCTGCAGTGCGACCCGCTCCGTCACGGTCCGATCCCGAGGGCGGCGCGCGCGTAGCGGATTGCCGGCCGAACGGCCGGCACCTCAGCAGTCTCGTCGAGCACCAGCACCAGCGGCCCGGGCCCGCGCAGGGCCCGCGCCAGGATCGCGCGGGGCAAGCGGGCCGCGAATCCCGCCGACAGCAGCACGAGCTCGGCCTCGGCCGCGGCCGCCGCCAGCGCCTCGGCGGCGAACTCGGGCTCAACGCAACGCACCTGCGCACCCCCGAGGCGCCAGCCCGCGGCCGCAAGGCGCTCGCACAGCACGACGACTGGCCCGCTGCGCTCGCCCGTCATACGCCGACCCGATTGAATATCAGCACCGCGACGATCAGGCCGTAGATGGCGATGCCCTCGGCGAGGCCGACGAAGATCAGCATCCGGCCGAACAGCTCGGGCTTCTCGGCCACGGCTCCGACGGCAGCGGCGCCGACCTGCGCGACCGCGTAGGCCGCCGCGGCCGCGGCGATCGCGGCCGCCGCGGCTGCGCTCGCGAACGCCCACTGCAGCACCGCCGGATCGGGCGGGGTACCAGGCGGCCCGGCGGCATGCGCCGGCAATGCGAGCCAGATCAGCGTCAGGCCGACAGCGAGGCCTGCGGCCAGGACGACCGCGACGAGCGGGAAGAACCGTGAAACCTTCATGGTGATTCCTTCATGGAGGGTGCGACAGGTTGTGGCAGCGGGCGGAACGGCCGCCCCTCGGCCTTGAGAAAGCGGACGAAGAACTCGAACAGCACGAGGCGCGTCGTCTGGATGCCGACGACGAGACCCTCGAGCGCGAGGATCAGCAGATTTCCGAGGCAGAGCGCCGCCATCCGGCCGATCGCGCCGGGGGCGGCGGCCGCGAGCCCCACCACCGCCGCGGCGAGGCCCGCGTGCGCGAGTGCGAAGGCACCGACTCGCGCGAAGGAGATCGTATTCACCAGCAGCTGCAGCGCCGACTCGAGCAGCTCGGCGAGCGCGCGACCGACGGCGGCGAGCGAGCGCTCCGCCACGCCGGCCGCCAGCAGCGTCCACAGCAGACCCGCGACCGCGAGCGCGAGTGCGCCCGGATGAAACGGGCTCAGCAGCAGCGCCACGTACAGCACCAGCAGGCCGGCACGCCGCACGCCCCACCGTAAACCCTGCCGCGCCCACAGGTGCTCCGCAGCCTCGAGCACGAAGCCGGTCAGCAGCACGACCGCCCCGAACCCGACGCTGATGCCGAGCATCGCGAGCGGCGCCGAGAGCGGGCGCAGCCACAGCGCCGCAATCAGGTCCTCCCGCGCGAACACGCTGCCGAACGCGACCCCGAAGGCCGCGGCCGCGAGACCGCCGGGAACCAGCAGCCGCAGCGCCGGCGCCCGCCGCCACAGCGCAGCCCCGACCGCGGCAACCGTCAGTCCCTGGCCAACGTCGCCGAACATGTAGCCGAACAGCAGTGGCGCGATGATCGCGACCAGCGGCGTCGGATCCGCCTCGGTGGCCCCCGGCGTGCCGAGGAGTCCCACGAAGGCCTCGAACGGCCGCAGCCAGGCGGGATTGTCGAGCACGATCGGCGCCTCGAGAGCGCGCGGCGGCTCCGGAAAGTGCAGCAGGTTCGGCAGCCCCGCGCGCGCCAGCGCGCGCTCGAGCACCTCGCCACCGAGGTCCCGGGTCCAGCCCGTGACGTAGGCGAAATGCTCGGTGGCCGGCAGGCGCGGCACGTGTGCGACCAGCCACTCCAGAAACCGGAAGCCGGCGAGCCGGGCCGCGAGCCGATGTCGGTCGGCCAACACGGCGAGTTCCTGCTCAACCTCGCGGCGCGCTTGACCGACCGAGTTTCGGCGCGAGCCGAGCTCGGTGAGCGCCGCGAGCGGATCCGCGGGCAGGCCCTGCGGCAACGGGATCACGCGGCCGTGGGCGGCGGCCACGTCGCGATCGAGTGAGGCGACCTCCGCCGCCTCGCCGACACACAGGCGGTAGTGATTCGGTGGCAGGTCGAGCTCGAGCGCGAGCACCGCTGCCGGCAGCTGGGTCACGGCGCCTTTCTCGGCCACGTACAGCCGCGCTGCCAGCACCGGCCCCGCCTTCGACACCGCCGCAAGGCTCGGCAGTGCCGGCCCCGCCGCGCGAAACACGCGTTCGATCTCGGCGAGTCCCGCCTCCCCCGTGACGAGCGCTTCGAGGCGCGCGATCGGCGCATCGGCGTCGGCCGCCCAGCCGCGCAGCTCCTTGAGCGCGTCCCGCGCGCCGGCGAGCGACTGTGGCGGGGCGATCGCCGCATCGACGCGGGGTTCGGGCCAATAGGGCGCGTAGCGCCGGGCGAGTTCGCGGTACTCGACCAATATTTCACGGTAGTCCGGGACCGCGGCGGCGCTGTCGCTCGCGCTCGTGACTTCGAGTTCCACCGCGCGCGTCGCGGCCAGGCATTCGAGCACGGCACCGAGGTGCTCACGGTCGGTCAGCACCTCGAACCAGCGCGCCGCCACAGGTCGCAGCGTCATGTGACGCGCTCCGCCACCGGCGACCCGGGTGTCCACAGGCGCGCCACGAACCCGCCCCGCAACATCTCGAACTCGAGCGCTCGCCGGGCGAGTTCGCAAAATCCCGCGGCAGCGGTTCCGGAGCTGCGCCTGAACAGCCGCTCGAGTCCGGCGCCCAGCACCGCCCGCCGCTCGTTCGCCGTCTGATCCCTGCCCGCCGCCGACCGGACCAGTGCCTCGAGCGCGAGCAGCGTCCGCCGGGCGACCGGCTCCCCCTGCGGCCAGCGCGCCCGCCACTCGCGGTGCCACGCGGGCAGGAGCGGCGCCCCCGACTCCCATGCACTGCGCAGCGGTGCATAGTCGGAACGCGCGAGGACCGTTGCCCGCTCGCGCGGGTCGGCCGCCGCGATTGCGGCCAGCGGCCCGTGCTCGACCTGCGCGCGCGGCACGGGAGTCGCGGCCCGCAACCCCTCGAGCAGCGCGAGATCGGCGAGCGTCTGGAACCATTCGAACGCGCTCTGCCAGCGCAGCGGGTGCCATGCCGCCACCGCCCGGCACTCGGCACGCCACAGGTCGCGCAGCCGCGACTCGAAGCTGTCGACGTCCTGCGCGGCGGCGCTTTCCGGAAGGCGCAGCCAGCCCGCGCCACGCAGTACCTCGAGGTAGCGGCCGAGTCCGCGGCTCGAATCGAGTTGCGCGCGCTCGGCTGCGCCGAGGCGGTGCGCATGCCGGGCGGCGAGCCGCGCCTGCGCATAGGCCTGGCGGGGTTCAGCCACTGCCGTTCCCCTCGCCGGCGAGCCAGGCGGCGACCCGCTCGACGACATCCTCGAGCGACTGGGCAGGCGCTGGCGGATCAGGCAGAGAGGCCGTCGCGGCGCGCGCCCGCGCCTCGGCGATGCGTTCGGTGCGCGCATGGATCGCCTGGGCAATCAGCTCGGCTCGGTCGAGCAGGCGGCGGGCCTCGAGCCGCGCGGTCGCGACCTCGCGCGCGCAGTCGGCACGGCAGGTCTCGACGCCAGCAATCGCCGCGCGCTCCGCAGCGATCACCTCATTCATTGCCAGCGCGACGGAAGTCCCGTTCTGCGACGCCCCCGCGATGGTCCGTTCCGGGCCCTGATCGCCCATGGTGGCGCCACCTGCCTGCCTCGCTCGGTGCACGCATCATTGGGCGACCGCGAGTGCCGCGACAGAGGTAGATCTACCTAGGCGGATCCGTCCGGCGAAACCCCGAGCGGCCGGAATTTCGCAAGGACCGCGACCAGGGAGCGCAGCAGGTTACGGAGCGGCTCCGCCAGGCTGTCCTCGAAGCTGTGACCGGACTCGTCCATGTACGCCGCCTGGGCGAGTTCGATCTGCACCGCGTGCACGCCGGCGTGCGGCTCGCCATAGGTCCGCGTGATGTAGCCACCCTTGAATCGCCCGTTCAGCACGTGGGTGAAGTCGCGCTGGGTCGCGAGCTGCGCCACGAGCCCGGCCGCGAGCAGCGGGTCGCACGAGCGGCCGTCATTCGTGCCGAGATTGATGTCCGGCAGCCGGCCGGCAAACAGCCGCGGCACTACGCTCCGGATCGAGTGCGCATCGAGCAGCACGGCAAAACCGTGGCGTCTGCGGGCCCCGGCGATCAGCAGCTTCAGCGCATCGTGATACGGCATCCAGTAGCGCTCGCGCCGCGCCCCGACCTCCGCGGCGGTCGGGGGCGAGGCCGCATACAGCGACTCACCACTGAAGGACGCGGGCGGGCACAGCCCGGTCGACGCCTGTCCCGGATACAGCGAGTGATCGTCGGGCGGGCGGTTGAGGTCGATGACATATCGCGACAGGCGTGCCTGCAACCAGGACGCCCCCGCGACGCGCGCGAAGCGGTACAGCCGATCGACGTGCCAGTCAGTGTCCTCCACTTGCCGCGCGCGCGGTGTCATGCGCCGGGCGATTTCGGCCGGGATCGCGGTGCCGACGTGCGGCAGACTGATCACGAGCGGCGAGCGGCCCACCGCGCGCTCGAACAGGACCTCGTTCTCAGTGCTCATCTTCAGCGGTTCGCCGCGGGCTCGATCAGTGGCCGGCCATCGGCAAATTGAGACCGCGCGCGCGGGCGCAGGCGAGCGCGTCCTCGTACCCCGCGTCGGCGTGGCGCATGACCCCGGTGGCGGGGTCGTTCCACAGCACCCGTGCGATGCGCCGGGCAGCGGCCGGCGTTCCGTCGCAGACAATCACGACGCCCGCATGCTGCGAGAATCCCATGCCGACACCACCGCCGTGGTGGATCGACACCCACGTCGCGCCGCTCGCGGTGTTCAGCAAAGCATTCAGCAGCGGCCAGTCCGACACGGCGTCCGACCCGTCGCGCATGGCTTCGGTCTCGCGATTGGGGCTTGCGACCGACCCCGAGTCGAGGTGATCGCGGCCGATCACGATCGGCGCCTTCAGTTCGCCGCGCGCGACCATGTCGTTGAAGGCGAGCCCGAGGCGATCGCGCTCGCCGAGACCGACCCAGCAGATGCGCGCCGGCAATCCCTGGAACTGAATCCGCTCGCGCGCCATGTCGAGCCATCGATGCAGGTGCCGGTCACCCGGAATCAGCTCCTTGACCTTGGCGTCCGTGCGGTAGATGTCCTGCGGATCACCGGACAGCGCGACCCAGCGGAACGGGCCGATGCCGCGACAGAAGAGTGGCCGGATGTACGCCGGCACGAACCCCGGAAAGGCAAACGCATCGGCGACACCCTGCTCGAGCGCCACCTGGCGGATGTTGTTGCCATAGTCGAAAGTCGGCACGCCGGCGCGGTGGAACTCGAGCATCGCTTGCACGTGCTGCGCCATCGAGGCGCAGGCGGCCTTGGCGACTCCGTCCGGGTCGGCGTGGCGCCGTGCCTCCCACTCCGTGACGCTCCAGCCGATCGGCAGGTAGCCGTTGACCGGATCGTGCGCCGAGGTCTGGTCGGTGACCGCATCCGGCCGCACGCCGCGCCGCAGCAGCTCGGGGAGCACCTCGGCGGCGTTGGCGCACAGCGCAATCGATCGCGGCGTGCGGCTCCGGACCGACTCCTCGATCAGCGCGAGCGCCTCATCGAGCGAGCGTGCCTCCGCATCCAGGTAGCGAGTCGCGAGGCGCTTCGCGATCCGGCTCGCCTGGCACTCGATCGCCAGCATCGAGGCGCCCGCCATCGTCGCGGCGAGCGGCTGCGCCCCGCCCATGCCGCCGAGCCCGGCCGTCAGGATCCACTTGCCGGCGAGCTCGCCGCCGTAGTGGCGCCGGCCCATCTCGACGAAGGTCTCGTAGGTTCCCTGCACGATGCCCTGGCTGCCGATGTACACCCAGGAGCCGGCCGTCATCTGGCCGTACATCATCAGGCCCTTGCGGTCGAGCTCGTTGAAGTGCTCCCAGGTCGCCCAGTGCGGCACCAGGTTCGAGTTGGCGATCAGCACGCGCGGCGCATCGCTGTGCGTGCGGAACACGCCGACCGGCTTGCCTGACTGCACGAGCAGCGTCTCATCGTCGCCGAGCTCCTTGAGCGCGGCCACGATGCGATCGAAACACTCCCAATTGCGTGCCGCCCGGCCTATCCCGCCGTAGACGACTAGCTCGTCGGGTCGCTCGGCCACCTCTGGGTCGAGGTTGTTGCGGAGCATGCGCAGCGCCGCCTCCGTCAGCCAGCTCTTGGCTTCGAGCCGGGTGCCTGTGGCAGCGCGGATGCGGCGCGTCGGATCTTTTCGGGTTGGCGTATCCATAGGGCCTCGTGTCAGAACATTACAGATCAAAGACGCCGCGCAGCGCGAAGCGCCCGCCGGCATGGTGCAGCAGTGCGAATGAGGCGTGCCGGCCGCGGCTCCAGGTCGTGCGCTCGATCAGCAGCACCGCCTCCCTGGCGCCGAGCGCGAGGAGCCGCGCGACGCGCGCCACCGGCACGACCGCCCGGACGACGTGCTCGACCCGCTCCAGGGGCGCGACCTCCATCAGGTACTCGTGCGCGGTGACGGTACCGAAATCCACGTCGAGGTAGCCGGGCGCAACGCCAGGATCCACGAACCGTTCCTCGAGCTGCAGCGGCACATCGTTTTCGTGATGCACGACGATGGAGCGGAACACGTGTCGCGTTCGAAGTTTCAGCCGCGCGCGGATGTCCGCCGGCGCGACGATGCGGTCGACGGCGATGACTTCAGCACGGTGCGAGTGGCCGCGCCCGCGGATCTCGGCCGCGATGTTGCGGATCTGCAGCGGATGCCCGGCTGAGCGCAGGTCGGCGACGAACGTCCCGCTGCCCGCGATCCGCGACAGCACCCCCGACTGCACCAGCTCGCGGATCGCCCGGTTGGCCGTCATCCGCGAGACGCTGAGCTCGCGCACGAGTTCGTGTTCGGACTGCACGCGCGCGCCGGGGCCCCACTCGCCCGAGCGGATGCGCCTGAGCACGTGGTGCTTGACCTTCTCGTACAGCGGCACCGGCGCGGCGCTCATGGGCTCACTCCCTCGGCGAGGCGCGCGGCGGTCGCGCGATAGAGCGCGGCGATGGCCTCGCGCGCTCGGTGCCGCCCGCCGGCCACGACCGGCTCGCCGGCGACCCACACGTCGCGCGTCGCGCCCGGCCGCGGTGCAAACACCCAGGCATCGATGAGTGCCGCGTCGGCGATGCCGGCGAATTCCGCGCGGTCGGTGTCGATGGCGACGAAATCCGCCGGTGCGTCCGCGCATATCCCGTGCGCCGCCGCCCCGCACGCCTGCGCGCCGCCCGCCGCCGCCGCGCCGTACAGGAACGCGCCGCAGTTCGCGACGCCCTCGTCGACCGCGATCACCCGTCGCTCCCGCCAGGCGCGCAGCAGGTACTCGAGCAGCCGCAGCTCCTCGCGCGGATCGAGCGAGACGTGGCTGTCGGAGCCAATCCCGAAGCGGCCGCCGACCGCCAGCAGCTCATCGAGCGCAAAGCGGCCGTCGCCGAGGTTGCATTCGGTGGTCGGACACAGTCCAACCACGGCGCCGCTCGCGGCGAGCGAGGCGAGCTCGGCGCGGGTCGCGTGCGTCGCGTGCACGAGGCACCAGTGGTCGGAGACGACACCGGTACCCAGCAGGTACTCGACCGGACGCGCACCGGCGAACCGCTGGCAGTCGAGCACCTCGCGCTGCTGCTCCGCCACGTGGATGTGGACCGGGCAGGGGCGCGCCGCCGCCCGCACCGCGGTCGCAACCGCGGCGAGCGCCGACAGCGGCACGGCGCGCAGGCTGTGCAGCGCAACGCCGGTCGTCTCGAGGCCCGACTCGCGCGCCTTCAGGTGCTCATACAGCTTCAGGAACGACTCGGTGTCGTTGGCGAAGCGGCGCTGGGCGCCGCTGAGAGGCTCGCCTCGGAAATTGCCCTGCTGGTAGAGCGTCGGCAGCAGCAGATGCCGGATGCCGGCGAGGCGCGCCCCCTGCCGCACGGCCTCGGCGAGCGCGGCCGGCTCCGCGTACGCGGCCCCGGACGGCGCATGGTGCAGGTAGTGGAACTCCGCGACCGAGGTGTAGCCGGCCTCGAGCATCTCGAGATAGGCGAACGCGGCGATGGCCGTGAGGTCCTCGGGCGAGAGGCGCTCGACGAACCGGTACATGACCTCGCGCCAGCCCCAGAACGAGTGCTCGGCGCCGCTCGCGACCTCGGCGCTGCCGGCCATCGCGCGCTGGAAGGCGTGGCTGTGCAGGTTCGGCATCCCCGGCAGCACGAGGCCGGAAATCACGCGTTCCCCGCCCGCCGGCGCGCCGACCGCGGCGAACCGCCCGTCGGGCCCGATCTCGACAGTGACGTTGCGGTGGATGCCATCCGGCAACAGCGCGCGCTCGAACCGTAGTCTCACCGGGGTCCCGCTCCGCAGGGCTGTATATACAGGTTGCGTCCTGCGATAATAGCGCCCTCGACCGGGTTTTGACAGAGGTCGCCGGCGGTGTGGGATTCCCTGTGGATTGACGTCACGGCCGTCACGCTCACCGAGCCGGCCGGCCTCGGCCTCGTGCCGGACGCCGCGGTCGCGGTCGTGGGCGGGGCGATCGCCTGGGTGGGGCCACGGTCAGAGCTCGGTGCTGCACCGCGTCAGCTGGCCCGAGCCGTGCACTCGGGTGGCGGACGGCTCCTGACGCCCGGTCTCATCGACTGCCACACGCACCTCGTGTTCGGCGGCGACCGGGCACTCGACTTTGCGCTGCGCGCCGAGGGCGCGACCTACGCCGCGATTGCCGCTGCGGGCGGCGGCATTCGCTCGACCGTGGCGCTCACCCGCGGACTGACCGAGGAGGAGCTGGCCGTTGCGGCGCTACCGCGCGCCCGCGCCCTGCTCGCCGACGGGGTCACGACGGTCGAGATCAAGTCGGGCTATGGCCTTGACGTTGCGACCGAGCTCAAGATGCTGCTCGCAGCCCGGCGCATCGGGAATCTCCTCGACGTCGAGGTCGTGCCGACGCTGCTCGCGCTGCACGCGCTGCCGGACGAATTTGCGAGCGACCGGGCCGGCTACGTCGACCTCGTCACGCGCGAGCTGATCCCCGCGGTCGCGGCGGCCGGGCTCGCCGCGGCGGTCGACGTGTTCTGCGAGGGCATCGCCTTCAGCGTCCGGGAGTGCGCGCAAGTCCTGCGCTCGGCGCGCGATCACGGGCTCGCGGTCAAGGTGCACGCCGACCAGCTCTCGCCGATGGGCGCCGCGGAACTCGCGGCCGAGTACGGGGCGCTGTCGGCCGACCACCTCGAGTATGTGTCCGCGACGGGAATCGCGGCGCTCGCGCGCAGCGGCACGATCGCGGTCATGCTGCCGGTGGCGTTTCTCGTGATCGGCGAGACGCACAAGCCGCCGCTTGCCGACCTGCGGGCCGCGGGCGTGCCGCTCGCGGTCGCGACCGACTGCAATCCGGGCACGTCCCCGTGCACCTCTCTCACCCTCGCGGTCGCGCTCGCCCGGGCTCAGTTCGGGCTGACGGCCACGGAGGCGTTGCGCGGCGCAACGATCGAGGCCGCCCGCGCCCTCGGGCTCGCCGGGTCGTGCGGTACGCTCGAGCCTGGCAAGCGGGCCGACTTGTGCCTGTGGGACCTTGCGCACGCCCGCGAGTTCGGCTACTGGCTCGGCGCCAGCCGCCTGCACAGCGTCGTGCGTGGCGGGCGCGCGCGGGCGCCGTTCGGCAGCTAGCGGAGCCGCCGGTCCAACCGTCAGGACCTGCGCGAGGAGATGTCACCGTGAGTGAGCGCCCGAGGAGGACATTTACCAGCGACAACGTGACCGCCGCGGCTCCCGAGATGCTCGAAGCGCTCGCCGCCGCGAACACCGGACCCGTGCCGTCCTACGGCGCCGACCCTTACACGGAGCGTCTGACTAGTCGGGCCCGCGAGGTCTTCGAGTGCGAGCTCGCCATCGTCCCGGTCACGACCGGCACAGCAGCGAATGCGCTCGCGCTTGCGACGCTCGTTCCGCCCTACGGGGGGATCTACTGCCACGAAACCGCACACGTGATGACCGACGAGTGCGGGGCGCCGGAGTTCTACTCGGGAGGCGCTAAGCTGCTGGGGCTGCCGGGCGAGGGCGGCAAGATCGCCGCAGAGCAGGTCGCCGAGGCGGTCGCATTCGCGCGCGCGATGGGCGTCCACCACGTGCAGCCGGCGGCGGTCACGCTGTCGCAGGCGACCGAGTGGGGCACCGTCTACCGCTTGGGCGAGCTCGATGCGCTGTGCGCGACCGCGCACCGGCATGGCTTGCCGGTCCACATGGATGGCGCGCGCTTCGCCAACGCGCTCGCGTGCCTCGGTTGCTCCCCGGCCGAGGCGACCTGGAAGCGCGGCGTCGATGCGCTGTCGCTGGGCGCGACCAAGAACGGCGCGCTCGCGGCCGAGGCGGTCGTGCTGTTCGATCCGGCGCTCGCGCCGGCACTCGAGCTCAGGCGCAAGCGCGGCGGCCACCTCTGGTCCAAGATGCGTTACTTGAGCGCGCAGCTGCTCGCCTATCTCGACGCCGACCTGTGGCTCAGGCACGCGCGCCATGCAAACGCGCTCGCGACGCGGCTCGCGAGTGGCCTCGCGACGCTCGGCGGGAGCCTGGTCGCCCCGGTGGATGCGAACGAGGTGTTCGTCACGCTGCCCGCGGCCCTGATCGCGGGGCTGCGCGCCGATGGCTACGACTTCTACGACTGGCCCGCGCCGCGCGGCCACGCCGGCCCCGTGATTCGCCTGGTGACCGCCTACGACATGAGCCCGGCGGATATCGAGGCGCTGCTCGCCGCGGCCCGGGCACGAGCCGCCGGCTAGCGGCCGCTGCCAGAGTCTTCCTGACCGCTCCTGTGCCGGCTGCGACGGCGGCGGTCGGCGAGATCGCCGGGCAGCAGGCCCGCGAGCTCCGCGGCGCTCAGGTTGCGCCAGCGGCCAGGCTCGATCCCCTCGAGCCGCACGTTGACGAAGCGCACGCGCACCAGGCGCCGCACGGTGTAGCCGAAGGCGTCGCACATGCGTCGGATCTGGCGATTGAGGCCCTGCGTCAGCACGATGCGAAACACGTTCTTCGCGACCCGTTCGACGCGGGCCGGCGCCGTCACCGTGTCGAGGATCGGCACGCCGCGCGCCATCGCCGCGAGGAATTCGTCGGTGACGGGCCGGTCGACCGTCACGACGTACTCCTTTTCGTGGCGATGCTCGACCCGCAGCAGGCTGTTGACGACATCGCCGTCATTGGTCAGCAGGATCAGCCCCTCCGAATCCTTGTCGAGCCTCCCGATCGGAAACACCCGCTCGCGGTGGGCCACGAAGTCGACGATGTTGTGGGGCACGCGGGTGTCGGTCGTGCACTCGACGCCCGGCGGCTTGTGGAAGGCGATGTAGACGTGCCGGGTCGGGGCGCCGAGCGGCGCACCGTCCACCTCCACGCTATCCGCTGGCCCAACCCTGGTGCCGAGCGTCGCGACTGCCCCGTTGACCGTCACCCGCCCCGCCGCAATCCAGGCGTCCGCCTCGCGACGCGAGCACAGGCCGCGCTCGCTCAGGTACTTGTTGATCCTGAGCGCGTCCGCAACCGTCAACGAAACACGCCCTCGCCGTAGGACTCGGCCACCAGGTTCTCGAAGCGGGTGTACTCGCCGAGAAACGTCAGGTGCACCTCGCCGGTCGGGCCGTTGCGCTGCTTGGCGACGATGATGTCGGCGATGCCCTTGCGGCTGGTGTTCGGCTCGTACACTTCCTCGCGATAGATCAGCAAGATCACGTCGGCATCCTGCTCGATCGCGCCGGAGTTGTGACTGACGATCCCGTCGGCGAGCCAGCTGGCGGGCCCCGGAACGGTCAGATCGAACACTTCCTCGGCCCCTGCGGGCTCGATGGCCAGGACCTCCTCCCAGGCGAAATCTGAGCCCGCCGAACCGATCGACGCTGCCACCGCCACTTCCGGCGCCCACGATTGGCCTGCCGCGATTGCCAGCGTGCGGTAGAGGGTGTCGTTCGATGCAGTGCATGCGGCGCCGAGCAGCGTCGAGGCCACCGCCATCCGGTCGCCGCGCCTGAGCTCGGCGACGGTCCGCCAGCCGGCCGCGGTGTACAGCCGATGCCTCGCGGTGGCCCGAATGCGCCGGCCCTGCGCGAGGCTGACCTCGAAGACGGGCCTCAATCCGACGCTCCAGACCTTATCCGAGGCAGCTGCCACGAGTCTGGACTGGGCGTCCATCGCCAGCACCCGCGGTCGCTCACCGACGAGCTGCCGGATCGGCGTGCGCCCGCCATCGGCGAGCAGGACGAGCGTGTCGCCGGTCACGCATTCCCGCAGGTCGCTCATCACGGGTCTTTTCTCGACGCGCTGCTCGACGCTGCGATTGAGCTGCGAGAGCGCAATGACCGGCAGCTGCAGTTCCTTGGCGAGCGCCTTGAGCGAGCGGGAGATCTCGGAGATCTCGGTTGCCCGGTTCTCCTTGGACCCGGTGACCTGCATCAGCTGCAGATAGTCGACGACGATCAGGCCCAGACCCTTCTCGCGCTTCAGGCGCCGGGCGCGGGCGCGTACTTCGGTCGGCGTCAGCGACGGGGTCTCGTCGATGAAGATCGGTGCCTGCGAGAGCACCTCGGTTGCGCTCGTGATCCGTGGCCAGTCCTCGGCCGACAGCGCGCCGGTGCGCAGCTGCCCCTGGCTCACGCGTCCGAGCGAGGAGATCATCCGCAGCGTCACCTGCTCGGCCGACATTTCCATCGAGAAGATCGCCGCCGGGACCTTGCGCTCGATCGCCGCGTACTCGGCAATGTTGACCGCGAGCGTCGTCTTGCCCATCGACGGTCGCCCGGCGATGACGATCAGGTCGCCGGCCTGCAGGCCCGCGGTCAACCGATCGAGGTCGGTGTAACCCGTCGGAATGCCGGTGAAGGCCCCGGGGTTCTGGTGCAGCATGTCGATGCGGTCGATCGTCTGCGGCAGGACGTCCTTGATCGACTGAAATCCCCGTCGCGAGCGCAAGCCGCGCTCGGCGATCTCGAACACCCGGCGTTCCGCCTCCTCGACCAGCTCGCCCGGCGCGCGGCCGCGCGTCTCGAGCGCGCTTGAGGCGATTTCGCCACCCGCCTGCACGAGCTCGCGCAGCAGCGCGTGGTCGCGGACGATTCCGGCGTAGGCGCGCACGTTCGATGCGCTCGGCGTGTCGCGCGTCAGGCGCGCCAGGTACGCGAGCCCGCCGATCTCATCGACCAGCCCCTTGCCCGAGAGCGTCTCGGATACGGTCACGGCATCGCAGGGGTTCTGGGCCTCGACCAGCTCGGCGATCGCCCCGAAGATCAGCTGGTGGTCACGGCGGTAGAAGTCGGCGACGTGTATGACGTCCGCAACGCTGTCCCAGGCCGACGCGTCGAGCATCAGGCCACCGAGCACGGCCTGCTCCGCCTCGACCGAGTGCGGCGGCAGCCGAAGGCCGTCGGCGGCCTCCGGCGTGCGGCGCGGTGAGCCTGCGAGCGCCATCGTGTACCTCGGAGAAACGGCGGGACCGTCCGATTCTACCCAGTTCGCCGCCGAACGCGAGGCGGCCTGCGGCTCCGGTCGCCGTCTGGCGTCTTATTCCTCGACGACGACGGTGACGGTCACCTCGACGTTGACGTCGGTGTGCAGGTGGATGGTCAGGACGTGCTCGCCGATCGTCCGGATCGGGCCGGTAGGCATCCGCACCTCGGAGCGCTCGACCGGGTGTCCGGCGCGGGTCAGGGCTTCGGCGATGTCGCTCGTGCCGATCGAGCCGAAGAGTTTCCCTTCACTGCCGGCCTTGGCCGCCATCGTCAGCCGGAAGCCCGTGAGCGCTGCAGCACGATCCTCGGCGCTGCTGAGGTCGGCCGCCGCCTTCTTCTCGAACTCCGCGCGCTGCGCCTCAAACTTGGCGATGTTCGAGACCGTCGCGAGGGTCGCCCGGCCGGTCGGCAGCAGGAAATTGCGGCCGTATCCCGCCTTCACCTTGACGCGATCGCCGATGTTGCCGAGGTTGGCCACTTTCTTGATGAGGATCACTTCCATGCAAGCACCTGTAGGTCGATGAATCGGCCGACTAAATCCCCGCGCGGCTCAGCCGCCGCGGGCCTTGTCCTTCGCTGCGAGCGCATCGAGGCGCGCCCGCAGCGGCAGCCAGTTGTCGAGGAACCCGAACACCGCCAGCGCGCCCTCGACGAACAGCGCCGCAAACGGGATGAACAGCAGCGTGTACGTCGCCACCAGCCACCCGCCGCTGAGGCCGAGCGTCTCGCGCGCGGCGTGAAGCAGCGCGAGCCCCTGCAGCACGAACGCCCCGAGGAACAGCCGCGAGGTGTCGGTCGCGAAATCCCAGCGCACGGTGACCGACAGCAGCGTCACCAGCATCGCGACGCTCGCGAGCGTCCGGCCCGCCTTCAGCTGCCGGAACGCAGGCCCGAGGCGTACCGACTGCGTCTGACGGCCGAAGGCGTAGAGCCCTGCAGCCGCGGCCGCCATGGTGTTGAAGAGCAGCAGCCACGCCACGACGCCCCAATTCACGACCGCGGAGGCCGCCTCGCGCAGCTCCTCGTCGCGCGGATGCCAGCCGCTGCCGGCGTTCGACATCATCGTCGCCACGCGGTCGAGATCGGCGGCGAGGCGCTCCACGAACGGCCGCCACACTCCCGGCGGATCGGCGAGAACGAGGTGCACGACCACCAGCATCACGACCGCAGCCAGGGTCGCGAGCTGGAACGCAAGGCTCAACGAGCCGCCGCGTGCCATCAGGCGGCCGGCGAGCAGCGGCGGCACGATCAGCGCCGTTGCGACCAGCACCGCCGGTACCGGACCCGCGCCGACCGACAGCAGCAGCCAGCTGAGCGTCAGACCCGAGATCAGGCCGGCCTGCCACTCGGGCACCGGCGTCGAGCCCCTGAGCGCAAGCAGCACGAGGAAGGCTCCGGGCAGCCAGGTCACGAACAGCGGGGTCACCGCGAGTATCGCGAGCAGCGCCGCGCCGAAGATCACCCGGGCGCGGGAGGCGGTCAACCACTCAACGAAGCTGTGCATGGTCGTGCGGCCGCCGGACGCGACGCCCGGCGGCGGCGCTCCGTCAGTGCTGGTCGGTATACGGCAAGAGCGCGAGGAAACGCGCGCGCTTGACCGCTTCGGCCAGCTGCCGCTGGTAGAACGACCGCGTGCCGGTGATCCGGCTCGGCACGATCTTGCCGGTCTCGGTCACGTAGTTCTTGAGCGTCGCGAGATCCTTGTAATCGATCGTATCGACGCCGTCGGCGGTGAACTTGCAGAATTTCTTGCGGCGGAAGTAGCGCGCCATGACTCGTGCTCCTCTCTACTCGTGGCCCATGCGGTCGTCGCGGTCACGGCCGCGATCGTACCGGTCGTCGCGGTCGTCGCGATCACCGCGGTCGCCACGGTCGCCACGGTCGCCACGGTCGCCGCGGTCGCCACGGTCGCGGCCTTCCTCGCCCTTTTCCTCACCCGCCTTCGCCATCGGCGAGGGCTCGGTGAAGGCGACATCAACGCGCGTCGTCAGGTGACGGATCACGGCATCCGAGAAGCGGAACGACCCCTCGAGCTCGCCGAGCGTCTTGCCGTCGCACTCGACGTTCAGCAGGACGTAGTGGGCCTTGTGAACCTTGGCGATCGGATAGGCGAGCTGCCGGCGCCCCCAGTCCTCGAAGCGGTGAACGACGCCACCGCCGGCGGTGATCAAGCCGCGGTAGCGCTCGACCATGGCCGGGACCTGCTCGCTCTGGTCGGGGTGGACCAGAAACACGATCTCGTAATGTCTCATGTGTACTCCCTGTGGCTGTGAGCTGCCCGGCTGAGACTGCCGGTACAGCAAGGAGAATCAACAACTTGGCACCCATTTCGGCGGCGTCGGCCCGCTAAAAGGTCGCGTAGTGTAGGGGCACCCGGGCTCGCCGTGCAAGCACGGCGCGGCTCGCTCCTCAGGCCTTGACCGCCGCGCGCTGGCGCACGGCCTCATACAGCACGACGCCCGCGGCAACCGAGACGTTGAGGCTCTCGACGGCGCCCAGCATCGGGAGGCGGACGATGAGGTCGCAGTGCTCGCGTGTCAGGCGGCGCATGCCGCCGCCCTCGGCGCCGAGCACGACCGCGAGCGGGCCCTTGAGATCGGCCGAGTAATGCAGCATCTCGGCGTCCCCGTCGGTGCCGACGACCCACAGCCCCGCGTCCTTGAGCGCGCGCAAAAACCGCGCGAGGTTCGTGACCTGCGTGAACGGGACGGTCTCGGCCGCGCCGGCCGCGACCTTGCGGACGACCGGGGTCAGCCCGACCGCGCGATCGCGCGGTGCCACGACCGCATCGGCGCCCGCGCCATCGGCGGTGCGCAGGCACGCACCGAGGTTGTGCGGATCCTGCACCCCATCGAGCACCAGGACGAGAGGCGCCCGCGCCGCGCCGTCGAGCCGCATCAGCAAGTCGTGCTCATCGAGCGGAACAGCGGCCTCGACGCGCGCCGCCGCGCCCTGGTGCACACCGCCGCCGGCGAGCGCGTCGAGCTCTGCCGCCGGGCGCGTCTCGAGCGCGATCGAGTGCGTGCGCGCGAGTTCGGCGAGCTCGGTCGCCCGGGTGTCGGTGCGGCCCGCCTGCAGAATCACGCGGCGCACCGCGGCTGGCCGGCGCTCGAGCAGTGCACGGACTGCGTGCAGGCCGTAGACGATCTCCTCGCTCACCGTGCCTTGCCCCTGCGGCGACGCGCCGGGTGTTTCGGGCGGGCGGCCCCGCCCGATGGGCTCGCGCCTGCCTTTGCCTTACCCGGCTTGCCCGGCTTGCCCGGCTTGCCCGGCTTGCGCCGTGGGTGAAACGCCTCGGCGACCTGCTCGACGAGCTCGAAGTCAATCTTGCGCTCGGACGGGTCGACGCGCGTCACGCGCACTCGCAGCCGGTCACCGAGCGTGAACCGCTGTCCGCCGCGCTCGCCGACGAGCGCGCGGCGGTCCTCTTCATACCGGTAGTAGTCGCGGCCGAGCGTCGCGACGTGCACCAGCCCGTCGACCTGCAGCCCCTCGAGCTGCACGAACAGCCCGAAGGCGGTGACGCCGGTGACGACGCCGTCGAAGCTCTCGCCAACCCTCTCGAGCATGTAGACGCAACGGAGGAAAGTCACGACGTCGCGGCCGGCCTCGTCGGCACGCCGCTCGCGCATCGAGCACTCCTGGCCCAGCGCCTCCATCTCGCGGGCCGGGTGCTCGAAGCTGTCAGCCGTGCCGCCCGCGAGCGCGTGGCGGATCGCGCGGTGTACCAGCAGGTCCGGGTAGCGGCGTATCGGCGAGGTGAAGTGGGCGTACTCGCCGAGCGCCAGCCCGAAATGGCCGATGTTCTCCGGCTGGTAAACGGCCTGCGCGAGGGAGCGGATGATCATGCCCTCGAGCATCGGCGCGTCGGGCCGGCCCTGCACCTGCTTCAGCAGCCGTGCGAGCTTCATCGGGTCCATCTCACCACTCGTCTCGAGCAGCAGGCCACGGGTCGCGAGGAACCGCTTGAGCTCGAGGATCCGCTCGACGTCCGGCTGTGCGTGAACGCGGTACAGGGCCGGCATCTTGTGCTTCTTGAGGAAGCCGGCCGCCTCGACGTTGGCGGCGATCATGCACTCCTCGATCAGCCGGTGCGCGTCGTTGCGCGGGTAGCTGCGAAGCTCGGCGACCTTGCCATCTTCGCCGACGACGACCTTGACCTCGGCCGACTCGAAATCAAGTGCGCCGCGCGCATCGCGCCAGCGGCGCAGCGCCCGGTAGACCTCGTACAGAGACTCGAGCGAGGCGAGTACGCCGGCAGTGAGACCGGCGCGCGCCTCCGGCAGCCGCTCGATCAGCGCCGCCGCAGCCCGCGTGTAGGTCAGGCGCGCAGCCGAGCGCATCACGGCCGCGTAGAACCGCGGGCGCGTGACTTTCCCGTCGCGGCTGACGGTGAGTTCTGCGACCATGCAGGCGCGGTCGACATCCGGCATCAGCGAGCACAGATGGTTCGACAGCTCCTCCGGCAGCATCGGTATCACGCGATTGGGGAAGTAGACGCTGGTGGCCCGCAGCCGCGCCTCGGCGTCGAGCGCCGTGCCCGGGCGGACGTAGTGACTGACGTCGGCAATGGCAACGATCAGTCGCCAGCCGCCGCCGGTCGGCTCGGCGTACACGGCGTCGTCGAAGTCGCGCGCGTCCTCCCCGTCGATCGTCACCAGCGGGATCGAGCGCAGGTCGAGCCGCTCGCCGAGCGCAGCGGCATCGAGCGACTTGCCATGGCGCCGCGCCTCGCGCAGCGCTGTTGCGGGAAATTCGTGCGGCAGCTGGTGCGAGGCGATCGCGAGCTCGACGGCGGTCTGCGCAACGCCCTCCTCGGGCAGCACCCGCGTCACGCGCCCGATCGCCTCCGCATGCTCGCTCGGCGGCTGCACGAGCTCGGCGACGACCAGTGCGCCGTCCGTCGCGCCGCCGCGGTCGCGCGCCGGAATCACGACGCGCTGGCTGATGCGCCGGTTGTCGGGCTCGACGAACCCGACGCCGCGCTCGAGGTGGAACCGTCCGGCAACCTGGCGCGTGCGGCGCTCGAGCACCTCGACGACTGCGCCCTCCTTGCGATTGCGGGCATCGACGCCCACCACGCGGGCCGCGATCCGGTCGCCATGCATCACGCCGCGCATCTGGCCGGGCGGCAGGAACAGGTCGTCCGATCCGTCGTCCGGAACGAGGAATCCGAATCCGTCGCGATGACCGATGACCTGGCCGCTGATGACGCCGACCCGTCCGAGCAGCAGATACTCGTCGCGCCGGTTCCTGAGCAGCTGGCCGTCGCGCACCATCGCCGCGAGGCGCTTGTCGAGCGCGGCGCGCAGCTTCTTGTCCCTGAGGCGCAGCGCGCTCGAGAATCCCGCAGCCGTCAGCGGGGTGCCTGCCTTCTCGAGGACCTTGAGCAGGTACTCGCGGCTCGGGATCGGATGCTGATAGCGCTCGCCCTCGGCCGTCTGGCGCGCATCGGCCTGACGCCAATCGTGGTTCTTTGACATTAATACTTTCCGCGGCCCGCGGTCGGGCGCTGTAAGGGCGTCTATTGTGACCCTGCGGCCGCTCTATTGGGGCGCCGCTGCTTGATTGACAGGGAGTAGGCCTCTGCGTACATTCCCGCGCTCTCATTCCCCGGGGCTGTGGCCGCCGGGCCCGACCCTGCCCAGGTGGCGGAATTGGTAGACGCACTAGTTTCAGGTACTAGCGGGTAACACCGTGGAGGTTCGAGTCCTCTCCTGGGCACCAACCTGGAGTCACCGACACCGGGACCTGCGCCGGTGGCGTAGAATTGCGGACAACCTAGTGCAACGCACTCGATGTCACGGAGCGAATAGCATGCGTGGATTGGCCCTCGTTGTGATTGTGTGCCTCGCTGGCTGCGCGAGTACGCCGCCCGTGCCCGCCGCCGCGCCAAAAGCCGCCCCGGCCGCCGCACCGTCGTCGGCAGCTCCCACCGCCGCCGCGCCGGCATTGATGAACGAGCAGGCCGCGGTCAAACAGGCGCTGGCGATGGGCTACAAGCAGGCCGTGATGAACGGCAACACGGTGTACTGCCGCGACGAGGCGGTGATCGGCACCCGCTTCCCGCAGCGAACCTGCATGAGCGCCAACGAGCTGTACCAGGCGGCCAAGACGCGGGAGGCCTCGCAGGACCTGTGGAGCCACCAGACACTCTGCGGCGGCGGGGGCGTGTCCTGCGGCAGCAAATGAGCCGCTCGCGGCCGCGCAGCGCAGCTCTCCATCGTGACGGGAATCCCTCAGTCGAACGGATGGCGCCGGATAATCGTGTGCTCGCGGTCGGCGCCGGTGCTGACGATGTCGAGTGGCACCGCGGCGAGTTCTTCGATTCGCGCCAGGTAGCGGCGCGCCGCGGCGGGCAGCCCTGAGTCGGTCGTGACGCCGACCGTCGATTCGGTCCACCCCGGCAGGTCCTCGTAGACCGGCACGCAATCGGCGTAGTGGTCCGACAGCAGCGGCGGCTCATCGCTGACCGCACCGCGCATCCGATAGCCGGTGCACAGCCGGATCACATCGAGCCCATCGAGCACATCGAGCTTGGTGACGCACAGCCCGGTGACGCTGTTGTGCAGGATCGAGCGCCTGAGCGCCACGGCGTCGAACCAGCCGGTGCGCCGCCGCCGGCCGGTGACCGCACCGAACTCATGGCCGACGCGCGACAGGTGCTCGCCGTACTCATCGAAAAGCTCCGTCGGGAACGGCCCCGACCCGACGCGGGTCGTGTACGCCTTCACGATCCCGAGCACGTAGCTGAACGCCCGCGGCCCGATGCCGGTGCCGGTCGCCGCGTTGCCGGCGGTCGTATTCGACGAGGTCACGTACGGATACGTCCCGAGGTCGACGTCGAGCAACGCGCCCTGCGCGCCCTCGAACAGGATGTTCTTGCCGGCGCGGTGCAGGTTGCGCAGCAGCAGGCTCACGTCGTCCACCAAGGGCTTGACGCGCTCGCCCTGGGCCAGGGTCTCGTCGAGCACCTGCTGGAAGTCGATGGTCTCCGTCCCGTAGTAGTTGCGCAGCATGAAGTTGTGCAGGTCGAGCACCTCGCCGAGCTTCGCGGCGAGCCGTTCGCGTTGGAACAGGTCCGCGATCCTGAGCGCGCGCCGCGAGACCTTGTCCTCATAGGCCGGGCCGATGCCGCGGCCCGTCGTGCCGATCGGGTTGACTCCGCGGGCGCGCTCGCGCGCCCGGTCGAGCGCCACGTGCGAGGGCAGGATCAGCGGGCACGCGGGGCTCACCTTCAGGCGCTCGAACACCGGCACGCCGCGCTCGACCAGCATGTCGGCCTCCTTGAGGAGCGCCGGCAGCGCCACCACGACGCCATTGCCGATCAGGCACAGCGTGCCATCGCGCAGGATGCCCGACGGAATCAGCGACAGGACGGTCTTCTGCCCATCGATGACGAGCGTGTGGCCGGCGTTGTGGCCGCCCTGGAAGCGCGCCACGGCAGCGGCGCGTTCGGTCAGCAGGTCGACGATCTTGCCCTTGCCCTCATCGCCCCACTGCGTACCGATTACGACGACGTTCTTGCCCATGCCCATGCCACGCGCGTGCCACCGCTCAGCCGCGGATCAGGTACAGAAGGCCGCAGCCACCCAGCATGCTGGCGAGGCCCACCATCCGCAGCTGCCTCACCGATGCCTGCGACATCGCGAGAAACGCCTTTTGCGCCGCCGCCGGGCTTAAGAACGGCAGCACCCCTTCGAGCACGAGGTAGAGCGCCAGTGCCGTCCAAAGATCGCGCCACTCGATGCTCATGCGCTCGCGCCATGCTCACTTGCCGCCGCCGGGCTGCTGCAGGTACTTGAAGAACTGGCTGTCGAGCGAGAGCACCAGCACGTCGCCCTCGCGGCCGATCGCCTTGCGGTAGGCCTGCATGCTGCGGTAGAACGCGAAGAACTCAGGATACTTCACCGTTGCGCCGGCGAAAATCGACGTCGCATGCGCATCGCCCTCGCCGCGAATCTTCTCGGCGTCGCGGGCGGCCGCGGACAGGGTCTCGGTGCGCTGCCGCTCCGACTCGGCGCGGATCTTGATCGCCTGCTCCTCGCCCTCGGCCCGCAGCTGGGCCGCCTGGCGCGCGAAATCCTGCCGCATCCGGTTGAACACCGAATCGCTGACGTCCTCGGGCAACTCGATGCGCTTGACGCGCACGTCGACCAGCGTGACGCCGAGCTTGGTGACGCTGCTGCCGGCGAAGTTGAGGACGTCCGCGATCAGCTCGGCGCGCTCGGCCGCGACCACCTGCTGGATCGTGCGTTTGGCGATCGTGCCCTTGAGGCCGTCCTTGACGACCTCAGCGAGGCGCGCCGCGGCCGCGTCCTCGCTGCCGCCGGTCGAACGGTAGTACTGGCTGACGTTGGCGATGCGCCACTTCACGTAGAAGTCAACGTTCAGGATCTTGCCTTCGCTGGTCAGGAACTGCTCCGACGGATAGTTGCGCCCCATGACGCGCTTCTCGAACTTCTCGACGGTCTGCAGCAGCGGTATCTTCACGTGCAGCCCCGGCGCGTAGTCCGATCGCACGAGCTCCCCGAGCTGCAGGTTGATCGCGAACTCGGTCTCCTTGACCGTGAACAGGCTCTGTGAGACCAGCACCAGGGCGACGAGCACCAGCCCCGCGATCGACAGCGCGCGCGTGTCCATCAGCGGTTCCCCCGCGCGCGGGTGCGCGTGTCAGAGGCGGCATCGACGTTCTCGCCGTGCTGCTGGTTCGGCGTCACGGTGACATCAGGCAGCGTAGGCGCCGCACGCGCGGTGTCCGAGCCATGCTTCTCGAGCAGCTTGTCGAGCGGCAGGTAGATCATGTTGCCCGTGCCCTTGACGTCGACGATGACCTTGCCGGTGTTGCCGAGTACCGACTCCATCGTCTCGAGGTACAGGCGCTGCCGCGTGACCACCGGCGCCTTCTCGTAGGCGGCCGCGACCTGCGCGAAGCGCGAGCTCTCGCCCTCGGCATCGGCGACGATCCGCTGCCGGTAGGCCTCGGCGTCCAGGATCTGGCGCGCGGCCGTGCCGCGGGCGCGCGGCAGGATGTCGTTCGAGTACGTCTCGGCCTCGACTCGCAGCCGGTCCTTGTCCTCGCGCGCCTTGATCGCGTCCTTCTGTGACGGTGCGACCTGCTCGGGCACGTTGACGTCCTGCAGGTTCACGCTGATGACTTCGAGACCCGAGTGGTAGCCGTCGAGCGTGCGCTGGATCAGCTGCCGGGTGCGCACCGCGATCTCCTGGCGGCCCTTCTCCAGCACGAACTCGAGCTGGCTCTGGCCGACGCTCTCGCGGATCGCGCTTTCGGAAGCCTCGCCGAGCGTGCGCTCGGGATCGACGATGCTGAACACGAAAGCCTTCGGGTCGGAGCGGCGGTACTGGACGGCGATGTTGATGTCCACGAGCGCCGCGTCCTGGGTCAGCATCCGCGTGTGGTCGGTGAAGCTCAGGAACTCCTGCGTATTCACCAGCTGCTTGGACTCGATCGGCCAGGGCATCCGCCAGTTGAGCCCTTCCGCGGTGATCGCCGTGAAGCGCCCGAAGCGGGTCACGACGGCCTTTTCGGCCGGGCCGACCACGTAAAATCCACTCGCGAGCCATACGGCGATGACCGCCGCGGCGATCGCACCGGAGGAGACGCGTCCGACGACGACGCCGCCGCCGCCGCCGCCGCTGCCGGCGGGCGGCGAACCGCGCCGGCCGAACAGGCTGGCGAGGCGCCGGCGGAGGTTGCGGACGATCTCGTCGAGGTCCGGCGGCCCGCCGTCGGGCTTGCGGTCCCAGGGATTGCGCGACCCCTGGTTCTTGTTGCCGCCCGATTCATTCCAGGACATGGGGATTTCCGTTCGAGGCTGCGGCGTCCGGCGGGCTCACAGCGAGCGCGCGGCGGCGGGCCGTGATTGTAGGAACCCGCCCCGGGTGAGACAAGGCGCGCGGGCGGCCGGGGCCGGCGGGGTCAGGTTCTCGCGCCGGCACAGGTCCAGAAGGTCGCGCTCGGCGAGCTCGACCTCGAGGTCCCAGCCGCCGTCCTCGGCCACGGTCTCGCCGAGGATGGCGGCGCGCCGGAACAGTTCCGCGCGCGCCCGTCCGTGGTGGGCCGACAGGTGCAGCCGCACCCGCGCGAGCCGCGCGCCGAAGCGCTCGGCGAGCGCCGCGTGCAGCAGTTCCAGGCCGACGCCGGTTGCGGCCGACAGCCACACGCGGCGGACGAGGCCGGCCTCATCGCGCTCGACCCGCGGGCCCTCGCCGGCAAGCAGATCCACCTTGTTATAGACCTCGAGCTGCGGGATGCGGTCGCTGCCGATCGATCGGAGCACTTCCTGGACCTGCTCGATCCGCTCGCCGCGCTCCGGATCCGCGGCGTCAATGACGTGCAGATGCAGTTCGGCCTCGCGCGCCTCAAGGAGCGTGGAGCGGAACGCCGCAATGAGCTCGTGGGGCAGGTCGCGGATGAATCCGACGGTGTCGGCGAGCACGATCTCGGGGCAGTGCGGCAGCTTGAGGCGCCGGACGGTCGGATCGAGCGTCGCGAACAGCTGGTCCGCCGTGTAGCTCGACGCCCCGGTCAGCACGTTGAACAGCGTCGACTTGCCGGCGTTGGTGTAGCCGACGAGGGCGGCGCCCGGCATCGGGACCTCCTTGCGTGTCTGCCGACCGGTGTCGCGCTGCAGGGCGAGCCGCTCGAGACGCCGGTTGAGCGTACGAATCCGGTTGTTGATCAGCCGCCGGTCGGTCTCGAGCTGCGTCTCGCCCGGACCTCTGAGGCCGATGCCGCCCTTCTGGCGCTCGAGGTGGGTCCAGCCCCGCACCAGACGTGTCGCCAGGTGCTTCAATTGCGCGAGCTCGACCTGCAGCTTGCCCTCGTGGCTGCGCGCGCGCTGCGCGAAGATGTCGAGAATCAGCCCGCTGCGGTCGAGCACGCGCCGCTCGGTGAGCTTCTCGAGGTTGCGCTCCTGACTCGGCGACAGCGGGTGGTCGACCAAAATGACGTCCGCACTCGTCTCGGCGGCGCGCAGCTTCAGCTCCTGCGCCTTGCCGCTGCCGACGAAGAACCGCGGATCCGGGCGCGCGCGGGCGCCGCTGATGCTGCCCACGGGAATCGCGCCGGCAGAGACCGCGAGCGCCTCGAACTCCTGCAGCTCGGCCGCAGCCACCGGTGCGCCAAGACCGATGCGGACCAGGAGGGCACGTTCGCCGCTTCGCGGGCGATCAAACAACGGCTCGCTCCGGGAGCGCGCGGCGCTTAAGACGGGTCATTCGGCCGCCGGCTCCTCGCCGACTTCTCCGCCCTCGCCGCTCGGCAACCGCACGTTGCGCGCCGGCACGACCGTCGAGATCGCGTGCTTGTAGACCATTTGGCTGACGCTGTTTTTCAGGAGGACGACGAACTGATCGAACGAGTCGATATGACCTTGCAGCTTGATGCCGTTGACCAGGTAGATCGACACCGGCACGCGTTCCTTGCGCAGTGCGTTCAGGAAGGGGTCCTGCAGGGACTGGCCTTTGGCCATTGTCGTATCTCCTTGTTCTTAATCGACTAATTCGTACCCGCTGCCGTCGCCGTGCCATGGCCGTCGTCGGTTCAGTTAGCGCGGGGCATCCGGACTATGGGGCCGGATGCCAAAAATACTAGCACACGGTGTCTGACGCTTTGCAGTGCCGCAAATTCCATTCCTCGAGCCGGGCCGCGAGGTCATCGACGAGCCGCCCGCTCCCGGCCCTGAACCATGCCGCCCCGGGCTCGGCCCGGAGCCAGGTGTACTGGCGCTTCGCGAGCTGGCGGGTCGCCCGGATCGCGGCGAGGCGCGCCGTTGCGAGGTCGCACTCGCCCGCAAGGTGCGCCCAGAGCTGGCGGTAGCCGACCGCGCGGATCGCGGGCAGGCCGGGAGTGAGGTCGCCGCGCGCTCGCAGTGCTGCGACCTCATCCAGCAATCCGGCTGTGAGCATCGCATCGAAGCGCCGCTCAAGCTCCGCATTGAGGTCGGCCCGCGCGGGGGGCGCGATCACGAGTTTCAGATACTCCTCGCCCGAACCCCCGCGCAGGTCCTCCCGCTGCAGCGTGCTGAGCGGCTGGCCTGTGAGCGCATGAACTTCGAGCGCCCGCTGGATCCGCTGCGCATCGCTCGGCCCGATCCGCCGCGCCGCCTCGGGATCCACGGTCGCGAGCTCGGCGTGCAGCGCCGGCCAGCCCTCGGCCGCCCCCCGGGCATCGAGTTGCGCGCGCACTCGCACGTCCGCTCCCGGCAGCTCCGCGAGACCCGACTGCAGGGCGCGGAAGTAGAGCATCGTCCCGCCGACCAGCAGCGGGAGCCGCCCGCGCGCACGGATGGCAGTGATTGCCAGGCGCGCATCGCGCATGAACTCGCCGGCCGAGTAGCGCTCGGCCGGATCGCGGATGTCGATCAGATGGTGGAGCACGCGGGCGCGGACGGCGGCCGACGGTTTGGCGGTCCCGATGTCGAGCCCGCGGTACACCATCGCCGAGTCGACGCTGACGATCTCGACGGGCAGCCTCTCGGCGAGCGCGAGCGCGGTGTCGGTCTTGCCGGCACCGGTCGGGCCCATCATCAGGATCACCGCGCGCATCATTCAGCGGCCGCGCAGGAACAGGCGGTCCAGCTCCTCGAGCGTGAGGCGCACCCAGGTCGGCCGGCCGTGGTTGCACTGATCGGCGCGATCGGTGCGCTCCATGTCCCGGAGCAGCGCGTTCATCTCCGTGAGGGTCAGGCGCCGATGCGCCCGGACGGCCGCGTGGCACGCGACCGTCGCGAGCAACCGTTCCTCGGCGTCGGCAACCCGTGCGGTCGTGCCGCGCTCGGCGAGCTCGATCAGCGCATCGCGCACGAGGCCTCCGAGATCCCGGCTGCCGAAGGCGACCGGCATCGCGCGCACGGCGAGCTGCCGGGCGCCCAGGCGATCGACGACGATGCCGAGCTCGGCGAGCGCCGGCGCCTGCTCTGCGGCGAGCTCGGCCTCCGCCTCGCTGAACTCGAGCACCTGCGGCACGAGCAGCGCCTGCCGCGGCACGCCGCCGCTGGCACGGGCGTGCTTCAACTGCTCGTAGAGCACCCGCTCGTGGGCAGCATGCATGTCGATAAGCGCGAGCCCGTCGGCGGTCTCGGCCAGGATGTAGATTCCATGCACCTGGCCGAGTGCAAAGCCGAGCGGCGGGATGCGCGCGCCGCTGTCGCTGTCCCGGTCGGCGCCGGTAGACGACGGCGCCGCCGCGACGAGCGCGGACCAGTCGATGCGTCCGGGTATCGACGGCGGGCGCATCAGCCCGAGGGCCGACTGGGACTGCCCCGTGTCAGCCTCTCTCGACGCGCCGACCGCAACGCGCGCGTCAATGGGCACGGGACCCGCGAGCCCGGCTGCCGGCCGGGTCGTCGCGAGCGCGCTCTCGACGGTGCGCATCACGAAGTCGTGAACGGTCCGGCCGTCCCGGAAGCGCAGCTCGAGCTTCTGCGGATGCGCGTTCACGTCGACCCGCTCTGGATTGAGCGCCAGAGACAGCACGTAGGCCGGGTGGCGGCCGTGAAACAGCACGTCGCGGTAACCCTGGCGCACGGCGTTGGCGAGAAAGCGGTCGCGCACGGCCCGTCCGTTGACGATGAAGTGCTGCTCGTCGGGCTGCGCCCGCGAGTACGTCGGAAGGCCGAGCCAGCCAGAGAGCGTGAGACCCAGCGCCGCGTGCTCGACGTACAGCGCGCCGGCCAGAAATTCCTCGCCGAGGAGCACCGCGAGTCGTCGCTCCGCCGCGCCGCGATCCGGCGCCGCCTCGAGCGCAAAGCTTCGCCTGCCGTTGTGAGTCAGGACGAAGCCCACGTCCGGACGGCTGAGCGCCAGGCGTATCAGCATGCGCTCGATGTGCTGGAACTCGGTGGCGGCGCTGCGCACGAACTTGCGCCGGGCTGGCACATTGAAGAACAGGTCGCGCACCTCCACCGACGTCCCCGGCGGATGGGGCGCCGGGCGCGGCTCGGCCGCGACTCCGGCGGCGACCTCGATGCACATGCCGTGGCTCGCCGGCAGGCGGCGGGAGGTCAGCGTCAGGCGCGCGACGGAGGCGATGCTGGGCAGCGCCTCGCCCCGAAAGCCGAGGCTCGCGATGTGCTCGAGATCCTCGAGGCTCGAGATCTTGCTGGTCGCGTGCCGTTCGATCGCGAGCCCGAGCTCGGCGGCGTCGATCCCCCCGCCGTCATCGCGCACCGCAATCAGCGCGACGCCCCCCTTCTCGACCGCGACCTCGATCCTCCGGGCTCCCGAATCGATCGCGTTCTCGACGAGTTCCTTGACGACGGACGCCGGCCGCTCGACGACCTCGCCGGCAGCGATCTGGTTGACTAGGTGCGAGGGAAGGACGCGGATCGACATGCGCAACCGCGCCGGGAGTGGCCCGCCGCGGTGCCCGAGTCTAGCAGTCGCTCAGCGCCGAAGCGCGCTCGCTGGCGCGGCAGCGCCGCCGGCAGCGCCACTTCCTGCCGCCGACGCCGCGAGCATCGCGAGGCGCGTACCGGGCGGCGGGTTCTCGCGGAAGTAGTTGCGGATGCCGGTCAGGATCGCCTCCGCGAGGCGTGCCTGGTGGTGCGGATCTCGCAGGCGTCGCTCCTCGCCGGGGTTCGTGATGTACGCGGTCTCGATCAAGAGCGACGGGACATCGGGCGACTTCAATACGACGAAGCCGGCTTGCTGCACGCGAGCTTTGCGGACCTCGCCGACCTCGTTGAGCTCATCGAGCACCTTCTCGGCTGCCACCATGCTGGCGCTCATCGCCGCCGACTGCGACAGGTCGAGCAATACCGAGGCCAGGACGTCGTCCTTGTCATCGAGCGAGACCCCGCCGACGAGGTCGGCTGCATTCTCCCGGTCGGCGAGCCATTTGGCCGCCTCGCTCGAGGCGCCCCGCTGCGACAGCACGTACACCGAGGACCCCGCGACGCTGCGGTCGACCACCGCATCGGCGTGCACTGACACGAACAGATCCGCCTGCGCGACCCGCGCCCGGCGGATCCGCTCGCGCAGCGGCACGAAGTAATCGCCATTGCGCGTGAGGACCGCGCGCATGCCGGGCTCGGAATTGATTCGTGCGGCCAGCACGCGCGCGACCGCAAGCGTCACGTCTTTCTCGCGGGTGCCGTCCCGGCCGGTCGCGCCCGGGTCGTCGCCGCCATGGCCGGCATCGACCGCGATGATGAGGTCGCGCGTCGCCAGGGACAGCTTTCGCTCGGGCGGTGCCGCCGGTGCCTCCGCAGGCACTGCAGTCGCGCCCGCCAGGTCCGCGCCGAGCGGCGCGAGCTCGACGGTCAGCCGGCGGTCCTCGCCGACGGCGTTCTCGTTCGCGACCCAGTGCGCCCGCACCTGGCGGTCGACCTCGAGCACGATCCGCAGCACGCCGCCGTCGCGCGGTGCCAGACGGACCTTCCGGACGAGCCCCTGCGCCGCCGGGACCTTCAGCCGCTGCCGGTCGACGACGACCGCTTTGAGGTCGACGACGACCCGATCGGGCCGCGTGAGGGTGAAGAGCGAGGCGCTCGCGGAACCGCCGAGATCGAGGACTAGATGCGTTGCATCGGGGGTGCCGGTGACGTCGAGTGTCTTGAGCGCGACCGGGGCGGCCCCGGCCGCGGATGTGACGCCCAGTAGAGCGAGCGCGCACGCGGCCGGCGCGAGCCACTCACACAGGGCACACAGTCGGTCTCGCAGCGGGCGTTGCATGCGCGGACTCTAGCCCCGAAGATCAAAAAACTCAAATCGGATTATGGACCTACAAGTTCATCCTAAAGCTTTATCTGTCTTGAGCCTCGCAACCACCTGTCGGCCCGTCGGCGAACCGGCGGAAACGACAAGGTCGCGCCCCGCGGGCGCGTACGTCAGGTTGAGCGCCAGGTCGGCGCGAGCCGCCACGGCCGGGGCGCGCTCCGGCCACTCAATCAGGATCCACTGGCCTGCCCCCACCAGCTCCCGAAAGCCGAGCCCCTCGAGCTCCTGCGCAGCCGACAGGCGGTACCAATCGCAGTGGTGGACCGTGCGCGCGCCCGCCCGATAGGACTCGACGAGCGGGTAGGAGGGGCTGCGCACTGGCCCGCGGACCCCGAGCGCCTCGAGAAAGCCGCGCGCCAGTGTCGTCTTGCCCGTGCCGAGCTCGCCGGCGAGGGTCACGAGGACGCTATCCGCGCCCGCCGAGTCGAGTGCCCGGGCAAGCGCCGCGCCGGCCGCCCGCGTCGCCGCCTCGTCGGCAAGCGCGGCACTCAGCTGGTCGGGTTCACGCATGCGGGCAACTGCGCGATCACGTCCGTCGCCAGCAGCCCGCGCTCGCCGGCGCGTGCCGCGAGGTCCCCGGCGCTCGCATGCACCAGCACGCCGACCGCGGCCGCAAGGCCCAGCGCCGCACCCGGATCCGGCTGCTGAGCCGCGATCGCGGCGATGACCCCCGTCAGCACGTCACCCATGCCGGCCGCGGCCATGCCCGGGTTGCCCCGCTCGCAAACGTAGGCGGGCCGGTCCGCCTCGGCAATCAGCGTGCCGGCTCCCTTCAGGACCGCAACCCCGTCGTAGCGGGCAACCAGTGCGCGGACCGCCGCGAGCCGGTCCTTCTGGACGGAGTCAGCGTCCATCCCGAGTAATCGCCCTGCCTCGCCCGGGTGCGGCGTCAGACACCAGCCGCCACGCGCAACAGGCGCACGCGCGAGTGCATTGAGCGCGTCGGCATCAACGACGAGCGGCTTACCGGTCGCGAACGCGGCCTCGACGAGGCCGCTCGCCCACGCCGTGCGTCCGAGGCCCGGACCGATCGCGACGACGTCAGCGGATGCGAGCAGCGCCCCGAGGGCTGTCGGCTCCTCGACGCCGATGCAGATGAGCTCTGGGCGGCCAGCCGCGATCGCGGCCGCATGCGCGGGCCAGGTGGCGAGCGTGACGAGCCCTGCCCCGACGCGCAGCGCAGCCTCGCCCGCGAGCCGCGCGGCGCCGGCCATGCCCGCGCCACCGGCGATCACGAGTACCCTTCCGAACGTTCCCTTGTGTGCCGTGCGCGCGCGCTGCGGCAGCGCCCGCCTGAGATCCGCGTCCGTGATGCGCCTGAGGACTCCGAGCGAGGAGCCGAACGCGCTCGCTGGCACGTCGAGATCATCGCAGACGAGCCGCCCGACGTACTCGGGCCCGAGCCCCAGAAAAAAGCCTGGCTTGAGACCCACGAAGGTGACCGTCAGCGTCGCCCGCATGGCCGCACCGTGCGGAAGGCCCGTCTCGGTGTCGAGGCCTGAGGGCGTGTCGAGCGCGAGGATCGGACGGGCGGCGTCGTTCGCGCTTGCAATCACTGCGGCGAGCGGCCGCTCGACGGCGCGGGTGAGCCCGGTCCCGAGCAGCGCATCGACCACGAGATCGGCGTGGGCGAGGAGCGCCTCGTGCCACGGTTCGGTGCGCCCGCCGGTTGCCGCCCAGTCCCTTGCCGCGCGGGCGGCATCGCCGTCGGCCGGCGGCCCCGCCGGGGCGGTCACGGTGACGGTGAGCCCCGCGGCCTGCGCGTAACGCGCCAGCACGTAGCCATCGCCGCCGTTGTTGCCGCGCCCGCAGATCACGAGGATGCGTCGCGCCAGCGGCCACTGGGCGCGCAGCGCACCCAGCGCCGCCTCGCCCGCGCGCGTCATCAGCGTGTAGCCGGGGATCCCGAGCACGTCGATGGCATGGCGGTCGGCCGCCCGGATGGCTGCGGTCGAATGGATCAAAATGGGTAGCGGCTGCACCGGCCGATTATCGCGTAGCTCGCGGTTCTATACTCGACTGACTCCGATGAACGACCCGTCGCACCCGGAATTCGCGGCCGAACTCAAGGGCCTGGCGCTGGCGCTCGGCTTTGACGAGGTCGGGATCGCCGGCATCGACCTCGCGGACGACGAGGCGCGACTGCTCGAATGGCTGGCCGCGGGCTTGCATGGCGAGCTCCACTATATGGAGCGTTTTGGGGCCCGGCGGGCACGTCCCGCGGCCATCAAGGCCGGGACGGTGCGGGTGATAACCGTCCGCCTCGACTACTGGCCGGGCGCCGCGCGGCCGGCGCAGGCCGTGCTTTCCGACCCCTCGCTCGGCTATGTCTCCCGGTACGCGCTCGGCCGGGACTATCACCGGCTGATGCGCGGCCGACTGCAGCAGCTTGCCGATCAGCTTGGCCGGCGCATCGGCCCGTTTGGCTACCGGGTATTCGTCGATACCGGGCCCGTGCTCGAAAAGCCCCTTGCCCGCAATGCCGGGCTCGGCTGGATCGGCAAGCACACGAATCTCATCAACAGCCACGCGGGGTCCTATTTCTTCCTCGGCGAGCTCTACACCGACCTCGAGCTGCCGATCGACCCGCCGGCCAGCGCGCACTGCGGCAGCTGCGCCGCGTGCATTCCTGCCTGCCCGACGGGTGCGATTATCGCGCCCTACCGGCTCGATGCGCGACGCTGCATCTCGTACCTGACGATCGAGCTCAAGGGAACGATTCCGGAGGAACTGCGCGCGCCGATCGGTAACCGGATCTACGGCTGCGACGACTGCCAGCTGGTCTGCCCGTGGAACAAGTTCGCGCGGGTCACGTCCGTGCCCGGCTTCGAGCCACGCCACGGGCTCGACGCGCCGCGGCTCACGAGTCTGTTCGCGTGGTCCGCGAGCGAGTTCGATGCGCACTTCCAAGGGAGCCCGATCCGGCGGATCGGCCACGAGCGGTGGCTGCGCAACGTCGCGGTGGCGCTCGGCAATGCGCCGGCGGAGCCGGGAGTACAGCAAGCGCTCGAGGCCCGCGCCGACCACCCCTCGGCGCTGGTGCGCGAGCACGTCGGCTGGGCGCTCGCGCAGCAGCGGCGCAAGACGGGCGCCGGCTGAAGACGGCGGCGCCCCAATCCCGCCTGCAGCGCGCGCGGCTTGCGCGCACGGCCTGACCGGCTCAGCTGCGGAACGCGTTGAAGTAGTGACGACCGCGGCGCGGCCGGCTGATCTCGGCGGCGAGCTGCGCAAAGTGCGCGTCGTTGCCGATGAAGTCGACCTCGCCCGCGTTGACGATCAGCAACGGCGCGGCGTCGTAGTGGTGGAAGAAACGCGTGTAGGCATCGACCACGCGCTCGAGGTACTCGCGCTCCATGCCCTGCTCGTAACGGATGCCACGTCGCGCGATCCTATCCTGCAGCACGTCAACCGGCGCCTGGAGGTACACGACGAGGTCGGGTACCGCGGCATCGATGGCGAGCCGCTGGTACACCTGCTCATAGAGCGCGTACTCCTCATCATCCAGGGTGACGCGCGCGAACAGGCGGTCCTTCTCGAGCAGAAAGTCGGCGACGCGCACCGGCGCGAACAGATCGCTCTGCTTGAGCTGGTGCAGCTGGCGGGTCCGCTGGAACAGGAAGTACAGTTGCGCGGGCAGCGCACCGCTGCGCGGGTTACGGTAGAAGCGCTCGAGGAACGGGTTCTCCTCGGCGCGTTCGAGCACGGGCTCGGCACCGGCGAGCGCCGCAAGGCGACGGGCGAGACTCGTCTTGCCGACGCCGATCGGTCCTTCGATCACGACGTAGCGGTGTGCGAAAGCTTCGGACGGCTGGGCAGGCGCGGTACTCACGCGTGGCGGATCACGGCAGCGACAGGGTGTCGCCCGGGACCGCAGCCCGGAGCGCGGCAACGCGGCCGCGACCCGGTATCCACAGCTCGGGCGCTATGTCTGAGAGAGGATACAGGACGAACGCCCGCTCGTGCAGGCGCGGATGCGGCAGCTCGAGCGTCGGCGAGCGCAAGGCCTGCGTGCCGAACGCCAGCAGATCGAGGTCAATGCGGCGCGGTCCGAAGCGCACCGGTGGGGGGCGCTTGCCGAGCTGCACTTCGAGCGCTCGCAGCTCCCGAAGAAGCGCCTCGGCATCGAGCCGGGTCAGCAGCGCGGCCGCGGCATTGATGAAGTCTGGCTGATCCTGGAAGCCGACCGGGCGCGAGCGGTAGCGGGGTGAGACCACGACGAGCACGCTCGCCGGCAGTGCCGCGAGACCGGCGAGTGCCGCATCGAGCTGGCGCGGCGGATCATCGAGATTGCTGCCGAGGCCGATGAACGCCGGCGTCCACCAAGACCCAGCGTCCACGCTAGCCTGGCGGATGCTCGGCGCCGCCGTGCGGGCGCCGGCGACGCCGGCGGCGGCGCCCGGCCGGAGGCGTCTCGCCGCCCTCCGGGGGCGCGAGCGCGGCGATCCGCTCGACTCGTTCCTCGGCGCTGACCGTCTGGATCTCGGTCCACCAGTCGGCGAGCTCGCGCGGGACTGCCCCCGCGTCCGCCCGCAGGACGAACAGATCGTAGGCCGCCCTGAAACGCGGGTGGTGAAGGAGTGCGAGGGCCTTGCGTCCGTCGCGTCGCTCGAAGCGCGGCTGCAGCGCCAGCATCTCGCGCAGTGGCAGCGTGAACCGCTTTGGCACCGCGACCCGCCTGACCTGGGCGGTGAGGACGGCATCGGTCGCCTCGGCGAGCGCCTGAACTGGCGGGACGCCCGCCGCGCGGCGCTCGGCCGCCAGCCGCATGATCGGCCCGTACAGCAGCACCGCGAACAGGAACGTCGGCGTGACCGAGCGATCCGCGTGCACCCGCGCGTCGGTCCCGGCGAGGCCGAGCGCGAGCAGGCGCGCCGCCTCGCCGTCCGGCTCGCGCGCCAGTTCCTCCGCGAGCGCGGGCAGCAGGTGCGGCAGCAAGTCGAACTCACGCAGGCGCTCGAAACCCGCGACCCCATGGCCGCCGAGAAACAGCTTCGTGCACTCATCGAACAGGCGCGCCGCGGGTACGCTCGCGAGCAGCGGTGCGAGCGCACGCATCGGCGCGCGGGTGTCGGAGTGCAGCTGAAAACCGAGCTTGGCCGCGAAGCGTGCTGCCCTGAGCAGCCGGACGGGATCCTCGCGGTAGCGAACCTCGGGATCGCCGATCAGCCGCAGCACCCGTGCCGTGACGTCCTCGAACCCGCCGACGTAGTCCCACACGGAGAAATCGGCGATGTTGTAATAAAGCGCATTGGCCGTGAAATCTCGCCGCCAGACGTCTGCGTCGATCGTGCCGTAGAGGTTGTCGCGCAGGATCCGTCCGCTGTCGTCGTGGGCCCGCGCATCGTCAACCTCGCGATGATCCTCGTCGTCGACCTCCTCTGGCGCCGTCGCCGCGCGGAAGGTCGCGACCTCGATAATCTCGTCGCCGAAGTGCACGTGCGCGAGCCGGAAGCGACGCCCGATCAGGCGGCAGTTACGGAACACGCGCCGGATTTCCTCGGGCAGCGCATTTGTCGCCACGTCAAAATCCTTGGGTCGGATTCCGAGCAGCAGGTCGCGGACGCTCCCGCCGACGAGGAACGCCTGGTAGCCAGCGTCCTTGAGTCGATACAGGACTTTGAGGGCCTGTGGTGAGATGTCGGCGCGCGAGATGGAGTGCGCCGCGCGCTCGATCACAACGGGGCCGGCTGGGCGCTCAGCGTGCGGCGCGCGCGCGGCCGCGATGGACGGGTTAGCCAGAAGAGGGTCTCGCTTGTGGTGCGATGGTCGCGCCGTATAATAACAGGCTAGCATCAGCCGGCGCCTCCCGGCCCCGGCCCTATTGCTCCCATCGTCTAGAGGCCCAGGACACAGCCCTCTCAAGGCTGGTACGAGGGTTCGAATCCCTCTGGGAGCGCCATCAACCTGTTGATAAATAAGTATTTATCAGTGACGACGCAGCGCACGCGTACGTTATGGGTAATCTATGGGTAAAATCGGCGGCCGCGACTGGACAGCAGCCCATAGCCCGGCGCTATCCTCCGACCGGGGATAGCCCGCAGCGCGAGGGGGCAGCGATGGCACACGAACTTAGGATGGCGAGCCTCGTCGGCGTTCTCCTACTGCTTTCAGGCTGCGCCAGCACGGGCGTAATTCGAATGGACCAAGATTCCTACATGATCGGCAAAAAGGATGGTTCACCGGGCATTGGCGTGTCGCTCAGCAACAAAGCTGCGGTTTATCGTGAAGCCAATGCCTTCTGCCGCGAGAAAGGACTTGAAGTAAAGACACTGAGTGAGACGGTCACGCCAGCGATGCCTGCACGACTCGGTTCGACGGAGTTGCATTTCAAATGCGTATCACCCACTGAGGCTGCGCAGCCCGTCTCACCGGTCCCGTCCAAGTCCGCCGAGGCTGTCAAGACCGCGCCAGCCGACATCTATGAGGAATTGACGAAACTGGACGAGCTTAGAAAGAAAGGGATCATCACAGAAGATGAGTTTCAGGCGCGCAAGGCCAAGATTCTCGCTACAAAGTAGCGGTTAGTCGGTATCTGCCAGGCAGTCTAAACGCGCGCGATGGCCGCAAACGGTTAGAGTCTCGGCCGCTTACCAACCGGTTGCTCACATCACAATTGCGTCGAACACGTGGCCCGTACTATCTACACAAATGCCTGTACCAGTCATGCCGCCGCCAACAAAGTCACACCGAATGCCCTTGCCGTCAGAGCAAGACATCAGGGCCTTAACAGTGGAAGTGCCGCCGGAGGACTGAACCGTTCCCACCGACCCAGCCCCTTTTGCCCCGTAAGTTGTGAAGAAACCGAAACTGTCATTGGACGCCCCTCTAGCGAACAACCCGGAGCACGATTTGTCGCCAACAGTCACGGACATTGTCCCTGATCCGCGTCCATTGCCATTTACGGTCCCGGTGTAAATGGTGCCGTCGTCGCGCGACATAAGCTTCATCGTGAGCGTTGGTACAGTGGTGCAAGCCATCAGGGCCGCCATCGTCGCAATCAACAACGACGTCCTATCCATCGGCTGTGCCCCCTATCGGTTCGCGTAATGCCGCGACGCGGCCCTGCGCTGTGCAGTCAGCCGTTCTCCGCCCTGTCGGCCGTTTCTACGCCTTCCGTCGCCGCATCGCCACTGACCCCGCGTTCCTGCCTTAACCGCAACGTGCGCCAACCCCAGACCGTCGATATCGACGGGACGATCATGATTCAGCACAACTGAGCCGGTAGCGGCGCAGGTTGGCGATGGGCCGAAAGCTGGCGGACCTCGGCTTCCGGCTCTATAGTTGGTCGCTAGGTAGAGCATCGCCACGTTGCGGCTTCGAGCGCCTCTCACAGCGAGGTTTGCTCTATGACATTCAAACGCCGATCCGACTCGCATTACTTTGACTGCCCAAAGTGTGAGCACACGGGTACGGTCCGTCCCATCGACAAGGACCACCACGGCAACTATCGGTACCAGTGCGGTACCTGCAACGGGTATTTTGTCGAGGCCAGCTTGAAGTACGCTGCCCTTGAGAGGTTCCGGCACGACTAACTGCCGAATATCGATTTAGGCCGCCCAGAGGCGCACTTGGGGAATGACGATGTCAATTGGGTTTCGGATGTTAATCGGCCTACTGGCAATCGGGCTGGTAGCCGGTTGCGGGGATCCGCGCCATCCTCGCTATACGATCGCAGCCCTTTCCTCGCCTGATCAACTGCCACGGTGGGTCCGGCTGGATAGTGTCACGGGCGAAATGCAGGTGTGCCGCGAGGCTCCGCTGTCCGCGGCGGGAACGATTCCGCCACCTCCGCCCGGCTTTATTATCGATCCTCAGTACGTCTGCAAGGTAGCGGCCACGGGTATCGTGTTGAGATTCGACAAGAACGGCGATCCAGTGAAATAGCGGGCACTCGCATCGCTCGGTACACGGTAGAAGTCGAGTCGTAGAGGATCTGCCCGATGGCCGAGAAAGTGCCCATTGACACGCTTGTGACAATGACGTTTGTATCGATGTGTCTCGCATTTCGCAGCCGTTGATCGGAAACATCACGGTCGCCTGCGACACCGCATCAACACTACGGGGACCGTACGGGCGGCCATCCGATACAAGCCAGCAACGCCTCAATCTCAGCCGGGGAAAAGATCAGGTCGCGCTGCAACTGCTCAATTTGCGCCTCCGTCATTGTGATATCGCGCGCCAGTTCGGCCAGCTCGGCCTCGCTCAGGCCCGTACCCGGCAGCGGGGCCTCAGTGTCAGGGTCGATCATGTTTTACTCCAGCCCTTGCAGCACGTTGTCGTGCTCGGCCAGCAGCTCGCGCAGCCGCTGCATCGTGGCTCTGAAGGCTGGCCGGTGGCCTCCGCGATACGCATTGCGGGATACCCGACGCTTGCCCTCGGCCGTGCGCGGCCCGGTGGAGCACATCCACGGTTGCCATCGCCGGATCGCTGTTGACTGCGCCGCTCGTCGTGATGGAGTCCAGCCGTTCGCCATCGGTTTGCTCCAATAGTTTGTTTGGCGCAGCTTCAGGAATGCCGCGCGCGAGGGACAGGTTGTTATTGATCTGCTGCGGCCCAGTCGTCAGGTTGGCTTGTTTGGCAAACATCACGGGTGGATTCTTGACCACCGCCAGCGCCTCAACGGTTGCCCGTGCCTGACTCTGTGCCTTGAAGGCAAGCCGGAACAGCCGCTCAGCCGCGTCGAAGTGGTCGAGGTTCTGGCAGGCCAGCCGGGTCAGGCGGCTAAACAGAGCATCCAGTGTGTGCATCTGCGCGGTCAACACGGCTTCCGGCCGCGAGAGGTTACCGCTCGATACGAGCGCGCATTGTTCCGACAGTGCGTCAACCAAGCTGACCAGGCTGAGGTCGTCCCGTTTGTCGCCTCGCACGGTCTGGATGGTTCTGGCACTGTTCACCGTCGGGCGCAGTGTGGTGCGCGCTATGGAGCGTGCTGCGGCTATCGCTTCGCTCGTGGGGGCGTCCGCTGGCTGCGGCTTGGCCTTCGCCGCCCCCTCACTGTTGCTGGCTTTTGGTTTCTTCGCCATCAGGCGTTGCAGCCCTTCCGCAGTGGTATCCCACCCCCAGAGTCGGACATGTGACTGCTAACCGACTGGTGCGGTTTGGGGTCCGCCGCCGCGGGCGCCGGGCTCACCTCGAATCTTGAGCAATTGAACGGCACGTACGGCCACGTCTCGATATTGAAGAATACGCAGTGGCCGGGTCCGGTCGGGTTTCTGCCGACGGCAAACCGCGAGCAGTTCCCGCACAAGTGCAGGCGGCCGAGCGCGACCGCCGCCCGAAATTCCGCACTCAGGCCGAAGCATGAACCCGCAAGTGTCGCGATCAGATCCGCCTTATGGGCGCGGATCAGGTCGCGCGCCTCCGGGGTTAGCGCCTCCCGCGGGTCGGCGACAATGAATGCACCATCGACGCGTAAAGTGACCCCGATGTCGGCGAGGCTGACGATGACTTGGTGCGCCATCATCAGAATCGCTCCCCCCGGTCACCCGCCAAGTCCGCTACATGCGCTACAGAGGCCACAAAGGGAGCGGGAGGCTCGTCTGTAGCGGATGTGGCGGATGTAGCGCCCTCGGCGGGGGTGGTTGGCAGGTATCGCGCCCACGGATCGTGCAGATCTTCGCGGGTGTAGCCCTTAAGCGTCGCGCTGCCGATTCGGATATTTCTTGACTTCACGCCGTAGGCATTCAGAAGCTTGGCGAGTCGCCGCGCGTCCAACGGGCTTCCCCGCATGTCGCGCCACGGGGATTCCTCGAACTCGCACAGGGCCTGACGAATGGCGTCTGTAGCCATCGCGTGGGCGTCTCCGAAGACCCGACGCAGATCCGTTAGGAGCTGTACGCCGAGGCTCGGAGGCGTCTCCCTAGCGGCCGCCACCATCGCAATGGCGGCCACGCGGGCGCGGGCCAGCCAAGCCCCTCCGGCCGCTTAGGCGACCGCGAGCAATGGCTCCCACACGTCCGCGGCGCGGTCTTCCACGCCGGCCGGCATTTCTGGATAGATGCCGCGCCATCTAGAACTGATGCCGATGGCCCACTCGGCCAGCCGCTCTCGAAGTTCATAGCCTTCTGATGCATGAATGCGTTGCCGGAACTGCTCGACACGCTCGCTCGGCGCGCGCCTGCGCATCCGGATCACGACCGAGCGCGTCAGGATCGTGTCCGGCAATCC